>JBGPJF010000070.1:0-12003 GCA_041485285.1 Thermoplasmata archaeon | reverse complement strand
TGTCGCGCGGCGCCTCGTCAAGAAGGGCGGCGGGGGCAAAGGCGCCCGCTCCGCGGAAGAGGAGTGAGAAAAAAGCGGGCCGGGGCGCTTCTCGCCCCCGGCCACCGCTAAGCGCGTGAATGCCGCCCTTGGGCGACATGGACGGCTACCGGGCACGAGGCTATAGACCTTTGCTTGGGCTCCCGCGGGGGGCGCCTGGCTACACCTTGATTCCAAGGAACATCAGCTGCTCTTTGCCGTCCTCGGTGACCTTCGTGAGGTCCCACGGCGGCTCGAAGGTGAGGTCGACCTTGACGTCCTTGACGCCCGGCACCTCGCGGATGCGCTCGTCGATCTGCGCCATGATGTAGTCGCCGACAGGGCAGCCCGGCGAGGTCAGCGAGGTCTTCACGTACACATCGGCCTCGTTGACCTTCAGTTCGTAGATGAGGCCGAGGTCGTAGATGTTCACCTTGATCTCGGGGTCGTAGCACTCCTTGAGCTTCTCGATGACGGCGGTTTGGTCGATCGGCATGTTGTTTCCTCCTTGTGTCCCACCGGGGACTTACGCCGCCTTTGCCGGGGCGGCGGGCCGGGTCTCCACTTGGACGACGTGCTTGCACACGCAGTCGCCTTTGGCCTGACTTTGCACCATCTCCACGTGCGCGTCGCCTGCAAGCGACGCATTGAGGAGCTCCTGGTCAAACACCTGGCAGACGAGGTCGTGGTGGGCGGCCGCCGTCTGCTGGAACACGCAGCTCGTGCGCACGATCGTGAACTGCCCCTGGTCCTTCTTCACCGATGCGCGGAATCCGAGTTCGTTCAGGGCCTCCACGGCCTTCTTCACGCGGTCAGCGAGCGGCGCGTCGACCGCCGCGACCTCGAGCTTCGACGCCAGCTCGCGGGCAACGGCGCGCATGAGGCGTTCGACCTCTTCCCGGCCGTGGGTCTTCATCAGGTTCTCGAGGATGATCTCCAACATGAGCTGGTAGCGGCGTGGGAGCAGCTCGCGCCCGTCTTCGGTGAGCGCGTAGTACTTCTTGGGGCGGCCAACGCCTTCGTGGCGGAACTCGGCGACCACCAACCCGTTGCGCTCGAGCCCGTCCAGGTGGGCCCGGACCGCGGTGTGGTGGATCTTGAGCGACGCCGCAAGCTGGTGCGTGGTGCGCGCGCCTTCAAGAAGCAGGTCGACGATGTGAGCGCGGGTCTCCCCGAGCAGGGCCATTCCCCCCTCTTCCGTCGTCATCGAGCCTCAAACTCCTCGGACACGCCAAGTATAGCCAGCAGATTTACTCCTTATATATCAAGATGTTCACTCAATATGTGGGTAAGAAAGTCTATAAACCCAACAGCATTCAGCGCCCTTGCTGGGGCGCGCCAAGAGCGCGATCCAGTCAAAAACACCCCCTGGAGGCCCCCCAACATGTCCGGTACTTTGGAGATCGTCAACCTAGTCGCAGGCATCGAGGGCAAGGAGATCCTCAAGGGCGTCTCGCTCACGGTGAAGGCGGGCGAAATCCACGCGCTCATGGGGCCGAACGGCTCGGGCAAGTCCACGCTCTCGAACGTGGTTGCCGGCCACCCCAAGTACACGGTCATCTCGGGCGACATCAAGCTCGACGGCCAGTCGATCCTCGGCAAGACCGCCGACGACCGCGCGCGCCGCGGCCTGTTCCTCGGGTTCCAGTACCCGGTCGAAGTCCCGGGCGTGGGGATGGCTACCTTCCTGCGGTCGGCTTACATGTCGGTCCACCCGGAGAAGCCCATGGAAGTCCCCCAGTTCCACAAGTACCTCAAGGAGCGCCTCAAGCTCGTGGGGATGGACTCGTCCTTCCTCCAGCGGTCGCTGAACGAAGGGTTCTCCGGCGGCGAGAAGAAGCGCGCTGAACTCCTGCAGATGGCCGTGCTTTCGCCCCGCTTTGCAATCCTCGACGAGACCGACTCCGGCCTCGACATCGACGCGCTTCGCCAGGTCGGCACCGCGATCAACGCGGTCGCGGGCCCCGAAGTCGGCGTCCTGCTCGTGACGCACTACCAGCGCCTGCTGAACTACGTCAAGCCGCACTTCGTGCACGTCCTCGTGGACGGCAAGATTGCCGAGTCCGGCGGCAGCGAACTGGCGCTCAAGCTCGAAGAGAAGGGATACGGGTGGCTCAAGGAAGCGCCCGAGGCGGAGGTGGCGTAAATGGCAGCGCCGACCCGCGACCTCCCGTCGGAGGACTACTCGCGCTACGGGTTCAAGGACGACATCGTGTACAACACGACGATCCCGAAGGGCCTTAGCGAAGACACCGTCCGCGCGATCTCGAAGATCAAGAGCGAGCCCGAGTGGATGCTGAACTTCCGCCTGCGCGCCTACAAACACTTCGTGAAGCGGCCGATGCCCAACTGGGGCGGCCACCTCTCGGACATCGACTTCAACTCGATCACCTACTACATGTCGGCCCAGGCCAAGGAAGGCAAGACCTGGGACGATGTCCCGGACAAGGTCAAGAAGACCTTCGAGCGGCTCGGCATCCCCGAAGCGGAGCGCAAGTTCCTCGCCGGGGTCGGCACGCAGTACGACTCGGAAGTCGTCTACCACAGCGTGCGCAAGGAGCTCACGGACAAGGGCGTAATCTTCATGGGCACCGACATGGCGCTCAAGCAGTACCCGGAACTCTTCAAGAAGTACTTCGGCACGGTCATCCCGCCCGAGGACAACAAGTTCGCGGCGCTGAACAGCGCGGTGTGGTCGGGCGGCTCGTTCGTCTATATCCCGAAGGGCGTGGTCGTCGACCAGCCGCTCCAGGCCTACTTCCGCATCAACGCGGAGCAGGTCGGCCAGTTCGAGCGCACGCTGATCATCGCCGAGGAAGGCGCGCGCGTCCACTACATCGAGGGCTGCACGGCCCCGGTCTACGCGACCGAGTCGCTCCACAGCGCAGTCGTCGAAGTCATCGCGATGAAGGGCGCGCAGGTGCGCTACACGACCCTCCAGAACTGGTCGAAGGACGTCTACAACCTCGTCACCAAGCGCGCGCATGCGCACGCGGGGGCCACCGTCGAATGGCTCGACGCCAACACGGGCTCGCGCCTCACGATGAAGTACCCCTCCGTCTACCTGCTCGGCGAAGGTGCCAAGGCCGAAATCGTCTCGGTCGCCTTTGCAGGCAGCCACCAGCACCAGGACGCCGGCGCCAAGGCCGTGCACCTGGCGAAGAACACGACCTCGCACATCACTTCGAAGTCCGTCTCCAAGGACGGCGGGCGCACCACCTACCGGGGCCTGCTCAAGGTCGCCAAGGGCGCCACGGGCGTGAAGTCCACCGTCCGCTGCGACGCCCTCATGATTGACGACGCCTCGCGCTCCGACACCTACCCGTACATCGAGATCGACGAGGAAGACGCGGCGATCACGCACGAGGCGACGGTCGGCAAGATCTCCGACGACATGCTGTTCTACCTGATGTCGCGCGGCCTCAAGGAGAACGAGGCGATGAACCTCATCGTGCTCGGCTTCGTGGAGATGTTCACGAAGGAGCTCCCGATGGAGTACGCGCTCGAGTTCAACCGCCTCATCCGCCTCGAAATGGAAGGCTCGGTTGGTTAACGCGCTCGTCTTCCCGGTCGGGAGGTTTCCGCTCTGGCAGAACTCATCGTCCCATTTGCAAAGCCCAAGGGGGCCGAAGGCCTGTCGGCCGGAGCCCCGGAGTGGCTGAAAACCGCGCGCCTCGACGCGCTTTCGAAGTTTTCCACCACGCCGGTGGAGAGCTCGCCGCTGTTCATCCGGCACGTGATGACCGATGGCGCCCCGCTTACCGAGGTCGAACTGGCCCCCCCTGCCGACGAGGCCGCGCCCGCGCAGCTGCTGCAGGGCGACACGCTTTCGGCCCACGCACTGCTCACCGACGGCCAGGTCACGGGGCTGCACCTCAGCGCGGCCGCGGCCAAGCAGGGCGTGGTCTTGAGTTCGCTCTCCGGGGCGGTCGTGAGCCACGCGGCGCTTGCCCGCGAGATGATGCAGGCGGTGGGCACCGACCAGAAGGACAAGTTCTTCCAGCTGACGCGCGCGCTCTTCCGCGACGGCGTGCTCCTCGACATCCCGGCGGGTGTGCGCCTTGCAGCCCCCATCAAGGTCGACATGGCCCAGCGGGCGTCCCGGATTGCGGCCTTCGGCCGCGTGCTCGTGCGCCTCGGGGCGGGGGCATCGGCCGAGGTGCTCGAAGCCCACGGCTCGCACGGCAACGGCGCGTCCGTCGAAGGCATCGGGTGCGAAGTGGCGCTCGGCCCCGGCGCGTCGCTCTCCTACAGCGCGGTTGGCAACTTCGGCTCGCACGTCGGCGTGTTCATCAACCGGCAAGCGGCGCTTGCAAACGGCGCGTCGATCCGCTGGAGCCTTGGAAACTTCGGCGGCGCACTCACCAAGAGCCTTACGCACACGTCGCTGAACGGCGACGACACCTCCGTGAAGCACACGGAAGTCGTGTTCGGCGCGCAGACCCAGCGCTTCGACATCTCGTCCTTCGCCACGCACTTCGGCCGAAGGGCCAAGAGCGACGTGCTCGCGCGCGCGGCGCTGCGCCACAAGAGCCGCGCCAACATGAAGGGCATGATCACCATCGACCACTCGGGGACGCAGGCCGACAGCTACCTCGGGCAGTTCTCGCTGCTCCTCGACCCGGAAGCAAAGTCCGTCGCGATCCCCGGCCTCGAGATCGAGACCGCGCAGGTGCTTCGCGCCAAGCACGCGGCGGCCGTCCACCAGATCGACGAGAACCAGCTCTTCTACCTCGAGTCGCGCGGCATCCCCGCGCAGACGGCGCGGCGCCTCATTGTCGAAGGGTTCCTCCACCCCGTCATCGCGGGGATCTCGTCGGAGGACATGCGCGCCGAGGTCCACCGCCTCATCCAGTCGAAGTGGGAGTAGGGGGAAAACCCGTGGCGTGGGTCGATGTGTGCTCGGTCGAGGAAGTCGTCGAGGACCGGATCAACGCCTTCGACACCCCGGGGCGCAGAATCCTTGTCATGAACGTGGGGGGCAAGATGGCGGCCCTCGACGCGACCTGCACCCACGAGGACGCCGACCTCGGCCTCGGCTTCTTCATCGACAGCCGGATCATGTGCCCGCTGCACATGTCGTCTTTCGACTGCCACACCGGCGCGGTCGACCAGCCGCCGGCCGAACGGCCACTGCCGACGTTCCCCTTGAAAACCGAGGGCGGCCGCGTCCATGTGGACTTGCCGTGAACCCCAAGCGCGTGAAGTTATAAGCCAGGATGACAAATTCGGAGGGACAAGTATGGCGACCCAAACGGTATCGAAGGCCGAGAAGATCAGGGCGGACTTCCCGACGCTCAAGCGCTCGTTCCACGGCAAGCCCGTCGTTTACCTCGACTCGGGCGCCTCGTCGCTGAAGCCCACCCAGGTCATCAAGGCCGAGGAGGACTTCTACTCCAACCACTACGCGAACGTCCACCGCGGCATCTACCAGCTGTCGGAGGAAGCCACCGACGCCTTCGAAGGCGCGCGCGACAAGGTCGCGAAGTTCATCGGCGCGCGTGAGAGCCGCGAGATGATCTGGACGCGCGGCACCACCGAGTCGCTGAACCTCGTCTCCTACTCGCTGGGTGAGACGATCAAGCCCGGCGACGAGATCGTCGGCACGGTCATGGAGCACCACTCGAACCATGTCCCGTGGCAGCAGCTCGTCCGCCGCAAGAAGGCGGTCCTGAAGCATGTCGATGTCGACGAGGAAGGGTACCTGCGCATGGAGCAGTACGACAAGCTCGTCACGGACAAGACGAAGATCGTCACGGTCACGCACGTGTCGAATGTGCTCGGCACGATCAACCCCATCAAGGAGATCGCGAAGGTCGCGCACGATCACGGCGCGCTTTGCGTCGTGGACGGCGCCCAGTCGACCCCACACATGCCGGTGGACGTCAAGGCGCTGGGCTGCGACTTCTTCGCCTTCTCGGGCCACAAGATGTGCGGGCCCTCCGGCATCGGCGGCCTCTGGGGCCGCGCGGAAGTGCTCGAGGGCATGGAACCGTTCCTCGGCGGCGGCGACATGATCCGCGAAGTGCACCTCCACGAGTCGCAGTGGAACGTCTTGCCCTACAAGTTCGAGGCGGGGACGCCGAACATTGCGGGGGCCGTGGGCCTCGGCGCGACGGTCGACTACCTGAACTCAGTGGGGATGGAGTGGATCGAGCACCACGACGAGGAACTCATCGCGTACGGGATGAATCGCCTCGACGGCGAGAAGGGCCTGCGCCTGCTCGGCCCCAAAGACCCGAAGAAGCACGCGGGCGTCCTGTCGTTCTGGCTCGACTTCGCGCACCCCCACGACATCGCCCAGATCATGGACGAAGACGCCGTCTGCGTCCGCGCGGGCCACCACTGCGCGATGCCGGTGAACGAGCGCTTCGGCGTCCCGGCCACCACGCGCGCGTCCGTTTATCTCTACAACACCCAGGCGGACATCGATGCGATGGTCCAAGCGATCGACAAGGTCCGGAGGCTCTTCACGCGATGACGATGGACATGTACCAGGAGAATGTCCTGGACCACCATGCACACCCCCACAACAAGGGGAAACTCGACCACCCGGACTTGCGGGCGAAGGAGCGCAACCCGCTCTGCGGCGACGAGATCGAGATGTACATCGCGCTTGGCGCCGACGGGAAGGTCGCGGACGTGAAGTTCGAGGGCCAGGGCTGCGCGATCTCGCAAGCGGGCGTCTCGATGCTCACCGACGAGCTCAAGGGCAAGTCGCTGGACGAGGTTGAGAAGATGACAACGGCCGACGTGCAAGAGATGATCGGCGTGCCGCTTTCGCCGGTGCGCCTCAAGTGCGCGGTGCTCTCGCTGCAGACGGCGCACAAGGCGCTTGCGGACTACAAACTGCGCAAGCTCACCGGCGAGGGGCTGCCGTTCCAAACCGCGGGCCACGTGCACGGGCCTTACTGCGCGCATTAGTCGCCGCGCTTGCGCTTCTTGCGCCCGCGCGGCTGGCGGTTGTCGGGGTCTTCCTTGCCCGCCGGCTTCCGCACGGTGTAGAAGGTGTAGAGGGCGTACCCCCCCGCGATCACCGCGAAGATGAGCAGGCCAATCGTCTCGAGGGCAAGGGGCGGGCTGGGCGCCGGGGGCCCCGTGATCTGCGGCTGGTCGCTGACCCCGATGCGGATGGTCTTGGACGTCCAGTGGTCGCTGCCGAAGGTTTCGCTCTTGTTCCCGTTGACCGTGTTCACAAACGCGTAGAAGGTGATCACCTGGTCGGGGGTGGCGGGCGCCGTCCACAGCACCTGCCAGTCGCGGCGAAGCGACCCATTCTGCGTGTGCGTGACCTGCAGGCCCCGGACTTGCACGAGGCCGTCCATCGCGAGGGGCACGGAGAACGATCCGGCGGTCGCTTCAAGGTAGAAGCCACCCTGCGATTTGTTCGCCACGGCCGCTACGTCGGTGAACGTCACGGTGATCTCGATCGTGTACGTGGAGTTCGGGAGGTAGCGTCCCGGGAGCCCCGTGACCGTGAACCCCACCGCCGTCGAGGGGTCGGGGGCGTGGCAGTAGCAGCCGCGCTCGCGGCCATCCCATACGCCGCCCGCGCTCGGGGCCCCGACCGGGACGAACGCGCTTGCAAACAGGGCGGCGGCGAGCACCGCTCCCCCTCCCGCCCACCGCAGGCGTACCATCGCGGCCTCGCGACGGCCTGCCTCTTCATCCCTTTTGTCCCGCCGAGCCTGGGACCGCGGCCGCCAGGCTCCCGACAAACGCTCAAATAACGCGGGTCAAATCGTGGCCGCAAGGCGGCGGCAACCGTGGTCAAGGAGACGAGCACGCTGTCGGTGGTTCGGCCCACCATCCTCGACGAGAAGCGCCGGATGGAGAAGGAGCTCGGGCTGCCTCAGGAGCCCAACATTGTACTCCCCCGCTCCAACAAGCCGTCCGCCGGCCGCCCTTCCATCAGCCGCCGGATTGCCGCATGGTTCAGCGGGTCGGCCCCCTGACCTCCGGCCCTTCGGGACAACCTTCAAGTCAGGGGAGGGGCTCGCCCCTTTTGCCGTCTCACGAGGGTCAAAGATGTCCGCCTCACAACTCCAGGGCAACCTCGATTGGGTCAAGATTTCTCGCAACCTCAAGCGCATCAAGTACAAGATCATCGTAATGAGCGGCAAGGGCGGCGTGGGCAAGACCACCGTCGCGGTGAACCTCGCCTTCTCGCTGTCGATGCGCTCGACCGACGTGGGCCTCCTTGACATCGACATCACGGGCCCCAACGTGCCCAAAATGCTCGGCTGCGAGGAGCACAAGATCGCCACGGAGAACGGGATGATGCAGCCGGTCGTCGTCCCCCCGCGCATCAAGATCATGTCGATGGCGTTCCTCATCAACCGCGACCAGGCGGTCGTGTGGCGCGGCCCGATGAAGATGAAGGCCATTGCGCAGTTCATCAAGGACGTCGACTGGGGCGACCTCGACTTCCTCGTCGTGGACCTCCCGCCGGGCTCCGGCGACGAGGCCCTCTCCATCGCCCAGCAGGTGCCCGACTGCGACGGCGTGATCATCGTCACCACCCCACAGGACGTCTCGCTCCTCGACGCCCAGAAATCCATCAGCTTCGCGCGCCAGCTCAATGTCCCGATCATCGGCATCGTCGAGAACATGTCGGGCCTCATCTGCCCGCACTGCCACGGCGAGGTGGATATCTACAAGCGCGGCGGCGGGGAGCGGCTGGCGAAGCAATTCGGCGTGCCGTTTCTGGGCGCCGTCCCTTTCGACCCGTCGATCGTCAAAGACGGCGACGCGGGCGTCCCCTTCATCATGAACCACCGCGAATCGCCATCGGCGAAGGCCTTCGAGCACGTCGTGTGCACGGCCCTCGACTTCGTGATCAAGCAGGGCGGGCACAAGGCTCGCGACTTCAAGTACGAAGACGAGGCCATCGAGGCGCAGCGCCGCGGCGTCGTGTTCGCGCGCTTCATCAAGGAAGAGAAGGACGTCCCGAAGCAGATTCTCTCGGTTCAGACGGATGGCGGCCAGGATGCCGGGCCGATCAAACGCTCGATGAAGATCGGCGATGTGGTCGCGAAGTTCCCCACGACCGTTCCGGTGTTCAAAAAGTACGGACTAGGCTGCGTCGGGTGCGCCGTGAACTCCTTCGAAAACATTGACCAAGGCGCGCGCGCCCACATGAAGGACGTCAACGCACTCATGCGCGAACTCAACGAACAGGTCGCCGCCACGCCCAAAGTGTGAGCGGCCGCCCACGCCAACCTTGAAGAGCCGCGCTCCCGATCGAGCCCCAGCGGGGGCGGTGGGATTCCGGCGCCAGACCCATACTCCGAAGAGGTCGACCTCCTCGTTATCGGCGCGGGCATCATCGGGATGGCCTGCGCGTATCAGGTAAAGAAGGAGAACCCGGACGCGAAAGTGCTGGTCGTCGACCGCGCGGGGGCCTGCGCGCAGGGCAACACCGCCCGCTCGGCGGCGCTCGTCCGCAATACGTTCACTTCGAAAACAAACCTCGCGCTTACCAACAGCTCGATCGATTACTACCGCCACCTGCGCGACGAGCGCAAGCAGGAGGTCGGGCTGAAGCTCTACGGCTACCTCTGGCTGATGGACGCGGCGGGGTACGAGCAGAACAAGCCGGCGATTGAGCGGCTCAAGGAGCACCGCATCGAGGTTGAGCTCTTCGACGAGAAGGAGATCCGAAAGATCCCCGGGATGAAGACGAACTTCGCGGGCGACGAAGAGGGCGCGCTCCTCGGGCTCAAGAACATCGACTACGGGCTTCTTGGCGCCAAGTGCGGGCAAATCGAGCCCGACCTGCTCACGCAAGTGTACGAGCGGGACTTCCTCCACCTCGGTGGGGCGACGCTCTACAACACGCCGGTGCGCTCGCTCTTGCTCGAGGGCTCGAACGGCGTCGTGGGGATGCCGGGCGAGCCCTACCCTTGGCAAGATCCTCGCGTCGCAGGGGCGGTCACCGACGCCGGAAAGATCCGCGCGAAGAAGACGCTCGTCGCGGCCGGCGCGTGGGTGCGCCAGCTCACGGACCCGGCGGGGATCGACGCAACCACGCAGCCGCGGAAGCGGCAGCTTTTCACGTTCAAGAGCCCTGCGGTCCACGACCTCATCCACTATCCGTTTGCGGGGAAGGCGCAGTTGCCGGTGCTCATCTTTCCGAAGAACGGCATTTACCTCAAGCCCGATACGGCGGAGGACGCCGCGTGGATCGGGTGCTCCGACGACCTCGGGCGCGCGTTCTCGTTCGAAGACGACCCGCAACCCGAGGAAGGGTTCTGGGAGTACGGGATCCACCAGGTGCTCCGCAAGTACCTGCCTCAGTTCGACGGGCTTGCGCCGCACAACTCGTGGGCCGGCCACTACGTCTACCAAACCTCCGACCGCACGCCCGTCGCGTTCGACTCGGCCGACTGCATCGTGGTGTCCGGCGACAGCGGCTCAGGGATCATGAAGGCCGACGCGCTCGGGCGCATTTCGGCGGCGCTGTTCGCGGGCAAGACGCACGCGGAATTGTACGGCGGCGCGCGGTTCGACTGCGCGCAGATCAGCGCGAAGCAGCGGCACGTCGAGTACGAGCGGTTCGTGATCTGATCGTTTTGAGGTCACCGCGTTGACGCCGACGCCTCGGATCCCGGTAGCGCACTTTGCCAACGAGGTCGATGCGGCCATCGCGTCGCTCACGATCCCGGAACCTCCTTCGTGGGGCGAAGCTTCTGTTTTTGACCGCTACGTTGGAGCAGCTAGCCGTTCGGACGGGTTCGTCCTCTACGAGACCGCGCCGGGACTGCAATTCTGGGTTGGCGGGTTCGCACTCTTCACGCTCCTCGGGACCTATGGTTTCTCGCACCAGTGGAGGGGCTACAGCATTTGGGGAATCCTGTTGTCCCTCGTGTGGTTGGGTTGGGCTTGGGCTCTTCTTTTCATGTTCTACGGCGGGGCCACCGCCTGCAAGATGAACGCGGGCGGGTTCAGGCTGCGTAGGCGGCTTTGGCCCCTCTACGGCCGATTGAATCGCTGGTCGGATTGCACCTGGATCACGACTGCCCATGGATGGTGGTCCGAGGCTATGGTCGGGCGCAAGGACAGAGGGCCCGTGCGCTTTGCCTCGACGACGACCGGCCTCGCGGCGTTCGCGCGGGTGGCGGCCGCGGCCGGGCTTCCTTCGTTTCCCTCAGCGTGCAGCTTCGTCTTCGTCGTCGGTTTCGTGGACCGCGGGGGATCGAAAACGGAGAGGATGGGGCCCTATTTCCGGGGGGCTCCGGGCATCCAGCACCTCTTGTTCGTCATGGCGGTTGCAAGCGGCTTGACCTCGCTTACTGGTCAGGTCGTGGCACGCGGTGTCTTCGGGGTGCGGGAACTCGCTTGGGCCGCGGGGATCGTCGCCGGTCTGTTGTTTCCGGGCCTGCAGTATCTAGCGCTGCAGGTGCGGCGGGCGCGCGATGCGGTGAAGGCGCCGAAAACGATCGCCCTGCTCAAGGACTTGGAGGTCACGGCCGACGGGTCCGCCGGGCCGCGGGTCATCCCCCCCGAGACTGTTTCTGTCATGGGGGTGGATTGGCCGCGGCGCGACATCACGCTCTTCCTCACCGACCGAAAGAAAGTGCCCCTCGGGCCCATCCCCGACACAATGACGATGAACCTTCGCTCATGGGCGGTGCGAGGCGGCGCAACGATGGCCCTCCGGCCGGACTATTGGTTCTGGAGGCCTTTTGCACGGAAGCCGTATGCCTCGAAGCTGCCCGCGCTCAATCCAGAAGCGATGTTGGGCTCGGCGCGATAACGACGAGCACCACAAACGGCTCCTTCTTGCCCGCGCGCACCGAATGCGCTTCGCCAGCTCCCGCGACGATGAACGACCCCGGCGATACCGGGTGCTCCCGCTTCCCGACCGTGAAGAACCCCTCGCCCGAATAGGCGAACAGCAGCACCGCCGGGTCGACCTTGACGTTCTCCATCTCTTGCCCCGGCTTGAACGAGAACGCAAGGACGCGCATCTCTTCAGAATCG
>JBGPJF010000069.1:0-12082 GCA_041485285.1 Thermoplasmata archaeon | reverse complement strand
GACGGGGATCTCCACGCTGGTCCGCGGGTCGATGCCCTGCACGCGCGCCTTCTGCGCGAGGGCCATCGCGCCGTCGGTCTGTTCCTCGAGGCCGCGGAAGTACGCGCGCATCGCGGGGGATGCCGCGGGGCCCGACTCGTCGTGGCCTGCCATCGCATCCCTCCCCCCGGGGGCCCTGCGGCCTCCGTGGGGTCGCGTTCAAGGCGGGGTGCGGAGAAATAGGTTGGCGCGGCGCTTCGCGTGGAGATCGCGAAATGCGCGCGCGCTACTCCTCTTCAACGGCGCGCGCCGTGACTTGGGGGGCCGGGTCGGCGGGCACGCCGACCTTCGCCGCCTGTCGGCCGTACAGCCATGCGAACAGGAACATCGCGGCGAGCAAGGTCAGGATCGCGGCAAACCCGATTACAAAGAGGGGCGGGCCCCACGTTGCGCAGAGCGCCGGCTTTCTCCCCCGCGGGCAGACGACGAGGGCCGACATCGTGAAAACCCCATAGACAATGATGAGACCGAGGGTCACTCGGCGTTGCCACCGCGGCCATCCCGCTCGTGGAGGGCGTGCAGCCCGCTGTCCGGCCTCCGGCACGTTCCCGCTACTCCTCTTCGGCCCACACCGGCCTTCCGGTGCTCGTAATCAGCATCCCCGCGATCTGCTCGACGAGCGCGGCGACGCCTTCGCCCGTGAGCGCCGAGATCTTGATGCGCGGCGAATCGAGGCGGCGCTCATCGACTTTGTTTTCCACCTCGATGATGAGCCGGCTCTGGAACAGCACGCGCACCTCCGCGAGCAGGTGCTCCTGCTTCTCCATGTCGGCCACCGCATACTGCGAAGGGTCGAACAGGAACACGACGATGTCGCCGAGGTTCGAGATCGCGGCCAGTGCACGCTGCTCGATCTCGTTGCGGTCCTCCGCAGGGCGGTCGAGCAACCCCGGCGTGTCCACAACCTGCACCTCGCGGCCTTTCATGAACGCCTGGCCGAGGATGATCCCCTGCGTCGTGAACGGGTAGGGGGCGATCTTCGGCTTGGCCGAGCAGATCCGCGCCGCGAAGGCCGACTTGCCTACATTCGGGAACCCCGCAATGACTACGGTCGGCAGCCCCACATCGAGCGACGGGACTTGCTTCAGCGCCACGCGCGCGCTTTCGAGCCGCCGCAGCGAGGGGTCGATCTCGTTTAACACCGAGCCGACGCGGCCATAGACTTCGGTGCGCTTGTTCTCCACGAAGTCCGCGCGCGACCCCTTCTGCATCTGCCGCAGGTTCTTCCTGCAGATCTCCGAGATGAGTTCGGCGGCGCGCTGGAGTCTGCGCATGTCTTTGCGGATCCGCGGGACATCCATGAGCGTCGCGCAGAGCTCGCGGTAGAACGGGTGGAGCTTCTGGAAGTCGGGGAATGCCTGCACATACGCCAGCAGCGTGTCCTTGGTGGTGTCCGCCACGCTCTCGACGCGCGCCATCGCCGTCTTCTTGCGCCGGTAGAAGCTCTCGCGGTCCTCGATCGAAATCAGCGACGCCCGGTGGAACACCTTGTCCTGCACCTTCTGCGCCCGCATGATCGGCCGGATGTCGGCCCAAGCGAACCCTTCGTCCCGCTCGCGGCCGAACACGAACTGCTCGTATTCGGGGGCGACTTTGCCGCGGCGCTTCGACATCGCGCGGGCAGACGGGGGCCCCGCTTTAAGGGTGCGCCTCGGGGCCGCCGGGCGCAGGGGGCCGCGGGGCGATCGGGGCGACGGCTTGGATGGCCCTCTTCGCGATGCACGCTACACCTCAACGACGTGGACGCCCACGAATCGCGGGTCCCTCGAACCTCTCCGAGCGCCCGGGTTGGCTTCCAGGTAAAGCTGAATCGCTTTCTTCATGCGCTCCTCAAGGGACTTGAGGTCTTTCGCTTGCGTGTGGCACCCGGGCATTTCAGTGACCTCCCCAAGGAGGACACCATCCTCATCGCGCTCGACCACCATGTGGAAAGTCGCCTTTCCTCGCACGAACAAAAGATGCCTTGTTGGCGCTATTTAACAGTGGGGGCAATGTCCTCCGCGGTCAAAACTGGAGCCCCGAGGACACCCATCGCGCGCCGGTTCTCGGGCCAGCCGTCTTCGCCGCCCCCGCCACCCTTTAAATGAACGCCAGCAGGTGAGCCGCCGTGGGCGGCGAAGCTGCAAAGCTCCAGCACCTGCACGCGCTGAAGCACCTGGCCCTGCTCGGCGGGACGAAGCGGCCCGTCCGCGTTTCCTCACGCGAGTTTGCCGAAGCGCTCGGCGCCTCCCAGCAGGCGGCCTCCGCCACGCTGCTCGAACTGCTCAAGCTCGGCCTCATCAAGCGCGAGATCACCTCGCGCAAGCAGCACATCACGCTCACCGAGACCGGGGTTGCCGCACTTGCCCGCGAGCACGCCGAACTGAAGCGCGTGTTCGACCCGCACCAGGTCGTCGAGGTCGACGGGGCGGTGTCGTCGGGGCTCGGCGAAGGCGCTTACTACATGGCCCAGGAGGGCTACGCAAGCCAGTTCGAGCGGCACCTCGGCAGCCGCCCCGTGCCCGGCACCCTGAACCTCAAGCTCGCCGGCGACGACCTCTCCAAGATGCAGCTCCTCGACGCGGCCAAAGGGATCGAGATCACGGGGTTCACCGACAAGAACCGCACGTTTGGCGGCGCGAAGCTCTTCCGCTGCGAGATCGACGGGGTCGAGGGCGGGGTCGTCATGCCGCTCCGCACCCACCACCACGACATCATGGAAATCGTCGCGCGCAAGCACCTGCGCAAGGCCCTGAAGCTGAAAGACGGGGACAACGTGCGCGTCAAGGTCTATGTCTGAAGGGGGGAAACGGACGGCCGAGCGTGACCAAGGGCTCCGGGCCAAGCAGGCCCCCGTCAAAACCGCGAAGCCGGTGGCCGCGCGAAACGACGGCGGGAAGGAACTGCGCGCTTCGCCCAAGCGCGCGACCCGCCCGAGCGGCCCGCGCTCGATGACCCTCGTGCCCGCGATGATGGCGACCGCGCTCATGCTCGGCCTGGCCTACCTCGCGACGTTCCTCAGCGTCGCCTTCTTCCCCGTTGGCGTTGCGGGCGCCTTTGCAGGGACGGTCCTCGACCCCGACGACGCGGTGATCGCCAATGCGACCATCGTCGTGGAGTCGGTGGGCGGCAACATCACCACCACCACCGACGAGGGCGGGAATTTCACGTTCACGAACATCACCTCGGGCAAGACGACCTTCGTCGTGAGCAAAGCGAACTATACGACCGTCCGTTTCATCCTCTACGTTTTGCCGGCTCAGGGCGCGACCCCGCCGTTTCGCGACCACCTGAAGATCCCGCCCGGCAACGACACGGTCACCGCGGACTTCGTCTCGGCGCGCGACCAACTCGTCGGCACCTGCCTCGTCGTCCTCGTCGTGGGAAACGTCCTAACAGGCGTCGGCCTTGTTGCGACGCTCACGAAGCGGCGCTACAAGATGGTCGTGCTCGGCGGGATCGGCTCGGTGCTGTCCATTGGGTTCTACATGGGACCGCTGCTTGGAATCGTGGCCACGATCCTCTCGCGGGCGGCCCGCGACCAATTCAAGGACCAGCGGGGGCTCTTCACGCCGAGCGATGTCCCGTCCCTTTCCGGGTCGAAAGGGGACGCCGACGACGAGGAAGGTGAGGGCGACGACAGCGGTGAAGGCGAGGATGAAGACGGCGAGGGCGAAGACGACGGCGAGGGCGAGGACACGGACGAGGGCGAAGGTGAGCCCGAGGAGAAGCCGGCCAAATGAGCGGGCTCGAGGACCAGCGGCGGGATTCCAAGCCAGCTCGCGAAGCCCGCTCCGGCGCGGGAACTGATTCCAATTACGTGCCCGTCGCCGAAAAGCAAGGCAAATCTCGGGGCGCGGATGCCCGGTCGCCGTCCACCGCTGAGCCTGATTCGCAGGGCGAGGCAGGCGCCCCCAAGGCCGACAAGTCGCCGCGCCTGCGCGAGCCGCGCCACCACCGCATCGTGCGGCCGGGCGCCGGCACGCGCAGGAAGGCGATCACGGCCGCCGGCATCATGCTCCTGCTTGCCTCCGCGCTCGGCGCGTACACCGCCGACGGCGTGCTCGGCCAGCTTGGCGCCAACCCGCCTGCGGCCATCCCCCAGACGCCGATGCCCATCCAAGGGCCGATCACCGACAGCGCCTCGAACAACCCCCTTGCCGGGGTCACCGTCCACGTCGTGGGCACACTGAACGAGAACGTGTCGAACGCCGACGGCTGGTACTTCCTTAGCGCCGAGAGTCCCGGCTCTTACAGCCTCGAGGCGTCGAAGCCCGGGTTCAAGACCGTGAAGAAGACGATCAACGTCAGCCCAGCCATCCCGCGCGTCGAGCCCTTCGCGATGACCGCGGGCGACGGCACGGTCGAGTTCCCGCCGGAGCCCGTCGCCCACTACCAAGACCCGCGCGGGCCGGAGCTTGCCCTCGGCATCGCGATCCTCCTTGCCTCCGTCCTTGCCGCCATCGGCGGCTGGAGCGCCGTCACGCACCGCCACTACCTCACCGCCGTTGCGGGCGCCGCTGGCGGCACGGCGACCATCGGGCTCGTGCTGGGCATCCCGCTTGGCTCCCTCCTTGCGGTCGCTGCCCTCGCCATCCTCGCATCGCTGAAGACGGGGTTCCTCGAGGCACAGTCCCACCGCATCCCGTGGGAGGAAAAGTCGCCCCGCAACCGAGGCGGCGGCGGCGGGCGCAGCCGCTGAAGGCCGGTGGTCCCCTGAAGTTGCCCGCGCCGCTGAAGCGCCTCTTCGATTGGCTCGAGCCCCCGGGCTCGCGATTGTCTTTCGAACCGCCCCCCCGCGTCAACCGCATCGACCGGCGAATCCTCGTGGCGCTCGTGCCCGTCGCGGTCTTCACCGCGCTTGTCATCGCCGGCCCGCTGCTCCTTCCGCCCGGCTCCACCGGCGACCTCACCGGCAGCGTCGGGATTGTCGACAACGAGCCGGTGTGGTCGCACTTCCCCGAGCCCGCCCGCTTCATCTACCACGCCGGCGACGTCGCGTGCCACACCAAAGCGTCGAGGTCCATCGCGTACAACGGCAACCAGATGCCGTTCTGCACGCGCGATGTCGCTATTTTCGTCGGCGCCACCTTCGGCCTTATGCTCTGCCTCGACGCCCGCAGCCGGCTGTACCGCGCAATCGTCGTGCTCCCCTGGTGGACCTACCTCGCGCTCCTCGTCCCCATCGCCATCGACGGCGGGATGCAGGACTTCGTCGGCTTCGAGAGCGACAACGTGCGCCGGATCCTCACGGGCTTCCCCGCGGGGCTCGCCGTCGCCTTCGCGCTCGCCTTCATCGCGTATGAAACCCACTTCATCGGCAAGAAGCGGCTGAAGAGCGACCCGCCCTCGGGCGGTCAGGTCGACGCCGACGATTCTCCTTCGGAGGGCACCGGCTCGTTGGGGTCGAATGCGGTGGAGAGCACCCCCACGGACAAGAAGAAAGCGTTGGTGCCGTAAATCACGAGGATTAGCAGGAGCCCCAGCGGGTCAAGCTGCACGGAGCCGCCCGGAATTGAGCCGAGCACGGTGAGCACGAGCGACAGCTCATAGGTCGATATGGCCACCGACGAAGGCACCGAAACCCAGAGCGCGTCCGACCGAGCGAGCCGCTTGCCCCCGATCCGCCCGAATTCAATCGGCAACAGGACGAAGAGCAGCACCCACCCGACGAACGGCAGGAACACGACGACCGGGAGAATGAGGAAGGGGATGGTCATGATTACGAACGCGCGGAACGGGTGCGAACGCCGATACATCGGGCCCTCGTGCTCGGCGAGCATCGGGATCGGTTCTTTGGGCGCCCTGCGCAGCTTCATGGGTCGACGCGCTTCCAAGAGCGCGGGGTGTCATGAAGTCTCTCTTCCCGAACGCCTCGCGGCCGCCCCGCAGCGGTGCGCTGGCCAGCCTCGCGCGGCGACCCCCCAAAGTATTTATTCGGTACGGGCTTGCGAGCGGCGTAAAGGGGCTGCGGCGATGGAAGTCAAACTGATCTCCGAGGACAAGGAATCGATCGAAGTTGAGATCCCGGTGGAGACCGAGACCCTCTTCGAGCCCCTGCGCGCGGCCCTGCTGCGCAACCCCAAAGTCAAGCTCGCCACCTACCACGCGGAGCACCCCTGGTTCGACGCCAAGCGGCTTTACGTGAAGGTATCAGAAGGCAAGCCCTCGGACGCGCTGCGCGCGGCGGCCAAGGAAATCCTCTCGGACCTCGACGATGCGCTCGCCGCCGTCGAGAAGATGAAGGAGCCGTAGGGCGGCAGGGCTCGCCTTTGCGGGCCTTTCGCGCGGCGCAAAAGGGGGGGAACCCCGCGAAGGCTTCCCTGCAGGCTTCGCCTCCTGAAGAGGCGGCCATCGGCATCCAGTTTTACACGACTTCCACCGCAGGGACCGGCGGGCGCCTGAAGGCGGAGCCCGAGGACTTCGTTGTCGAGGAACGCACGAACTGGCCGCCGGAAAAGGAGGGAGGGCCGTACCTTACGCTCCAGGTGCGCGCGCGCAACTGGGAAACGAACCGGCTCGTGGGCCGGATCTCGCGCGAATATCATGTCTCCCGCAACCGCGTCTCGTTTGCCGGCACGAAGGACAAGCGCGCGGTCACCACACAGGGGTTCTCGGTCAAGCTCTACTCCGGCGAGGAGCGGCCTCTGCGCCTGCCCGACATCGAGGTGCTCCGCCAGTACCGGGCCGCCCGCTCGCTCTCGCTCGGCGACCTTTCGTGCAACACGTTCGAAATCGCCGTCACGCAGATCGAGGGGAGCGCGCAGGAGGGCGCTGCGCTTGCCGGCGAAACACTCGCGCAGGTCGCCGCCGCAGGCGGGTTTGCCAACTACTACGGCACGCAGCGGTTTGGAAGCCTGCGCCCGGTCACGCACCGCGTGGGCGCGGCGCTTGTCTCTGGCGACTTCGAAGGAGCTGCCCGCGAATATGTGGGGACGGCGTCCACCTTCGAGTCCGAGGAAGCGCAGGCTTTCCGCCGCCGCTTCCGCGCGGGCGAGGCGCCCGCCGAGCTCCTGCGCGATATGCCGGCGCAACTGTCCTTCGAACGCCAGATTCTCGAGGGCCTCGCGCGCGCCCCTGACAAGCCGCTCGACGCCGTCCTGTCGCTGCCTCGCAACCTCGTGCTCATGTTTGTGCACGCGCACCAATCCGAGCTCTTCAACCGCATCCTCTCGCAGCGGCTGGAGCGGGGCATGCCCATCGGCGAGCCCCTCGTGGGCGACCTCGTCGTGCCGCTCTTCGAACACGGGGCCGCCGACGAGGACCACCCGGTCGAGGTCACCGACGCCAACTTGGCCAAGGTCACGCGACAGGTTGCCCTCGGCCGGGCGGCCGTCACGGGGCTGGTGCCGGGCGCCACGGTCAAAGTCGCGGGCGGTGAGATGGGCGAAATCGAGGCCAAGGTGCTCGAAGGGGCGGGCCGCAAGGCGAGCGACTTCGTGCTGCCCGCGATGCCGCGCTTCACGACCGACGGCGTGCGCCGGCCGCTCACGATGAAGGCTGGCGGCGCTGCGGCCGAGGCCGCCGAGGTGCGCGGGGGCCCCGCGGTTAGGCTGAAGTTTGAGTTGCCGCGCGGCTCCTACGCCACCGTCGTGCTCCGCGAAGTCATCAAGCGCCCCGAGAGCGCGTGGGCGCGGGAAACCGCGACCGAGACGCCTCCGTGACAGGCCCCCGCGCGCCAGCTTTATTGCCCGGCGCTTTCACTGACCCCTCGTTCGAACTTATATGGCTGCGAAACGCGTAAGACGGCGGCCAGGGAACCCCGTGAAGGAAATCGTACATCCGGCGCCTACGCGCCGACCCATCGATGGCATCCGCTACGCCAATAAGTGGGTCGCGATCTACCGCCGTGAGATCGTCGACTCGGACCTCGACTTGGAGAAACTGATTGCCCGGCTTCGGGCGAAAGGGATCCATGAAGAAGCGCCGGTTCTGCACGTGCCCCGCCTAGGTGTGCGCCCCCTGTGAAACCCACGGCCATCGACTGGTTCAGGTACGAATCCGTGGAGGTCGGCGCCGCCGAACGGCGCCCTGCGCCGTACTTGCCCATCCTCCTCGGAACGGAAGGAAATCGCCTTCCGGCGTACGGGCTCGTGGACTCAGGCTCCGAAACGACCTGTGTTCCTGGCTCGATTGCCGCTGCCCTCGGCTGCTCCTTGTCAAACGACACGGAGGCTTTCGAGGTCTTTGGGGCAATTGTCCGCGCACGAACGGCGATCGTCGACCTGCGCATCCAAACCAATTACGGCGTCCTGGACTTTCCAAACGTCGAATGTGCCGTCCCCTTGGAGGACGTAGGGCTGACCACCGCGATCCTCGGCCGCGTACCCCTGTTTCGGGAATTCGAGGTGCGCTTTCAGGATTGGCTCGACCGCTTCGGGCTGCAGCGCCGTCGCGGGTTCCACGGTGGCACGTGGGCGCCCGTGGGGCCACCGCCTCGGGGCGAGGGTCCCCGCGCTACCGCTTCTCGCCCTTCCCCTTCCGCACGACCCACACCACCGCCGCGCCTGCCGCGACCACGGCCGCAAGCGCGCTGACCATTACGCCAAGATCCCCGCCATACTGGGCCGTGGAGCCGACAGCCTCCACCACGTGCACGCGCACGAATCCCGTCCCCTGGCCGACCCCGTCGCTCACCGCGATGGGGATCACGGATTCGCCCTCGGGCAGCGCGTCGACCTGGAGCGCGTCCATCTGGACGGTGCCGTCTTCCGATACGCGTGCGCGCGTCGAGTCCGACGAGAAGGTCACAGGGTCGCCGTCGGGGTCGATCGCCGCAAGGCGGAAGGAGACGCCGGCGCCGCGGCGAACTTCGACCACGCCGAGGTCGACGAGCGTGGGCGGGTGGTTCTCCGGCATGACGAAGATCTGGAATTGCACCGCTGTTTGGCGGTTCGTGGCGTCGCGGACGAAAACCGTGAATGTCCACGAGCCCGCCATCTCGGGCGGCGGCACGAATGCGATCTTCCCGTTGGCGTCGATGGGCAGCGACGGCATCACCGAGGGCCCGGAGGCCGAGGAGGTGTAGGTGAGCCCCCCACCGTCAGGGTCGCTCGCCGCAATCTGGAAAACGAACGGCTCGCCCGCGCGCGCCGACTGGGGGCCCGGAGCTTCAACCACCGGCGGGCTCTCCGCGGCGCGCACGGTGAACGCGGTGGTGGAAGTCGCGCTCTCGCGCCCGTCGCTCACGGTGAGCGTCACCGTGCCCGTTCCCGCCCAATGCAGCTGGGGGTGGGCGACCAGCGCAACTCCGTCCACCCACACCGCAAGGCGGCCGTCCGAGGAACTTGCCGCGAACACGAGTTCGCTGAAGGGCGTGTCGGGGTCGGCCACGAACCCGCGCAAGTCGGCCACCACATTCGTGGGCGGCGCGTCTTCATCGACGAGCACCGGCGGGAGCGTGAAAATCGTGGGGCCCGCGCCCGCGCGCACCGGGAAGTCCGCCTCGTTGTTGTCTTCGTTGAATTCGAGCACTTCCGCGGCGGCGTCGGCAATCAGGCGGAGGGTGAATACGCCGGCTTCGGGGGCCGCGACCTCGAGGGTGAAGTCGGCCTCCGTTGTGGACACGACGGTGTTCCCGGCGCCCACCACCGAGCCGTCCCCGCGCAGGAGCTCGTACCCCACGAGGAACGACCGCGGCACAAGGCCCGTGTTGGCCATGCTGCCGGTGACCACGATGAGTCCGCCCGGAGCCACCTGGCCCGGCGGGTTCATGCGGATGCTGCCGTCGGCAAAGGCAAGGTCCACCGAGGAAGCGTAGACGGGCACGGTCGCGTCGTTGTTGAGCTCGTCGAATTCGGTGACGGCATTCGTCGGGTCCGCGATAACGTCGAGCGTCCACAGCCCGTCGTCGGTGGGCGTCCAATTGAACGAGGCATCGGCGTGGGCGCCCGCCGCAAGCGCGCCGAGCGGCAGCGAGGGCGCGACGATTTGGGGGAGCCCCGACGGGGGGGCCGCCGTCGCCCGCGCGTCGGCCGCCCCGGCCGCCATTTGGCCTACATTGCGCACCGTGAAGTTGACGACGACGGGGTAGCCCGTGCGCAGGACCGGCGAAGGCAGGAAGACATTGGCAGGCGAGATTGCAAGGTCGGCCGGGGCCGTTTGGATCGGCACCGACGCCTCAAGCGGGATGAAGTTGTGCAGGGTCGCCGTCACGCGCAGCGTGCCGGTGGCCGTCGGCGTGATGACGATGTCCACGCGGCCCAGCGCATCGGCCGTCCCCACCGCGTAGACGCCCGGCCCCTTGAGCGCGACGGTCGCGCCTGCCATCGGGCGGCCGAGCGTGTCGCGCACGGTCGCCCGGAAGTGCGACTCGGCTGTGTAGACCTGGGCGGGGAGCGTGAGGTTGAGGTTCTGCGCGACGGCCGTCCAGATCGGGATCTCGGGGTCGCCAAGGAGGTTGTACACGGCCTTCTGGTTGCGGAAGTCGCCGTCCGAGGGGTCCTTTCCGACGGCAACGACGTGGGCCGAGTAGTCGCGGATGCCCTCATAAAGCGCCGGGCCCGGGCGGAAGGGGTCCGTGCCCGTGAAGAAATGCTTCCAGTAATTGGTCGACTGCCACCAGTTGCCGTAGCTGATGCTCGCCGACACGTACTCGTTCTCGCCGCGAAGCGTCCCGTCCGTCGGGACGACCACACCTATGAACCCGTGGTTGTTCTGCACGACAAACCGCGCAAGCGAAGGCAGCGTCGGGTCCGCGAAGTTGCCCACGATGCACGACGAGAAGTACCCGAAGGGCAGCTGGCCGAAGTTTGTGAATTCGCTCACGTTCGCGTAGGTCAGGCCGTCGCCCCACGATGCCACGATTCCGTTGAACCCGATGTACTGGGGCGTGCCGCGGCTGCCATTGGTCCCGTTGTACGATGGCTGCCCGCGGCCCGTGGGCACCCACCCATGGGTGATGCTCATCACGACGCTCTTCCCCGCGTTGATCGAGCCGATCTCGCTTGCCGATGAAAGGCGGTCTTGGCCGGTGCTGTAATTGCCGCCGGCCAGTTCGTAGTAGTCAGCAAGCAGGTCGAGGGTCATCGTCGAGGGGATGTATGCCTGCGTGTCCCACACGGGGCGGATGGCGTTGTCCTCCCACGAGAAGTACGTCGCCGCATCGTTGGGCGGGTCCATCACGGATGCGAACGCGGCGGCGCTCTGCATCCACGACCCGACGAAGGGCGCCTTCTCGTACGACAGGATGTTGTCGCGCATGTAGCCGGCATCGGCTAGCGAATTGAACGGCAAGCGGCCCACATACACCTCCGCGTCCCAATCCTCCTCTCCATACTCGCCGTAGTTCCCGTCGCCGTTGGAGTCCCAATCGTTGCTAAGGCCCGCGTAGTACACATCGGACAGCGTGAAGTTGTTCGTGTAAGTCGTGACCGAACCGCCGTGGGTGTAGAGGTAGCGGGTCGGCACCAGCGCCGAGCCCCCGCCGAGCACCACATACTTGAGAGTTCGAGGGGTGCCGTTGAAGTAGACATCCTGCAGGAACTCGTGGATTTTCTCCGCGCCGTCGCGCCCGGGGTACGAGGCCTCGATGTCCTCGAGGTTTGCAACGCGCGCGGGGACTCCCTTCTGCGTTTTCCAATCGGCGATGGACTGCATGACGGGGGCGTAGGCGGCCGGCGTTACGATGAGGTACTGCGTCCCTGCAAACTGCGTCCCGTTGATCGTGACGGCAAGCGGCACCGGCGCGGCACCCGCCGGCGCGGCAACCAAAGCCACCTGGAGGGGCACTGCCATCGTAAGCGCCAAGAGCGCCGCCAACGCCTTGCTCGATCGCATCGCCGTTTCGACCCCTACCAGGCTACATAAAAGGTGCCGAACGGGCCCTGAACGTTTCGCGGTTCCTCCCCCGGGCGGGCTTCATCTGCCGCGGGCTCGATGGGGGCACGGCCACTCCAATGCCTCGCACCCGACCTTCTCCCGCCCAGAAGGCCTCCTCCGCGGAGCGCCTCCTCTCCGCTCACCTCATCCTCTCGTCCGACGGCGCCATCGACCTCTCCGACGCCCAGCCCGACAACTACGGCGCGGACTTCCTGCTCACATACGCCGGGTTTTCCCCCGACCT
>JBGPJF010000068.1:0-12144 GCA_041485285.1 Thermoplasmata archaeon | reverse complement strand
GACTTCCCCGAGCCGCTGTTTGCGGAGATCGAGACGTACAAGGGTTGCGTACGTTACATGAACGGCGGGTGCGCCTTCTGCAGCGATGTGCGCTACGGCGTGCCGAAGTTCCGCACGCCCGACGCAGTTGCCGAGGAAGTCGCGGCGCTGGCCGCGCTCGGGGTCCGCCACTTCCGCATTGGCGGTCAGACCTGCATCTACTGCTACGGGTCGGCCGAGGTCGGCCTCACCGAAACGCCGCGGGTCAACCCTGAGGCGATCGATGCGCTCTTTGCGGCCGTGCGAGCGGCGGCGGGCCCGGAGCTCAAGGTGCTCCACGTGGACAACGCGAACCCCGCCGTCATCGCGACCCACCCGGAGGAATCGGAGCGCGCCACGGAGGCGCTCGTCGAACACTGTACGCCCGGGAACATCGTGGCCTTCGGCCTCGAAACCGTCGACCCCGTGGTGTTCAAGGCGAACAACCTGAACTCGACCCCCGAGCAGATCGTAACGGCGGCGACCATCGTGAACGAGCACGGGCGCGCGCGCGGGGAAAACGGGATGCCGAAACTCCTGCCCGGCCTCAACTTCGTGTGCGGCCTGGACGGCGAGACGGCCGCGACCTACGCGATGAACCTCGAGTTCCTGCGCGACCTCAGGCGCCGCGGCCTCCTCTTCCGCCGCATCAATATCCGCCAGGTGAACCCTGTGCGCCGGGCCTTTTCTACCAAGGTGCCCAAGGAAATGTTCCGCGAATTCAAGGACAAAGTGCGCACCGAAATCGACCACGCGTGGCTGCAGGAGGTTGCGCCGACGGGCACGGTGCTCACGAACGTTTTCACCGAGACGCGCCAGGGGCGGCTCACGTACGCGCGCCAGGTGGGGACGTACGCGCTCCTCGTGGGGCTCGTGGAAGAAGTGCCGATGCGGTCGTGGCTTGATGTGGTGGTTGTCGGCCACGGTTACCGCAGCGTCGCGGGCCTCCGTTTCCCGATCGACATCAACAACCTGCCCTTGCGCGCGCTCGAACAACTGCCCGGCGTTGGTAAGCGGCGCGCAGCGCGGCTGGCGACCAAGCGCCCCTTCGCGTCGTTCGACGAAGTGGCCGGGGCCCTCGATGAGTCCGGGCAGATCGCGCCGCTTGCAGAGGCGTTCGGCTTCTCGGCCAAACGTAAGGCCCCGCCGGGCCCGCTGCCCGCGCGCACCCCGCGGCGCAAGCGTACCTGAGCGGCGCCGCGGATTGGAAGCGAACCTTCTTCCCAGGCGCGCCGGATCGCGCGGCCTGCAGGAGCGCTTCGAATGCCCGCGTCGATCATCCTCATCGGCGTGGGCCATGTGTTCGCGATCCGCGACCGCGTGAAGGAAGAGATCCTGCGCGCGCGCCCCTCCGTGGTCTGCCTCGAACTCGACCGGATGCGCTGGGACGAGCTTTTGCGCGAGCGCGAGCGGCGCCTGCGCAAGGAGAAAGGCGCGCGCAGCCACTTCGACTGGCGCACCGTCGGCCGCGGCGGGGTCATCTTCGGGCTGATCGCGTGGAAGCAAGGGAGCCTTGCCAAGTCGTTCGGGTCCACCGTGGGGGACGAGATGCTGGCGGCGAAGGAAGCGGCCGACGAAGTGGGTGCCCAGACGCGGCTCATCGACATGGACACGGGCGTGTTTGTCCGCAGGTGGATGGGCAAGCTCTCGCGCCGCGAGCGGGCGAAGCTCTTGCTGTCGGCCATCGGCGCGGTCTTTGCAAGCCGCAAGCGCGTCGAGAAGGAGCTGAAGGAGTTCTTCGCCGACGAGGATTCGTTCGTGCAGGAACTTGCGCGGGCGTTCCCGCACACGAAGACCGCGCTCATCGACGAACGGAACGTCTACATGGCGCGGGGCATCGAGGGGGCGGCCGGCGCCGGGCCCGTGGTGGTCGCCGTCGTGGGCGCTGGCCACATCGCCGGAATCCGCGAGGAGCTCCTGCGCGGCGGGCACAACCCTTTGGCCATCCGCGTCGTCAACCTCCAGGCGCTCCAGGCCCCCGCCTCGAACGCCGAATTCGCGGTGACGTTCCCCCCGCCCCCCGGCAGCGCGCCCCCTTAGGCCGGCGGGCCGAGCCAGGCACCCGGATTCGGGCCCCAAACGGCGCGGAAACGTTCGAGCCCTGTCCGGTATCCTTTAAATACTCAGAATACCACCTTCGTCCTACAGGGCGGAATTTACTATGCGAAAACTAACGAGTGTATTGCTGGGTCTGGCGCTTGCGATCTCGGTTCTCCCGAGCGCGCTTGCTTTTGACCCCACGGACCCCCTCGACGGCGCTCGAGACAGCGACGGCGACGGGTTGTCGAACTACCAGGAATTCTTGCACGGCACTGACCCCTCCAACCCCGACTCGGATGGCGGCGGCGCGAACGATGGCTGGGAAGTAAGCTTCGGCTTGAACCCGGCGGATCGCGCTGACGACTACCTCGACACGGACGGCGACGGCTGGGACAACTACCGCGAGTACGTGGTAGGCACGGACCCGACCAACCCCGACACCGATGACGACGGGATGATCGACTCGACGGACCCGAACCCGCTCTACCCGGACACCCCGTGGCAGGACGCCTCGGGCGGGTTTGCAAACGGCCAGGGCGGCGACCAGTCGCCGGTTGACTCTCAATTCGGCCAGGGCCAGGGCTCGGGCTCCGGGCAGGGCTCGGGCAGCGGCTCGGGTTCCGGCCAGGGACAAGGCCAGGGCAACGGCCAGGGCCAGGGCGCCGGACAGGGCGCAGGTCAGGGCACCGGGAACGGCCAGGGCAGCGGCCAGAATGGCGGCAACCAGGGCACCCCGAGTGACTCGGACGGCGACGGGATCTACGACGGCAGCACCGCGGTCTTCCAGACCCGGATGTCGTTGCAGCTCCCGCTGCTCAGCCGGTTCTGAAGCCTGACGGTTTTTCTCTTTCCGGGGCCGCAAGGCCCCGAACCCATTTTTTCTTGGGTAAGCGTAGCGGCCGCTCGGGCCTTTTCAACCTAACTGGGTCGCCGCGCGGCTGACCGGTCAATCGTTTTATACCGCCGCGGCCTCGCCAGAGGCGTGCCCATTACCGACCGCCAGCCCACCCCTGAGGAGCTTGCCGAAGCGCTGGCCTACTACAAGCGGACGCTCGACCAGCGGCCCGACGACGAGATCATGTGGATGCTCTACGGCAATGCCCTTTCGGCGGCCGAGAAGTTCAGCGATGCCGTGACGGCCTACGAGAAGGCGGCCACGCTCAAGCGCCCGCTGCCGGAGGTCCACTACCTGCTCGGGGTCGCCCGCATGAACGCGGGGGACTTCGGGGGGGCCGTGGCGGCCTTCGAGCGCCACCTCCAGCGTTTCGCGGATGTGGAGGTGTACGTGCTCGCGTCGCTGTGTCTCGATGTGGAGGACGAGCGCGACCGCTCGAAGTCGTTCTTCGAGGCGGCGATGCGCAAAGACAGCGCGCGGGCGATGGAGTACCTGAAGGAGTACGCGCAGGAGCTCGTGGCCGCCAAGGGCGAGACCGTGCCCGACGAGGAAGGGACGCGGGCGGGGCTGCAGGCCGCGATCGGCCACATCGATGAGTACCTGAAGGAGCGCAAGCCGACGGCTCGCGCGGGCGCGCCGAAGCTGCGCAAGGCGTAAGGCCGTCTCAGGCCGGCCCGGTCCGCTTGAACATCCTGTCGAGGTCTTCGATGCTCGTCACGATGACGGTCGGCCGCCCGTGGATGCAGTGGAAGGGGTTGCGGCAGCGGTAGAGGTCCTCGATGACCTTGGCCATGCGGCGCAGGTCAATGCTCTCGCCGGCCCGCAGCGAGTAGTGGCAGGCGGACGACGCGACGATGCGGTCGATGAGCTCTTCGTCGGGCGATGGCCCGGCGGCCTCGATCGCTTCCGCGAGGATGTCATGGATGAGGGAAGCGTCGGCGTGGTCGGCGAGCATCGCCGGGACGGAGGAGACGCGCAGTTGCCGCGCGCCGAAGCGCTCGACCTCGAAGCCCACGGCCTTGAGGGCCGACACGCGCTCGACGGCAAGGTCGACCGCGCGCGGGTGGAGTTCCAGGACGACAGGCTCGATGAGTTCCTGGATTTCGACGGCGCCGCTTGAAAGTGCGTCGCTAAGCGCCTCATACGTCACGCGCTCGGCCGCGGCGTGCTGGTCGACGACCGCAAGGCCCTCCGCCGTGCGGGCGATGATGTATTTGTTGCCGATCTGCGCGAGCGGCTCCATGCGCGGCGGCGTGGGGCGTCCAGGGGCTGCCCGCGCTTCGTCGAAGGCGCGCTGGAGGCGCTCCAGCGAACCTCGGTCGGCGATGCGGTCCAGTCCGTGCGCCAGTTCAGTGAGCGCGGCCTGGAACGGCGGCGCCTGGGCGGGCGCGTGAACGTCGTGGACGTCGACATCAGGCGCGGTGCCCTCGGCACGCCGCACGGGGGTCGAGCGAAGCGGTGCGGCGGCGGTTGCCGCGTGCGATTCGAGCGCGGCACGGAGCGTCGCTTCCACGAGGGCCGCGAGCCCCTTCTCATCGCGGAAGCGGACCTCCGCCTTTGCGGGGTGGACATTGACGTCGACCGCGTCGGGGGGGAGGCTTAGGCGCAGCACCACGACCGGGTGCCTTCCAATCATGACACGTCCCTTGTACGCTGTTCGGACGGCGGCCGCAAGCGCCTTGCTGCGCACCGGCCGTCCGTTGACGATGAAGTACTGGTCGGACGCACTTGCGCGCGTGAGCGACACGCGGGAGATGTGGCCCGTTAGGCGGACTTCGCGGTCCTTGGCGCTTACGGGCACCATCGCATCGGCGACTGCCATCCCAAGGACGGCGAGGATCCGGTCGAGGGCGTCGACGGCCGGCGGCGCGTTGATGACCTCGCGGCCGTCGGCGAAGTAGCGGAAATGGATCGAGGGGTGGGCAAGCGCCAGCGCGGCAACCACCTCGCCGATGGCGGCGCTCTCGGCGGCCTGCGACTTGAGGAACTTGCGCCGCGCGGGCACATTGTAGAACAGCTCCTGCACTTCGACGGTCGTGCCCGGGCGGGCCCCGGCGCTCGTTGACTGCGCGGCCCCCCCGGCGTCCACCCGCACCTCGGTGGCG
Source organism: Thermoplasmata archaeon (assembly GCA_041485285.1). Taxonomy (GTDB): domain Archaea; phylum Thermoplasmatota; class DTKX01; order DTKX01; family DATEUP01; genus DATEUP01. The sequence goes on along the minus strand of JBGPJF010000068.1, from coordinate 7,086 downwards.
CCCTCCTGGCCGCCGGGCCGCGTGACGAGCCGCACACGCGACACCGCCGCAATCGAGGGGAGCGCCTCGCCGCGGAACCCCATCGTCGCGACGCGTTCAAGGTCGGAGGCGTCGCGTATCTTCGAGGTGGCGTGGCGCTCGAAGGCGAGCACCGCGTCGTCTTGCCCCATCCCGCTGCCGTCGTCGGTGACGCGCAGGAGCACGAGGCCGGCGGCCTCGGCCTCCACGGTGATGCGCCTGGCGCCCGCGTCGACGGCGTTTTCGACAAGCTCCTTCACGGCGCTTGCCGGCCGCTCCACGACTTCGCCCGCAGCGATCGCGTTGGCGACCTTCGGCGGCAACACTTTGATCACGCCCATCACCGCCCGCCCCCTCTGCGCCGTTTGGCGGCGGGCGCGCTTGCGGCCCCCGGCCGTGCCGAGGCCGCGGGTTTTGCCCCTGCGGGGGGCCGGCCGGTGGCAAGCGAGCGCAACTCGTCGAGGAGCGCCCTCGCTTCGATCGCCGTCATGGACTCGGGATTGGCTTCCTTCAGCCGCTCCATCACGCGGCGCGCGGCGTCCTGGCCGCCGCGGTCGGGCGAAAAGAGGAGCGACTGCGTGAACGCGCGCACCGGCGAGGGCGGGTCGGCCGACGCGAGGCTTCGCTCGCCGCGTGGCCCCGCGCTGCTTTCAGCCAGGTCCACCGCGTGCTGCTCCTCCATGAGGGCGAGCACCTCGCTTGCCCGCCGCAGCACCGCGTCAGGGATCCCCGCAAGCCGCGCGACCTGGATTCCGTACGACTTGTCGGTGGAGCCGGGCATCAGGCGGCGCAGGAACACGATCCCGCCCTCGTGCTCGCGCGCGGTGAGGTGGTAATTGACCACGCGCGGGTGGTCGCGTTCAAGGTCGGTGAGCTGGTGGTAGTGGGTGGCAAACAGCGTGCGCGGGTGGGCGCCTGCCCCATCGTGCAGCCATTCGGCTACCGCCCAGGCGATGGACAGCCCGTCGAAGGTGGAGGTGCCGCGGCCGATCTCGTCGAGGAGCACGAGCGAGCGGGCCGTGGCGAGGTTGAGGATCCGGGCGGTCTCGACCATCTCGACCATGAACGTCGATTGTCCGGCCGTCACATAGTCCGTCGCGCCCACGCGCGTGAGGATGCGGTCGACGACCCCAACCCTGGCCTCTTGCGCGGGGACGAAGGAACCGACCTGCGCCATGATCGCGATGAGCGCGACCTGGCGCATGTAGGTCGACTTGCCGGCCATGTTGGGTCCGGTGATGACCATGAGCTGGTTCTTCTCGGTGTCAAGCAGCGTGTCGTTGGGGACGAAGTCCCCCTCCAGGCGCGACACCTCGACGACGGGGTGGCGCCCGTCGCGGATCACGAGCGACGAGGTGACGTCGACCGTGGGGCGCACATAGCCGCGGTCGGCGGCCGCCGAAGCAAGCGACAGCAGCGTGTCGATGCCAGCGACGGCCCCAGCGGTGTCAAGCGCCGCGGGCGCGGCGCTGGCCACGCGCGCGACGAGCCCGTCGAAGAGCCGCTTCTCCACCTCGCCGGCCTGTTCGTCGGCCGACAGCACGAGTTCTTCGTGGCGCTTGAGGTCGGGCGTCACATAGCGCTCCGCGTTGGCAAGCGTCTGGCGCCGCTCATAGTCGGGGGGCACGGAGGCGGCCTGGCCCCGTGAGACTTCGATGTAATACCCGAACACTCTGTTGTAGCCGACCTTGAGCGTCTTGATGGCCGTGCGCTCGCGCTCGCGCGCCTGCAGGCCGTTCACCCAGTCGCGCGCGCCCTTCGAGTCGCCCTTGATCTTGTCGAGCTCTTCGGAGTAGCCCGGGCGGATGAGGCCCCCCTCGGTCGCCGTCGCCGGCGGGTCATCGACCACCGCGCGGTCGAGTTCGGTGCGCAGCGGCGGCAGGTCGTCGAGGCGGCCGATCAGTTCGCGAAGCAGGGGGCCGCGATCGCGGGCCGCACCCCCTCCGCCCGACAGCGCCTCCTTGACCGAGGCGACGGCCGCAAGCGAAGCGCGCAGCGCGGTAAGGTCGCGCGGCGTGGCGTACCCCGCGGAGGTGCGCGAGGTCAACCGCTCGAGGTCGCGCACGCCTGCAAGCTCACGCCGCAGGCGCTCGCGCAGCATCGCGTTGTCGAAGAGGAAGGCCACCGCGCCCTGCCGCGCGCCGATGGCGGCGGGGTCGAGCAGCGGCCGCTGCAGCCAGCCGCGCAGGAGCCTTCCCCCCATCGGGGTCGCGGTGCGGTCGAGGAGGGAGACCAGCGTGCCTTTCGTGGAGCCGTCGCGCAGGTTGGCGATCAGTTCGAGGTTGCGCTGGGTCACCGGGTCCATGTCTAGGAAGGAGGCGCTTGAGACGGGCCGCGGAGGGCGCAGCGCCGAGGGCTTTCCCATCTGGGACGCCTCGACATAGGCAAGGGCCGCGCCTGCCGCGGCCGCCGCGGCCGACCCCTCCTCGATGCCGAGCCCCTCAAGGGTAGCGAGCGCGAACCGCTGGCGCAACAGCTCGCCGGCCACCGCAGGGTGGAACGCTTCGGCCCTCCACGCGGCGACCGGGGGGCCCCCCTGCGCCGAAAGCGCGCGCGAAAGCAGCTCCACATACGGGGCGCCCGCGGGCGCGATGACTTCCGCGGCCCGCGCCCGCAAGAGCTCTAAGGCCACCTCCGCCTCGCCCCCTTGCACTTCGAGCGCCTGGAATTCCCCCGTCGACACGTCGGCAAGCGCCACCGCGAAGCGCCCGTCGAGGCGCACGACCGCCGCAAGGAAGTTGTTCGCGCGGTCGTCGAGCAGGCCCGGGTCGAACACAGTTCCCGGCGTCACGACGCGGGTGACCTCACGCCGGACAATGCCCTTGGCCTTCGACGGGTCCTCCATCTGCTCGCAGATGGCCACCTTCCTCCCTGCTTTCAGCAGGCGGCCGAGGTACTGCTCGAGCGCGTGGTGGGGCACGCCCGCCATGGGCATCTTCGGCTCCTCCCGGTCGCGGGAGGTAACGACGAGGTCGAGGAGAGCGGCACCCTCGCGCGCGTCCTCCCCGAACATCTCGTAGAAGTCGCCCATCCGGAAGAGGACGATGCAGTCCGGGTGCGCACGCTTCGCCTGGAGGTACTGGCCCATCATCGGAGTGGTTTCGGCCAGTTCGACCCCGCCTGAGGAGAGGCCGCGCCATCGGGAGGCGGAGGTAAAAAGGGTTGGTGGAGCAGCGCGCGCGCTTGCGCGTCAAAAGCAAAAGAAAGGGCACGCGCGCCTTTGAAGGCGCGCGGAAAGGGAGAAACTATTCTTCCTGGCGCCGGCGCGCGACCAGGAGGATCGCGCCGATGGCGGCAAGGACGAGCGGCGCCTCGAAGCCCGGCAGGTTGCTCGTGATGCCCACGCCGACATCGACGTCCTTGACGTTGTTCGTTTCGTCCACTTCGACCACCTGGCCGATGAGGTCCTCGGGGCCGGCGACCGGGTCGATCACGAAGGAGAGGTGGTGGTCGCCCTTGGTGGCCAGCCACGCGAAGGTCACAAAGCCCTTCGACTCCGACGCGACCCGGAAGAGCTCTTCGGTGCCGATCAGCTGGCCGTTGTCAAAGAAGGCCACGAACACCGGCTTGGCGTCAATGTCGCCGCCGTTTTCGATCTCCAGGGTAATCGCCGTAATCTCGCCGACACCGGGCACCGACGGGGTCATCGTGATGCCGCCGGGCTTCAGGTCGGCCTTCTTGATGTCGATCTGAAGCAGCACCTGGTCTTCCTCTTGGCCCTGCGAGCTTGCGCGCGCGGTGAACTGGAGGTTCGACTCCTTGGCGTCGATGGGCACCGTGACGAGCATCTTCACGGTGACCGTCTGGTGCGCCCCAATCGGCAGGACGCCCTCGATGAGCGTGCCCTGCTCGTTGCCCGAGTCGTCGCGGGTAACGAGGAAGAAGCGCGGCTTGCCGTAGTTCGCGCCCAGCCCGTCGGTCGAGAGCGTGAAGTTGTCCGGGCCGTTTCCGTTGTTGGACACGGCAAGGACATACTCGAGCGTGCCGCCCGGCGAGCCCTCGAGTTTGAACTCGGGGGTCGTGACTTCGACCGCGAAGAACTGCGAGACGATCGTCTGGATCGGGATCACGTGGGGGTGGCCGAACTCGTCGAGCGCGGTCACGGTGAACACGTGGCTGCCGGCCAGCGCGTCGGTCCCGATGGTGGCCCGGACCTGGATGCCCTTGGACTGGCCGTGCTGGATGTAGACATTCGAGATGCCCGCCGCGCCCTCGAGGAACTCGATGTTCCACCGTTCGGGGTTCGCGCCCGGCATCAGCTGGAGCGTCTCGTCGCCGTTGCCGTTGTTGGTGATGGTGAGGTCGTAGGAGACCGGCCGGCCGACCTTGCCCGGCAGCGAGCCGCCGAGGTCGAACTGGAGGTCCTGCACCCGGTTCACGAAGGTCGTCACTTCGACGCGGCCCTCGCGCCCGTAGTTCGGCGAGACGCCGGTCACGACCAGCGTGAGGCGCGTGTCGGCAATCGCGTTGGCCGGGACGCCGACGATCAACTGGAGCGTGGTGCGGTCGCCGCCGCGCAGGAACACGGTGTCGCGGTTGAGGACGGCCGTGTAGCCCGACAGCGTCGGGTTCTGCGCTTCGACATTGATCCCGACTTGGCTTGGCAGGTTGCCGATGTTCTCGATGTCGATGTCGTAGATGGCCTGCGTGCCGGGGTCGACCGAGCGCTGCGGGGGGGTCGCCGTCATCGCGATGACGAACGCGGCGTTGATGGACACCGCGACTTGGAGGTAGGCGGAGGCGGCCGGGTCGACCGAGGAGAAGGCGGTGACTCCGAAGATCTCGGTGGTCTGCCCTGCGGCGTCTTCGGGCACGGCGATGGTCATCACGAAGGTCCCTGCCTCGCCCGACTGCAGCGCGATGGACGACTTGTCGAGGGTGGCCGGAAGCCAGCCGGAGGGAGTTTGCCCGATGTTGTTCTCGACGCGGACCGAGTCCTCGTAGACGTCGCCCGTGTTCTTCACGAGCATGTTGAACGCGATGGTCTCGCCGTTGTTGGCGAACTTGATCGGGGCGTCGGCGCTAAGCGAGACCGAGCGGGTGACGCGGATGAAGATGTTGAGCTCAAGGGTATCGAACTCCATGGGCGCCGAAATCGACGATGCGTTAACGACTACTGCAATCGTATCCCCTTGCTTGCCCGTCGGCGGTGCCCGCACGGTGAGCACGACGGGGGTTGACTCGCTGGCGCCGAGCTGGTCGACGTAGCTCGTGTCGAGGCCCACGCGCCAGCCGTCCTTGTCCGCGCCGGGCGTGTAGTTGAGGTTCAGGTTGTAGCCGTCAGGCAGGCCGCCCTTGTTTTTGAGCAGCATCGGCAGGACCTTGGTCTCGTTCGGGTGCATGAACAGCATGCTTGCGACATCGATGGGGTCGGCGTAGAGCTCAAGGGCGAAGTTGAACGCGAACTTGTAGTAGATTTCCTGGTTGCCGTCGCGCTGGTCGACCCAGGCCACATGGAAGTTGTCGTCCTTGTCGATGGCGATCCACGGCGAGGTCGAGTCGGCGCCGGCCGTCGTGAGGCGGACGTTGTCGGGCACGGTGAATTGGTTGCCCGAGCCGACCGAAGCCGGGTCGATGATCGCGTAGTAGATTTCCTTGTTGCCGGCCCGCGAGTCTTCCCACACAACCACTGCGCGGTTGTCCGAGGTCGCCGCGATGCGCGGGAACCCGGGGCTCTGCGCGTTGGGCGAGAGGTCGACCGCGTCGAGGATCTTGACGCCCGTCTGGTTGACGCGCGTATACTTCACGTGGCCTCCCTCAGTCCAAACGGCGTGCATCACTCCGTCGGGGGTCGCTGCCACATCAGCGATCAGGTAGTCGGTGGGGGTGCGCAGCTTGATGCTCGGCATGTCCTTCGCGCCAAACTTGTTGTAGCGCCCGAGCCAGGTGCCGCTCTGGGAGCCGAAGGTGAACATGACGGAGCCGCCGAACTTGTCGACCTTGATGAGGTCGAATTCGCAGTGCGACGCCACGTCGGACGACACCACGCGGTCGAGCCAGATGTCGGTGCCGTCGTTGGCGAGTTTGCTGTAGGTGATGTCTTCGCACTGGAACTTGTAGTCCTCGTGGGAGATGTGGACGGTGTCGTCGATCCCGACGGCGACCGAGGGCGTGTGGGAGCCCGTGCTGTCCACGGGCCCGACGTTGCGCTCGGCGATGAGCACGTTGCCCTGCTCGTCGAATTTCATGTACTGGACGTTCAACCAACCGTCGTCGTAGACGACGTGGAGGTTGTTTTGGGAGTCAATGTCGATCGTGGGCCCCAGCGGGTACATGGAGCCCCAGCCTGCGAGCACCTTGCCCGGGATGAACGTCTCTTCGGAGAGGAATTCGGCGAGGCGGTTGAGCTTGACATAGTAGTAGCCGGTGGGGCTGCGCGCCGACTGCCAGAGGATGTGTGCGTTTTGCTGGGCGTCGACGGTGATCTGGGGAGCGGTGTCGGCCGCGCCGTTGCGCGTGACCCGGATGTCTTCGGTCCATGTGATGCCGCCGATCTGGACGGTGCTAACGTCTTGGGGCGTTACGGCAGCGTAGGCAACGGGCATCGAAGAGAGGATCATGGCACCCATGAGGCCCATGGAGATCAAAGAGATCGACCGCGGTCGGGACAATAGATTAGACAAGTTCGCACACTCCCGGAGGCCCTCGTTATGGCCGAACCTATAAAACCTTTTTAGTGCGCCGATTTGGAAGGTGCAAGGAAGCGCGGGCCAGACCAATCCCCTTGGAATAATCCGCCGTGCCCGTAGGAGCGCGGGAATGAGGGCGCAGGGGCCTCGCGGGGGCGGCCGCCTCGCTTTACGATTGTAAGGAATATTCATCTACTTTTTAGCCACTTTATGGTCCGTGGAGCTTGACGAGGCCGACCTGCGCATCCTGGGGGCGCTCCAGCGGGACGCCCGTCTCTCTTTCCGCGAACTTGCCGACCTTGCCGGAATTTCAACCCCGACGGTTTCAGCGAAGGTGAAAGCGCTCGAGGCGAAGGGCGTCATACGCGGCTACCACGCGGAACTCGTCCCGGAGGCGCTCGGCGAACAGGTGTTCATCCTTGACGTGCGCGCGAAGCCG
>JBGPJF010000067.1:0-12621 GCA_041485285.1 Thermoplasmata archaeon | reverse complement strand
CTGTTCGGCTGGAAGGGCATCACCGGCGAGGTGGAGATGACCGCCGTCGGGGCCTGGTTGAAGATTTCAATGTTGATGGGGGTCGACGAACTCGCGCCATCGTCGTCGACGACCGTGAGTTGGGCCGTGTACGCGCCATTGTCGTCGAACGAGCGCAGCACGGTGAGGCCGTACAGCGTCACGCCGTCGGAGAACGCCCACGTGGCATTGACGATCCGTCCGTCGGGGTCGCTTGAGCCCGTGCCGCTGAACACGAGTGCGGTCTTCGTGTTCCCAGAAACGTCGGTGGCGTCGGCCACCGGGCCCCGGTTCGTGACATGCACGGAAACTTGGTCGGAGGACGTGCCGCCGTCGTCATCGGTGACGATGAGCGTGATCGTGTAGAGCTTGCCCGCCCCCGCGGCCCCGTCCAGGTATTGGTGGGTCGGGGAGGTCAGGTTGGAGGTAGAGCCATCGTCGAACAGCCAGAGGTAGGAGACGACGGTCCCATCGCTGTCCGACGAGGTCCCGCCACCGAAGGTGAAGGTCGTGAGGGTAAGTTGCGTCCCGGTGCCAGACACCGTGGCTGCCGCCGTGGGGGGCGCGTTGACTTCGAAGGCGTGGGAGCCCTGGTTGTTCGCCTCATTGCCCTCGCTCACGGCCACCGTGGCATCGGCAATCGCCTCGAGCGTGTGGGACCCCGTCGAGGTTCCCCCCACGGCCCAAGACGCCGTGATATTGGCCGAGGCGCCTGCTGCAAGCCCCGTCACCGCAACGTTGGCAAGGGTCGTGGAGCCATCAAGCATGAAGCGCAGCGTGAAGGCCGTCGCATTGGCGTCCCCCGTGTTGTGCACGGTGGCCTCCAGCGTGACCGTGTTCCCCTGCGTCGGGGAGCGCACATCGGTGTCGACGTCCGCGTTTGCAACAGCCAGGTCGGGCAGCGCCGCCGCATGGCCTACCGCAACGGCAAGCAAGACCCCGGCGAAGGCCAAGAGAATCAAGGAACCGGGGTTTCCCCGCAAGATCGAGCGTCCGTCCTCTGTGTGCCCGCGAGTTGTCGAAATAGCCGCCACCCCCCGTTGCTGGCAAGAATCGTTGCAAACGATTCCAGCGCCGAGTTTGGGGCGCGATTACTCGGCGCGCCCTATAAAATGATATGGCGGGCCCTGAAGCATTGGAAAACAGCGATGAAAGTGCCCCGGGAACGCTTATATATCGTCCGCTTGGTTCAACCGAATTGCGATCACAAAAACCAGATTGTCTGGCCTATGTGAACGCAAACCAACGGGCTGGGGGGTTCGCGACGCTGAATTCAGCACCGCCGCACCTCGGCCGCAAACCGACAGGGGGTACAAACACCATGGAGGCCAATCAGGCCCGCAGCATGCGGTTCCTTGCAAACGCAGCAGTACTCATGACGGCCTTCGTCGCCATGGCGCTCCTTGCCGGTAGCGCGAGCGCCGTCGCCGGGACCGATGCGGCCGTGTACACGCCGGACATTTCGTTCTCGTCTGGAAGCCCGGTCGACGGCAGCCAAATCTCGATCCTCGTCAACGCGCGCAACCTGGGCGACCAGAACGCGACCGACGTGCTCGTGTCCGCCTACCGCACCTCCACCCAGGAACTCATCGGCACCTCGACGATCTCATTCATCGGCCCGCATTCGCAGGTCGAGACCGCGATCTTGTGGAACATCTCCGGGGAGGGCCCGATGACCGTTACGGTCACCGTTTCCCCCTCCGAAGCGGATGTGCAGCCGGACAACAACAACGCGGTCTCCCCCGAGATCACCGTCCGCGCGCGGCCCGACCTCAAGGTGGATTCGGTCACCTTCGATAACGCGGTGCCCACCGCCCTCACGCCGGCCGCCCGCATCTACGTGACCATCTCGAACATCGGCGGCTCCGACGCGTCCCTCGCTCATGTGACCCTCTACGACGGGCCTCCTGCAAACATGATGGAGATCTACAACACGACCATCCTCTCGGGCGTGCCGCTCTCGTCCCCGCAGACCATCACCTACGACTGGAGCCTTGCCGGCCACGGCGGGCGCCACGACATCTACGCAGTGATCGACTCCTCGACCCCCGCCGAAAAGGCGGACTCGTCGGCCAACAACTGGGCCAGCGGGCGCATCCTGGTGCTGACGACCCAGGACCTTGAAGTCAGCACCGCTCAGATCGTGAACTACGACCCGCTCTACGACGGCTTCGTGATCGTGCACAGCGGCGGCGTCCTCACGTTTGTCAACTCGACGTTTGCCATCCTCCAGGAACGCGCCAACGAATTCGACATCATCGTCGAAGCGGGCGGCACCCTCATCATGAGCCACTCGCACATCGAGTCGGCCTACGCCGTCGGGCTCACGATCCGCTCCGGCGGCACCGTCCTCATGGCCGCGGGCTCAACCTTCGGGGGGTCCATCAGTTCCGAGGGCGGCGGCTTGTGGCTCTTCAACACGAGCGTGACGGGCGATGTGGACGGCAAGTTCCGCCCCCTTTGGGTCGAGGACTCCTCCATCGCCGGCGCCGTCGCGGTGACCGGGACGAACGCGACGATCGCCCGCACCTCCATCACGACGGGCACCAACCTCATGTTTGGCTCAAGCACGCTTGACGCCGAGTGGGTCACCGCGGTCACGGGGATCGACCCGGCGATCGCGCTGTGGGACACGACCACCGCCCGGCTGGCCGGCCTCGACGCGGGCACCGTGTGGTGCGAGCCCGGCTCGACGGCCTCCGTCGAGCGGCTCGCCGAGTTCAGGGTGGCCGACCTTACGGGCATGCCGATCCCGGGCGCAGCGGTTCAATCACGGCACTCGCTGAACGGCACCGTGGCAAGCACGGTCACCACCGACATCGAGGGGATGGCGTGGGCGTGGCTCGAAAGCGACATGCTAAGCGAGTCCTCGCCCCAGTACGTGGGCTCGTACATCCACGCGGCCGCTTACTTGACGTACCACACGCAGTCGGTCGCAAACATGGCCAACTACCCGACGCTCACCGGTGAGTCGAACCGCCAGCTCGTGGAGCTGACCTTCGACGTGATCAACCCGGCCGACATCTTCCACGCGACCATTGGAGACCGCACGTTCTCCACTTCGACCGAGCTCTTCGACTTCAACCAGACGGGCAACCTGTTCGTCCGCGGCGCGCTCACGGTGAACGGCACGCTCATGGTCTGGCAGACCCGCGACTTCGAGACCGCCCTCGTCATCCACAGCGGTCAGGTATCAATCGGGCCCCAGGGCGCGATCCGCTCCAACCACGCGCTCAACATCTACCTCTACAACGCCTCGGAGCTCACCTCCACGGGCGGCACGCTTGCGGCCAACGCGGTCGTGACCTTCAACACCGCAAGGGTCTCGCTTGCCGGCGGCGTGAGCGTCCCCCAGGGGTCGTTCATCTTGGGAGGCTCCTCCTTCAGCTTTGGTGGCGACTCGAGTGTCTCGGGGACGCGCCTCTATGCGCGCGCGGGCACCTCCGTCATCTTCGACGGCGCGACGGCTTCCTTTGCGGTGATCGATGTCGAGACGACGGGCGACATCCAGGTCACCAACGCGACCCTGACCACGTTCACCGACCTCACGCTGCGCAGCGCCAACAAGACGCTAAAGACCGCCGGCTCGCAGCTCATCTGCGCGGCGGGCGGGGACGCGGCCTTTGAGGCCAACTTCATCGACATGGCGGGCACCTCGGTCACCGGCTGCAACATCGTGCTCTTTTCCGCCGCCACCATCCAGGGGCGCGACACCGTGTTCTCCTCGACGCTCACGGGGTTCCGCGCGGGGTCCTCGGCGACTTTCTATGATGTCTACTACCCGGCCCTTGATGCCGTCAAGTCGGCCATCATCACGGCCTACCACAAGCTCACGATGCATGTGATCGACATCAACCAGAACGCGGTCACGGTCGGGTCCTACCAGATCGTGTCGGTCCCAAGCGGCGCGACCGTGGACAGCCACGACCTGTCGGCCGCCGTCGAGGTGGACTTGGTGGCCTGGAGGGTTGAACAGGGCTTTGCCGACTTCACGGGCAACTACCGTGTGACGGTCACTCCCCCGGCCGACACAGGGGCGGCACCCATCACCCGCGACCTGGTGATGGACAACGGGCGCGACGAGGTCTTCTCCTTCCCGCAAGAGATCGTGATGCCAAGCGGCGTCGAGGTCGAGGCCGACGCGACCCCCGCTCAAATCTTCCACGGCGGGGAGGTCACCATCGCTGGCGAAGTGGGCCTGTTCTACCCGAACCGCCTGCTGCCGACCTACCGCGCGGGGATCACCGTGACCGTGGACGACGGCGCCGGCTTCACCCAGACCACGACCACCGACGCGCAAGGGATGTTCAACTGGACCGGCGACTTCACCCCGACCGACCCAACGCCGAGCATCCGGCAGGTCAATGTGTCGGCCACCTACGGCGGCGCGACGGCCAAGCACGCGCTCACCATCGAGATCCTCAAGCCGGCCCCCGCGGGGCTCGTCATCAAGGTGGACGCGGATTCGGTGCACTTCGAGCCGGCCATCGGGCAGTCGTTCATCGTGCGCGGCCAAGTGTACTACACCGACGTCAATGGGGAGGCTACCGACCCGGCCAACAACACGCTCGTTCAGATCACCTTCACGCTCCCCTTCCAACCGGACCTGCCGCCCTCGGGCCGCACCACGGAGAACGGCCACTTTGCGATCACCGTGCTCGGTCGCAACGCGCCGAAGAGCTACAACATGAAGGTCGTCGCCACCGACGACAAGTTCGGCTTCAACGCGCCCGGGGTCGACATCACGGCCATCGTGGGCGCAGGCGGGGGCCAGGCCCCCGTGGGCTCGAGCCTGGTGCTCCCCATCCTGCTTGCCGCGGGCCTTGGTGTCGCCGGGCTCATCGGCTTCCTGGTGGTCAACGCCAAGCGCAAGTCGGTCAACTATGTCGAGTGCGGCAACTGCGGGCGCCCGGCCCACGAGGGCGACAAGAAGTGCCCGAGCTGCGGCTGCGAGTTCGAAGAGGATATCGCAAAGTGTTCGCACTGCGCGTCGTGGATCCCGGCAAACGCGGTGCGCTGCCCGAAGTGCAACACGGAGTTCAAGCCGGTCGGCGACGCGGTGGAAGCCCCGACGGTCGCGCCCGACAAGGTGGCGCCGGAGGGCGTGAAGGCCGAGGTGACGACGGTTGCGGAGCCCGTGAAGGCCCCCGTGGCGGTCAAGAAGAAGGTCCTGAAGACCGCGGAGCCCGCGGGCCAGCCCCAGCAGAAGGCCACCGACGGCCCGCAGTTCGAGAACCCTTGGGACAAGCCGGGCGAGGCGTCGACGCCGCCCGGCGGTCAACCGACGTCGGACCAGGCGAAGCCCGCGGAGAAGAAGCCCGAAGAGAAGAAGGAAAAGGGCTTGTTCGACGACTTGTAGATGGGTAGCGGCCGCACAGCCGCACTTTCCGGCGCCCGCAGGGGCGCCGCATCGCCTCCTTGATTAGGGGCAGCCCTGTTCCACCGGAGCCCATGGCGCGCCTCAAAGACAACGGCGGCTTCTACTGCCTCGCGCACCGCGAGCGCGCGTCGATGGCGTGGTTTTCGCCGCTGCTTGGCGTTGCGGCGATCCGGCTTATGCGTTATGTGCTGCCTGACGACCTGGCCGGGGCGCTTGCCAAGGAGTACGCCCGCGGGGCAAGCGAGAACTTCCGCCTGGGGCGCGCCCGCGCCCTCTGCGGCCTTCGGGTCGCACAGGCATTTCGCACGCGCCACAAGGACTGCGAGATTGAGGTCGCAGACCTCGGCGCGCCGGGCCTTGGCGCGAGGCGGATCGTGCGGGCTGCGGCGCGGGCGGGGCTCGACGAGGACCCCGCCACCTTCTGGGCGCGCTCCTACATGGCCGAAGCGCCCGCGCCGTTTTCCGAGGCCGACGCGGCGCAGGCAACCCGGTGGGCCAAGGCGCGCCTTGCCAAGTTTCAAGAAGAGGCGCGCGTGCGGGAGCGGCGCCTTGCCAAGGAGCGGCTCCCCATCATGGAGAAGAGCCTCGTGGAAAACCAGGTGCGCGACGCCAAGAAGGTAATCCCGCTGCTCGAAGCGGACCTCGCCGAGCCGCTACCTGCGGCGCCGACGGCCGAGCTCGAGGCGCTGCTGAAGTTGCTGGCGCAGGACCCGCTGGCGCCCGAGATTTACGCCGCGCCCTGAGGCGCGGCCCCCGCGGTCACGCCACGCTGACGCTCTGGATGTCCGTGTGTCTGCTCGCCAGCATCTGCGCGACCTTCAGGTTGCGCCCGCCCTTGCCGATCGCCCGCCCCTTGTCTTCGGGGCTTACTGTAACCGTGGCGTGCTTGCGCTCGCCCTTCTGCGAGAAGGTGACATCCGACACCTGGTAGTGGTGGAAGATGTTGCGCAGGAACTTTGCCGAGTCGTCGGCAAATTCCACGATGTCCACGGGCCGCTCGAACAGGTCCTTCAGTTTGTGCAGGGACCGGGCCTGGGGGCCGAGCGCCCTGTTGAGCTGGCCCGGCTCCACGACGAACACGATGCGGTCGTCGAGTTTCACGAAGTCCTTCGCCCGCGCGTGGGTCACATTCTCGAAGAGCGCGAGCGCCTGGATGTCGTCCTGCGTGATGGTGCGTTCGTCCGCAGGCACCTTGCATCCCCCGCGGGGCCGGCGCCACTAGGCGACCGACAAGATGTCCGACTCGCCCGGCTTCAAGACCGCAAGCGCCGACACCGCAAAGGGCTTGCCGCACACGGCGCCCAGGTCGAAGTTGGTCCCTGCAAACTCGTGCACCTTCGCGCCCGTGGCCTTGAGGGCGTCGCGGTGGTCGGGCGGGCAGTTTGCCGCCACCACGATGAGCTTCGCGTGCTTGCCCTTCACGGCCCTTGCCGCCTGCGTGAACCCGAATTTGACTTCGCCCGTGGTCACGGCGACGCGCAAGCTTCGTGCGATGTCGGTCATCTACTTGGCCTCCACCGCTGCCACGGCCTGCTTCGGGGCCCCGCGCGGCTCGTAGATCAGTTCGACGGCGCCCGTGCCGATCGTTACCGGCTGGCCCACGATGATGTTCTCCGCCACACCCTCAAGGGGGTCGACTTCGCCCGTGACTCCGGCCTTCAGCAGGTGCGCAGTGGTGATTTCAAACGCCGCGCGCGCCAGGATCGACGCCTTCGCGCCCGAAATCCCGTGGCGGCCGATCGCCCGCACTTCGCCGTCGCAGCTCATCAGGTCCGCGACCAGCATGATGTGCCGGATGTCCACCGTGAGGCCCTGCTCGCCGAGCGTCTTCTGCGCCTCGCGGATGATCGCGTTCCGGCCCGCCTCGATGCCGAGCACCTGGTAGACCTCGCTGATCGAGTTCGTGAGCGTCCGGTCGGGGTTGACCTTCGGGTGGCGCAGCACCTTCGAGAGGTTGCTCCCTTCCGTGTACACGACGAACCCCTCGTTTTCGCGCCGGATGATCGCGCGGTTGATGCCGTCGATCCCCTTGATCTTGAGGGCCTTCACGGCCTCCGTCAGCGCGTGCAGCTTGAAGTACGACGGCTCTTCGAGCGTGATGACGAACTTGCCGTCCTTCTGCACCATCTGGTCGAAGGTCTTCTTCTTGAGCTTCCCGATTCCCTTCTCGATGTCGTCAAGGGTGATCTCCTTCTTCTTCAGCCGGCTCTGGACCGGTTCCAGGGTCACGGCCATATTGATGACGTCGGTCTCCACGAGGGCGATGTCCGCAAGCTTGGTCGTCTCGATCTCGGAGGCGACGCGCTCGACCGTGTCGTAGTCCTGGGCAAACTCCGGCAGGATGTGGATCTCCATCATCGGGGTCGACGGCTCGCGCCTTGCGTCCACGATCTCGATGAGGCGCGGCAGGCCCAGGGTGACGTTGATTTCCGCGACCCCCGCGTAGTGGAACGTACGCATGGTCATCTGCGTGCCCGGCTCGCCAATCGACTGCGCCGCCACGATCCCCACGGACTCCGTGGGGTCGATGAGCGCGCCCTGGAACATCTCGAGGGCCCGCGAGACGATGTGCTCGACCTGCGGCTTCTTCAGCTTCAGCTTGGACGTCTTGCGCGCGATCTGGTTCACGATCTTGCGCGGCAGCCATCCCTGCTTCTCGTTGAGGATCTCGACGACCCGCTTCTCGTCCTTCGAGTAGGGCCGCTCGATCTTCTTGAGCTTGTCCAGCGGGAGGATTTCGGCCTCGACCTCGTCCTCCTCGACTTCGACGCGGCGCTTGCCGCCCGTGGGGCGCACGGGGGCCACGACCTTCTCTTCCTCTTCATCGTCGTCGCCGAAGAGCGTGGCGTCGTCCTCGTCCTCTTCGTCGTCCTCGGCTTCTTCCGCCACCGGCCGCTCGGCGGCCTCCCCCTTCGGGGCAGGGGCGCGCACCGCGGCCATCACGGCCTCGGCCTCTTCCTTCGTGAGCGCCTTGCGCAGGCCTTCGACATCCGCGCGCTTTACATCCGAGAGGGTTAGGCCCGCTTCCGCCAGCTTGTCGGCCGCCTTGCGGTCGATGCCGCGGCGCATGAGTGCGTTGACCGTGTCTTGCTTGCCCATGTTCAGCCCTCCTTCACCAGTTCCAGGGCCTTCTGCGGCGCGTGCAGCGCCTTGAGCAAGTTCCCCAGCCGCGCGCGCACCGAGCCGTCCGACTGGCGGACGGCCTGGTTGAGCGACTTCCAGCTCTCGGCGAAGACGCCGGCCGCCTCGCCCATCTCGCCGCCGGCCGCTTCGTAGATGTCCTGGGCGTGGCGCGTGTCCACGCCGGCCGCCTCCGCCGCGCAGGCCGCCACGAGCAGGTCGAACCCGTCGCGGACGTTCTCCGCAAGCGGCGAGCCCGGCTGGGCCACCGACAGGATCGCGGCGTTGACCGCCGCAAGGGCCGGGGTGACCTCGTGCTTGTCGAGTTTTTCCTTGGCCAGCGCAAAGGAGTTGCGCGCGGTGGCAAGGCGCCCGCCGGCGCGCGACGACGCGAGCACCAGGTCCCGGGCTTCCGCCAGGATCCGGGCGACCGCTGCCGCCGCCAGGTCGTCGATGGACATGCGCTCAGGGTGGACCGATTGGCTCGAAGATGCGCCGAAAAAGACGATCGTGTGGATCACGTTAATCGCCCCCTTCTTCGTAGGAGTAGTCCTCTTCTTCAAGTTCGATGCGCAGCTCCTCGTAGTCCGAGAACCCGAGGCCCTCGAACATTTCCTGGTCGGCCTCAATCTCCACATCGGGGCCCACGATCTCGCGGATGATGTCGTCCACGTCGACCGCCTTGCCTTGGATCGAGCGCATCGGGTCGATCCCGTCCTCGCCGAATTTGAACTGCACGATCGTGCCCGCGGTGTTGCGCACCGTGCCGTCGTACATGATCTTCACGTCTTCCAGCGCGTTGATGAGCCGGCGCTGCATGTACCCCGAGCGGCTCGTGCGGACTGCCGTGTCGACAAGCCCCTCGCGCCCCCCCATCGAGTGGAAGAAGTACTCCGTCGGGGACAGGCCCGACTTGTACGACGCCTTCACGAACCCCTTGGCTTCGGCGCCGAGGTCCGCGCGCTGGAAGTGCGGGAGCGTCCGGCCGCGGTAACCGCGCTTGATGCGCTCGCCACGGACGGCTTGCTGGCCGATGCAGCCTGCCATCTGGGACAGGTTCAGCATCGAGCCGCGGGCACCCGAGCGCGCCATCATGACCACCGGGTTGTCAAGACCCAGGTGGCGCGAAGCGATCTGACCGGCTTCGTCACGAGCGCGGCCAAGCTCACGCATGGCCTCGACTTCGAGCGTCTCTTCGAGCGAGCGGCCCGGGAGCTGCTCGAGCGTGCCCTCGTGGTACGCCTGCACGCGCTTGTCAACTTCGCGCTTTGCAAGCGTCAGGCGGTCGGTAATCTGCCGGCGCGCCTCGTCGGGGATGTCTTCGTCGTCGATGCCCGTGGAGAACCCGACCTCCATGATCGTGCCGATCGATAGCTTCGTGAATTGGTCGAGGAACAGCTTGCCCCGCTCGGGGCCGAACTTGCGCACGATCTTGTCGATGAGCTTGCCCTTGAAGGCCCCCACCGACTTTTCGTCAATGGTCCCGCACTCGAGGATGCCGTTGCGGATCTGGACCCACGAGTCCACGTTGATTTCCGCGTCGCAGCGCGTCTTCACGCAGACGTCGCAGTTGATGCAGGTCGACGACTTGTACTCCATCGCCAGCGTCTCGGGCAGGATCAGCGAAAAGAGCTGCTTGCCCGTCCAGTATTTGCCGTTCTCGTTGGTGCCCACCGCCGGCGGCAGGTCGCCGCGCCAGTTGATGTACGACAAAAGGCGCGCGGTGGCGTCGGCGGTGAACTTTCGGTTCTTGAACGTCAGCAGGAACATCCCCGTGATGTGGTCGTGGATGCCTCCGATGATCGGGCCGCCGAAGCGGGGGGACAGGATGTGCTCCTGCACCTTCATCAAGATGAGCGCCTCGACGCGGGCCTCTTCCGACTGGAGCCCGTGGAGGTTCATTTCGTCGCCGTCAAAGTCAGCGTTGTAGGGCGGGCAGACGCACAGGTTGAACCGGAACGTCTTGCCGAGCATGATGCGCACTTCGTGCGCCATGATCGACATGCGGTGCAGCGAGGGCTGCCGGTTGCACAGCACGATGTCGCCCTTCTGCAGGTGGCGCTCGGTGACATAGCCGATTTCGAGGGTCGAGGCGACCGTCTCGGCGTTCTTGTCCGTGAGTTTGATGCGCCTTCCGTCGGGGCGGATCACGTAGTTGACGCCCGGGTACTGCTCGGGGCCGCGCTTGACCAGCTCGCGGACGCGCTCCATGTTGTGCTGGGTGATCCGGATCGGGATCGTGAGTTCCATCGCGACCTCGAGCGGGATGCCGACCTCGTTGATCGAGATGAACGGGTCGGGGGAAACCACGGTGCGCGACGAGAAGTTCACGCGCTTGCCCGACAGGTTGGAGCGGAAGCGGCCTTCCTTGCCCTTCAGGCGCTGTGCGAGCGTCTTCAGCGGGCGGCCCGAGCGGTGGCGCGCCGGCGGGATGCCCGACGTCTGGTTGTCGAAGTAGGTCGTGATGTGGTACTGGAGCAATTCCCACAAGTCTTCGACGATGAGCTGCGGGGCGCCGGCGTCGCGGTTTTCGCGGCAGCGCTGGTTGATGCGCAGGACGTCGACGAGCTTGTGGGTCAGGTCGTCTTCCGACCGGTCGCCCGACTCCAGGGTGATCGAGGGGCGCACCGTTACGGGGGGGACCGGCAACGCAGTGAGGATCGTCCACTCGGGGCGCATGGCCTCGGGGTCGAGGCCCAGCGGGCGCAAGTCCTCATCGGGGATGCGCTCCTGGCGCTCGCGGACTTCCTTCGGGGTCAGCTTGTGGCCGTCCTCGCGGAAGGTCGTCGGCTTGTCCAGCGTGATCTTGCGCTGCTCTTCCCCGCAGTGGGGGCAGACCTTGATCTTGGCCGCTTCCTTCGAGGTTTCCTTCGAGATCGCATCCATTTCGCCCATCGACGAGATCATCTCGTCGACTTCTTCGAGGTCGTCCAGCGCGCCCTTGATCGCTTCGGGCGTGAGGAGCAGTCGGCCGCAGGAGCGGCAGGTCGACTTCAGGAGCATCTTGATGAGCTTCGTGTAGCCGACGTGGATGACGGGCATGGCAAGGTCAATGTGTCCGAAGTGGCCGGGGCACTCGTCCACCTTGCGCCCGCAGGTCTTGCAGCGCAGGCCGGGCTCGATGACTCCCATGCGGGGGTCCATGAGGCCCATTTCGATCGGGAAGCCGTCGTCGTCGTAGGTGTCGGCGGTGATGACCTTCGTCGCCGACATCTTGCGGATTTCGACCGGGCTTAGCAATCCGAACTTGATTTGGGCGATGCGCTTGCGCACACCGGTGTCGCGGGCGATCATTTGAGGTCCTCCAGTTGGAGGCGCAGTACCACTCCAAGCGAGAGCAGCTCGTCGCGCAGCAGCTTGAAGGCGTAGCTCGTCTGGACCGGGTGGATGTTGCCGTTCTCCCCGCACACCGGGCAGCGCAGCTGGCCGCGGCGGTCGAGCATCGCGATGTGGCCGCACTTCGGGTTGCCGCACACGTACTCGACCGTGCCGTCGGATTCGTCGAGGAGCTTGTCGCGGATGACCATCGCGGCGCCGTGGCCGATCAGGCAGTCGCGCTCCATCTCGCCGAAACGCAGGCCGCCCTGGCGGGCGCGACCTTCGGTGGGCTGGCGCGTGAGGATCTGCACCGGCCCGCGCGAGCGGACGTGCATCTTCCCCGAGACCATGTGGTGGAGTTTCTGGTAGTAGATGACGCCGATGAAAATCTCGGTCTCGCAGCGCTCGCCGCTCTTCCCGTTGTACATGTATTCCTTGCCGTCGTGGGTGAAGCCGTTGCGGACAAGCGCCGCGCGCAGCTCCTCCTCGTTCTCCCCGGAGAAGGGCGTCCCGCTGATCGTGCGCCCTTCGAGCGACCCGACCTTGCCCCCGATCATCTCGAGGACGTGGGCGACGGTCATGCGCGACGGGATCGCGTGGGGGTTGATGATCAGGTCCGGGACCACCCCTTCGGCCGTGAAGGGCATGTCCTGCTGGTCGACGATGAGCCCGATGACGCCCTTCTGGCCGTGGCGCGAGGCGAACTTGTCGCCAAGTTCGGGGATGCGCTGGTCGCGCACGAACACCTTCACCATGCGCGAGCCGTTCTCGGACTCGGTCAGCAT
>JBGPJF010000066.1:0-13220 GCA_041485285.1 Thermoplasmata archaeon | reverse complement strand
GCTCATCACGAGTTTGCGGAACGCCGCCATCAGCGTCTTGGTGATCGGCCCCGGCTTCCCATTCCCGATGATGCGGCCGTCCGACTCGACGACGGGCGCGATTTCGGCGGCGGTCCCGGTGACGAACACTTCGTTCGCGGCCCATAGGTCGTACATGGTGAACGGCCGCTCCTTGATCGCGATCTTGTTCTTTCGGGCAAGCTGGAACACGGTCTCGCGGGTGACGCCGGGGAGGTTGGTGGAACTGTAGGGGGACACGATGCTCTTGCCCTGGACGATGAAGATATTGTCCGCGGTGGCTTCGGAGACGTAGCCCTGCATGTCGAGCATGATGACTTCGTCGGCGCCGCGCTGGTTGCCTTCGATGCGCGCGAGGATGTTGTTGAGGTAGTTGAGCGACTTGATGGAGGGCGAGAGCGACTGGGGCGGGACACGGCGGTAGGACGAGGTGACGACCTTGAGGCCCTTCGCGTACTTGTCGCCGTAAAGGGCGGGGAAGGGGATGGTTATGATGATGAGGGTGGGGCCGTCCTTGCACTTGCGGGGGTCGATGCCGATGTCGCCCACGCCGCGCGTGACGAGGGGGCGGATGTAGCCGTCGCGGAGCCTGTTCTTGCGCAGCGTGGCAAGGACGGCCTCGCAGATTTCCTCCTGGCTGCGCCCGATGTCGAGGCTGATGGCCTTGGCGGACATGAAGAGGCGCTCAACGTGGCGCTCGAGTTTGAAGACGCGGCCGTCGTAGGCGCGGATGCCTTCGAACACGCCGTCGCCGTAGAGGAGGCCGTGGTCGAAGACGGAGACCTTGGCTTGCGATTGCGGGTAGTACTTGCCGTCGATGTAGACGAAGGGCTGGGCCATGGTTCCACCTACTGGGGCGCCCGATCGCGCGTGGGGGTTTTGAAGGGTGGGGTGGAGGCGTGATGGCAGGGGCCGGCCGCGGGCGCGGGCTTGCACGCGCTCGTTTCATCCGGTGCGGCGCGCGGTATTCCGCTCGTCCTCGCGGTGCTCCCGCCACCAACCTTAAATCGAACGAAACGAACAAGGAGGCGGCGCGATGACTGGCCATTCTTCCCTGCCTTCTGTGGGCATGAGGCGCGCAGTCGCCGTTGCGGTGGCGCTCGCGCTGGCGCTCCCCGTGCTCCCCGCCGCTGCTCCTGCCAGCGCGATCTCGTTCACGGACGGCGCGTTCCTAAACACGACGATCGTTCGCACCCTGAACGCGACGATCAACGGCACGCAGGCGTACAACAACACGACGCTCTACCTGCCGCTGCACTGGGGGACGACGGTGCTGAACTCCACCGTCACGCTACGGGCCGCTCCTTACCTGGAGTACACAAACCTCTCCGGGTGGGGGACGGCGGCGCGGGACTTCGAGGGATTCGGCAGCGCGGTGGTGGGCGGCGACTTCAACGCCGACGGGTTCAGCGATGTCGCAGTTGCCGCCGACGCATCGAACGTCTTGACCGCGGAACCCGGGCGCGTGGACATTTTCTTCGGGTCATCGAGCGGGCTTGCGACGGCCCCGGCGTGGTCGTGGACGGCGGCCAACAACCGCAATGCGGGGCACGCGATGACCGTGGGCGACTACAACGGCGACGGGCGCGACGACCTCGTGGTGGGCAGCGGGTATTCGGGGACGCGCCCCGACGAGGCGATGCGCCTGTTCTACAGCACGCCATCGGGCCTTTCGACGACGGAGAGCCTGGTGATCCGCCTTTCCGCCGACCCCCTCAACCTCACGGGGTTCGGAGGGGCGCTCGCGGGCGGGTTCGACCTCGACAACGACTCGTACGACGACCTGGTGGTCGGTGAGTTCGCAAACATGACACTTGGGGGGAACTTCACCGGCGGGCGCTTGATCGGAGCCGTCCACGTCCTGTGGGGCGGCCCGGATGGGCTCTCGATGGTCAACCGCACGCGGTTCGAGGGGATTCGCCCGTATTACGCGAGCGGCAACGACTACTTCGGCTACGCGGTGGCCATGATCGGGGACACCGACGGCGACGGCAACGGGGAGTTCGCTGCCGGCGCGCCGTCGTATTACGGGGGCACGACGAGCCATACGGGGCGCGCGGTCGTGTACGAGCGCGATGCGGGGTCGCGGAACTTTACGATGATTTTCAATTACACGGGCGATGGCCCGACGTACTACGCCTTCTCGGGAATTGGGCTGTCCTTGGTCGGCGGCCACGACGTGACGGGGGACGGGATCCCCGACCTCGTTGTCGGGAGCGGCTACCCGGACGGGGACCGAGCGCTCCTCTTCCGGGGATCTGGCAACGGGAGCTACAACAAAGCCGAGTGGATCGTGGGCAACACGACGGGGGATCTCAACTGGCCCTACAACACGCTGGGGATTGGCCAAACGATGACGATGCTCGACATCAATGGCGACGGCCAGTATGACCTGGCTGGCGGGGCGTCGCACTACCGGCAGGACTGGGGGGCCGCCTATGTGTTCAGGGGCGAGAGGTTCAATGCCTGGGAGGCCGCGGCGCTCTACCCGGTGGGGGCCCCGGACTACGTCCGTTTGGGCTGGACGTGTGTCGGGGTGGGTGACACCGATGGGGATGGCGATGACGAGCTTGCCGTAACGCTCGCCTACGGGTCCAACGGGACGAGCCACCCCGGCAACGTCCGGGTGTACAACGGGGAGCCCTTCCTCCTCCCGCGCGATGTAAGCGTCGCGGTGGGCAACACGACGGTCTTCGCGGACGCGGGCGACATCGCCTTCGATGCGGTGGTGACGAACATGACGGGGGCGATCGGGGACTACCTGGCCACCCACCGGGCCGACGCGAACAACACGACGGGGCTGGTGCAGGTGCCGCTCTCGTTCAATTTCTCGGGGGGCGGCGCGCTCAACATCAGCCAGTTCGCGGTGAACTACACGGTGGTCGTCCCGACGGCGGGCGTGCAGGTGACGGCGCCCCCGAGCGGAGATGCGCTGGTGGTAAGCTGGCAGTTTCAGTCGGCGGACGCGCGGCTGTTCACGGTTTTCTCGAACAAGACGGGGCCGTGGGCGCCGATTGGCGAGGTGTGGTTGCCCTACACGAACTTCACGGACACCTTCGTGACGCCGGGGCAGCGCTACTGGTATTACGTGACCGAAACGGACCCGGTCGCGGGGATCACGAGCGCGCCGTCGCCCCCGGTGGAGGGGACGCCGGTCGACCTGGTGGGGCCCGCGCGGCCGCGGTCGGTCACGGCGTCGGTGGACCAGGCAGCGCACCGGGTGACGGTGCGGTGGCTTGCAAACGCGGATGACACGGTGGTGTACGGAGTTTGGCGGGCGGACGGGCTTGGCGCCCCGCTTGTGCAGGTTGCAAACGTAAGCGTCCCGGCGGTGAGCTTCACCGACGCGGCGGTGGCCGAGGAGCTGGACTATACCTACGCGCTGGTCGCGCTCGACGAGGCGGGGAACCCCTCGCTCATTTCGGGCAACGCGACGGCACGCCTGTTCG
The DNA here is from genome assembly GCA_041485285.1 of Thermoplasmata archaeon. Lineage (GTDB taxonomy): Archaea > Thermoplasmatota > DTKX01 > DTKX01 > DATEUP01 > DATEUP01. The sequence goes on along the minus strand of JBGPJF010000066.1, from coordinate 9,753 downwards.
ACCTGACGGCCCCCGCGGCGCCGACGGGGTTGCGGGCGCTGTCCAACTCCTCAGGGACATCGATCGAGGTCGTGTGGGACGCAAACACGGACGACGCCCGGACCTACACGGTGTACCTTTCGCTGACGAACGCGACCGGCCCCTTCACCCCGGTTGAGACGACCAACCTGACGAACGCCACGATCGCAGGCCTCGACCGGTGGGCGTGGCACTACTTGCGCATGCGTGCGGTCGATGGGGTGGGGCACCAGTCGCCAGACTCGGCGACCTTCGCGGTGAAGACCGTTGATTCGGAGGCGCCCGAGGCGCCGCTTCTCACGGGCGCGGAGCCGGTGCCGTCGGGCCGCGCGCTCGCCCTCGCCTGGTCGGCGGCGGGCGACGACCTCGCCTCGTTCGTGCTCTATGCAGACTCCGGGTCAGGGTTCATGCCCGTTGCGACGACGGGGCCCACCGCGCGCGCATGGATCCTCGCAGACCTCACCGACAGGGTGCCGCTGCGCCTGCGCGTCACTGCGGTCGACGGCGGGGGCCTCGAGAGCACGCCTTCGAACGAAGTCAACGGGACGCCGGGGGACAGCGCGGCGCCGGCCGCCCCGACGGGCGTGACGGTGGAGGCCGCGGAAGATGGGTCGTCGCTCGTTGTGTCCTGGACGGCGTCGCCCGACCCTGGCGTCGTGCGTTACCGTGTTTACATCTCGGACTTGAGTAGCGGCGCTGGCTTCGCCGCGGTGGCCGAAACGGATGCACCGGCCGTCCTTGCCACGCTTGACGAAGTGGTCGCGGGCGTCTCCTACGAAATCCGCGTCACCGCGGTGGACGCAGGCGGCAACGAGTCGCCGCCGTCTGGAACCTCAACGGCGCTGCCGCGAGACCGAATCCCCCCCGCCGCACCCGCGTTCGACCCGCTGCCGAAGGCGACCAACGGGGCGCAGCTCACGGTTTCGGGCCGTGCGGAGCCCTCCGTTTCCGTCAAGGTCTATGCGAACGACGCGCTGGTCGCGACCCTGGATGTCGACGCCTCCGGGCGATTTGCGGGTCCCATAACGTTGCGCGACGGAAACAACACGATCTGGGGGCAAACCGAGGACCCGCGGCCATCGGCCGACCCGGCGAAGAGCGTTGGCATGCGGACCGGCATGATGGTCGTGCGCCTTGACACCCAGAAGCCCCGCGTGACGCGGTCGCTTCCGGCGTCGGCGGAGCCCGCGGCCGACCGCTTTGCGTGGCTGCGGGTCGAGTTCGACGAGGCCCTCGACCCCGCGTCGCTGTCGATGTGGCTCATGGACGGGAACGGCACGGTGGTTCCAGGGCACCTCGAGTACCTTGCGGGGGAGGCGGCCGTCGAGTTCCTTCCGGCGGAGCCCCTGACGCCCGGAGCGGCCTACGTGTTTGGGGTAGAGGGCACCGACGAAGCCGGCAACCCGCTGGCCGACTCGCCGATCCCCTTCACGGTCAGGGCCGCCCCGGCTGGCCTGCTTGGCGGGTCGGGTTCGCCAGGGCCCGGGGCGGCCGCGGCGCTCGGAGCCGTCGGGGCAGTGGTTACGGTGGCCGTGTGGCGGCGGCGCCGGGCGGGGGGCGATGGCCCATGAGCGAACGGGCGACCGCGAGGCCGCGGGGGCCGTTGCGCGTAGGCGTCCTCGCGAGCCTTGCGCTTGCGCTCACGTTCGTGGCCTTGCTTGCGGCCGCCGACGGCGCGCATGCCCTCGGCGTCAACATTACGAGCCCACCGAGCGGGCAGTGGGGCGCCAACGCGACGGTGCCGGTCACCGGGACGGCCGACAGCCCGGGAACCTCGGAGCGCAGGATGGACACGAACGCTGACTTTACGGGCGGGTCGCTTGTGGAGGCGCGCGTAGGCGGCGGTTTCGTGACCCACGATGTGCCCAACCGCGAGACGTGGCACTACGCGAACGACTTCTCGAACATGCCCAACACGATCACGTACATTGACCCGTTCTGGAGCAATGACACCGGGGGCTACTCCGGGGGCTGGGAGGTCGACGCGGCAGGCGCCTATTCGAGCACGCCGCCCGCGCTTTACCACCGGTGGAGCCCCGTGGAGACGCTGTCGTGGTCGGCGGTGATGCCCGCGCCTATCGCGGTCGCAAGCTTCTCGCTGAAATACGGGTGCGGCCAGTATGGGACCCTGTACGTCTACGCGTCGCGCAATGGATTGCCAGGAAGCGAGACGATGCTGCTTGCGACGAACTACACGAACGGCGAGAGGACGTTGTCGGTCAACCTAACGACCTTGCTCCAAGGGTCGCGCGCCGCGTACATCCGCTTCTGGACGCACAACAACTTCCAGGTCAGCCACTGCTTTATCGACGACTTCGACTTCACGGCCGAGTACGTGCCCGCCAACGGGACGAACGGGTACACGTACACGGACCGGTTCGACGCCGGCATCAATTCCGTTTGGTACGGAGGGGGGTGGCGCATTGACAGTGAGCCCAACGTTTCCACTTCGTCGCCGTCCCTGATGCACAACTACACGGGCCGCACCCACGCGTGGGCAAGCTGGGGGTTTGCCTCGTCGATCCAGACGGCGGTCGTATCGTTCAAGTACAAGTGCGAGGGGAACGCGACCATGACGGCTTCCGTGGGTCCTCGGTACTGGCGAGAGGTGCGCTTCATCGACCACGGGAGGGGCGGACTGAGCACGCTGGTGACGTTCAACGCGACTCCGGTGGTCGGCGGCTGGAAGTCGATGTACCTGCACCTTTCAGCAGAGGGGATCGGTTTAGACCAGCTGCGCTGCGCGATCGACAACCTAACGATTGCGTGGACCTTCGACGCCTCGCAGGGGGTCGACCACGCCGGGTCGTACCGGAGCCAGACGCTGGACCTTGGGGCGGTGGCCAACATCAGCGGGCTCACGTGGGCGGCGACGGTGCCGGCGACGACGCGGTTCGAGATAGCAGTGGCGCTGTCGTCGAACAATGCGTCGTTCACGCCGTTCCAAACGCTGTGGACGTCGGGCCAGCCCCCCTCGCAGCGGACGGCGCGCTATGTGCAGGTCCGCATCCTGTTCCACTCGTACGGGGGGATCGCTGAGGCGAGCCTCGACTGGTTTTCGATCCGGTACGGGGCGCTTTCGGCGGTCGAGTGGTCGGTGGGGGGCGGGCCGTGGTCGCCGGCGAACGGGACGGCCGTGTGGAACGCGTCGGTCGCGTTGCCCGTGGGAATGCAAACGGTGAGCATCCGGGTGCGCGACATGGCGGGCTCGACGGTCGTGAAAACCCTGTTCATCGGCCGCGATGCGACGCCCCCGACGGAACCGGGGCAGGCGGACGCGCTCGCTACGGTGACCGTGCCGCGCGTGACGTTCTCGTGGGCGGCATCGACCGATGTGGGGAGCGGGTTTTCTCACTACCTCGTGTACGTGTCGACGGATGTGGACGGGGCCGATGTGGTGGTGGCGCTGCGGAGCGACCAGCCCAGCGTGACGATGGAGGGGCTGGCGCAGGGCGTCACCTACTACGCGAGGGTCCTTGCGGTGGACCGCGTCGGCCGCGCGAGCACATTCGCGAACGCGTCGAGCGGGACGTTCACGGACTTTGAGGGGCCGGGGCCCGTCGCCGCCCTGACCGGGGGAGCGCCCTACGCGACGGTTTCGAGCCTGACCTGGACATGGGGAGCGGCAAACGACACGGGGTCGGGCGTGGCCAGTTACCGCGTGCGGGTGGGGACGACGCCGGGAGGGTCGGAGGTCGCCGCGACGGATGTGGCGGCCCTCGAGTTCACGGTGTCGAGCTTGCAAGACGGCGTCTACTACGCGACCGTGAGCGCGGTCGACGCAGTCTCGAATGTGGGCGCGCCCGTGGCGGCGGCGCCTATCATGATTGACACGCATGCGCCGGCGTCGCTCGGTCTGGTAAGCGGCCCGCCGGAGTTCACGAGGAACACGACGCTGCGGTGGTCGTGGACGGAGAGCGCCGATGCCGGGTCGGGGCTGGCGGGCTACGAGGTGCGGTTGGGCACGGAGCCGGGCGGAAGCGACATTGGCCAGTGGACGGGGTCGGCGCCGGCCTTCGGGTGGGGCGGACTTGCGCCGGGGCAACCCTACTACCTCAGCGTGACGCCGGCCGACCGGGCGGGCAACCGCGGGACGACGATGGCTGTAGACCCGAGCACCATTGACACGGCGGCGCCTGGTGTTCCCTCCCTGGGCACCGTGGCGGCCCAACAGCGAAATGCGACCCTCCGCCTGACATGGAGCGAGGCAAGCGACGAGCCGGCAGGAAATGCCTCGGGCATCGGCCCCTACATCGTGACGATCCTACGAAGCGGCGCGCAGCCGGACGTACGGGCCGTGACGGGCACCTCGTTGGACCTCGATCTGGTGGATGGAGCCCACTACACGGTATCCGTGCGGGCCGTCGACGTACTCGGCAACGGCGGCCCCGAGTCCGAGGCGGTGACCACCTTTGAGGTGGACGCAACAACCCCGAGTGCGCCGGGGAGCCTCGGCGTGCGGTCGGAGCGGCCGTCCACGGCGCTGCTCTGGGTGACATGGGCGCCGTCCTTGGACGCGACCTCGGGCGTGGCCTACTACCGCATTGCGGTAGGGACGGCGCCGGGGCTCGAGAATGTGACCGCGTGGACCCCGGTGAATGGGACACGGTTCTCCTTCGAGGGCGTCCGCGGGCAGACCTATTTCGTGCGGGTGGTGGCCGTGGACCGCTTCGGCAACGAGGGCGAGATCGCATCGGCGTCGTTCGAATTCCCGGCCGTGCCGGTGGAGCGCGAGGAAACGACCTCGGCGCCGCCGCCTTACACTACGCTGATCGCGGCCGGCGTCGCCGCGGCTGTTGGCGTGGTCGTGATGCTGGTCGTGCGCCGGCGGCGGGCGGCCGCCGGTAAGGTGCCGGAGACCGCAAAGGCGGCCGAACAACCCGCTCCCGAGGGGCTGGCCGTGAACGCTCCGCCGGCGCCAAGCGCAGGTGCGGTGCTGCCGACCGCGGCGGTCGCCGAGGTTCCCACGGCGCCTGTACCGGCAGCCGCCGTCTCGTCAGGCAGCGCGCCGGAGACGGCGCCTTGTCCGGACTGTGGGGCCCCCGTGACCGTCGGTACCCCGAAGTGCCCCGCCTGCGGACTCGAAATTGCGTGGGGCTGACGGCGGGCGGCACCCGCGCGATCACACGAATGCGAGGAATTCGTCGCGGGACATCCCGGCTTGGCGAATGATTGATAGGAGGGTTCCGGCGGCAATCTCGGGATGGTTTGGAACAATCACGACGCGCGTTTGGCCGGCCCAAACCCCCTTGAGCCGGACATGGCTTCCCCGCTGGGCGACCCGCTCGAACCCGGCGCGCTGGAGCGCCTTGAGCACATCACGCGCGGACAGCACGAGGGGCTTTGGCATCGGCCACCTCGATCGTGGTGATGAGGGGCCGGCCGCGAACGGGCGGCGCGTCTTCGTCCTCAAGGTAGAGTTCGACGGCCTCCTTCAAGTTTTGAAGGGCGGTCTTGATGGAGCGGCCTTGGCTCGCGACGTCGAGCTCGGGGCACCAAGAGACGTAGAGCTTGCCCCCCTCTTGCACAACGGCGGAGAGCTGCACGGTATCGCCGGGTTCCAACTTGGGCGGGCGATACATGAGGGTTCGGGAGAGGTGCGCGAACGCGCGCAACGCCGGGAGCAATCAGTAGCCGCCACTCGAGGAACCCGTTCGGCGGATGGAGGTTCGTCTCGGCCTGCGCCGCCCCAACTCAGGGCGGGACTCCGCAGGCCTTATCAATGTAAGGCGCGCAGGATTCAGGCGGGCACTAGGATGGATATCCGCCGAGGTCGCGCAGGCGAGCGCCGCACCTGGTGGACGCGCCGGCGGGCGGCGGCCGTTGCGGCGATAGCATTGGGGGTAGCGACGTTGAGTGTTGGCTACGTAATGTTCAGCGGATTGGGCGCCTGCTCCATCGATGGGGGGCCGCCGCTTTTGCTTGTCCCCGGGAATTGGACGCCGGCGGGAACGATCCGCCTCGATGCGACCGCCCGACCGAGTGGACCCTGCAACCCTCGAAGCGACCACACGGGATTGGACCCGGCGGGGTTGGAATACATCGTTGGCGGGCTGGAGGCGCCTGCCAACGCCTCGGCCGCCCTCTTCAACGGCCCGGCGGGGACACAGGAGTCCCCGGGGGGCGGGCGGGTCACGGTCGCCTTCTACGACAACGCGCCCTTTTCCGATTTCTCGGCAGGCGACGTCATCGTGGTAACCCAAGACGGGTTGCCAGAAGGCGCTCTGAGCGGGGCGTGGATTAGCGTGTTTTTCAATGGCAACAATATCGCTTTAGCCGCCATCTCGGCTTGAACGGGCGAGGGGCGCCGAGCTACCCCGCGATCAGCCACTCCGGCAGCCCCTTCTGCGCGTGGAGCCTGTTCTCGGCCTGGTCGAACACGACGCTCTGCTTGGAGTCGATGACGCCGTCGGTGATGCCCGGCCCGCGGTGGGTGGGGAGGAGGCAACGAGGGCGGGGAACGGGGCTTAGATAGCGGGGCTCATGGGTGGGCGCGTGGACAGGAAGCGGGCGCCGTACCTCGCATGTTACGCGCTGGCCTTGCTGCCGATCGCCGCTGGCTTCGTGAGCGAGCTTGCGCCCTCGCAGGTCGGAGACCAGCGGATCGTGGCGGCGGCGGGCACGATGGGGCCGATGCGGCTGGTCGCCTTCCACCACTACGCGCTCTACTTTGAGGCCTGCTTGCCGATGACGACGGCGTCCTATGACCTCGACGCGTCGGTGGGCCAACAAGGCGGTTCGCCTTTCACGAGTGGACGGTGGCCCTTCAGGGCATCGGACCGCCAGGAATGGGGCTGTCAAGTGCGCTTGATGATGATGGCTTTCGAGCCGCCTACGACCGGGGACTTTGAGGTGTGGTGGTCGGTGTCGGGAAACATAACGGGAACGGGCGCTCACTGGCGAATGCAAGAATCGGTGCTTGCGCCAGGTGCGGGGGTATTGGTGGCGGGGTTTGGGTTCGTCGTGCTGGGGCTCGCGGCGGCGCTTGATGTGCGGCGGGCGGTGATCGCCAAGAGGCCGCGGCCGCCGGCTCCGACCGGGCCGCCCGTCGGGACGGTGCCATGCCCGGCGTGCGGCTACCGGGTTTTTCCGGCCTTTGCGGTGTGCCCGAACTGTCGCACCTTAATGCCGGGGCGGTAACGGGCCGCCCTCACCCCGCGATGAGCCACTCGAGCAGTCTCTTCTGCGCGTGCGGCCGGTTCTCGGCCTGGTCGACCACGAGCCTGTGTTTGGGCTCCACGAGTGCGGGTCCTCCGACCCGAACCTACAACCGGCGACCTTACATCGGGAATGCTTTCAAGCCCGAAAGTCCAATGGTGCGCCTGTGGGCGTTAATTCGCTCCCCTACAAGCTCGCGGCCTACGGGCTGCTGCTGACCGCCCTTTCCGGCGCGGGTTCGTGGGCGTCGCCCGGACAGGTCGGCCAATGGGACGTGACGGGCCTCGACCAGCTCGAGGGCCCGGTGGCGCTCCAAGAGGGGCAGACCTACCACCTCGACCTGATCGGGTGCGTGCCGAAGGGGGTCACAGTCACGTTCACCGTGAACGTCACAGCCGTTCCGTCCGGCCGCGTGGAAGCGTCCGCCGCGCAGAGTTACTCGTATGCGCGGCTGTCGAAGGGCGGGTGCGCATCGTCGCGGCTTGCGGCGATCTTTACCGCGGCCGAAGGCGGCCCACATGTGCTCGAATGGGTGGGCAGCCCCTCGCTCGTGAGCCTCCGGCCGACGTTTGTGCTGAAGCAGGAGTGGCTCCCTTGGCCGCTGTGCGCTTTGATGCTCGTGGGGGGACTTGGCGGGGCAATCGGCGTAGGAGTCGCGTACGCGCGCGCGGACGCGCTGTCGCGGTTGCCAAAGGAGGTCGGGCTAAAGCGATTCGGGGCGGCGGCCGATGCGCGACCAGCGTCCGGGAAGGCCGGGGCAGCAGGGATGGCTACGGCACGCGAAGCGCAGGCCCCGCCGACGGGCGGGCCGCCGGTGTTGGCCGAGGCGCTTTGGACATTCACGGACCTGCGGGGTTTCGGCGACACGCGCGTGGCGAGTGACGGGGCGCGGCTTTGCACGGTTGCAGAGCCGGTCGTATTCGGCCCAGGCGACCCGGCCCTCGTCAGCTTCTCGCTTGCCGGGCAGGTGCTATCGGAGGTGCGGCGCGAGTCCCTAGGGGTCGAGGGGCGCCTCACGTCGAACCCGCGCCGTCTCGCCGTGGGTACCGAGCGGGGGCTCGTCGTCGTGCGGTGGGGTTACGAGGCGGTCGCCATGGATCGGACGGGGGCGTTGCGGTGGCGTTACCGGCCCCCCGCCGCTTCCAAACTACGCATCGTGAGCATTGCTGCGGCCGCGGGCGGGAATCTGACCGTGGTTGCGTCCGACCAGCTCGTGGGCCTCAACGAAAGCGGAGCCACCCGCTGGGAGGCGCCCTTCGCGGGAACGGCGCCCGTGGTCTCGATGCCCGCTGACGGCCGTTACGTGGCGGTGGCAAGCGGGGCAAAGGAGCTGGAGTTCCTTTCTCCGGACGGAAAGCCGCTGCGCAATGCAAGAACGACCCTGGAGGTCAAGTCCGTCGACGTCTCGCGGGACGGGTCGCGGGTCCTCGTGTTCATGGGGACGGCGTGGATTGCGATGTTCGACGAGGAGGGCAAGGAGCTTTGGCGTGCAAGCACGCACGCGCGGCCGCGCCTGGCGGCTATGCCGGCCGACGGGTCGTTTGTGATCGTGGTCAACGCGAGCGCGCAGATTCTGTGCTTTGACGCGGAGGGCAAGGAGATCTCGAGCGACGAAGGTGCAGCGGGGATAACAGGCCTCGACGTTTCGCCCGACGGCGAGCTTGTGTTCCTTGCGCGGCGGCATGAATTGATGGCCGTTCGCCTCCAACGGTAACGGTCCAGCGTTACCCCGCGATCAGCCACTCCAGCAGTCCCTTCTGCGCGTGCAGCCGGTTCTCAGCCTGGTCGAACACGACGCTCTGCTTGGAGTCGAGGACGGCGTTACATCCTTCGAGGCGCAGGCGAGTCACCGGAGGCCGAGAAACTCCTCACGCGACATTCCGGCTTGCCGAATGATCGAAAGCAACGGGCCAACGGCGATCTCGGGGTGGTTCGGAACGACCACAATTCGAATCTGCCCTGCCCACGTGCCCTTCATCCGAATGTGGCTGCCTCGCTGGGCGACGCGCTCGAACCCGGCGCGCTTGAGCGCCTTTAGCACATCACGCGCGGACAGCACGAGGGGCTTTGGCATCGGCCACCTCGATCGTGGTGATGAGGGGCCGGCCGCGAACGGGCGGCGCGTCTTCGTCCTCAAGGTAGAGCTCGACGGCCTCCTTCAAGTTTTGAAGGGCGGTCTTGATGGAGCGGCCTTGGCTCGCGACGTCGAGCTCGGGGCACCAAGAGACGTAGAGCTTGCCCTCCTCTTGCACAACGGCGGAGAGCTGCACGGTATCGCCGGGTTCCAACTTGGGCGGGCGATATATGAGGGTTCGGGAGAGGTGCGCGAACGCACCAGAGGCGGCAGGTCACCCCGCGATCAGCCACTCGAGCAGCCCTTTCTGCGCGTGCAGCCTATTCTCCGCCTGGTCGAACACGACGCTCTGCTTGGAGTCGATGACGCCGTCGGTGATCTCGAGCCCCCGGTGGGCGGGCAGGCAGTGCATGACGATGGCGTCCTTCTTGGCCTTGGCGACGAGCTTGCCGTTGACCTGGTAGGGCTTGAACAGCTTCTGGCGCTTGGCGTGCTCGGCCTCG
>JBGPJF010000065.1:0-13715 GCA_041485285.1 Thermoplasmata archaeon | reverse complement strand
GTTTTCACGTCCTTCGAACTGTCGGGCGGCACCGCGGGAGCGATCCCCGTGACCACAAGCGCGCCGCGGAACCCGCAGTCCTTGCAGAGGTAGCGCGCGCCGTCGATGAACCCGAGGTCGGCGGCGATGCGGTGCGAGCCGCACCGGGGGCACAGCACCGCCTCGCGGCGCGGGCGCGTCGTCGGCCGCGGCTTGCGCACGGCCCCCTCCGGCAGGCGGACCTTCACGGCGCGCCGCTCCTTTCGAGGGCGGCGGGCTCCGACGAGGGGCCCGGGACGGTCACAAGCCCACGCTCGGCGAGCAGCTTGATGAACTTGAGCGTCCGCGGGAGCGCGGGCTCGAATCGCTCGTGGAACCGTTCTTCGAGCGCGCGGGCGATTTCCGCCACGGTGTGCTCCCCGTCGCACAGCACCCAGATCTGCGAACCGAACTCGTCGAGGTGGCGGTTGACCACGGGGGAACCGCGCAGCAGTTTGGCCATCCGCGCCTCGGCGCGCCCGAACGGCTTGGGGTGCGTGACCACGACGAGCCCGAAAGGGTCCTTGCGCTTCCAGGTCTCGAGCGTCCGCTTCGGGCGAAGCGAGAGGAGGCGTGCGCCGCGCTGCGCGTCGGGCGGCGGGTCTTCTCCGGGTTGTCGGGTGAGCCGCTTGCTCATAGGGGCCCTCCGGCAAACGCGCCGGGTGCCTTAATGCGAGCGCTTTGCGCCAAGGATTTCGGCCAGGCGGCCGTCCGCCTCGTCGATGAGGGCCCAGGCCGCCTGCCACCGGCCGGAGGCCGCTTCAGCGCGCGCCGCCTTGCACAGCGTCTGGACGGCCTCTTTCCCCTCGAAGGTCCCGGCGCGCTTCAGCGCGCGGCGAAGGTCGCCAAGCGCCTGCTCCACGTCCTCCGGCTTGATGCCGGCCTCAAGCGTGGGCGCATTCTCAACGGTGACGGTGACCTTGACGTCGCCGAGCAGCCGGATCGCCCCGAGGAAATCGCCGCTTTCGGCGGCGGCCCGGGCCCGCGAAATGGCCTTGGACGCCTCCCGCACGCGCGGGTCGTTGTCCGCCACCACAATGCCCGACGCGATGCGTCCGAGCTCGGCCTCAAAGGCGCGCTTGCCGGTGGGCTCGGGGTAATCTCTCATGGTAGGGCCGCCGGGCAAGGGCTCCTCGGCGCGGTTCACGGCCAGTCAGCCTACTCAAACTTTGCGGCGGAAACCCCCATGACGTCCACCCTTTTCGGCTGGGTCGGGGGCGGGCCTTCAGCCAGGCGGCGGGGCCGGCGGCTCGGAGCCAGCGCCCTGCGCCGGCCCCGCGGCGGCCTCGCGCGCCCGCTCCAGTTTTTCGCGAAGCGTGGAGAGCACCTCGAGGGCCTGCGCCCACTTTGCCCCGCGCTCGAATTCTTCAGCGGCCTTCACGAGTTCGAACGCCTGCGGGTCAAGCTCGACCTCGCGCCGTTCGACCTCGCCGCGCAGCCTCAGAATCTCCGCGCGCACGCGCGCCTCTGCGGCCTCCGGGCCCTCGGCCGTTTTCGAGAGCGGCCCGGTGTCTCCCACAGCCGCGGCACCGGGCGCCTCATCGAGCAGCTCAGCCGCGCGGCGCGCGTGGCGTGCCGCCTTCCCGAATTGGCGCGCCTTGGAAAGCGACTGCGCGAGCTTGAGGTAGGCCTCGGCGCGCTCGAGGTGTTCGCCCGAGGCTCCCCCGCCCCGGCGGGCCTCCTCCAGCCGCGCTTCGGCTTTCGGCACCCACTCGCCGGCGTCCCGCGCGTCAAACGAAAGCGCCTCGGCGGTGCGCTGCGCCTCCTCGAGGAGCGCCTTGTCGGCGTCCCCGCGGCCAAGGTGGCGCTCGCGCCGCGCGCGCTGGAGCACGCCGCGGACCTCGGCGAGGTCAAGGCGCGCATACGGCTCGACTTCCATCTTCGCTTCAAAGGCGGCGGCGCGGTCATTGCCTTGGCAGTAGGGGCAGTCCTGCGTTTCGGCGTCCACAGCGTTGTGGCAGACCGGGCACTCCCGCGTTTTGAGCAGGGCGGCTGGCGCGCCGCCGACGGAGATCCGCGGGGCGGCGGGCGCACCTTCCGAGGAGGCGGCCAGCGGCACCTTGCCCGGCGGCCTGGACGCGCGCCTTGTCGAGGCGACCTCCGACGCGTTGAGTGCGTCGTGGGTGGACTTGGCCTGCGCCGCCTGCCGCTGCTGGCGGCGCTGCAGGGCGACAAGCGGGAGCCCGAGCGCAAGCGAAGCTGCCGCCGTGAGCAGGCCGAGGTTGACCGCGCCGCTCTTGCCCTCGAGGAAATCGGGCGAGACAAATTCGGGCGAAAGGGTCGCGGTCGCTTCCAGCCCCTCGCTGTCGGTCACGACCACCGAGACCTCGTGCGGGCCAGGGGTTGGCGCCGTGAGGGTGACGCGGTCCCCTACGCTCGGGACCGGGGCGCCGTCGAGCGTCCAACGGTACGCGAAGGGCTCCCCTTCGGGGGACGCGTCCGGGTCGCTTGCCCGTGCAGAAAAGGTGAGTTCGACGCCGCTCACGAGCCGGTCGGGGAGGTCGATGGCGACCGAGGGCGTGCCGTCGGCGACGCGCACCTGCAGTTCGCCGGACTCCACGGTGAGGGTGCCGGCGACGAGCCGCGTCACGTTCACGTGCACCCGGTAGTCGGGCTTCGGGACGTGGAAAACAAAGGGCGCTTCGCCCGTGTCCGTGCGGTTGACATCGACGCGGCCGTCCGCGTCGAAATCCCACTCGTAGAGGACCACGGAGGCGGGGTCGCTTGCCACCGCGGTGGCGTTGTACAGGGCGCCGGTGAACGTGCTCGTCGGGCCTTCAACGGTGACCGTCGCGCTGGAGGGCGCAGCGACCGCAACGACGACGGCCAGCAAAGCCAAAACGCCAAACGCACCGGCGCGCGCCCGCACGACCCCGCCCGCGGCCATTTGCTTGTGAGGCACGAGGGCGCGCGCGATAAGGCTTGCCGTGGCGCCGGGGGATCGGGCGCGCGGCGCGCCCTCCCCCTAAACGCTCAAATATGGAGGTCGGGGGTCGCTGTGGGATGGCACTCGAAAGGCGCAGGGCGCCGGTATCCGAGGGCTTGCGCGCGTTCAAGGTCGAGCGCCAGGCCGCGCGCGTGGAGCTGGCCGCCAACGCAGGCCCCCTGGCCGCCGCGCTTGCGCGCACCGCCGTCGAGCTCGCGTGCGCGGGGGGGGGCGCGGCCATTATCCTCACGCGCGAGCGCGCGGCGGGCGCGGCGCTGCGCGGCGCGCGCGAGGTCGGCGCCGAGCCGCGGATCCTCTCGCCCAAAGGCGCGGCGCTCCTCTCTGCACGCACTCCGATCACGCTCGCGCTGCAGCAGGCGCGCAAGGCGCAGGCCTTTGAAAGCGCAAGCGCGCTGGTCGCCGACTTCATCGCCACGCGCGTGGCCGCCTCGGGGGCCGCGCCCGGGCAAACGCGGGCGAAGGTCATGAGCGGGCTTAGCAAGGCCCGCGACGCGGCAGCCGCCGCGCTCGACTTCCCGGGCGCGCGCGCGGCCGTGCAGTCCCAGTTCTCCCCGAGCGACCCGCTGGCCAAGAAGGTCATCGAGGCCTTCGGCGAGCTCGAGCGCGCTGAAGCTGCCGCGCGGACCTACCGCGTCCCCGTCAGTTGGTCCAAGCTGCTGGCCCCGTCGGGAACCGGGAGGCGCGCCGCCGTGTTCATTGATCTCGGGGCGCTCTCGGAGGACGACGCGCTGCAAGTCGAGGCGCTTTCGCTCGCGTCGCTTGCCGCGGCCCTTGGCGAGGCGAGCGCGGCGCTCGAAGGCGGCCCGCTCCTTGTCGTGTGCGACCTGCCGGGAAACCCGCTCGGCCGATTTGCCGCGTTGCGCCTGGTCGAGGCGCCCCAAGGCGAATCGAGCGCGGTGATGGCGCTCTTCATGTCGAGGCGCGACGGGCCGCCCGCCTCCGAGTTTGCCGAGGCATCGTGGGGCGCCCTCGGCCTTACGCTGCCCTCCGGAGTGGCCCTCCCGCTTGCCCCCGCGCCCGACCCCTCCGACCCGCTTTCCGAAGCCGAGGCGCGCGCGCTTACCCCGAAGACGCTCCGCGAGCGGCTGCTCGGCGAGGGCGCCGCCGAAGAGGGGCCCGACCTCGGGATCCCGGAGTCGCCGGCCGCCCCCCGCGGCGTAGCGGCCGAGGAATCGCTTTCCGCGCTCCGGGCCGCCACCGGCGACCTCGAGGCCGTTGCACGCCGCGGCCCGCGGGCGGCGGCAAAGCCGCGGCCCAAGAAAGAGGGCGCCTACGAGGCCTCCGACTTCGAAATCTGAGACGCGCTCCCCGCGAAGGGTTTTGAACCCCCCCGAGGATCGAGGGGAACCATGGCCGACGAAAAGGTCGTACCCGAGGCTGACCCGAAGAAGGTCGCCGGCGAGCACGCCGCGACCCTCGTGCGCTCGGGCCAGGTCGTTGGGCTGGGCACCGGCTCCACCGCCGTGCACGCCGTCCGCGCGCTCGGGCGCCGGCGCAAGGAAGAGGGCCTCGAACTCTTCGGGGTGCCAACCTCGCTCGAGACGGAACGCGAGGCCCGCGCGCTCGGCATCCCCATCACGAGCCTCGACGAGCACCCCAAGGTCGACATCACCATCGACGGCGCCGACGAAGTCGACCCCCACCTCACGCTCATCAAAGGGCGCGGCGGCGCGCTGCTGCGCGAGAAGATCGTCGCGCAGGCGACCCGCCGGGTCGTCATCATCTGCGACACGAGCAAGGTCGTCGCCAAGCTCGGCGTCAAGACGCCGCTGCCGGTCGAAGTGCTCCGCTTCGGCTGGATGGCCACGCGCACGCACCTGGAGCGGCTGAAGGCGAAGGCGCGCCTGCGCGAGAAGGACGGCTCGCCCTTCGTGTCGGACAACGGGAATTACATCATCGACTGCCAGTTCCGCGGGATCGCCGACCCCGACCAGCTCGAAGAGGATGTGAACACGATCGCGGGCGTCGTCGAAAACGGGCTCTTCGTCAACATCGCCGACCTCGTCGTCGTGGGGCAAAAGGATGGCACCGTCAGACTGCTCAAGCGGGAGTGACGCCCGCTATTCGCGCCGCTCGAGGCGGTGCGCGATGGCGTGCAGGTCTTCCTTGTCCTTCAGGATCTGCCGCACGCGCCGGTCCTGGTCCTTCTCGACGGCCTCCACAATCTCCCGGAGCACCCGCCGCAGCCTATAGACATAGATGGGGCGGCCCTTGCCCTCGCGCTGCACCGACTGCCGCGAGATCCACTTGCGCTCGGCAAGCTGCTTCAGCGCGATCGACACCTCGGGCTGGCGCATCCCCGTGCCCGACTGGATCTGCGCGCTGAAGGTCTTGCCCGCCACGGCGATGAACGTGAGCACGCGCGCGGTGTTGCGGGGCACGCCGGCCTCCGTGAGGATCTCCACCATCCTCAGGTGGTCGCGCTTCAACTCTACGGGCTTTGCGAGCATCGGGGAATGCCCGAGATTTATTGGACGGACTGTATATAAGGGTTTGTTTATTTATTGTCCGGCTTGGATTTATCTCGCGGCGCGCCGCGCATGCGAGGCTTAATACCGGCGTCCCCGTAGTCTTTTGGGGGCCGCCTTGCCGCGCATTGTGGTGGTGGACGACTACCCCTTCATGCGCGATCTCCTCGGCGAGATCTTGCTGCGCGCCAAGTACGAAGTGGTCGGCACCGCCTCCACGGCCGCGGAACTTATGGAGGGCCTTGCCGCGTGGAAACCAGACTTCATCGTCCTCGACATCAGGCTCCCGGATGCTGACGGCTTCGAGGTCAGCAGGCGCGTGCTTGCGGCCGACCCCAAGGTGAAGGTGCTCCTCATCTCCGGGCTCGACGAGGACGCCAAGCTCACGGCCCAGTGCATCGCGGCGGGCGCAAGGGGCTTCCTCGGCAAGCCGTTCTCGACCGAAGCGCTCGTGAAGGCGCTGGCCGCGCTGTAGCGGCGCAAGCCGCCCTTCAGGTGCGCACTTCGGTGACTTTCAGGATGCGCGCCTTCAGGTCGCTCACCGAGAAGGGCTTGGTGATGTAGTCGGCGGCGCCCGCGGCCATCGCTTCCTTGACCAGGTCGGGGTCGGAGAGCGCCGAAATGACAAGCACGCGCGCCTTCGGGTTGAGCCTGCGGATTTCCTTGATCGACTTGATGCCGTTCATCCGGGGCATCAGGATGTCCATGGTCACGAGGTCGGGCGTGAGCTCCTTGAATTTCTTGACGGCCTCTTCGCCGTCCCCCGCGTAACCCACGACCTCGAACCGATTTTTGTCGATGAGATTCTCGAGCATCTCGTACATGAAGTCGGCGTCGTCGGCCACAAGGATTCGAACGCGTGCCATCTGCCGCACCTCTGAGGAGAACAGGGAGGGGCGAAACGGGGTCTAAAAGTCTTCGGCTCGGCGGCCTGGATTTGCCGCATCCTCACGCGGGAGACGCCTCTTGGATCTCCATCTCGGGCGAGCGGCCCAGCAGCACCTCGAAGCGCTCGAGGTCGGCGATCGTGCCCACAAGGAGGAGGAGGTCGCCCTCGTGGATGCGGGTCTGCGGGGGTGGGGCCGTCTGGAGGTGGGAGCCGTGCTGCACCGCGACGATGCGGGCGCCCGTGCGCCCCCGGATGCGCAGGTCAGCAAGCGCCCAGCCGGCAAGCGGCGAGGACTCGGGCACCACGTACTCCGCGATCGTCTCCGTTTCCCCAAACGCCCAGAGGTAGCGGGGCAAGTTGGAGAGTTTGGACACCGCCGGACCGCCGTCTTGGGGCTCGGGCGCCTTCCCGCCGCCGTCCGTGAACACATTCTCGAAGCGCTCTTGGAGGGCGCGGGCCGAGGAGAAGATGCGGTAGCCGGCAAGCCCAAACGCGACGACGAGGAAGATGATGAGGAACGGGAGGTTGGCCGCGCTCGCCACGATGAACAGCGGGAAGAGGCCGATGGCGAGCAGCCCCATGACGCCGATGAAGATGACGGTGCCCACGATGTGGCTCACGGCAGTGCGGCCGCTCAGCTTCCCTGAAGCGGTCCCTTCCGTGGCGGCGGTCACCGTGAGCTCGACAAGTTCGCGCCCGAGGCGTATCATGATGTACGTAGGGTAGGACGCCACGACGACGGCGAGCCCCACGAGGATGCCGACGGCGACGGGCGCGTCGACGCCGAGCCACGCGGCCAGGCCGTCGGTAAAGGGGCGGACGGTTACCGTGAACCACGAGATCACGATGAGGAACACGGTCGTGAGGAAAATGCGGACGCCGTTTTCGCGGAACTTCGCGCGGACGGCCGGGTCGCGTTTGCTCGAGGCCCGGGCCTTCGAAACCCACGCCGTGTAGGACGCGCCCACCTGGTCGACGGAGCCTGGGAGCCCGCCGGCGAGGGCCCGGTAGATTTGCGGGGTGCGCTTCACGAGCGTGGGGCCGATGAACGTCGTGATGAGTGTGACTCCGGCGATCATCGGGTAGAGGATGGGGTTCATCGGGCCTCCGGGCCGCGAGCCGACGTTGGCAATGATGAACGAGAACTCGCCGGTGCGCGCAAGGCGCGTGCCGACGGCAAGCGAATCGCGGCCTCCGTACCCCAGGAGGAACGTGATCCCGCCGGCCGCCCCGATCTTCCCGGCGACGAACACGAGCGTGACGATGCTGATGAGGGCGATCTGCTGGAGGAAGAGCGACGGGACGATCAGCATCCCGACCGAGACGAAGAAGATGGCCGCGAACAGGTCGCGGATGGGTTCGAAGCGCGGACGGATCGCGTCCAGCACGCCCGACTCACCGATGAGGACGCCTGCCAGGAACGCGCCCATCGCGGGCGAGAAGCCGAGGAGCACGGCGATGAGGGCGACGCCGAAACAGAGCCCAAGCGCCGAGATGAGCAGCACTTCGTCGGAGCCGAGGCGCTCGAGGCGGTGGAACGCACGCGGGATGAGTTGCGTGCCGATGAAAATCGTGCCGAAGAAGAAGGCAATCACGAGGATGATGATCGTCATGACCTGGAAGGGGTCGATGACCCCCGTGGTGCCCGACAGCGACGAGAGGATGATGACGGCCGCGAAGTCTTCGATGACCAGGACGCCGATGACGATCCGGGTCGCCCGGTCTTCGATCAGCTTGAGGTCGGTGAGGATCTTGATCGTGACCGCCGTCGAAGAAATCGAGATGAGCGCTCCGAGGTAGATGGCGTTGGTGGCGCCAAGTCCAAGGGCCTCGCCGAGGATGAAGCCAAGGCCGAGCATCGCGCCGACTTCGAACGTGCCGATGAGGATCGCGGGGGCGCCTATTGCGCGCAGCTGGCGCAGGTCGAACTCCATGCCGATGAACAGGAGGAGGAAGATCACGCCGAGGTCGGCGAAGCTGCGGATATCGTCGATCTCGATGTTGATTTGGAGCAGCCCGGAGCCGGGGCCGACGATGATGCCCGCGAGCAGGTAGCCAAGGACGACGGGCTGGCGCAATTTGCGGAAGATGACGATGGCGATCGCCGAGGCGATCATGATGACGGCCAAGTCGCCGACGAGCGGGACGTTAAACGCGCTCATGATCGGTGGTCTAATTCACGCGTGGCCAATAAGGTTGCCTTTGGCGATGTCCGGGGCGGTAGGGGGAGCGCGGGGCGGCGCGCGGCGTGGATACCTTGGCGCGATGACTTATCTGCCTTCGGGCCTTCGAACGGGAACCGACGGGGGCCGGTGCGTGGGCGGATTGCGGGGGGCCGGGCACACCGTCGAGGCGGGGGTGACCGAGGGGCAGGCGCTCCTCGCGCTGTACGACTGGAAGGCCGATGCCTTCGGCGGGCCGCCCTTTGTGCCGCGCCCGGCAGCCGCGGAATTCCTGCTGGCGCTCGGCCTGCGGACGGGGACGAAGCACGCCCTCAAGGCTTCCCTGCGGTCGCTTGTGGTCCTGCCGAAGTCGGAGCTTTCCGACCCGGTCGAAGGGGGGTTTTTCGAGCGCTGCGAAGCGGCGCCGTGGAAGCGCCCGCATACACGCAAGACCCTGGCGGGCAACGCCGCGCTCCTGCAGGCCTTTTCGACGGCCGCGGCCTGGACGGGGGACGTCGCGCTCCGGCGGGCCGCGGAGGAAACCGCGGCGTTCATCGACAAGCGCTTGAAGGCCGAGGAAGGGGACCTATGGGCCGGCGCGCAGGGCCCCGACGACGAGTACTTCGAGAAGATGGGCCACGCGAGAGGTCGCCGTGAGGCCCCTCCCGCGCAAGGAAGCGCGACCCCGGCGGCCAACGCTGCCGCGATCTCGGCATTCGTGCGGGCCGGGATCTGCCTCGACGAGCCGCGGTGGATCGGGCGCGCAAGGCTCGCGGGCCGGGAACTCATGGAGGGGTCGGTTTCGCATATGGCCGAACCGGCCGTGGCGTGCGCAATGGCGGCGCAGGACCTCGAAGTGGCAACCGGCGACATCGAGTGGACGGCCTTTGCCGGCCTGTGTCTTACGCGCGCGCTCCTTTCCTTTGCGCAAGGAAAGGGGTCGGAGTCCCGCGCGGCCGTGGCGGCCAAGATCAGCCTCGCAATGGCGCGCAACAAGGGTGCACAAGAGCCTGGCCGGCCCTCCCAGGGCATCTTCGGAGGGCCGCATCCCGAGCCGGCCCCCGACGACATCGACGCCCTCGCGGCGCTCGGGATGGAAAGGCTTTCTGGGGCCGTAAGCGCGGTCGGCGTGCTTTGCCGGGGGGCTCCGGTCGCCGCGCCGGGTTCGCACGTTGCCCGCGCGGCGGTGGCCGGCGCTTGGGCGCTCGGCCTCCCGCGGGTCGAAGTGGCGCCGCCCCGCGAAGGGGGCCCGGCGCAGTCAAGCGCGTCCTTTTTCGTCCCCGGGAAGGAGAGCCCCGCCATCACCGACCCGGCGAGAGTCAAGGAGTTCCTGCGCGGCGTCGTTGCCCTCGAGGAGGCGATTTAGCTGACTCCCACGCGGATCGACGTCTCCGGCCTGACGTGCTCCGACGCCGTCGTGGCCCTGCACAAGACGATCATGCCGCTGAAGGAAGGGGCCCTCGTCCACATCACCGCGGACGACTGGGCCGTGCTCGTCGACCTCAAGAAGTACGCCTCGAGGGGCGGCCACGCCTGGGTCTTTGAGCGCAAGGCCGCCTCGGGGAACTACGAGGTCGAGGTGAGGCGCGGTGCCTGAACCCCCTCCGCTTCCGGCCGCGCTCGTCGACGCGCGCGGCCTCGAGTGCCCGATCCCCGTGTTCCACGCGCGCGACGCGATGTTCGACCTGAAGCCGGGGGACATCCTTGAAGTCCTTGCCGATGACCCGCAGGCGCCAAACGACCTTGAGTCGTGGGCGCGCCGGGACGGCCACGCGCTCCTATCGGTGACCACCGAAGGGCGTGCGTTCCGGGTCCTTGTGCGCCACGGCCCGGACGATTGAGGGTTCGCCCGCAGCGGGAACGGCTGCCTCTGCACGGACGTCCGGAGTCCGAACGGGCCATTCGTCGCGCGCCGTTTTCACACATCTGGCTCAGCCTCCCTTTCGTGTTGTCCGCTACATAACCCTTAAATTTCCACCGCTTGCTCGCGCTCCCTGGCGCCCGCTCCCTGGCGGCGCCGGAGCTGCAACGTGTCCCTCCCCGAAGCGCAGGCGATGCAGGTCGCTGCAGTCTCGAAGCTTGTCTCGGGCGACGATGTGCGCCTGCGCATTGCCGGAGAGTCGGGCGAGGGCGTCATCACGGCGGGCGACATCCTGCTGAAGACGCTCCACAAGATGCGGCGCAGTGTGTTCACCTACGAGACCTACCCCGCCGAGGTGCGGGGCGGCCACTGCTGGTACCAGGTGCGCACCCAGGTCGAAGAGGTGCTCTCGGTCGGGGACGCGATCGACGTCCTGCTGGCCTTCAACCAAGAGGGTGTCGACGAGCACTTCAAGGCGCTGCGCGAAGGCGCGTTCCTGATCCGTGATGCGCCGACCAACCCGCCGATGGACGACGCGCCCGGCCCCCAGCAGTACTTCGACGTGCCGATCCCGATGGGCGAGCTGGCCGTCGAGCTTGGCAGCCCCAAGAGCAAGAACGTGGCCGCGCTTGGCGCGCTTGCCGCCGCCATCGGCATGCCGCCGGCCAATATCGAATCCGCGATCTCCGAAGTGTTCGCGCGCAAGGGGGAGAAGGTCGTCGCCGGAAACCTCCAAGTCCTGCGAGCCGCGCGCAAGGCCTACGAGGAGCTCCCTCACCCGCCCGTTCCGGAGCTTCGCACCGGGGACAGCGACCGCGTCACCGGCTACCTGATGACCGGCAATGACGCCGTCGTGCTCGGCGCGATCGCCGCCGGCTGCCGGTTCTTCGCAGGCTACCCGATCACCCCGGCCTCGCCAATCCTGGAAGCGATTGCGCGCGAGCTGCCGCGCGTCCGCGGGACGTTCATCCAAGCGGAAGACGAGATCGCGGCGCTGGGGCTCTGCCTCGGTGCTTCCTATTCAGGCGTGAAGTCGATGACCGCGACCTCGGGTCCCGGGTTTTCCTTGATGGCCGAGGAGCTCGGCCTTGCCACGGCGGCGGAAATCCCGGTCGTGGTCATCAACTCGCAGCGCGCGGGGCCCTCGACGGGGATGCCCACCAAGAATGAACAGGGCGACCTCAACGCCATGGTGTACTCCGGCCACGGCGACGCGCCGCGCATTGTCCTTGCGGCCACGACGCCGGGCACGGCGTTTGCCACGACCATCGAGGCGTTCAACCTCGCCGAGCGGCTCCAGATGCCCGTCATCGTCGCGATGGACCTATCGCTCTCGCAGCGCTGGGGCGTCATCAAGCCCGACGCGCTTGCCTCCTTCAAGACCGAGAACCGCAAGGTGTGGGCGCCCTCCGCGGGCGCTGAATACAAGCGCTACGCAGGCTCCGAAGACGGGGTCTCCCCGATCGCCATCCCCGGCATCAAGGGCGGCCAGTATGTCGCCGAGGGGATCGAGCACGACGAGACCGGCGCCCCCTGTTACACCCCCGAGATCCACATGCGCATGATGGACAAGCGCTACCGCAAGGTACGCCAGGTCGCTGACGAAGGCGACCGGTACGTCGAATGGTGGGGCCCCGAGGCGCCCGCCAACCTCGTGGTCGCGTGGGGCTCGGCGCGCGGACCGGCCCTGGAGGCCGTGCAGCGGCTGTCACACAAGGGCGTCGACATCGGGATCGCCATCCCGCGCCTGCTGTTCCCCGTCCCGGGCGGCCGCTTCATCAAGGCCGTCGCGGCGGCCGGCGAAGTGTTCGTCGTCGAACTCAACTACACGGGCCAGTTCGCGGGCCTGCTCAAGCGCGAGGTGCCCCGCCCCATCCAAAGCGTGTGCAAGGCCGACGGCCAGGTCTTCACCGCGATCGAAGTCATGCAGCGACTCGAAAAGGTGATCCGATGAGCGTAAACGCGGCCCCTACAGCCGTGCCCCTCACCGCGAAGGACTACAAGACCGAGCTGCACCCCATCTGGTGCCCCGGCTGCGGCGACTTCGGGGTGCTGAACGCCTTGCACCGCGCGCTTGCCGCCCGGCAAATTGCCCCCGAGAACCTCGTGATGGTCTCGGGGATCGGCTGCTCCTCGCGCGCCCCCCACTTCGTGAACGCGTACGGGTTCCACACGGTGCACGGCCGCGCGCTCCCGATCGCCACGGGCGTCAAGGAAGCCCGCCCCGAACTCGAGGTCATCGCGGTCGGCGGCGACGGCGACTTCTTCGCCATCGGCATGGGGCACCTGCCGCACGCCGCGCGGCGCAACCCCGACATCTGCTGCATCATCATGGACAACGAGATCTACGGGCTCACGAAGGGCCAAGCTTCGCCGACCTCAAGGCTGCAACTCGTGACGGGCTCGACGCCCTACGAACTCGTCGACCAGCCGGTCAACCCGATCGCCCTCTCCATCGTGGCGGGGGCGACCTTCGTCGCGCGCGGCTACTCGGGCAAACCGAAGGAGCTTGCCGACCTCATTACGCAAGGGATGGACCACAAGGGGTTCGCCGTGCTTCAGATCATCTCGCCGTGCGTGACCTTCCACAACATTTTCGAGCAAACGAAGGCTGGCGTGAAGGACCTACCGGCCGACCACAACCCCAAGGACAAGGCGGCCGCCATCAAGCTGGCTCTCGAGGGCAACGGGTTCGAATGCGGCCTCTTCTACCGCGAAGAGCGCGCGACGCTCGAGCAGGGCCTCGCCTTCCAGAAGGGCAAGGCGGCGGGGAACCCGGGCTCGCGCAAGAGCGACATGTCGGACCTGGTCCTGCAGGTCGCGCGCGAAGAGAGCGTCGTCGTGAAGCAGTGAGGCCCCCCGCCCGCCGGGGGCCGCCGGGCGCCCCTCACGTCTTTTTGTAGAGGAAGCCGCATCGCGCGCAAGAGCCCCCCCCCATGGCACGCGACGTCCAGAACATGGAAAGCCGCGAGAAGTTCCGCCTCTCGCGCGTCGGGATCACCGGCGTGACCAAGCCCGTCCTGGTCCGCCGCGGCGGCAAGACCGTCACGCTCCACGTCAAACTCGACCTCTTCGTGGACCTGCCCGCCCACCAGCGGGGCTCGCACCTCTCGCGCAACGCCGAGGCCATCAACAGCATGATCGAGGAGGCGGTGCACAACCCCGCGCGCTCGCTCGAGGACCTCGCGGGCAAGCTCTCGCGCGACCTGCTCGTGCGCCACCCGTACGCCAAGGTCGCCGAAGTCAAGGCGGAATCGGACTACTTCCTCGAGCGCACGAATTCCTCCGGCGGCCGCTCGCTGGAACCGTTCAAGCTCCTCGCCCGGGCCGAGGCGAGGCGGGGCGGCAAGAAGCCGGCCGTCCGGACGAT
>JBGPJF010000064.1:0-13768 GCA_041485285.1 Thermoplasmata archaeon | reverse complement strand
GGAAAGCTGGTCGAAGAGGGCGAGGACGGGGGTTTCCGCCTCTTCTTCGTGGACGCGGTCCCCATGGCGTTCTCCTTCGAGGGCCGCGTGATGCCGACCGTCAAGGGGCTGCTCGAGTACCCCGCGACCGAGCACTTCGTCACCGTGGACGAAGGGGCCGTGAAGTTCGTCCTGAACGGGGCGGACATCATGGCGCCCGGCGTGGTGGCGGCCGACCCGAAGGTCGCCCCGGGCGACGCCGTCTGGGTACGCGAGGAGAAGCACCTGCGCCCGCTCGCCGTGGGCGTCGCGATCATGAGCGGCCTGGAGATGTCGGCGGCCGAGAAGGGGAAGGCCGTGCGCTCCGTCCACCACCTGCGCGACAAACTGTGGGACCTCACCCAGGCGCAGCCGTAGGGCGGCCGCGCGGGCCTCCCCGTCGGCCGTCGGCGCGGCCCCGGGAAGGTTTTATACGGGCCGCCCCGATGACCGAACCAGAAGGTGGGATGGATGGGCAAAGGAATTTTCTCGAAGATGCGCGACGACCGCCGGGCCGAAGCGGACTCGGACAAGTTCATCGACCTCGGTGAGATGGACACCTCGGACTTCGAACTCGACGGCGACTCGGGCCGCGGCGAAGTGAAAGTCGCAGAGCTCCACCGCTTTGAGGACCTCGCCAACGTCACGACCCACGTTTACAAGGGCGACATCCTCGTCATCGACTTCAGCGCGATCGCGAGCGACGACACCGCCATGCGGCGGATGTCGAACGAGCTCAAGGCCGTTGCGCGCGATGTAAAAGGCGACGTGGCGGGAATCGCGAAGAACATGCTCGTGGTGACCCCCGCGGGCATGACCATCGACCGCAAGGTCATGCGCGGCCCATTCTAGCGCCCCAGCCAGCGGGATCCAGTATTCTCCGAGCGCAAGCGCCGTCGGCCAACCCTTAAATAGCCAAATTCTAGGCTGGAGACCGCCTCACGTTGGGGCACCATTTGCGGGGGCGGCCCACTGAAAACACTCCATGTGCACGCCCCCCGGCGCCTTCCGCGTGCCGCCGTGTCCGAGGTCATGGGTTCGGTCATCCTGCTGGTCATCACGGTGGCCCTGTTTGGAGCGCTGTTCATCCTCGTGGAAGGATCCCCCAAGCCGGCCCCCGGCGTGGCCGCGGACCTGCAGGCCTCGATGGTGCGCACGGGGCCCACGACGGTCGACGTGCTCGTCGACCATGTGGGCGGCGAAAACCTCGCGCAGGGCGCAGCGGTCATTGTGATCCAGGTCAACTCGACCTCGCTCACTTACAACATCTCGCAGGGGACCGGCGGGGCGCAGGCGCTGAGCGTCGGCGGGCACTGGCGCGCCACGGTCGCGCTGCCCGTCACCGTGGACACGCGCGTGGTGGTCACGATCATTTCGATCGCCGACAACCGCGTGCTCTACAATGTCGAATTGCAGTCCGGAGTTTCTACGGGCACCACCGGCCACCCCCCGATAATCACGATCGCCTATGTGGAAGGCCTGAACGGCTCGTCGCATGTGACCGGCGGCGGGGCGGGCACCTTCCGGATCATTGCGGCGGTGATCGACGAGGACCAGAACCTCGACCCCCTCACCGGCGTGTGGGCCAACCTGACCGTCGTGCCCGCCGGACCCCAGCTGCAGGCCACTTCCATCGGGGCCGGGCACTACAACCTAACGCGCACGCGTGAGGGCCGGTACGAAACGCCGCTGCTCTACGCGGCCGCGTCGCTGCCGGCCGGGGACTACTGGGTGTTTGTGAATGCGCAGGACAACGCGGGCGGCCAAGCCAATTACCGCCTCCTGCTCACCATCGACGCGGTGGGCGGCACAGGCGGCCCGACGCTGTCGGTGAACGGCACCTCGGTGGCGCCCATCGCGGTCAACACGACCTCGGCGGACGTCGCGGTGCTGCGCCTCGACCTCGGGTCGAGCGGCGCCGACACGAGCGTTTCCCAGATCATTGTGGCCAAAGGCGGGACGCTGGCCGACGACCAAGTCGCGATGGCCGTTTGGGTGGACGCCAACGGCGACGGCGTGTTTTCGAACATCACCGACGTGCAGGTCGCTCCCCAGGCGGGGTTCGTCGACGGCACCGCGAACATCTTCGCCGTGCCGCTCACCACGGTGCCCTCCGGCGCGAACCGGACCCTCTTCGTGGTCATGACGATGATCAATGCCGCCGACGGGACGAATGTCACCTTTTCGCTTGGGGACCCGAGCGCGGTGCGCGGCACGGGCCTGCCCGGCGGGCTGCCCGCGAACACGACGGGAAACTTCGCGATCGTCTCGACCGACATCGTCGTAGGCTCGAAGTTCTCGATCGAGCCGGTCTCGGGCGCGCCTGACCGGATGCTCGTGGGCGCCAAGAACGTGCGCTTCCAGGAGTTCACCGTGCGCTCGGCGGGCGAGCCGTTCAACGTGAAGCGCTTCAACGTTACCCTCCTTGGAAACATCCCCCGCTCAAGCGCGTCGGCCTACGTGAAGATCAACGGCTCGATGATTTCGGCCGCGCAGAACTTCGACTCCTCGCGCGTCGCGCACTTCACGGTGACTTTCCTCGTCCCGGACAGCGCTGGATGGGTCCCCATGGAGGTTTTCCTAAACATTTCCGGAAGCTCCGGGCAGACCATTGGCGCCTCGGTGGCGGTGTCGAGCGACACGGCTTCTCAGGGGACGATTTCAAACCGGTGGCGCGTGTGGCAGAGCTCGCAGCCGTTCCCGCTTGCCTCCGCGGTCATCGCGCTTACCAACACGGGCAACCTCTCCATCGACGAGTGGAACGACACGTCGATTTCCACCTCGGTGCGGGCGGGGGCGAACAACATCTACCTCCACACGCTCCAGTTCCGCGCCCACGGGGAGAACATTGACTTCAACAAGCTCGAGTTCGTGCAGACGGGGAACCTCACCGACGCCCAATTCGTCGCAATCACCGTGCGCGTGCGCGGCGGCACGTGGCTCACCGGGACGCTGTTCACGGGGAAGGTCACCTGGGACGCGGGCGTCACCGGCAAGCTGTTTGCAATCACGATCAACGCAACCAACAGCGGGGTGGCGCTCGCCGATGTGTACGTGAACCTGTCCACGAGCGTTCAAGCGAAGGAGTTCTCGCTGTACATCAACGACAACACGAAGGTGCGGGGGTACGGGAAGGTTTCGCTCTCGACGGTCAATGCCAATGCCGAAAATGCCCCGTACCCGATCTCGCTTGGCGTCCGGCGAATCCAGGGGGACATCCTGATGTGGAAGACGATCCTCGCCCCGTCAACGTTCCTGGCGCCGGTGAACCTCGTGCCGATCCTCAAGGTCACGATGAAAGCGATCGGGGAAAACATGACCCTTGAAGAACTGTTCCTGCGTTCGCTCCAGGGGCTGCCCGCAAGCGGCGGCCTGACGGTGCACCTCTACCGCGACCAGAACAATGACACGACGACAACGCTGCAGGGGGACGACGTGGAGCAGGCCCCGGGCGATGCCGGCCCCTTCGACAGCGACGGTGTCCGGGCGTTCGCGCCCGCAGCGTACGTGAATGTGGGGACGGACGCTAACTTCGTTTTCGTCATCGACCTCACCACCGCGGCGACCGGGTTCTCCGTGGAGACGCGGATGAACTCGAGCAACGCGAGCGTCCGGGGCAACTACTCGGGCACGCTCGTCCCGCCGAACTCGCAGAACGGGATCACGAACCCGCCGATTACGCTCACGCAGACGCCGCCCTCGCTCGTCTACGACCGCGGGACGTTGGCCGTTTCGGGCCAGAACATCAACCCCGAATCCCAGGTGCACCAGGCAACGATCACGTACATGCTGCGCATCGCGCTCACGGCCACGGTCGAGGCGGCCAGCGTGACCTCCATCAAGGTACATCAAAACGGCAATGCGCCAGGCGGCCATGTCTCCGTGTCGCTTTGGCGCGACCTGAACCAGAACGACCTCGTGGATGGGGCGGACACCCTGTTCAGCGTCCAGACCTTCGCCTCCGGTGATGTGACCTGGTCGGGCAGTCCCCTCCTCACGGTTTCGGCCGGGACGACCGAGCGGCTCATCGTGCGCGTGAACGTGGACACCGGCTACCTCGGCAGCACGGTCGGGGTCGAAGTCTCGGCGGCTTCCTTCGTGGCGGCGACCGGTGCGACGTCGGGCCTCGGCCTCTCGCCTTCCGGCACCTTCCCCGTCTCGGCCACCACGGTCAGCGTCGTGGCGTGAGGGGGCCCCGTCATGTCTTGGTCCGTCTTCCGCCGGCGCTCCGATAAGCGCGCGGTGTCGGGCGTCGTGGCCGCCTCGCTCAGCGTCGTGATGATCTCCGTGGTCCTTGGGATGGTCGTGACGTTCTGGGTGCCGGCCTGGGGGTACGACAACGAGGTCGGCCACTCGCGCGAAATCTCCAACGCCTTCGGGGAATTCAAGAAGAACCTGGAGCTGCAGGCGCTCTCGGGCAACACGAACCAGTCGCTCTCCACGACCTTCCCGCTTGGCGTCGGCGGTGTGCCGCTCTTCGGCGCCTCGACCCCGGGCCAGCTCTCGCACCACTACCTCGACCAAGGGCGGGCGCGCTTCCGCGCCAACCTCACGGACCTCACCGGCCAGGTGAACTACACCGCCGCAAGCTCGCTCGACTACTTCATGCCCAACCGCTACTTCACGCCGCAGAACGTGGCGTACGAGACCGGTGCGGTCATTGTCGCGCAGGCGGAGGGCGAGACCGCACGGCTTGCGCCGCCCTTCCGCTTCGACAACGGGACGACGGGCATCGACGCGTTCTTCACGCTGATCACCCTCGACGGCCCCGAGACGTCGGTGAGCGGCGTCGAGGGCCACAGCGTGTCGTCGCGGCTCACCGTCCTGCAAACGCGCACCGTGACCTTCGCGCCCAATGGGACGCTCACGCTGAACGTCACTTCGACCTTCTCCGGCGCGTGGACGGACTACTTCCAGCGGGCGATGAACGGCTCGTCGCTGAACGCCTCGCTTTACAACATCACCCACTCGGCGCCGAACACCCCGGAGTGGGCGACGCTGCGGCTCTCGGGCCTTCGGTCGGTGACTGTGACCGTGGCGCTCGTGGAAGTGCGCATCGACTGACGCGCGCGCGGCTTACCAGCGCGTCCCGCACACGCGGCACGAGTTCTTCCCGTCGCGTTGGACGACCCAGTTGCCCCCGCAGTTGGGGCACACGGGGGCGCCCTTGGGGGGGGCTTCCTTCGGCGGCGGACCGCCCTTCTTCTCGTAGCCCGAGGGGATGTTCTTGGTGGGCTTCGAAAACACATCGAAGGCGGTCTTCTTCGACTTCTCGGGGGCCTCGGCGGTGCGCTCTGAGGGCGGGACGGCGGGCGCCCCGCGGTCGGGCTTCGGGGCCGAGGCGACCCGCTTTTCGCTCGCCGCCGGCGCCTCGCCGCGCGCGATCTCCTGGAGCTCCTTGCGGATCTCGCTCGGCAGGACGTCGCCCGAGAGTTCAGGCGCGGCCTTCATGAGCAGCTCACGGAGCACGTCCTCAGGGATGTCCTCGTCGACGGGCGTGTCGGGCTTCGTGGAAGTCGCGGCCGCCGTCGTGCGCGAGAGGTCGACGTTCCCCGTGCCAAGCGACACGGGCGCCTTTCCCGTGGGGGCTCCGCCTTCGAGCGCGGAGACTTCGCGCACCGGCGAGGCCATGTCCTCCACGCGGGGCAGTTCCATGCGTTCGAGGCTGGGGTCGCCCGGCGGCGGAGACGCGCGGGTGCGGGGAGGCGCGGGGGCCGGCGAGGGCACGCCCGCAAAGGTGGGGGCGCCGCCCTTCTCCCCGAGCTCGAGCGTGTCGGTCGTCCCCGGCAGGCGGAACTCGAGGTCTTCGAGGCGGCCTGCGTCCGCGCGCCGCGCGGTGAGGGGCACGGACTCGGGGATGTCGAAGCCGTCGCGCACGCCGGTCGAAGGCTCGGGGATGAGCGGCCCGTCGTCGCGGTCGTGGGCGACGACCTGCTGGGTGAACTTCGTGTGGCACTGGGGGCACTCATCGGCATCCGGAGAAATCCACGAGAGGCACTTGCTGCACTTGGCCACCGTCGCTTCGAACTCGACGCCGCAGTTGCCGCACTTGCGGTCGGTCGCAAGGGTCGGCTTCTCGCAGTTGCCGCACACGACGAACTCGCCGCGGGCGACGCGCCGTTGGGCCCACCAGTAGAGGAGGCCGAGACCGCCGGCTGCGGCCATGGCGATCGCCACGGAGAACGCCACGAGGTTGATGGCTCCCGGGCGCGAATTGGGCGGCGTGACGACCGTGGAGGCGGTGCTCACCTGGTAGGGGATCGCCATCTCGGGGGCCGAAAGCGTGTCGGTAGCGCTCGCGGAGATGCGGAGCGTGTAGGGGCCAAGGTCGGTGGGCGCGAGCACCTTGAACACGAAGCTGCCGTCCGACGCGGTCCTGTTGGTCCTCGAGAAGGTGCCCGCCCCGTACACGAGGGTGACCGAGGCGCCCGCGACCGTGTTGTCGTGTTCGTCCTTCACCGTGCCGACGACCGTGATCGCCTCGCTAGGCCTGAAAGTGGCATTGGCCTTCGAAAGCGTCGCTTCGATGTGCAGCTGCGGCAGCGCCGTGATGGTGATGGTGGTCGAGTAGGAAAGGGGGGTGGGCAGCAGGGCCGCTTGGATCGCAAGGGACGCCGCGGAGGCTCCTGCCGTCGCGGGCAGCTGGAACGAGGCGCTCCCGCTGCCCTCGTCCCCGAGGTGCACGGAGGCCGCCGGGGCGCCGTCGATCGCGAGGACGGCCGTTTCCGCCGCCATGGGCATGGTCGCCCGCTCGGGCCCCTGGGAGAACACAAAGTCGGCCGCCACGAAGAGGGTCGCGTTGAGGCCGGGGTAAACGGGCGCCGTGAAGTTGATCGCAGGCACGGCCACGCCGAAGGTGAGGAGGAACCCGCCCACGGACGCGTTGGCCAGGTTGCTTGCAAGCAGGCGCCACGCGCCGCCCGTGAGCGGCGCGACGATGGCAAAGCTCGCGTCGCCGCTCACGGCCCCGAAGTTGAGCCCGAGCACGAACTCCAGCGACCCGGCCTGCGATGCATCCCATGTCATCGACGCGGAAGTGGAGCCCCCGCGGCTTGCATTCACCCGGTAGGTGGGGCCCGGGGAGGAGACGCCCCCCGCCTGGCGGAGCGTGAGCAGGAGCAGCTCGGCCATACCCGCCTCATCGGTCGTGGCGTTTTCGGAGGGGGCCCCGCCGCCGAGGGGCACCGCGCGCACGACCGCGCTCGGCACCGGGAGGCCGACGGCGTCGACCACGTGCGCGTCGACCGGGTCGTACACTTCGAGCGTGACGGCGGGCTCGACGGTGGGCGGCGAGGTCAGCACGGCGCGCAGTTGGACGGCGCCAGAGCCCGCAAAGGAGAGGGGGGCCAGGGCTTCGACGGCGCTGCGCTCGAGGGAAAAGCTCGAGCCTGAAAGCGCGCCCTCGACGCTCCCGGCCACGAACCGGCCGTGGGCCAGCGTCGAGGCCCCGGGGCCAAGCGAGAGCGAGAACGGCTGCGCCGTCCACACCGTGAGCCCGGTGGCGCCAAGGTGGGAGGCGCTGAGCCGCACCGCGGGGGAGCCCGTGGCCGAGGCGTCCACCTGGGAGGCCGCCGCGCCGTAGGTGCTGTAAGAGAGCGAGGACTGCCGGAGCCCATCGAAGGGCTCGAAGGTGGTGCCCAGGGCAACGTCGGCGAGCGTAGCGTTTCCCGAGACCTCGAGCGCGATCAGGTCGCTTGCCGCGACTACGCAGTCGGTGCCATCGAGCGAGGAAAGGGAGACGTCGACCGCGCGGCTCCAGACGAAGCTCGACGTGCACCGCACGGTGGAGGCGTCGCCGATGACCGACCCGGCCACATGCGACCCTTCGAGCGTGAGGCTGGAGGCGCCGGCAAGCAGGATGTTCGCGGCGACAGCACTGCCCGCGCCGAACGCGGCGCTGCTGCCGTTGAGCACGTAGATGTTGAAGGGGAAGTTCGACTGCAGATGGCTTGCCGTCGCAACGAGGCTGCCGTTGCCGGTGACGACCACGAAGTGCTCGAAGGCGTGCTCCTGGTCGATCGACAGGTTCGCGTTGCTGAGGGTGAGGCCCCCCCGCACCTCGATGTTGTGCGAGACGGAGATGTCGCCCGTCCAGGTCGTCGCATTCGTGATGACGCGCGGCTGCGGGTCGGGCGGGGCCACCACCCACGGGTCAAACAGGGGCAGCGAGACCGGGACAACAAGGGTGAGCGACTCGGGGCGCAGGTCGGGGAAGAGGGCGAAGTTGAACGGAACCTCGCCCGAGGAGGTCGAAGAGAGCGTGACCTTCACTTTGTATTGCCCGAGCATGAACGCCGCGCCGCTTTGGAGGAGCGTTGCCGGCAGGTCGGCCTCCGCGGTGCCGTTCAGGGCGACGAGGATCGCCGCGACCGAGTCGTTGGAGCGGTGGCGGATCTCGACGGTGGAGTTCAGCACGGGCGCGCCCGTGGGGTCGGTGGCAAGCACGCGCGCGGTGCGGAAGATGGTGCCCGCGGCCGCTCCCACGGCGGCAAGCGGGACCGTGGACCGCATGGTCGCTCCGGCGGCCGTAACGGTCGAGGAGGCGGCGGTGCGGTAGAAGCTCGCTTGCGAAAACCCGCTGAGGTGGACCGCGGGCTGGTAGGGCCCTTCGCCCGCCGCGAGAGCGTCCGTAATCCCGGGGAAGGCGCCCTCCGCGTCCCCCGCGCTTGCAAACGACGACTGCACGGCAACGGTGGTGTCGGTGAAAAGCACGGAGGGGCAGTCCGTGACATCGACGGTGGAGCCGATGTTGAGCTGCGAGGCGCGCACGGCGACGACGGCGCCGGCGAGGGAGGCCGAGGCGGCGTCAAGCTGCGCGGAGTCGAAGTCGAGGGCACCGCCTAGCAGCGCGAAGCGCTCGGCCGCAATCCGCGCGCCGCTTACGACCACCGACGCGCGCCCGCTTGACCGAACGGAGGCCGCAAGCAGCGCGCCGCCTTCGACGATCAACTTCGCGTCGTCGCGCAGCTCGACGCCGAGGGCGAAGGCCGAAGAGATGTTGCCCCCGGTGAGGCGCAGGGTGCCGTTGCCTTCGACGAGGATGTCATATTCGTCGTCGCGGCGCTGTTCGATCGACAGCGACCCCGGGGCCCTCACGGTGAGGCTGGCGTTGTCGCCGACGGTCACGAACCCCGTGTGCGGGTAGGTGTAGTTCACTTCGAAGGCCGTGCTGCCGTTCCATTGCATGTCCACGACGCGGTGGTGCACCCGCAGCGGCGCTGACGCCTGGTTGTCCCAAGGGGGCCCGTTTTCGGGGGGGACGATGTTCGTGATCTTGGCGGTGACCGTCTGGATTCCGACAAGGCCGGAAGTGTTGAGCGGCCCGCTGACGACCGCGGTGGTGTCGGCCCCGATGGAGAAGGGGATGGAGGCGAATGCGGCGGACGTCGAAGGGTCGCCGAGGTACAGGTCGAGGCTGGCGTTTGTCCCGGTGTTTCCGCCGCTGGCTACAGTTACCTGCACGTCCACGATGTCGCCGACTTCGACATAGGGAATGGAAAACGCAACGGCGCCGGCGCCGAGCCACAGGTGGATCCCGGAAAGGGCAAGGGGCTCGGGGGCCGCCGTCGCGGGGGCGGCGGCCGTCGGGGAAAGCAGGAGCAGGACCAAGACGAGCGCGGGCGAACGCGGCCGGGGACGCGCGGGGGTCGAGCGGGGGGTGGCGCGCGCATGCATCGGGGGAAGTCCTCCTTCACAGGCGGATGGCTTTTCCGGCCTCGTTGGCCATCCCCCATGGGAGGGTCGAAAACCGTGCATCCAGTATTCGAAGGCCAGTCGTTCGGATTTAGGGGGCCGTATTTAAGGGTGTTTGCCTTCCTCGCGGCGTAGCAAAGGCACCGATTCCGGCCCAGGCCTCCGGCCTTCCAAAAGGCTGGGAAGGGCGCGCCGACAACGCCGGTCGGGCACGTGCAATCTCGATTGCGCGCGCCCGTGCGCGTGAATCTTCGTGCGTTTTTTCCGCAAATCGCCGTTCGAATCGCGCGTGATTCCGGAATTTGATACCCTTTTATACCGCAACCGCCCCTGAGCGCGCCTGCGGAAGGGGAGCTTGATGAAGTCGTTTATCGCCGACACGCTTCGCCAAGTGGACGAGAACCAGAAGTTCACGCAGGCGGCGCCTGGCGCGCCGACAGGCAGTCAAGAGGACGCCGAACTCGAGAAGATGCTCGAGGACCTGCGCGTCGACGTGCGCATCTTCGGGTGCGGCGGCGGCGGCTCGAACACGATCAACCGCCTCGTGGAATCGGGGATCCATGGCGCCGACCTGTTCGCGCTGAACACCGACGCGTCGCACCTGCTCCACGTCAATTCCCCGCATAAGATCCTGCTCGGCAAGCGCCTCACGCGCGGGCTGGGCGCCGGCGCGCTCCCGCAAGTGGGCGAGGAAGCCGCCAAGGAGGCCGAGGAAGACATCCGGCGGCACGTGGCGGGCGCGGACATCGCTTTCATCACCTGCGGCATGGGCGGCGGTACGGGCACGGGCTCGGCGCCGTATGTGGCCAAGCTGGCCAAGGACGGCGGGGCGCTCACGATCGGGGTCGTCACGATCCCGTTCTCGGCGGAAGGCCACACGCGCATGCAGAACGCGCAGTACGGGCTCGATCAGCTGAAGCGCGTCGCGGACACGGTCATCGTGATCCCGAACGACAAGCTGCTCGAAATCGCGCCGAAGCTCCCCCTCGACATGGCCTTCAAGGTGGCCGACGAGGTGCTGATGCGCGCGATCCGCGGCATCACCGAAATGATCACGACCCCCGGGCTCGTAAACCTCGATTTCAACGACCTCAAGACCATCATGCAAAACGGCGGGATGGCGATGGTGGGCATTGGCGAGTCGAGCGACCCGCGGGAGAAGGCGAAGGAAGCGGTCGCAGGCGCGCTCAACTCTCCGCTCATCGACGTGGACATCTCGACGGCGCACGGCGCGCTGGTGGATGTGCGCGGCGGCGAGGACATGACCATCCAAGAGGCCGAGAGTGTGGTCTCGGAGATCGGCAAGCACGTGCACCCGCAGGCGCGCATCATTTGGGGCGCTTCGGTGGTGCCGTCGCTGCAGAACACCATGCAAGTCATGGTCGTGCTCACCGGCGTCACTCCGCGCGAGCCGAAGGCCGCCGGCCCGCTTGCCGCTCCGCAGAAGACGGGCGCCCCGGCCCAAAGGCCGGTCCCGGCGGCCGCAAAGGCCGGCGGGGGCATCGACTTCATCCGCCACTGACGCGACCCTGGTCGCGCGCGTACGCGGGCGCGCGCATGCGCGCGCGAACCGCACGCGCGAGGCGTCACCGTCAACTATTTTACTGACGGCCCTCGATGGCCCGAATACAGAATGGGGATGTGGCTGCCGTGAAATCGATCGTGAAGGAGCTCCAAGACCAGTCGCCGCAGAACGCATATACGCAGCCGCAGGGCCTCGACATGAGGGCCGACGACGCGGAGTTGGAGAAGGTGCTCGAGGGCCTGCGCACCAACATCAAGATCGTCGGGTGTGGCGGCGGCGGCTGCAACACCGTCAACCGGATGGTGGAATCCGGCATCGTGGGCGCGGAGATCTACGCGGCCAACACGGACGCGCAGCACCTGCTCACCGTGCACGCCCCGAACAAGATCCTGCTCGGGCGGCGCCTCACGCGCGGCCTTGGCGCCGGCGCGCAGCCCCAAGTGGGCGAGGAAGCGGCCCGCGAGGTCGAGGACGACCTCAAGCGGCGCCTCAGCGGTGCCGACATGGTGTTCCTGACCTGCGGCATGGGTGGCGGGACCGGCACGGGCTCGATCTCCGTGCTCGCCCGCGTGGCCAAAGAGTCGGGCGCGCTCACGATCGCGGTCGTGACGCTCCCCTTCCGGTCGGAAGGCGCCGTGCGCCTCGAGAACGCCGAGTACGGGCTCGAACAGCTGCGCTACACGGCGGACACCGTCATCGTGATCCCCAACGACAAGCTCCTCGAGCTTGTCCCGCGGCTCGCGCTGAATGCCGCTTTCAAGGTCGCCGACGAGATCCTCGTGCGCGCGATCAAGGGCATCACGGAGACGATCACGAAGCCCGGCCTTGTCAACCTCGACTTCAACGACATCAAG
This sequence comes from Thermoplasmata archaeon, assembly GCA_041485285.1. Classification (GTDB taxonomy): domain Archaea; phylum Thermoplasmatota; class DTKX01; order DTKX01; family DATEUP01; genus DATEUP01. Next base: position 1,678 of record JBGPJF010000064.1, on the reverse strand, counting down.
ACGATCATGAAGAGCGGCGGCGTCGCGATGATCGGCCTTGGCGAGAGCGAAGGCGACGAGCGCGCGAAGGAGGCCATCGAAGAGGCGATCAACTCTCCGCTCATCGACCTCGACATCTCGGAGGCGACCGGCGCGCTGGTGAACGTGGTCGGCGGCCCCGACATGACGATTACCGAGGCACAGGAAGTCGTGCAGATGGTGCACGACCGAATCTCGCCGACGGCCCGCATCATCTGGGGAGCGGCCGTCGACCCCTCGCTCGAGGGCAAGATGCGGATCATGCTCGTCGTCACGGGCGTGAAGTCCAAGCAGATCCTCGGGAAGGAGCAGGCCGCCAAGGCCCGCGGCCGCACCGAGATGGGCATGGACTTCATCCGGTAATGGTGCGAAAGTGCGGGCAAGCGCCCGTTTTCCAAGCGCCGCCAGCGGGCCCCCGCAACTGTTATATTCAGGGGCTGGGTTGGCCGCGGCCGTAATGTTTCAGATGACCCCCTCCCTGGGGGGTCGTTGGACATTCCCCTGAGCCAGGTGCACGGATGGTCGACATCCTCGAAAGGTCCACGCGTTGGCAGCAACGCCTCGACACGTGGGTGTCGAACCGGCGCCGCGGCCGGTACATGCGGGTGCTGCGCCTGGCGGTGCGCCCCGAGCCGGACGAGTACATCAACACGGTGAAGCTCGCGTTCGCGGGGCTGCTTGTGCTCGGCATCACGGGGTTCATGATTCAGTCCTTCGTCGAATTCATGTCGAAGGTGCTCGGGGGCCTTCTCGGCGGCTGAGCCAACCCCCTTGGAGTGATACGCATGTCGCAAGCACAGCACAAAGACGATTCCGCGGCCAGCGCCGCACCGCAAGCCGAGCCTGCCGCCGCTCCGGCCGCCGGAAAGCAGGCCATCCGGGGCGCTCGCGGGCCGCGGGGCAAGGGCAAGGCGAAGGACGAGCCGCTCGAGGACATCGAGCCCGTGTTCCTGCCGGCCATCTACGCAGTGAAGACCTCGATCGGCCACGAGAAGACGGTGGCCGACGGGATCGCCGTCAAGGCGAAGCGCGAGAAGGTCGAGGTCTACTCCATCCTCTCGCCGGCGCCGATGCGGGGCTACGTGTACCTTGAAGGCGTGAACCCCGACCGGCTCACCGACCTCATCAAGGGCGTAAAGCGCGCGCGCGGCATGGTGCGCGCCCGCGGCTCTGAAAACCCCGCCGACTCGGCGATCCCGCTCGGCCAGATCGAGCACTTCCTCGAGCCGAAGCCGCTCGTGTCGGGCATTGTGGAAGGCAACATTGTCGAGATCACGCAGGGGCCGTTCAAGGGTGAGAAGGCCCGCGTCACGCAGATCGACGAGTCGAAGGAAGAGATCACGGTCGAGCTCATCGAGGCGATGATCTCGATCCCGATCACCGTGCGCGGCGACGCCGTGCGGGTGCTGGAGAAGGAAGAGGGCGAAGAGGGCCCGGGCAACACCGGCGGTTAGGCCGGCGTGCACGTGCAGGGTGGAGGAAACAACATGGCAGACACGGTGGAAGTCATGATCGAGGGCGGCGCGGCGACCCCGGGCCAGCCCCTCGGCCCGGCGCTGGGACCGCTCGGCGTGAATGTGGTGGCAATCGTCGGCGAGATCAACAAGAAGACCGCCGCGTTCAAGGGCATGAAGGTGCCCGTGAAGATCGTAATCCAGGC
>JBGPJF010000063.1:0-13841 GCA_041485285.1 Thermoplasmata archaeon | reverse complement strand
CCTCGTTCGTCGTGCCCGCGCCCTCACCTTGCAACGCCACGGTTGCAGCCGGCAACCTCGACGGCAGCACCTACCTCTACTGGCAGTCCAACTTCACCCAGATCACGAGGCTCATCGGCCACGCGTCTTCGGTCCAGGCAGTGGCTTGGTCGCCCAACTGCCAATACCTCGCGACGGCGTCTTCCGACAAGACCGTCCTCATCTGGCGCACGAGCAACTGGGCGCTTGCGGCCAACCTCACCAACCACACCAACAGCGTCTACTCCGTCGCCTTTTCGCCCGACAGTTCGAGGCTTGCGTCGGGCGGGGCTGACAGCACCGTCCTCGTGTGGAATGTGACGAGCTTCCCGCCCACCATCGACTACAACATCTCCGAGAACAACGGGACGATCTACGCGCTTTCGTTTTCGCCGAACGGGAGCTACCTCGCGGCCGGCACCGGCAACAACACCGTGCGCATCCACACGACCAGCGACTTCAGCACCCTCTTCAACCTCATCAGCCACACCCTCCCGGTGCGGACGCTGGCGTTTGCCCCCAACGGGACGGAGCTTGCCTCCGGATCGCTCGATGACACCGCGATTCTGTGGAACACGGACGCGATGACGAAGACCGGCCAGCTGTCGGACGCCACCGCCGACATCAACGCGATTTCCTATGCGCCGAACGGCACCCGCCTGCTCACCGGCAGCTCCGACGGCCACCTGCGCCTCTACCTCACCTCGAATTGGTCGGTCCTGGACGACGTCGTCGAGGGCTCTTCGTTCGTCTACGGGTCCTCGTTCGACCGCAGCGGCGAATTCCTCATCTCGGGGGGCACCACGAACTACCTGCGCCTGTGGGACCGCTCGACGCTCGTGAGCACCTTGCGCACGTACACGGGCCAAGAGTACTCGGCGACCGCGGTCGCGTACTCCTCCGACGGGCGGTTCGCCATGGGCGCCGAGGACGGCACGGTCTCCATCGTCACGCTGTCGAACGGGTCGGTGGCCAAACTGTTCCGCGCCCACGACGGGACGCTCAACCGCCTCGCGTGGTCGCCAAACGCAGCGCTGCTTGCCACCGGCGGCTCCGACGGGCTCATCCACGTGTTCGACACGTCGACCTGGGGCTACGCGGCGAACATCACCCTCGGGGGCAACGTCACAGGCCTCGACTTCAACGCCGCCGGGACGGTCCTTGCCGCAACCAATGGCACCGGCGGGCTGGCCGCGTGGAACGTGCCCGGCTACACCTCCATCAACGCGATGACCTCCGTGGCGGCCACCAACTCGATGGCGCTTGACCCCTCGGGCACGATGGCGGCCCTTGCAGGCGCCGACGGCATCATCCGCGTGTTCAACATCACCCAGAAGTGGAACTTCCAGAACCTCTCGGCCTCGGGGGTCCAGAAAGCGGTCGACTGGTCGCCCGACGGCGCGATGATCGCGTCGGGCGGCGTCGACCGAAGGGCCCGCTCGTGGTGGACTTCCAATTGGACGCTGAATTCCAACGTCTTGCAGCACTCGAATGACATCACCTCGCTTGCGTTTTCGCCCGACTCGCTGAAGTACGCCACCGGCGGGTGGGACGCGCGCATCTTCGTCTACAACCGCACGGGGGCGGTCGTCCAGCAGTACCCGTCAGCCCCCGCGGGCTCCACCCTGGTGCTTGCCGTCGCGTGGTCCCCCGACGGCAGGTCGCTGGCCGCCGGCTGGCACTCCGTGCGCTTCCCGCAGACCAAGGTCAACGCCTGCCCCAACAGCCCCTGCGGCCTTTCGATCAATGCCTACGGCATCGCCATCGGCAACGTGGACAACACGGCCGGCAACGAGGTCGTCATCACCGGGTCGTTCAACAACTTCGGAGGCTCGGATTCCGCCGTGTGGAAACTCCCTTTCTCAGGCGGGAACCCGGGGTCGTTCACCGACATGGTGCCCAAAGGCCTTGACCCCCTGCGCGACGCGTTCCGCATTGCGCTTGGCGACCTGAACGGCGACGGCAGGAACGACATCGCGGTCGGAACCCTCACGCCAAGCTCGGGCTCGCTCTACCTGATCGCCTACAACAGCACCGGCAACAACTGGGACACTGCGAACATCGCGATTGTCCCCATCGGAGGCGCCGTCAATGAGATCGAGATCGCGGATGTCACCGACGACGGCCACAACGACGTGGTTATCGCCGCAGGCGCCGGCACCTTCCAGCTGCAGGTCGCCTACTGGGAGCCCACCTCGCGGGTGACCGGCACCCTGCAGATCTCGAACGTGTCCAAGTTCCTCACCGCCGCGACCGGCAGCGCCCCCACCGGCCTTGCCATCGGGCGCTTCAACAACGACAGCCTGCTGGATGTCGCGATCTCCAACGGGATCGCGGCCACCGTCACGATCTACCTGCAGAAGGACAGGGTCTACGGCCTCTTCATCTCGCAGCGGCTGCAGGACCAGGTCTTCATCGGCGACCCCATCGTGGCGGCGTGGCTCTATTGGTCCGACTGGAACGTGATTCCCGGCGTCACCGGCTACAACATCTCCATCACCGTGAACAACGGATTCACCTGGATCCCCGTCCAGCAGAATGTCTCGATCAACCTCAACGGCACGAACAGCTCCACGATCTACTACCGCATCGACTTCTGGGCCGACCACGCGGGGGTCACGCCGTGGATCTTGTCGGTCGCCGTCGACTACGTCGTCGAGACGACTCCCCAAGACCTCAGCATGGACATCCTGCGCGACTTCCAGCCCCCCCAGGGCGAGTGCTACTGGCCGGGCCAGGCGCTTGGCCTCTTCCATTGCAGTTTCCCCGCCTCCATCCTCAACCAGTATGTGCTCGACAACTGGAACCTCCAGGACGGAAACGGCACGATCTACATGCCCATCCGCATCCGCTGGCAGCGGCCCGCGACCGTCCACCTCACCAACCTCTCGATCCCCTTCAACAAGTGGCCCTCGCCCCCCGAGATCGTCGCCCCCCTCCAGGGCACCTTCGTGGACGCCACGCCGACCTTCGTCATGCGCGCGGCCGACACCGACTCGGACAACCTCCGCTACCACGTGCAAATCGCCTACGACCCCGCGTTCGTCACCATCGTGCGCGAGTTCAACCAGAACGACACGGCGCTCGGGTGGGGCCTGCCGTTCTATGTCGCGGGGGCCGATGCAACGCTTACCACCCCCGACGCTTTCCGCATGAACAACGGCCAGCAGTACTGCTGGCGCGCCGAAGCCTTCGACGGGCTGCAGTGGAGCGACTGGTCGGTCGCCCAGTGCTTCACCGTCGACGACCTCGCGCCCGACGGGTTTGCAAGCTCGCCGGCCTACTCCACGACCGAGACCTTCACCATCTCGTGGAGCTCGGTCGACCCCGCCGGCGGCGCCGGCCTTGCCGCCGCCCCCTACGACGTCCAGTTCAAGGACGGCGTCGAGGGCACCTGGACGGACCTCGTCACCACGACGGCCCTTTCTTCCACGAACTTCGTGGGCCAAAACGGGCACACCTACTGCTTCCGCATGCGCTCGGTGGACGCCGCGGGCAACGCGCAGCTCTTCTCCGTGGGAGTCACCGGCGACACCTGCACGATCATCGACACGGACAAGCCCACCGCCACCGTCAACAGCCTCGCGCCCTACCAGGTGTCCCGCAACTTCGAGGTCGCGTGGGGCGGCGCCGACGGCGTCGGCGGCTCCGGCGTCGGCGGCTTCGACGTCAGCGTCCTGCCGGAGGGCGGTTCGTGGACGAACTGGCTCACGGGCTACGCCAGCACCTCCGCGGTCTACAGCGCCCCCGACGACCGCCTGTACACCTTCCGCGTGGCGGCACGCGACCGCGCCGGGAACCTCGGCGGCGTGTCGGACACGGCGGCCACCAAGGTCGACACGACGCCGCCCGTGTGCCAGGTCGCCGTGTCGGCCTCCACCATCACGAGCCTCGAGCAGGTCGGCGTCTCCATGGCTTGCAACGACGCCCAGACCGGGCTTGCCGCCTACGAATACTGCGTCGGAGAGGGCCCGTCGGTCTGCGACCAGCTCCTCCCCGTGCGCACCGCCTCCCCCGTCTTGCTCATCACGGACCTCTCGCTCCTCAACGGCGGCACCTATTACGTCAGCGTGCACGGCCTCAACAACGCGGGCGGCTGGTCGGCGTGGGTCTCGAGCGGCGCGGTGCGCGTCGTCATCCCCGGCCCCGCCGCCCACATCGAGTACACCGGCGGCGTGTGGACGCAGACCAACCTCACCGTGAACTTCGGGGCGTCGGACGCGCTCGGGTACGCCGTGGTGGCCGGCGAACTCCAGTACCGGCGCGCGGCCTTCCGGTACAACCAGCTCGCGGAGTGGCAGGACTGGCTCACGGTGGTCGTCGACCCCGCCGACAGCTCGTACTTCTTCGACAGCGGCGCGATCGTCCGCGGCTACGCCTACGAGTTCCGCTTCCGGGCGCGCAACGAGGTCGGCAGTTGGGGCGACCACGCCACCGGCGAGACGGTCTATGTGAACCAGCTGCCCGTGGCGTCGGCCGGAGCCGACCGCCTGGCCAACCTCTCCGAGCACCTGGTCCTTAACGCCGACGCGACCATCGACTACGACGGCGCGCGCGACACGCTCGACTACAAGTGGGAGACCGACGACGGCCGGCAGCACTGCGAAGCCAAGACCTGCGAGGTGTTCTTCACCACGCCGGGCACCCACCGCGTCACCCTCACCGTGTCCGACGGGCACGAAAACGCCACCGCGACCGTCATGATTGAGGTGCTGCCCGACCCGCCCCGGCAGGTCGCGCCCGGGCTCGAGGGGCCGGTCATCCTGGTCGCCCTCTTCGCCGTCGCGCTGGTCGCAACCTACCGCAGGCGCCGCCGCGACTGACGCGCGCCCGGTCACCCCCCCGCAAGGGTTTTGAGGGGCGGGGACAAACCCCCACCGTGGCCCCCGCGGACTTGCTGCGCTCCTCGCACATCATGCTAAGCGGCGTGGGCGCCATTACGGAGCGCCGCCTCTGGGACGAGGGCGTGCTCACCCTCGATGAGTTTGCCTCGCGCGGGCGCATCCGGGGGTTTTCCCCCGAGCGCAAGCGCGGCCTCGACGGCGAGGCCGTGGCCGCGCTCGAGGCCGCGCGCGACGGGCGGGCCGAGTACCTCGCCCCTCGGTTGCCGCACGCCGAGGCCTGGCGCATGTTTGCGCGCTTCCGGCAGGATGCGGCGTTCCTCGACATCGAGACGAGCGGCCTTTCGCGCTACAGCGCCGTAACGGTGGTCGGCGTCTACCGGCCGGGCCGCCCGTTCACGGCCCTCGTGCGCGGGGAGGGGCTTTCGGCAGCGTCGATCACCGAGGCGCTTGCGGGGGCCAAGCTCCTCGTGACGTTCAACGGGGCGGGCTTCGATGTGCCGTTCATCCGCGGGTCGTTCCCCTCCGCTGGCCTGCCGCCCGCGCACCTCGACCTCCTCACATGTGCCCGCAGGCTGCGCTGGCGCGGCGGCCTCAAGGCCATCGAGCGGCAGCTCGGGCTCACGCGCGACCTCGACGTCCGCGTGCTCGCCGGGTCGGATGCCGTCCGCCTGTGGCGCACCTATGAGCGCACCGGCTCCACGAACGCCCTGCGCCTGCTTGTCGGCTACAACCGCGCCGACTGCGAGAACCTCGAGCCCGTCGCCGCTGCAAGCGTGGCCGCGATGCTGCGGCGCCTTGCGCCCCCCGCCCGCGGCGGCATTCGGCAGGCCGCGCTGCCGGCCGCCTAACTTCGGTTGAAGTTTTCACTTCGGCCTCTGCCGTCCGAAGCCTTTATGGTCGGCCCCCCCCTGGAGGAACCGGCGTCCCACCGGCGCACGTAGGAGCGAAGCCCCTGTGCCTGCATTCGCGGAAACGGAAGAGCGCGCCGGCGTGGGCTACGAGCCGCGCCCCGTCAAGGACCTGCTCATCGAAATGAAGGACATCGCGGAGCTCTCGGTCGACCTCGCCTACAGCGCGATCATCTTCGACTCCGACGAGATCGCCGACGAGGTAAGGCGCCTCGAGCAGCGGATGTACCGCCTGCGCTACCTCCTGCGCCTCCAGGTGATGCTCTCGACGCGTACCCTCCAGGACGCCCAGATGATGCTCGGCATCCTCCAGGTCGCGGGGGCCGGCGGCCAGATCTGCAACGCCGCGGCCGACATCGTGAAGGTGCTTTCAAGCGAGGTCGAGTACCGCCCGCTCACGCCCTTCATCCTCAAGGGGTCGGGGGAGCGCATCCGCCTCATCACGGTCGACGAGAGCTCCCCGCTCACGGGGCTCACCCTCGAAGACGTGTCGCTCGACACGCGGCTTGGCATCCGCGTCATCGCGGTGCGCCGCGGGAAGCGGTGGACGTACGACGTCCACTCGGACGTCGTGTTCAAGGCGAATGACCAGCTCATCGTGACCGGGACGGAAGAGGGGATCGAGCACCTTCGGTCGGTAGCGGCCGGCAAGGAGAGCGTCGAAGACGCGCTGAGGTCGCAGGCGGCCCCCGCCCCCGCGCCCGTGGCGCCGGCCGCCGCGGGCGGCAAGGGCGAGGCCGAGGCCTGGTTTGTCGAGATCAAGGACACCTCCGACCTCATGGTCGACCTCGCCTACAGCGCGATCCTCTACAACTCCAAGGAGATCGCAGAGGAGGTCGAGGCGCTGGAGAACGACGTCGACGAGATGGTCGTGAAGCTGCAGCGGCGCGTGCTCGAGGAGGCCGTGGAGACCAAGAACGTGGACAAGGGCCTCGTGCTCTTCCACCTCTCCTCCGCCATGGAGCAGATCGCCGACGCCGCCCGCGAGATCGCCGACGCGGCGCTGCGTGACATCCAGGTCCACCCCGTGCTCGTCGAGAGCGTCCGGGAGTCCGATGTCACGGTCACCCGGACCGAGATTGCGCACGACTCCGTATTTGCCGGCAAGACGCTGCGCCAGCTGCAGCTTGCCACGAAGACAGGCATGCGCGTGATCGCCATCCGCCGCGCAAAGAAGTTGATCGTGGGGCCCGGGCCCGAGGACAAGCTCGTGGCCGGCGACGTGCTGTTTGCGCGCGGGCCGCCGGCGGCCGAAGACCACCTGCGCGCGCTGTGCACCGGGAAGCGGCGGCGCATTTAGGTCGGGGCCTTACACGCACCAGCCGCCGCCGTTTGTGGGGAGCGCGGTCCACGAGCCGTTCGACCGGATCGTCCCCGCCGCGCTGTCTTGCGACCGGCAGCCGCCGCCCCCGCTGGCCATCGACGCGCTCACACCGAGGACGAGGGGCGCACTGGCGGTGGCCACGGCGTCGCGCGTCCCCCGTTGGTTGCCCCAACCCCGCGTCCCGTTGAGATCCAGGGGGTGCGCGTGCGTCCAATTGATGCGCTCCAGATTCAGCAGAGGCGTTGCTTCAGGGCCCGAGACGCTGGCCGTGATCGCTACGCGCCCCACCCCGACCACCACGAGGGCGCGCTCCCCGTCCACGACCTCCACCGTCCAGTTCCCCTTCCCCTCCGTGAGCGCCAGCGATCCGACCAGCGGGTGCAGGCCGGCCCCCGCCTGGGGGACAGGCAGGGAAACGCGGTAGGGGACCGTTGCGTTGAAAGGGTCCACCGAGTAGCTGAGCGTCATCGAGGCATCGCCCCCTCCCCCCGGGCCCAGGCACCCCGCGACAAGCACCGAGCATGCCAGGGCCGCGAGCGTGGAGGGAAGCGGCCGCCCGCTTCCAAGGCGCGCTAGCATTCGGACTTGACCTCCAAGGCAATCGAGCGGACCTGCGCGTCCCCCGGCAGCATCTCCGAGGCCCTTGCCGTGTCCGAGCAACTGGACTGGCCCGTTGAGAACCAGGCCGTGAGCTTCACCGCGATGGGCCCCGCCGCCGCTCCGCCCGCCGCAAAGAAAAGCCGTGTCTGGCTGCCGGGGCCAGGCGCCAGCGCCGACCACTGCAGTCCCGTCGCGCGGTCCACGTCGTTGATTTGCGCCCAGGTGTTGATGTTCAGCGTCACGTTTCCGCTCACGTTCAGCCACGACCCTTGCGGGGCGCTCACCATCGTCCAGCCCATCCCCTGCGCGCTCGGCCGCATCGGCTGGAGCAGCCAGTCGGCCGACCGGTCCTGCAGCATCAGCGGGATCCATACCCAAAAGGGCGAGCCCTCCTGCCAGGGGACCACCTCAATCTCGATCGAGAGCGAGCCCGGGTCGCGGGCGCCCAGCTGGCCCCACACCACACTAGCCGTGGCGATTACGACGACGACCACGACCACCGCAAGCAGCGCCTTCTTCCGGTCGGATAGCGCCACGGAGGCCCCGCTGGACGGTTGGCGGGAGGCCCCAATAAGCGTTTCGTGATGGAGGCGCCGACGCGGTGATGCACGGCCGCGCCGCCGCTACACGACGCCGAGCAGGTGGGCGCACCCCAGAAGCACGCCCACGCCGATCACGTCCACGATGGAATTCGTGACCGGGATCACGATGTTGTCGGGGTCGGCGCCGATCTTGAACGCGACGAGCGTCGTGTAGTACGTGAGCGGGAGCACCACGGCGGTTACCACCGCGCCTGCAAGCAGCGCGACCCCTATCATGATAAGGGGGGCCGGGTGCGGGATCCCGAGGGCCGTTGAGAACAGGAATACCGTGAGCCCGATGACCGGATAGATCAGCACCGCCACGCTGGCCATGTCGCGCAAGTCCGCGCGGGCAAACGCGTCGGGCTTCGGGCCGACGCGTGCGATCCCTAAGTGAATCGCGGAGGAGAGGCGCGAGGATGCGATCGAGGAGAGGTTGCCCGACTCGCCGAGGAACGGCGGGATGAGCACGAGCAGCGCGGGGACAAGCGCAAGCGAATCGAGGTTGCCTTCGAGGGTGAGGCCCACGACGAGCTCAAGGGCGACGGTCGCGACAAGGATGATCAGCGACTGGCGGAAGATCTGGCGCGCGATCGGTCGCTTGAGGCTCCAGGTCCTGGCGAAGAGGTAGACGGTCGCCGCGACGGCTACGACATCGACCGGCCAAACGAGGATGGGCGCGAAGTCGATGCGCAGCAGTGCGCCGCCGATGCCGATGAGCAGGGTCGCGGAAAGCAGGTCGCCTCCCGCCGTGATGAGCGGCGCGTTCAGATTGTCGGGGTCGAAGCCGCGCCGGAACGCGACGCTCGACAGCACGAATGCCGCGAGGCTTAGCACGAGGCCCGCGACGGTGGCCGAAATCGCCGCGACGAAAAACAGGTCTTCGAGCCCGCGGGAGGTCGCGCCGATCGCCTTGAGCAGCACGAACGACAGGAAGGACAGCAGCACCGCCATGACCAGCGACTGCGCGGTGGTGGCGAGCAGGTTCTGGTCCAGGACCTTTGACCGCTGGAACCTCGGGCGGATGAGGCCGGTGTGGAGGTAGGTGCCCAGGCGCGAGCCGAGCGGCGCGTAGATGTTGCCGCGCAGCGCGTTCGACGCCGGCAGCAGCGTGATGAGCCCCGGGACGGCGACGAGCACACCGCTGAATCCGGCGAGTAGCAGGCCCGAGGCGAGGAACCCGAACAGTCCGATGAGCAGCGACAGCGACGCCTGGCGCACGGTCGGCGTGTTGCGGATGAGCGGGGGCCAAATGCGCCGGATTTCATGGTAAGTCAACCGGCGGACAACGATGGCGCGGCGGGTGCGCGGCGCCTCCGTGGGTGTGCCCCCTTGGGGCGGACGCAGTTCGAGCGCTGTTCGTCTGAATCAGCGCGGGACAATCCGCCGGCGCCGCCGTGAGCGGGCCAGAGCGTATTTAAGGGCGACGGGGGCGCGCTACGTTTATCCACGCCGGGCCGCTTCGCGCGAGGCGGGAACGGGATGGGACAGCTAGCGCTCACCGGCTGGGGCGCCGGCGCGCTTGCGCAGTCCGAGGGATTTGCGCCGTACCTTGAGCGCGAGATTGCGCGCGCCCACGGGCGCGCCCCCGTCGAAGTGCGCGTGGCGTACCGGCGCTACACGACCCTCAAGAGCACGGCGCGGATCGCCGCCGACGGCAAGCTCGTGGTCACCCTGTGCGAGGACTTGCGGCAGCGGCCCCAGCAGGCGCAGGCGGCCATCGCGCATGTCCTTGCTGCCCGCGTCCTCTCGCGGAAAGCCCCGAGCTGGGCGCAGGCCGCGTATGCCTCATGGCTTCGCGACCCCTCGACGCGCGAACTCTCGCTCGAGGTGCGCCAGGCGCGCGCCAGGCGGCGCACCGTCGAGCCGGCGGGGCGCTTCCACGACCTCGTGCCGCTCCTCGACTCGGTCGCGCGCGACCACTTCCAGGGGTCACTTGGCGTGCCGCCGGTGGCCTGGACCCGGGCCCAAGGGCGCTCCGTGCTCGCGTCCTTCGACGAGGCGCACCAGGTGATCACCGTGTCGCGCCTGCTCGACCAGCCGCGGGTCAAGCGCGAGACCTTGCGGTACCTGCTCTACCACGAGATGCTCCACTTCGAGGACTTCTGCGCGGAGCGGGCCGACCCGGCGGCCGCCGGCCGCCTCCGCGGCGGGCGCAGGCGCCTGCACCCGCCCTCCTTCAAGGAGCGCCTCCACCGCTTCCCGGGCTGGAAGGCCGCCGAGGCCGACCTTGCGCGCGGATTTCGGCGGCGCCGCGTCCTGTAGGGGGGATGCCGACGGACCCAGAACCCCTCACGCGGCGCACGGGGCTGGTCGTTGCCATCGACCAAGTCGACGGCGCGCGCGCCGCGGCGGTGGCGCGCTTGGTCGCGCCGTTTGCCGACGCGATCAAAGTGGGCTACCCCACGGTGCTCTCCGGGGGGCTTGGCGTGGTCGGGGCGCTTCGCCAAGCGTCGGGCCTTCCGGTCATCTGCGACTTCAAGATCGCCGACATCCCGCCGATTTCCGGCGCGATCGCGCGGCAAGCGCTTGCCGCGGGGGCAAGCGCGGTCATCTGCCAGGCGTTTGCCGGCCGCGACTCGGTCGCGGCGGTCGCCGAGGCCTGCCGCGAACGCGGGGCGCTGCCCATCGCCGTGGTTGAGATGTCCCACGAGGGCGGCCGCGAGTTCACCGCGCCTCACGCCGAGCAGCTGCTGAACGCGGCGCTTGCGGGGGGGGCGCGTGGGATCGTGGCCCCCGCGACCCGGCCCGAACGCATCGAGGCGCTGCGCGCCCGCGCAGGGGCCGTGCTGATCTTCAGTCCGGGGGCTGGCGCCCAAGGCGGCTCCCCCAAGGAGGCGGCCCGCGCGGGCGCGGACTTCGTGATCGTAGGCCGCTCGGTCGTGGAGGCCCGCGACCCTGCGCGGTCGGCGGCCGAGTGCGTCGCGGCCATTGCCGAGGGCGCGCGCTCACGCCTGACGTCGGCGCCGTGAGGCGAATGCAAGGCACGCCGCCGCAGCGACCGCTACGACGGCTCCCGCGCTTTCGAACCCGGGCGCGGGTTTGGTGGTCGTCCCATTGCCGCCGACGATGCCGTAGTTCGGCTTGGCCTGGACAATGACCTCCTTCGTCACCGTCGTCACGCCGCCGCGGTTGTCCGTCACCGTGAGGGTGACATTGAACGTGCCCGCGCCCGCGAAGATGTGGCTGGTCTCCGACCCCTTCGCCTCGCCCCCGTCGCCGAACAGCCACGCGTAGGAGATTACGAGCCCGTCGGTGTCGTGGGACCCCGTCGCGCGGAAGAAGGTCGTGAGCGAGGCAAACAACGGCTCGCCGTTCTCGATGACACCGATGGGGAGCCGGTTCTGGATCGTGACATCCACGGTCGCGCTTGCGCTTGCACCCAGGTTGTCGAACACGGTTAGCTTCACGTGGTACACGGTCTCCGGGGCCTCGGGCGCGACCTTGAAAATGTGCGCCGCGACCTTCGAACTCGACGTCGAACCGTCGCCGAAGTCCCAGAGGAAACTCTGGACGGTCCCATCTGGGTCCCTGCTCCCGGTGCCATCGAAGGTGATGCTCTCGAGGGTCTGGGCCGTCGTCAGGTTGACGGCGGGCACCGAGGTAGGTCCCTGGTTCGAGATCACGACCGGCGTCGTCGCGCTTGCCGCCCCGCCATCGGGGTCGGACACGGTGAGGATCACCGTGAAGGTGCCCGCGCGCGAGAACGCGTGCGACACGCTGCTGCCGCCCGCCACGCCGCCGTCCCCGAAGATCCAGAAGTACTCGAGGTTGTTCGGCGTCTCGGGGTCGGTCGAGCCGCTCGCCGAGAAGGACACCGCAGTAAGCGAGGCGGCCGTGAAGCCCGCGGCCGGTGAGGCGATCTTCGCGGTGGGCAACCGGTTCATCACCTCGATGGTGAAGGTCGCCGTGCCCGTCGCTGCGGGGTTCCAGTTGTCCCCAACCGTCAGCGTGACGACATACGTCCCCTTGGTCGGGTAGGCGTGCGACACCGGGCTTGCAAGGTTCGAGCTCCCGCCCTCGCCGAACCGCCAGTCCCACGACGCGATGGAGCCGTCGCGATCCACCGCCACGGCCGTAAAGGCGGCGGTGTCGCCGGTGTAGATCGCGAGCGGCCCGCTGATCGTTACGCTCGGCCCGTTGTTCGTCACGTTGACGGTCATCGTGGTCTGCCCCGTCGCCCCGAGGTCGTCGCGCACCGTGAGGGTCACGATGGCGGCGCTGTTGATCGAGGCAAAGGCATGCTTTACAGAGCGGCCGTTCACGACCGTGCCGTCCCCAAAGTTCCAGGTGTACGACTGGACGACCCCGTCGAGGTCGAAGGAGCCGGAGGCGTCGAACAGGTGCTCTTCAAAGGTCGGCACCGAGAAGTTTGCCGGGGCCACGGCCTTGGGCGCCCGGTTCTGGATCCAGACCACGGTGGTGGCGCTCCCCTTAACGCCGTCGCTGTCGGTCACCGTGAGCGTCACGGTGAAATTGCCCGCCCGCGCGTACGTGTGCGTGACCGACCGTCCGTAGACGACCGTGCTGTCACCGAAGTCCCACTTGTACAAGATGACCGTCCCATCGGCGTCCGAGGAGCTCCCTCCGTCGAAGGCAATCAGCGTGAGCGTTTGGGTGACCGTGGGTGAGGCCAGGATCGAGGCCACCGGCGGCCGGTCCATGACGTGGATCGTGACGAAGGCAAACGATGAGTTGCCGTCGGTGTCGGTCACATTCAACGTCACGCGGTAATTGCCGACGACTGGCCACGCGTGGGACACGACCACGCCAACCCCGGTCGTCTGGTCCCCGAAGTCCCACAGGTACGAAATGATCCCGGTGTCGTCGGTGGAATTGGAGGCGTCGAAGGAGACCGGCTGGCCGGTAAGCACGGTAAGGGCCGACACGCCGATGCGGCCGACCGGCGGCGTCGGCACTCGGGTGCCAATCGTGTCGTTGCCCACGAGCGCGGCGATCGTGAGCTGCCCGATCACGCCGTCGTCGTCGACAAGGACCAGCGTCACGTTGTAGGTGCCGTTGACCGGGAAGCTGTGCGTGGCGTTCCATCCGTAGACATTGACCCCGCCCGGGAAGACCCATGTGTAGTTCGTGATCCCGCCGTCGACATCGAAGGAGTTGCGCCCCTCAAAGAACGCGGGGCTGTTCGGCTGGAAGGGCATCACCGGCGAGGTGGAGATGACCGCCGTCGGGGCCTGGTTGAAGATTTCAATGTTGATGGGGGTCGACGAACTCGCGCCATCGTCGTCGACGACCGTGAGCTGGGCCGTGTACGCGCCATTGTCGTCGAACGAGCGCAGCACGGTGAGGCCGTACAGCGTCACGCCGTCGGAGAAGGCCCACGTGGCATTGACGATCCGGCCATCGGGGTCGCTTGAGCCCGTTCCGCTGAACACGAGTGCGGTCTTCGTGTTCCCAGAAACATCGGTGGCGTCGGCCACCGGACCCCGGTTCGTGACATGGACGGAAACTTGGTCGGAGGACGTGCCGCCGTCGTCATCGGTGACGATGAGCGTGATCGTGTAGAGCTTGCCCGCCCCCGCGGCCCCGTCCAGGTATTGGTGGG
>JBGPJF010000062.1:0-13863 GCA_041485285.1 Thermoplasmata archaeon | reverse complement strand
GAGGTCAAGAAGTTCGACTTCTCCGCACACCTCGACCACCCGGGGATCGTGGAGTTCACGAAGGGGTCGGACCCCGAGCGCGTCGTGTTGATCCACGGCGAGGAGCGCGAGCACATTGCAAAAGCGCTTCGCGAGGAAGGGTTTGAGGTGCTTCTTTGCGCGCGCGGCGAGGAAGTTTCTTTCAAGGCGCCCGCCTGAACGCGCTCAGGTGAGCAGAAGCACCATCGTCACGCAGGCCAGCACCGCCGCGGACGTCGTGGCCACATAGGCCGGGACCATCACCGAAACCGCCGCGTTGATGGTCGCGGAGATCCGCACGGTGAGCCCCGGGCCGAACACCTGGACATTCGGGACGAGCCCGCTTGCGGGCGCGGCCGTCGCTTCCCCAAGGTCGGCGACGGCCCGCTGCACGGCATCGACGACGAACCCGATGAGCCGGACGTTGTCTTTCCTCGACCCGACCTCGTTGTCCGCTCCCATCGTCGTGTTGACCGCGTGGTTGTCGGTCGTGAATACTTCGGCGATGTCGACCTTCCCCTTCAGCGCCCCGAGCATTTCGAAGCGCAGGCCGCCCTTGAGGTTGTTCCCGTCGATGAGCACCCACGCAGCGCGTTGGCCGCCCGACTCGGTCACGGCCGCGACGATCCCGAGCGAACCGATCGCGTACTCGAGGCGCTCCGCCTCGGAGAGCCTGAGCGAAGCCCACCCCACGCGCAGCGAAGCGTCGGGCAGCTTGGACACCGCGCGCGCCGCCTCTTCGCAGAGCGCGACCAGCTCGCGGGCCTCCAGGCTCCCCGCCTGGATGCGGCCGAGGTCGCCGGCCATTGAGTTGTGCCCGTCAAGAACAACGGTTTGCTGGAACCCCGCGCGCGAGGCGGCCTCGCGGATTTCCCGTCCCACCGAGGCGTCGATGTCGTCGGACGAAAGCGGCGCGCGCGTCTGCGCAAGCACGAGCGCGCCCCCGAGGCGTTGGCCGGTGACGACGAAGTGCTCGCTCTTGGAGCGGACCGCGGTCGAGCCGGTCGCCGCCTCTTCGGCCCCCTCGAGCGCGGTGCCGACGCGGGCGAAGACCGTCGCGAGGTGTTCGCGACCTGTTGGATTTTCGTCGTGCGTCGACGGGCCGTGGAACACGGCGAAGTCTTCGGCTAAGCCGGAGAGCGCGGACGCGGCCTTGGCCGGAAGGTCCGACCCGCCGATGTCGGCGTAGGGCCCCGGGTGGAGTTCCGGCACGAGCCACAGGAGGCGGCGCCCGCCGGCTTTGGCGAAGCGGACGGCGTCGAAGCGCACCTCCTTGGGCTGGCCGTGGCGGTTGAAGAACGCCTCCATCTTCAGCGTCCCCACCGCGGCACGCCGGTCTCCGTCGGCGGCCGACCATCCGGCCCACGCGTCGAGGATCGAGTGGAGGAGTTCCAGCCCGTTTTCCTTGAAGTTGCGCTGGAACGGCCCAATAACGATCTTGACCCACAGCGCGGAGGAGGTCGCAAAGGCGAGGACGAAGAGGATCGCCACGTAGAACTGCAGCGGCGTGATGATTCCAAGGCCGAGGAACACCGAGAAACAACCCGCCGGCATCACGAGTGCCGGGGCAAGCGCGCGCGGGAGGTTGGGGTCGGCCGTCGCAGCGAGGACGATCATGTTCACCGACGCGGCGAAGGCGGCGCCAAGCAGGACCGACCACATCCACACCGCCGGGGCGGCGCCTGCAAACGCGGTCCCCACGATGCTGAACGCGAGGATCACAGCGAGGTCGGTGGCCGCGAGCGTCATGCATCGCCTGGCCGTGATCGTGCCGCCGAACTGGCGGTAGAAGTTGAACGAGGCGGCCGCGGCCATGAGGGCGGGCAGAAACAGCCCCGCAAAGGCGATGACCGCCGCGCGCGAGAAATCGAGTTGCGCCGGACCGACGGTGAGCACCGCCAGCTGGAGCGTCGAGATCACGGCGGCGCCAAGTGCGGCAACGGGCAGCGACGGGGAGGGAATGGCGAACCGCGAAACGCGCGAGGCGTTCAGCACCGTGTCCGCGTGGCCCCGGTCGAGGAGGCCGGCGGCAATTGGGCGCACGGCGCCTCAGCCCCCCTTGACGGCGCGCACGAGCGCTTGCAGCTTGCGGTAGGGGTCGGTGGAGCGTTCGACCGCCGTGCCGGTGACGATGATGTCGGCCCCCGCGCGCGCCGCGTCGCGCGCTTGGGGCGGCGTGCGGATGCCGCCGCCGACAAGGAGCGGGATCGAGATCGCGCTGCGCACCGTGCGCACCATCGCGGGCGGGACGGGCGCCGGCGCGCCCGACCCCGCCTCAAGGTACACGCAGGCCATCCCCAGGAACTCGGCGGCAAGCGCGTAGGCCGCGGCGGTTGCCGCGTCCTCCCGGCGCACGACCTCCGCCGCGCCCACCTGGCCCACCTTCATCCCGGGTGCGACGATGATGTACCCCATCGAGATCGGCTCGATTCCGATGAGGCGCACGAGCGGCGCGCCGCGCATCTGCTCGCGCGTGAGGAACCGCGGGTCGCGGCTGTTCATCATGACCATGAAATAGATCGCGTCGGCGCGCGGGGTGAGCAGGCTCGCCGAGGTGGGGAAGAGGATTACCGGCAGCTTGCAGACCTCTTTGATCGACGCGACCGACGTGTCGAGGTCGCCGTGCGTGTAGCCGGTCGACCCGCCTATCATGATAGCATCGGAGCCCGCCCGCTCGGCGGCCCGCGCGATCTTGGCCGCGGCCCGGCCGCGGTGGTCCTCGGGGTCGATCAGTGTCATGTGGAGCTTTTCGCGCTGGAGCTTCTTCCAGAGGCGCGCTTTGACGGTCACCGGAACCACCCTCCGAGCGCAAAAGCAAGGGTCGCGATCGCCATCCCCGCCTTCGAGAGCTGCTGAGAGCGGTGGGGATTTGCGCGAACAACCGCCGCGGCGTAGATGAAAGTGGCGTCCGCGATTGCAATCACGACGAGGTACACGAGGCCGAGCAGGGCCAGAGGGAAATACGGCAGGGGGGAGAGCGCGACGGCGGCCACCGTGGCCACCGCCGCAACCACGGCCGCCCGGCGCGCCCCGATACGCTGGGGCAGCGTCTTGCGGTCCTTGTCGGCCTCCATGTCTTCGATGTCCTTGGAAACCTCGCGGCCAAGCGAGGCAACGATGCCGAGGGCCGAAAGCGGCAGCGTGGGCCCCACATTGCCGACCACGATGCCCCCGTAAGCGAAGGTCGCGCCCGAGAGAATGCCGATCGCGAGGTTCCCTACGAATCCGGCGGGTTTCAGCTTCCACTCGTAGGCAAGCATGAGGCCGGCGAGTGCGGCGACGGCAAGGAGCGCTGTCAAGGACACGAACGCGCCGAGGGCGAGCGCCACTGCAAAGAGCGCTCCCGAAACCGCCTTGGCGGCACCCGGCGAAACCTTTCCCGAAGGGATGGGGCGGTCGGGGTGGCCCTGTTTGTCGATCTCGCGGTCGAGGTAATCATTCAGCGAATTGCCGGCGCCGATGAACGCAAACGCAGCCCCCGCGCCCGCGGCCACGCTGTAGACGAGCGGCGCCGAGAGCGCTGGCGTCCCCCCCGCGGCGATGGCCCCGGCTGCCACGGCCGCCGATGCAACGACCCCGTTGCCGGGGCGCAGCAGGGCAAGAAAGCCCCCCATCGCGGCGCAATCCGCGCATCCGCTATATCCATTTTGGAGGGTGCGCCAGGCGTGAGCGCGGGCACTCCAGATTTATATCGGGACGCGGCCGATCCTCGGGGGAACCGATGGCGAGAAACGCGGGCGCCTCCACCCAGCCGACTTTGCTTACGCCCGCGAAGCGACGCGCGATCCGCAAGCAGGCCGAGGTCGAAGTGGACCTCGCCGACAAGCGGCTGCGCCGCCGGCTTGCGATCGGCGGCATTGCGCTGGTCGTCCTGTGGATTGTGATTGCCTTCAAGTCGAACCTCCAAACCGCCATCGCCGGCGTCCCCGTCCTCTCGACCGTGCTCGGATTCTTTTACATCGAGACCACGAGCGTGACGGTCATCGGCCTGTTCATCGTGATTTACCTCGACACCCTGTTTTTCGTCATCTTCCCCGGTGAGCTGTACTTCTTCGTGGCGCTTGCCCACGGGATGAACCCGCTGGCCGCCGTGGCCGCCGCCGCCCTCGGAGGCACCTTGGGGCAGATCGCCAACTACTGGATGGGCCGTTATGCGCGGATGAAGGGGAAGGACCGCCCGCGCGGCGCACGCCTGATCCGCTTCGCCGAGAAGGCCAACGGGAAGGGCGGGACGCCGTTCCTCGCGCTTGCGCTTGCCACGCCCTCGCCGGAGATCATCGGGTTCGCCTACGGCCTTGGCAACTTCCCCGCCACGCGGTTTGCCTGGATGGCGGCCGTCTTCCGCACGCTGAAGTGGGTCATCCTGTTCATCGCGTTCATCTACCTGCGACAGTACCTCGCCGTGTTCGGCATTTAGCGCATGGAGGCCAGGCGCGCCTTAGCCTCGGCCTCCATGCGGCCGATGACCTCGCGCACCTGCCGTTCGATCCCCGGCGGGGGATCGAACTGCTTGTTGAAGGGGCAGAAATCGTCGCGGATCACCTTGTCGTTGTCCTCGTCGTAAATGAACGGGTAAAGGCGGCACCCCTCGGGCTTGTCGGCCTGCACGCGGCAGCGGCCGTCGCGCGCGAGGAACGTGCAGTCGCCGTCCTTCGTGTTGGCCAGGCGCAGGTACCCCTCCTGGAGGTCTTGCACCGTGAAGTCGGCCAGCCGGTGCCCGCGCGCGGTGAGCCGCTCGATGTCGGCAAGCGTGAGCGGCATGTTCGTGTCGCGGCAGCAGGAGGTGCACGCGTTGTGTACGCACGGCGAGGACCCTTGCGGCGAGCCCGGCAGGAACAGGTTCGTCACGGGGCGCCCTTCCCCTTCTTGCGCGAGGCGGCGGCCTTCTGCGCCCCCATCTTGGCGGCGAAGGCATCGAGCGTAATCCCCTGCTGTCCCTGGAAGTTGCCGGATCGGCTCGCGTAAGGCTTGGCGGCCGGCGTGGTCATCTCGCTCACCACGAGCTGACAGTAGCGCTCGCCCACCGACAGCGTCGCGGTGCGCTTGCCGGCATTGAACCCCGTCATGGTGAGGTTCCCTTCGAAGCCCGCGTCAACGCGGCCAAAGGACGTGATGATGCCCTTGCGGATGTGGCTTGACCGCAGCCAAAGCTCCCCGCAAAGGTCGGCCGGGAAGCGCACGCGTTCGCGCGTCGAGACCGCGAACCAAGTCCCCGGAGGCAGGTCCACCGGCCCCTTGGTGACGAGCGCCCCGCCGTCGGGCTGCACCTCGGCAAGCGAGAGGTCGTAGCCGTTCGGGGTCAGGTTGGCCTCGACAAAGGGGTCGATCCCGAGCGACCCCGCCTTGATTCGCTTCACCAGGTCCGTGTCGCTGAGGATCGCCAGGGTTCCACCGCCGCCCGCGTCATCGGGCCCTTCCCCCTAAAGGATTCCGTGCGGGTTCTGTCTCCCAATGGGCTCAGGGACGTCACCGTCCCATCGCGGTTGATGCCACTGCTGGCAGCTCCGCAAGTGCCGATCTAGGGGACTCCCTCTCCTTCCGCTCGCCCCGTGCGGCCCGCGAAGCGGACGCGCAGAGGGGGTTCATCACATCACGGGAAAGGGCGTCGAGGTGGAACCGTACACCTCCAAGCCCTGGCCTATCGGTCAGGGCGGTTCGAAGGATGTTGATGCCCGCGTTGAACTGGCGGTCGGCCCTCCAGCCGCACTCCGGGTTGCCACAGGCATACATTCCATTGACTCTGCTTGCGCTCGTTCGGGTATTGGATCGCTTGGGCGTCCACCCACATACCGCGCACTTCTGTGAAGTAAGATAAGGATTCACGAAGACAACCGGAACGCCGGCGGTCTGCGCCTTGTACGCAATCTGGCGATGAAGTTCGCGATGGGGCCAAGTGGACAGGCGGCGATTGAGGCGTGGAGAGAAGAACCGGCGGATTCCCGTCAAGTCTTCCAACACAATTGCGGCCCGGCGATCCTTGGCCGTTTCGACGAGCCCTTTCGAGACGAGGTGCAGGCGGCTTTTCACGCGGGCGCTCTCCCGCTTCCCCTCCCCCGCGAGCAGGCGTCGTTTGACCCGCCGGTCGTGAGCCTTCTTGCCCGCGAGCCGCCGTCGGCGGACGAAGTGCCGCGCCTGGATTGCCCGGACACCGGCGAAGGCCACGCTGGCAAACTCGGCGTGCTCGCCCGCCGCTAGCACGCCGTCGAGCGTTTCCTCGTTGGTGTCAAGGGCAAGAAGCGCCTCTGGCTCGTATGCCACAGGAGGGGTCAACGAGAACGCGATGACGATTCTATCGGGCTTGATCGTGAGGAGAACGGGCTTGGCGCCGATGCGTTCGATCTGGGCGCGGTGCCACCTGGAGCAAGGAAGTCTGAACATGATCCATGAACCGTTTCCCACGGAAGCGCGCAGGTTTCCGGTTGATGGGTCGAAATGGAAGGCACCGGGCGCGGCCTTGAGGAAGAGGCGCGTGACATAAGGGGGCCTCGAAGCAAGTCCACGCCTCTCGCGTTTCCAGTGCGCATTCAGAATCGCGGAGGCGTCCGTGATGGCCCTTACCAGGTACGATGACAATCCTTTGTATTGCGAGGAGAGGTCTCGGTAAACTAGACGGCTTAGGGAGCCGCGCGACGTGGTGCCGGCCGCGAGCCCTGCGCGAATCGGTTGGTTTACTATTCGTCGGTATTCCGGCAGGAGGGCCTTCAATTCCGCGGGAAGGAGACTGAAATCTACGTGGAACACGAGCGATCTGACGGGGAGATGACTGGGAGATTCCACGCATCCATTGCGGCCTTGTAATCATATAAATGCGAGGGGGGGTTCACCGAACGCCAGCGAGATTTGGTGGCGGTGCCACGGCGCCGAGACACCTCAAGGCCGCGAACCGCCGTTTTCATGGAAAAAGCGCGCGGAAGGTTTTTTGCCAAGCGCCCGGCTTGCCGAATTCCCTCGGGAGGTGGAACCCACGGCCGAACTCGCCACGCTCGACGTCCAACAGAACATCAAGGCGACGATCGCCGTGCTCACCCATGCGGCCGAAGAGGTGGATGCGGCCCTCAGGGTGACCGGCAACATCCCGTCGGCCGAGGTCAGCGACAAGCTGAAGCTCATCGCGGCGAAAATCGAGGAAGCGGAGACGTTCTTCGCGCGCGCGCTCGACTCGAAGCCGCTCTACGACCTGCTGTGCGACATCGAGAAGCGCGTCGGCAACGAGGTGGCGGCCGAGCGCTACGCGAAGCAGGGCCGCCGGTTCCTCGCCGACGAGCTCGAATTCAAGGGAAAGAAGCAGGCGTTTTACGGGGACAACACGAAGGCCCTCAGTTACTTCGAAGAGGCGCTGAAGCTCACGCCCGACACGACTTCGCGCTAAGCGGCGCCGAGGGCGCGCGCAAGCGCATCGAGCGCTCCCTGAAGGACCTGGCCAAGCTCCAGAAGGCCGCTCAAGTCAAGAACACGCCCAAGGAGCACCTCGCGCTCGGCGGTGCGTACGCGGACCTCGGGCGCATCGACGAAGCGATGGCCTCCTACGAGGCGGCGCTGAAGCTCGACGACAAGTACCCGGACGCCTGGGCGCGCAAAGGCGCGATCCTCCACGCGAAGGGTCAGGTCAAGGACGCGCTCGAGATGTACCAGAAGGCCGTCGCGATCAAGCCCACCTCGATGGCAGGACGACGAGGCGTGAACTACGCGACCTTCGACCTTGAGAACCCGCAGCCGTGAAGCGCGCCCCGCGCGCGAAGCGGCCTATTTATTGCGGGGGCCGGAATGGCCCCCAAGGGCCTGTAGTCTAGCTAGGATAAGGCGCTGGCCTTCGAAGCCAGGTGTCATGGGTTCGAATCCCATCAGGCCCGCTCTGCTCCGCTTAGCGGAGCGGCTATGCGAGGGGACTGATTGGGGCCCCTCTTCGTCGAGTAGAAGAAGTCATCACGATCACTGGCTCCGCGGACACCGGATCGAGCACGGGACTGACTTTTAAAGCTCGTGTTGTGTAAGAAGAAAACGTCCGTGGGGGGATGCTCGCGTTGGGGTTGTCCTTGTCGAATCTGCCGGAGGCCGCCCTGCCGATCGCACTTGACCGAGAAAGTTCAAAACGGACACGGCTTTTCTTGCCGCGCCAAGCGGGGCTTGCTCTGGCAGTAATGGCCGGGGCAATGGCCTTCACGATCGTTACGCTTCTCCCATTGACTGGTTCCGTTGCGGTCGTGGCGGCTGCTGCTTTATTGAATCCATTCCTTGCTGCCTTCTTTCTATACACCGTCAATGTGGCAAATGGAGGTCCCGGAGGGCGCGGATGGATACTGCCGACCCGCGGTCCATCGTGCGTCATGTTGGTTGTGGGGGCGAGCTCAGCCGTTGAAGCGGGCGCGGCGCTCAGTTCTTACGCCATGGCTGGAATCGGCGGCACAGTCGCGCTGGCCGGCGTTTGGTCATTCATGGTGCTCCCACCGGCGGCGTTTTTGTCTTTGCGCCTTCGCGGGGCCGCGCGCGCCCCCTAAAACGACACTACTGCGTGCTTCCTCACCGGCCTCTGCCCGAACAGGTGGGCGTTCACGAACGCTACCTCCTACTCGCCGCGCACCTCCCCGACGAAGCGCGACAGCGACGACGACGGGATGAGCGACAAGCCCGGGCAGGATGGGTCGTGGTGATGCCCGGGCGCCTCTTACGAGGGCGACTCCTTCAGCGCGAAGCAGCTCTGCGTGCTCGGCCCCAAGTTGATTGACGCGAATTCCCGTGGGCCGATCCAAGGGTCCGCGCGTCCCGGCGCCTTCCCTTTGACAACCTTTTTCTACGGCCTCGGCAGAACTAGAGGTGCCATGGCCGCACGAGCCCCCCGGCATTTGACCCGCGAGGACCAGGTCCTCCTGGAACGGCGCATCGCGGCAGGGGACTTCCGCGATCAGTTCGAGTTCGAAGAATTCGCAATTCGGCGAGCCATAGCCGAGATGCAATGGAGGGAGCTCCGCGAGTTGCGCGCGCGGCACCCGCCGCGCCGTGAGTCCGTCGAGGAGACGGTCCGAAAGGTGAAAAGGCTCCGGCGGGCGGTGGCAAAGGATGCCCAATCATAGGCTGTTCTTGGACACGAACATCTTCGTGCGGGCCCATGTCGAGAGGGCTGGCCCTTCGACCGAGGTCGTAGAGCTCGCGATCAACGGCGCGGTGACTGTAGTCGCCTCCGCGCACCTCGTGGAGGAGGTATCGCGCCACTTCCGCGCAGAGTTCGGGCGGCAAGAGGCCTTCCGGATGCGCTCGATGATCCTCTCCTTTCCCGACCTGGTTGTGGTCGACGCGCTGCAGTGGCAGCCCCGCTTGGCCGCCGTGGCAGCTCACACGAGGGACCGAACGGACGCGCCACACTTTGCCGCCGCACGCGCCGGCAACGCGGAGGCCTTCGTGTCGTACAACCGCCGAAGCATCCTTGCAAGCATGTTCGACCTCGTCCCTCTCGCGGCTCCCGAACAAGTTCTGCCTGGCCTCACCGGACGAGGGCCATGGCCGAGCAAGGCCCAGATGGAATTGGCGTGGCAGAAGTGGGCGGTCGGCTCGGGGCGGGCGCCGAAATAGAGGGGGGAAGGCGGCGGTGGTGATTCCGCACTCGCCACGCAACCGCCTCAGTCGCCCATCCCGCCGCTCGCCGTCGGAGGCGTGGCAACCGCCACGCCGCCCGAGCCGCCGTAGCCGTAGATCCATGCCTCCGGGGAGCCGGTCGCGACATACCCGACGGTCGAGTACCCGTCAAGCGCGTTCACTTGGATTGCGTAGTCCGACACGGTGTAGAGGTACTCGCCGATGTAGAGCGAGCGGCGGATCTGGGGGGTCCAGCTGTACGACCCCTGCATGTAGGGGTCGCTCTGCGCGATCGCGGGGTGCTGGATGCGCGCCTTTTCGGTGAACCCGGCGGCCGGGTCGACGGCAAACACGATGGCGCCCTGGAAGGAGTCGCCCGTTTCGGCCTTGAAGGTGGGGTCGGTACCGTAGTTGTAAATCTGGATAGGCAGCACAAGGAGTCCGCGGGACTCGATGTAGAGGACCGCGTGGTGGTCGTACTGGGCCTCCGAGTACGCGGAGGGGCCGAAGGTAACGTTGTCGACCTCGAAGGGCCGCGCGGGGTCGGACACATCGAAGAGCGAGAGCTTGAAGCCGCTCACGCGGCCCGCGTCCGTGCCATCGACGCCGATCCCGATCAGGTGCGTCGCGTCGACCGCCTGCAGGTATTGCGAGAACCCCGGCAGGGTGAGTTCGCCGACGACTGCGGGGTGCGTGGGGTCCTTCATGTCGAGGACAAACAGCGGGTCGACGCGGCGGAACGTCACGACATACCCGCGGTCGCCGATGAACCGGCTGGTCTGGATCATTTCGCCGGGGGCGATGCCCTCGACGCTGCCGACAAGCGCGAGCTTCTCGTTGAGGACGTATACCGCCGCGCTCGAGTTCGTCCAGTCGCCGGCGCGCGTCGTGGTGGCAAGGCGCAGGTACGGGTGGCCGTCCACCTGCGTTTCGTCCGCGGAGAACTGGTTGAGCACCGTCCCTTGCACGGTCGCCTGGAAGTAGCACTTGACCTCGCCCTTGTAGAACGAGAGCTTGGACACTTCGGTCTCCGTGTGCAGCAGGCGGTAGTCGGCGGAGTACTGGTAGGTCGCCGCCATCAGGTACAGGTTGCGCGCCGACACGAAGATCTGCCCGCCCGACTGGCCGAGGAACGAGAAGGTCTTCACCGACTCGGCCGCTGTCACGTTGAGGGTGATGACGCTCGTGAGGAACGTCGTGTTGTGGACGCCGGGCGGCACGGCGATTGCGCTCGGGGCAAGCTCCGCGAGGATGCCGTTGCGCGACACCATCGGCATCTGGAGGTCGTCGCCGATTCGGTAGACCGAGTAGTCGCTCACGAGGTAGAGGAATTCGCCGATCATCCGCGCGCCTTGGTAGGAGCCGGTCATGCTGTAGTTGTAGAGGATCGTGGGCGCCGACCGGTCGGCGATGTCGTAGATGCGGACTTCGATCTGCGGGTTGTAGTAGTACGGCATCATCGATACGCCAGCCCCGCCGCTGAGGATCCCCGGCTGGGGCGACGGGTAGGACGGCTGGAGCACGACCGCGAGCCGGTCGCCGACGACGAAGATGCCGTAGGCGTAGCCGCCGAGTTCGATGGTTGAAACGACTTTCAACTCGTCGAGGGGGTAGGCCCGCGTGGTCACGACGCGTCCGCCCGTGGCGGTGTAGATGAACCAGCCGTCGGTCTTGACGGTGTCGGCTTCGTCGACGCCTGCGACCTGGTTGTTGGTCGAGGAGTGGTCGGGAGCAGCGGGGGCCACGGCGCCTGCCGTTGTAGTCGACGCGCCCATGTCGCGGGGCGCTCCGAAGGGCACGACGCCGCCTTCGTAGTAGTAGCCGTAGCCGTATTCGGGAACAGTCCCGAGGAGTTCGCGCAGCGCGGCTTCGTCGGTGGGGTAGGTGAGGGCCAGGCAGCCCAGGGGCGGCTCAACCTCGATGGCGTTTGTGAAGCTGATGTGGTTGCCCGTATAGGGCGGGACGATCCCGGGAGCAAGCGTGATGGGGGGTGGCGCCGCCGACGGGTGGTTGGACACGACCACGGCCGAGGCCGCGGTGCCAAACACCAGGAAAACGGTCGCGATTGCGCGCAGGGCGTCAGCGTGTACCATCGGAAACACCACCTTTACTGAAACGTCCTTGGGTTCTGCCTAATAAAACGCTGTGGTATGTTCGTAGCCAGCCAGTAGGGAGGTAAAGGTCACAGGTGGCGGCGCCTGCGAGCACCGGTTCCGAAGGCCGCCGCGCAACCAGCTGCAAGTATTGCGGCCGCGCCGATGGACGGCCAGCTCGCGTTTGAGGCTCCTGCACCGACGGAACTCCCGGCGCCTGAAGCCTCGGCGCTTTGCGGCTCGTGCCCCGGGGCGTAAGTGGGCCTGGGCGGCCCAGTCACGTCCGGTGTGGCAGGCGTTGAAGGCGCGGGCGTCATCGCCGTGGCGTTACCGGTGAAGGCCATCGAAGGCGCGTGGGACGATGCGCCGTCGAGCGGCGCCATCCTCGAGAAGGCCGGACTTGTGGACACGCCTCCGTCGTACGCATAGACATCATCCATGTCTACCTCAAAGCTCGCGTGTGATGGTGACCCCGCCGTCCCGGTAGGGGCGGCTGTCGCGACCGTCACGCGCACCGACGAGACGCCCGCGGGCACGGCGCCAGTTCCCGGCGCGCCCGGCCCGGCGGTGCCGGTCGTCGGCGCTGACGGCGTGGGCGTCGAAGCCGCGCGCGGCTCGACCACCATGGGCAGCGTCGGCCCCGCCGTGACCTCCGCCTTGTCATCGATGCAAACGCCGTGCGAGATGTTTCCGACTTGGCGGGCGACATCGCTCGCAGCGGCCTCGACGCGCTCCCCCGATAGCTGTGCGGCAATCACTCGGCCAAGCAAATTCGAAAGCAGCGTGACTTGGTAGCACTGGATGTGGGGCTCGGCGTGGCCGTTGCCAAGGCCCGAGTCGTCCGTGAGGAAGAGGTAGCGCCCCAGCGTCAGGGTCGCGGCGGCGCGCAGGACATACTCGGCCTTTTGGTCGGTGCCGCTTGCGGCCATTGATTGGATGTGGACGCCCGCGCGTCGGGCGTCCTCCACGAGCCGGAACGCCTCGCCCATGTTGTTGTCGTGCGGCGGTGCATCCGCCACGACGAGCATCACGCGCGCCACATTGCCCGGCCTCCAGCTTGCGTTGAGAGCGGCCTGGAGCCCTAGCTCCATTGCTTCTGGCGTGTCCCCGCCGCCGTGAGCCGATTGATTGGCAAGCCAAGCGGTCATGTTAACGAGCGAGCCGGTAAACGGGAAGGACTTGACGACGTAATCATCCTGCAAGTCGCGGTAGGCAACGGCGCCATAGTGGACGTCCAACGCGGGGTAATCCGCGGTGATGTTTACGACAATCGCCGCAAGTTCCGCCTTGAGGTAGCCCAGCTCGTCCTTCATGCTCCCCGTCGTGTCCAGCACGAGCATCAAGTCGAGCGCGGACGGGGGTTGCGTCGAGGCTCCTTTGACGTCAAGCCTTACCGTCCGGTCCTTGGGGAGGGCGGAGAGTTTCAGCTCGATCGCAGCACGGGTCCCCGAGCCGTCCGGGGCGGCTGCTTCCACATCGAAAAGGGTCGCGTTGCCGGCGCCGTCGAACGCCGGGAAAAACCGGAAAACGCCATCCGAACCCGCGTTCCCGTTCAGCGACCAGTTGGCATCGGCACGTGAGCGCAGCTCGACGAGCGCGCCGGGGACCGGCACCCCGCTTTCGTTGGTAATCACGAGCGTCACGCGGTCGGTGAGCGTGAGCGCGGGGAGGGTCGGGTAGGCCGCCCGCGTACGGTCGGCCCAGCCTTGATAGAAATCGAAGTTGAGGTTGTCATCGACATCGCCGGCGGTGAGCTCGGCGGCAAGCGCCATCGGCGCGAACAGGAACGACAGGGAAACCGCCGCGGCGCAAAACGGTGCAACGCGGATCCTCGCCAAGCGCCCGAACCCGCAGCATCTCCGTTTCGCCCGATAATAATACTCTGTGGTATGCGGGCATTGCCAGCCGTTTCCATCGGCCAAGTCAACGGGTTCGCGGCTCCCCGCGACGGTGGCCTATTTCTCCGCGGGGTTCGATCGGGAGCTGTGCGCCCCGCGGTCCTGGTGATTGCCGGCTCCGACTCCTCCGGGGGCGCGGGCATCCAAGCCGACCTGAAGGCGCTCGACCACATCGGGGTGCACGGGGCCGTTGCGCTCACGTGCACCACCTCGCAAAGTTCGACCGCCGTGCGGTCGATTTTCCCCCTCACGCCCGGAGCGGTGTTGGACCAGGCTTCGGCGGTGCT
>JBGPJF010000061.1:0-13920 GCA_041485285.1 Thermoplasmata archaeon | reverse complement strand
CTTGCAGACAACGCGACCGCCACGCTCTCCTTCACCGCCGGCAGCGGACGCGTGCCGCAGCCCACGCAGGTGTTCTCGCTCTCGGGCGAGAACCAGACAAAGCTCGAGTTCCATATCGACAGCGGCGGCGGCATGCAAAACCTCACGATCGCGTTCGACTACCAGGAGATGCTCGTCAACAACTCGACCATGAACATGTCATCCTACTTCGGGAACGTCAACGTGAAGGGTTCGGGGTTCGCGATTCTCCTCCAGAGCGGCGGCGGGTTACTTTTGCTCCTCGTGGCCGTCGCGGCCGCAGCGGTGGTGCTTGAGGACCGCTTCGGGCCGGGGCGCCTGCGCCGCGGGCTTGGCCGCTTCGGCGGGCGCGCGAAGTCGCTCTCCGGCGCGGCAAAGCGGCTCCGGCGGGCGCCGCCCAAAGTTGACTCGCCGTGAGGCGGGCTAGGCCGCGCGTGCGCCTGGGGGTAGGCGGCCGCTCAGGCCGTTACGGAGCCGCGCAAGGCCGGGCCGGTGTCCGCGGGGCTTGCCTCGACAATTCGGACTTCGACCCACACATCGTCGCGCAGCATGTACTCCGTGACGAGTTCCTGCACGCGGGGGCGGAGCTCCTCGGGGTCGACTGCGGCGACAATGTGGACCTCGACGTCCGTGTCGGGGAACCACTCATGCGCGCGGCCGGTGCGCACGACCTTGACGGTCTGCACCTCGGTCGGAAACTGCGCGCGGACATCCTGCGCAAAGGCCTGCGCGACCTCGTTGGTTGCGGGGAAGCACATGCGGTTTTCCATGTGGGCGAGGGCCTCAGATATAGGTTCCCCTGGCGCGGCTACGGCTTCCCCGCAGGGGGCTCTTTGGGCGCCTCGGCCTTCCGCTGGGCGGCCCGGGCAGCGCGGCGCGCCACCTGCTTCTCCGAGAACTGGAAGCCGATTACCGCCGCGCCCCCGACGGCGGCGGCAAAGCCAACGCCAAGCGCCGCGACCATCGTGTCGTTCTGCCTCGCGCACTGTTGCCCCTCCACGGGCACCACCTCGTACGCGATCGCCGTCAACTGCCCCTCGTTGTTCCACGCGGCGAAGTCCCCGTCGAGCGCGGCCGCAAGCGAGCCTGTGTACAGCGAAGTGTAGGCCGCACTCTCGCTGCATGCGGTCACCGAGGTCGACCGGCCCCCGAAGGTGTCCGCATGCACCGGGATGCCCTGCCCCCACACTTCGCCTGCCGCAATGGAGGGCACGTCCATTTCCACCGTCGGCCCGGCGGCCCCCCGCGTCCACG
Organism: Thermoplasmata archaeon; assembly: GCA_041485285.1. Classification (GTDB taxonomy): domain Archaea; phylum Thermoplasmatota; class DTKX01; order DTKX01; family DATEUP01; genus DATEUP01. The sequence goes on along the minus strand of JBGPJF010000061.1, from coordinate 12,648 downwards.
AACTGGCCTCAAGGGACGTCCGCAGGATGGACAGCTTGGTGGGGGGGCTTGCCTCTGCGCCCTGGTTCGAAATCTGCACGAAGAGCGTGTAGTCCTCGCCGATGTGCAGGTAGTACGCGCGCTTGAGCGTAGGCCCGCTTAGGCTGCGGCCCTGGATGATGAAGGTCGTCACCGCAAGGTCGAAGGGGCCTTCGAGGGGGACCGTGATGTTCTCGCGGTGGTGCGTCAGCCACACGGACGACGTGTTCCCGCCGGTGCTGGGGTGCGACGCCGCAAACATGAGGGGGTGCGGGCCGTGGTCCAGCCCTTCGGTGATGTTCGTGGCAAGCTCCGGCTCCCGAAGCCACGTGAAGCGCATGGCGGCAATGTGGTCGGGCGCGGTGTCGAGGCTGAAGATCTCGCCGTACGCCCCCGTCCCGTTGACGTGGCCCGGCACGGCCACGCCCTGCGGACTTTGGAGCAAAAAGCGCACCGTCACGTAGAGCGCCACCCACGGCCTGTCTTTGGCAAACAGGGTCGCGAAGCGCGTCGTGTCGAGTTCGTGAACGCCGCTGCCGGCGATTTGGAGGTTCGCACTTGTACCATTGAGGCGCGCAAAATCGCAGTCGGTCGCCTGCAGGCCCGCATCGATCGCGTCGAGCGCGAGGCCCGCGTCGGACAGGATTTGGCAGTCGCCCATCTTCAGCGTCCCGGCGGACGCCCGAATGCTCGCGGCGGCACCGGCGCTCCCTTCGAAACGCAAGGTGCACGTCGTGGCGTGCATCGCCGCGCCGTCCAGGGACAACGACGCTCCGCCGACGGCGATGGCCGTCGTGTTCGTGAAGATGAGGACGCCATGATTGACCGCCATGAGCCGCGAAGCGCCGGTCGGGACACCGAACCTGAAGGTGGAATTGACAAACGAGAGCGACGCGTTCAGCCCCACGGTCACGTTTCCAAACACCTCGACGGTCTCGTCAGCGTGGATCACCTCCTCTTCCGGCTCGATAACCCAGTCGCCGTGCGCTCGCCACACCCCGTCTTGCTCGAGCGCCGGCGCGCCGGTCTCGCCGCGCGCACCGGTGGCCAACATGACCGCGCCCGCCACCATCAGCAACAAGGCCGCCAGCCCCGCGACCGGCAAACCGGGCCCGCGAACCCGCCGCACGCGCATCCGCCACGCGATTGGGCTCATTGCCTTAACGGCTCGCCTTTCGCCGTCCCGCCGGCCCGAAAGGATGATTTGATGAAAGCCGGCTCGGCAACCCCCTCGATGGAGGCCCGATGCCCGCTCGCGAACCTCAAGGCGGGCGCAGCCTCCTGCTCGCAAGCCTCCAGCGTTCCGTCGAGAATTATTCGCTGCGCCGCTTCCAGGAGGCCGCCTTCGCGCGCGGCCACACGCTGATGCAGCTGAACCCGCTCAACTGCAACCTCGTCTTGGGGCGGGGGCCGCCGCGCGTCTTCCACGAGCGCAAGGGGTACCTCGACGGCATCGACGCCGTGCTCGTGCGCCGCGGCAGCGGCATCACCGAAGAGGAGCTCGCGCTCGTCGACCACCTCGAGGGCGCGGGGTTCCTCGTCATCAACTCGCACACCTCGATCGCCCGCTCGCGGGACAAATTCCTCGCGTCACGGCTGCTTGCAAGCCATGGCATCCCGGTGCCCAAGACCGTGCTCATCAAGACGCGGGCCGGGCTGGAGGAAGCATTCCGCATCCTGGGGCGGCCGCCGTACATCTTGAAGCCGACGCGCGGGACGCACGGCGTGGGCGTAATGATCGCCGAGTCGCGCCCCTCGGCCGAGTCGATCTTTGACGCGTTTGGCGGGACGGGGGAGGGCCTCCTGATCCAGGAGTTCATCCGCGAATCGCGGGGCGTCGACCTGCGCGTGATCGTCGTGAACGGGCGCGTCGTCGGGGCGATGCGGCGCAAGGCGGCCAAGGGCGAGTTCCGCGCGAACATCCACCGCGCCGGCGTCGGCGAGGTGGTGAAGCTGTCGCAGAAGGCGCGCGAGATCGCGCTGCGCTCCGCGCAAGTCGCGGGGCTCGAAATTGCCGGGGTCGACCTCATCGAGTCGCGGTCGGGGCCGCTCGTGATGGAGCTCAACACCTCCCCGGGGTTCGAGGGGCTCGAAGCCGCCACAGGCCTCGACGTGGCGGGGCCCATTGTGGAGCACCTCATCGCGCGCGCCCTTGCGCGCGGCGAGCCAGAGGCGGGCCGGCGCGTCCGGCCCTTTGCCGAGATTGCCGGCGACTGGCCATCGGGCGGCGGGGCAAGCGTGGACCGCGAGCCATGAGGTCGAGCACCCTTGCCCGTCGTCGTACCCCCGGAGGAAAAGCGGCTCGAGCGGGCTCGCCTGGCGCTGCTCGACGCCAGCGAGGTGCTCTCCGACGCCCGCAACCGCGCGGGGCGCGCCAAGCACCTCTTCGTCCGCGCGTCGGGCGCCGAGGGCCGGCGAAGCGCGCGCAAGAGCGCGGAAGAAGCGCTGCGCGAATTGCGCATCGCGACGCTCGAATACGATGCGGCGTCGGTCAACTTGCGGCGCATCCTTTCGCCCGACGGGCGCAGGGCCCTCGACCTCATCGGCAAGCGCCTCGCCCTCCAAGGGGCCCGCTTTGATGAGGCGTCGAGGAGTTACGCCGAGGTGCAAGCGGCCTACGAAAGCGCGCGCGCAAGCTACATGCGCGAGCGCGCAACGCTCGGCCGCTCTCGCGTGCCGCCCAGGTTCGACGAAGTCCTCGCGCAGCTGGAATCCGCCCACGCCGGCCGCGACAAGGCCATCACCGCCGCCCACGCGGCCCACCGCGAAACGCTCACGCGTTTGCGAAGCGCCATCGGCGCCCACGACGAGTTCACGCGCAGGCCCCTCACCGCCCCGCGCGAACGGCGCGATGCGGCCTGGGCGGATGCCCGTGCAGCCTTCGCCCACGCCGAGCGCCGCACCGCCGACCTTGCCGCCTCGCTCGACCGGTGGTTCGAAGCCGACACCGCCTTCGGGCTCGCCGTTGCGGCCCTTGAGGCCACACGGGGGGTCCCCCAAGTCCACCGGCTCGAGGCGCGCGCCCGCGACATGCTCCGCACCTCCGCGCGCCTCAACCTCGCTTCGATCCTCACGGAGGAGGCCGCCCTTGCGCTTGCCGGAACCATCGGGGAGGTCAAGCTACTCCGGTGACGGCCCGCGCCGGTGAGGCTTATATCATGGCCCCTGGCTTGCCCGGGCGTGACCCTCAAAGTCGGGCTCCTCGGCGCCACCGGAATGGTCGGCCAGCGGTTCGTGCAGTTCCTCGACGGCCACCCGCAGTTCAGGCTCGAGGCGCTCTTTGCCTCGCAGAATTCCGCGGGCAAGGAGTACGGAAAAGTGGGCAAGTGGGCAATCGAGGCGCCGCTGCCCGAGGACGTCGGCCTGATGGAGGTGGAGAACACAACGGCCAAGGCCGTCGTTAAAAGCGGCGTGGCCGTCGTGTTCTCCGCCCTGCCCTCCGCCGTGGCCGGCGTGGTTGAATTGGAGATCGCGGAAGCCGGCATCCCGGTGTTCTCGAACGCCGCCCCGCACCGGATGGACGAGGACGTGCCACTCCTGATCCCCGAGGTCAACGCGCCGCACCTTGCACTTGCAAAACTCCAGCGGGAGAAGGGCCGCGCGCCCATCGTGACCAACGCGAACTGCTCGACGACCGGGCTCGTCATGGGCCTCAAGCCGCTTGCGGAAAATTTCCAGATCCGCGATGTCGTCGTGTCCACCTACCAGGCGGTAACCGGCGCAGGCAGCGGCGGATTGGCGCTCCTCAAGGAGCCGTTCAACGTCATCCCCTACATCGCCAAAGAGGAGCACAAGATGGAGACCGAGTCGCGCAAAATCATGGGGCAGCTGTCCCGCGGCAAGATCCGCCCCGCCGACTTCTCCGTGCTGGCCTCCTGCGCCCGCGTGTGGGTCCGCGACGGGCACCTCGAGAGCGTCGTCGTGACGCTCGACGAAGAGCCCGGCCTCGACGAGGTGCGCGAGGCGTTCGCGGAGTTCCGCGGGGACATCGCGGGCCGCGGGCTCCACACCGCCCCCGAGGAGCCCCTCCACCTCTTCACCGAGGACGCGCGCCCCCAGCCGGCCCTGGACGTGCTGCTCGGCGAGGCCGAAGGGCTGCCCGGCATGGCCGTCGGGGTCGGGCAAGTGCGCGTCGCCGAGGACGGCCGGATCCGATTTTTCGTCCTTTCGAATAACACGATACGCGGCTCGGCCGGGGGGTCGCTGTTGAATGCAGAACTTGCCCTCGCGGACGGGATTCTCGGCAAATAATGGGCCGCGCGCGTTGGCCCGATTCGCGCCCCCGGGCCGCGAGTTACATATGTCACTTGTTCGCCACAGGCAACGGTCATATAGGATGGCAGGCGAGCCGCGTTGGGGTGAAACCGATGGCGACAACCGAAGACATCGCAGAACACCAGCAGGAAAGCGGAAAGCGAACGACCTCGTCGCTGGGCGACGGGATAGAGCGAGCGATGGCGGACGCCGACAAGCGCCTGACGCGCTTGATGGACAAGCTCCACCGCGCGGCCCGCGGCTCCGCCGCCTTCGAGGGCGCCCAGCGCGACGCCAAGCGGGTGCTCGATTGGCTCCAGGCCAAGTCCCACGAGCTTGAGTCCGAGCTCCAGAAGGTGGCCCACAACGCGGGCGCGGCCGTGAAGAACGGGGCCGCGCGCAAGGAGCCGCGGGAGCCCGACGAGCCGGCCGAACCCGAACCGGGGACCGGCGGAGCAACCGCCGCGGAGCTGCGGAACCTGCCCGACACGATGGGCGGCTAGCGCCCACGCCCCGCGGGGGCGGGCCCCCGGGCCCGCCCCCAGTTTTGCCGTCAGCGACGTTGACTCTCGTCATCAAATAGTCAAAAATGAATCCCTGCTCGCTATGACCGGGATCGCCCTTGAGGCCGCCTGGCACGGGGACGAACGCGAGGTCGGGCGCACCGTGCCCCTTGCGGCCCTCGGCGCCATCGAGAAGCGCTTTGGCGTCGCCCACTTCTACGCGGAGTTCCGCGACGGCGACTCCATCGCCGGGCCCACCATCACGGCCGACGTCCGCCGCGAACTGCTCACCCGGCCGCTCGACACCGTCACCGGCTCGCTCCTCGACCGCGAGGGCATCGACGACATCGGCTACTTCTCCATCGACTGCGAGGACGACCCCGCGTTCCTCTTCCTCGACCTCGACGACCCCGCCTTCTTCGACATCGGCTCATCCAATCCCCTTACGGTGCTGACGCGCGGCCTCATCGAGGACTTCTGCGCCTCCGGCGCGATCGCCGTGTCGGTGCGCCCCCAGGATGTCGGGTCGTACCTCTCCGGCGACCTCGAGAACGAGCCGGTCTTCCTGTTCTATTACTTCAAGGACCTTGAGTCGCTCCTCGAAGTCATGAACGAACTCATCGAGGCTTCCAGGGAGTACGTCGCCGACCTCGGGTTCGACCTTACCAAGGAGGGCCCCCAAATCATCCGTGCGTCGGCCGCCGAGATGCGCGTCGAAGACATCGGCTTCCCCGGGCGCATGGCAAGGCAGCCGTTTATCCAAAGCCTCCCCATCGACGCGGTGTCGCTCGAGGAGCTCAACCGCATCTGCGAGGCGGCCGGGTACGTCCTGCGGCAGCGCATCCCCTTCGGGCTCGTGTTCGAGGCCGTCCCGGTCAAGGAAGCGTTCGTGGGCGGCCGCGAACCCCTCGACCTCACCGACCGCCGGGAGACCCTTATTCCCAGAGTCGCCGCCTATTTCGGGGGCCTTGCCGAGCGCGTCTCGAAAGGCCAGTAGTGCGCTTTTCCCCGCCTTTATGGGCGGGCCTTTATTTTGAGGGCGACCGGTAGTCGAGAGGCGGCCCTCTTTGCAAGGGGGGGCCTGGAATAGGGCAGCGGGATCGTCGTGCTTCGAATTCTCACCGTGGACGACGAAACGCCCATCCAGGAACTCTACGAAGCCGTGCTCGGGCTCGCCGGCTGCGAGCTCGCCGGTCAGGCCTTCGACGGGGAGCGGGCCATCGCTCTGTTCGAAGCGACCGTGCCGCGCCCGGACCTGATCATCATGGACTACCGGATGCCCGTCCTCGACGGCCTGGCGGCGACCCGCGCGATCCTGGCGATGGACCGCGGTGCGAAGGTCATATTCATCTCGGCGGACGGGTCGGTCGAGAAAGAGGCGCGCGAGGTCGGCGCGATCGCATTCCTCGCCAAGCCCTTCGCGCTCGCGGAGTTCATCGCGCTGCTCAAGCGCGTTTCGGGCAACGCCCTGTCAGGGCCGCTCTCGCAGGGGCCCGCGGGCGAAGCGCGCGCGCCTAGGCATTGACAGGCCAAGCGTCAGAGGTCTTTCGCCATCACGGGGCGCACTTTGTCGTCGCGCACGACTTTGAACCCCTCGCGCGCGAGCATCGACTCGGGCCCGTTCCACATGTCGTCGGTCGTCATTTCGTCGCCGCGCCTCGGGTACGCCTCGACGCGCTTGACGCCCTTGGCGTTCAGCTCTGCGAGCGCGTGCCGCAGCAGGCGGGTCGCGACCGCCGTTCGGCGTTGCTCAGGGAGCACGAAGAAGCATGAGATCGCCCACACGGCCGGGTCGGCCTTGAGGACGAGGCGCTTGCGCAAATTGTTCAACCGGTCGCGCGGGCCGACCTGGCACCACGCCGCGACTTTCCCGTCCACGTAAGCGAGGTAGCCGTCGTAGCCGCCGGCCTTCAGCAGCGCCTCGCGCCCCTGCCGGTTTTCGGTGGCCGGAACCTTTGACCAGTCCTTGCCGTCGGCGAGGTACCAATACATGCAGAAGCACTCGCCGGGCGGCGTCGAATGGAGGCCGAAGAAGTCGCCTTCCATCCCAGGGGAAAAGTGGCGGATCTCGAATTTCCCCGACATTCACCGCATTTGTGCGGTGGCCCCGGATGAGTGTTTCGGTGCAATCTTTTGAATTGAACGGAACACACCGATCGATTACGCACGCCGGCGCCCCTGCAGCCAGGTGTAGGCGGCCACGAATTCGCCCTTCTTCGGCCACCCGTGGGGGAAGTCCTTCTTCCGGGCGAAGACGGGGACCGTGCCGAGCCCGTCGAGTTCGAGCCGGACGATCGCACCTTCGCCCCACGGGGGGTAGGCGAAGGGCGATACCGACGCGAGGGGCCCTTGCAAGAAGAAGTCGTCGTCGTAGTAGGGCGCCCGCTCCGAGTCTTTGAGGGGCGTTACGATCGAAGCGCGCGAGACGTCGACCTTGACGCCGTCGACCTCTTCGAAGCGCTCCTTGGGGGAAATCGTGCCGCAAGTGTAGGCGATGGCGGTGAGCACAATCCCCTCGGGCTCGCTCTGGCGGTAGGCTGCGCGTTCGTCAAAATAGTCCGTCGCGAAGAACGCGATTTCGCCCCCGGAATGGGCGAGCCGCGCGCCAACTTGGGCTTCGAGGGCGCCGTTGCCCCACTCGATGATCCGCGTGGGCCTGCACTCGACCTCTGCGGAGGCCTCCTTGAGGTGCGGATAAACGGTGGCGACGCGGGGCTTCTCCTTCCCCTCGATGGCAAACTCGATCAGCCTCGCCTCGAAGTCTTTGTGCCCGAGCGCAAGCGCGCGGAATCGGACTTCGGCCATGCCCTCCTCGAGCATCGTCCTCTTTGCAGGCTCCGCCGTGCCGCGCTTGTAGGCACCCGACACCACGCGGGAAAGCTCGCCGGCGTCTTCGAGCACGGCGTCCCAGTGGGAGCCGTGGCCGCCCTCAAAGCCGCGCTGGACCGGGAGCTTGTCCACGAGGGCCCGTCACCCCGGGCGCGGCTATGAAATTAGCCCAAAAACCGGACAGAATTGCACACATTGGACGGCACATAAGCCAGGTAAGGCCGAATTCGGAATTTGAACCACCGAGTATTTTTGCCCGGTTTTCAACGACTAGGGTGGAGGAAAAACCAATGTCCGAACCAATGTCCGAACCAATGCAGGACCTCCAGCCATACCAAGAGGACGAACGGGCCGACGAAGCGCCGACAAGGCGCTACGCTCGGCTGCGCCCGCGCCTCACGCGCCCCTCGTGGGAGGGCGCGCGCCAGCGCGTGCGGAACGCACGCAGTCGCCTACAGGGGGCGCGCTTGGCCATCCGCCGAGCCACGCTCGAGGCGCGTGCCACACTGCGCAGCAGCGCCGCGCTGGCGGGCCTCTCGCGCGACGCGCGGCAGGTCAAGGACAGCGTCCGCGAAGACGTCCACCGCGTCAGCGAGAAGGTGCGCGATCACCTGCCGAAGGACTCGGCGACCGCCGCGGGGATGCGCAAGGACCTCTGGCTGCTGCGCGGCACACTCGCCTGGCACCTTAGGGCCGCCGGGCGCCGCGCCGGCAAGGGCGGGCGAAGCGCGAAGGCCCGCCTCATGCGCTCGGCGTTCCTGAGCGGGCTTGCCATCGACTCGCACCGGGTTGCCAAACGCCTGCGTGCGTCCAGACACCCGCACGGCACGCGCATCTCCCATTGAGGTTTCGACCCGCGCCTGCCCCCCGGGCGCGGGTCTTGTTTTTTTCTAGCTTTGAGGGCTGATCGAGACCGCTGAAATATCGGCCACTCACAAATCAGGCCGGGGCATGGAGGAACTACGGGCTAGCCGCGGGCTCGCCTCGAAGGCGAAGGCCGCGAGGCTGCCCTCAAGGCGCGAGGTCCTGCAAAAGGAACTCCACGCGGAGCGCCGTCGGCTGGGTCACCTCATCCACGAGCACGGGCTCCCCGTGAAGGAAGAAGCGCTGGGGCCCTCCACGCGCGGCGCTGCGACGCTCATGATGCTCCTGCTATCCTACAAGATCCGCGACCTTGCCGCCGAGCTTGCCGCGCTCGACGCGGGCGCCCTGCGCGCGCACCCGTAATTCGACGCGTGAACTACGCGCGCGTTTCCGCACTTTTACGCCCGAACGAAGAACCTCATATAGCGCGAACCCAAGCCCGGGCCCGGTGACCAAATGCGCACGAGCAAAATCGTAGCACTGGTAACCCTCGCCGTGGTGGCCTCCGCAGGACTTGGGGCGGCCGCCTACGCGGGGCAGTCGGTTTGGGGCACTGCAAACCCCGGACAGGGATTGGACCACGCGGCGATGCCGGAAGCCGGCCTGACCCACAATCAGGCGGGCGCCGTGCACCCGCCCGAGGACTCCGGACAGCCGGACGACGTGCCGCCCGCGGACGCGGGTGCGCCCGATTCGCTCCCTGACCAAGCGAGCGACGAGGCGAACACGCACTACCCGCCCGAGCACGCCAACGCCTAGCCGACTTCCGGGGGGCGCTCGCCCCCCGCTTCCTTTTCCTTGGCCGGTTCGCCCGCCGCCTCACGGGGGGCCATACCCGGCGCCCCGGCGGGCGCCTCGAAGGCCGACCACGTTGCGATGAACCGGTCGACCGCAGCATCAGCCATCGTGCGCCCGTAGGCCACGAGCAGCCGCGTGACACTCTTCGTGTCCGCCACCGCCACATGCGAGTAGCGCCCCTCCTTGCGCACGACCAGGATGCCCGCTGCTTCCAGCTTCGGCAGGTGGTAGGACAGGGTCGGCGGCTTGATCCCGGCCGCCTCGGCGAGTACCTGGTGCGTCATTTCGCCCCGGTCGAGCAGCGCGAGGATGATGGCCCGCACGGCACGCTTGCGCAGCAGGCCGAGCACCGCGCGGTCGGCATACGAAAAGTCGGCGGCGAAGTAGCGCTTGAGGTTCCCGTCGGCGACCGTCCGCAGCAACTGCGCATCCTCGAGCACATGCAGGTGGTATTCGGCGGTGCCGTAGGCAAGCCCCAGCGTCCGCTGCACCTCGCGCAGGTAGGCGCCCGGCGTCGACTTGACGAACTCGAAGATGCGCTGCCGCGTCGCTAGCGTTGCGGCCCCACCCTCCCCCCTGGGTGCAGGGCTACCTCCCGACAGTTCAGCGCCTCCCCGGGGTTCAACGGGCCCGCGCAAAGAGCGCGGCGTAAAGCATCACGAGGGCGGCCAACACGGCCGCTTCAAACACGATGCGCGAGGTGTCCAGCAGGGAGCCTTGCAAGACCTCGCCCAGCGCGAGCGCGACTCCCCCCGCGGCGGCCGCCGCAAAGGCGCCGCCAAGCACCGCCATCTTCCGCTCCCCCGAGCGCTTCCGCGCCAAAAACGCCACGATCATCAACAGGGCGCCAAGCCCAGCGATCGTTGCTCCAAAAAAGACCTCGATTAGCCCCACAAGTTGGCCCCGCGCCTGAGGAGCCTTTTGGAGCGATAATCATTCTCATTCCGAGGGGCTCAGAACCCTGCTTCTATTGCGTTGGCGGCCGAACGACACCCGTTAAATAGCCCGCAGTTTGAAGTTACGGTTGTCTTTCCAGCGGCGAGGTGCGAGAATGCGTTCCAAGCGGAGCGGATTTGCGGTCCTCGTCGCAGGGCTGACGGTCGCCGCAGCCCTGTTGGCCGTGCCCCCCCTTGCGGCCGCCAGCCCGCCTGCTCTTCCTCCCGCGGCCGCGCACATCGCGCAGAACAACACGTCGGGGGTCATCGAGGGCATCTTTGTCACGCTTGTGGCCCCAGCTGACACCGACCTCGTCGAGAATTACACCTCAGAGGGCGTGCGCTTCTTCGACAGCGTCGCCGTGCCGGGCTATGTGCTCCTTGAAACGACGTTCTTCAACGCCGTCGTGAAGATTGACGGCACAAGCGCCTCGCTGCAGGTCCACGACAACCCCAGCTCCGTGCTCAAGGTGGCCCTCGAGAACGGCTCGACGGCGACCTTCGCGCTCGCGGACGGGATCACCGCGGCCTGGGGGCCGAACGGCACCGTCGCGCTCGCGATCGCCGGCTCCAACCGCACCGCGTCGATTTGGTCGACCTGCGGGGAGAACGCGACCTCCATCGGCGCGGGCAACGACACGGTTGAAGTGGGGGCAGCGATGAACTGCAACTTGTTCTTCCGTTCGCACGTCGTCGACCCCTCCGCTGAGCGCCGCTTCAGCGCGGCTGCGGAGAACGGGCAGCTCGCCGCGGAGATCTACGCGAACGGCGCCGACGTCACGACCTTCGGCGATGTGGACGTCATCGTGTCGCACGCCGCACCTCGCCTGGTCGTCTCCGTCGAATCCCAGACCAACTCCCCGGCCTCCGTCCTAATCCGGTTCGACGCGTCCCCCGCGGGGCACACCCCCGTGGTGCTCGTGGACGGCCAACCCGCGCGGCAAGCCGACAGCCTGGCGGACGCGCTCGATGCGTCCGACGACGGCGGCGAGGTCGAGGTCTCCCTTGAAACGCAGGGCAACACGGGTTACCTCGTCGTCTCCCTCCCCTCGACCACCTCGCACGTGATCGAGGTCCAGGACGCGGTTTTCGTCCAAACCCCGCCGGCCGAGCCCGTGGGCCTTGCCATCGGCGCAGCCGCCGCTTTGACCGCGCTCGCCGCGGTCGTGCTGTTCCGTCGCCGTTAGGCCTTGCGCCTAACCGACCGCCAAATCCTCGGTTCGTTGCCCGGCCCACATCGCGAACAGCCTCGCGCGCGCCTCAACGCCCTCCCCAGGCCGCGGCACACGCCCCATGTGCGAGGAATGCACCCACAGGTCGATCCACTCGAGCGGCGCAATCTGCAACTTCACGATGAACGCCTGCCCGCCCTCGAACTTGGCCTCGTTTGCAGACAAAACGGTGCCAAGCAGGTCGAACTCGTCCGGGTCGCTGGCCTTCCCGCCCGGGTACACGACCGCGCGCACGGTTTCCTCCTTCGGCGCCGGCACGCCGCGGTACTCCTCGGCCACCGCCGCCACTTCGAGGGGCATCGCCGCGCCCCGCAGGTAGGTGTCCCCGTACCATGCGAAGTCGGCGGCGGCAAATCCGAGCGGCACCGACCCGCTCGGCGCATCCACATTGGCCTCGATCCACGCGCCGAGGTGGTCGGAGAACCGCTTCGCCCACGTGGGCTCACAGGTATGCGTGAGGTCCGTCCAATAGACGGGAACCGCGCGCCCAAGGGCGCCTCCCGCCTCCGATTCAATGGCAAGGACACTCACGCGGTCGCCGAGGTCGAGCCGCTTCACCACGCGCGTGTTGGCTTCCATCCCCGGCGGCGCCGTCTCGGGGGGCCGCACCGTATACTCGCGGAACTTTGCCCCCTGCTCCCACGCGCGCTGGCCGAGGGCAACGGCTTGTCCTGGCTGAAGTCCGAGGAGCCGCTGGAACGCGGCCTCGGGTGCCGAGCCCTTCAGCGTGTCGAACCGGATCGCCGCCTTGCCGCCGCTTGCATGCGCGTGGAGCTTGCCCACGCCCGGCGCCACCGGCATCTCGCGCAGCGCGGAGGAGGTGTCGCCCTTGCGCTTCCCGAAGAACCCCACCTACTCCTCCTCCTGCTCCCGGCCGACCGCCGCGACAACGACCTTGCCGCGCGCGGAGGGGCGGATGACCACCCGGCCCCCCTTAAACTTCTTCCGCGCCCACGCGCCGCCGCAGAGGCGGTCGAGCGCAAGTGCCAGCGCCGCCACCTCGCTGTGCGGCTGGCTACCCACCGCGAGGTTGAAATCCGAAAGTCCGAACAGCTCGCCGGGCACCTTCGAGGCGCCCACGACGATCATCAGGTCGCGGCCCTTGGCCCTGCGGCGCACCTTCGCCGCGGCCGATGCAAGCGGCTCCCCGTACATCGTGAGGTGCACGCGCACGCCCTTGAAGTCGCGCAGCGCCTGGCGCCACGGCACGCCCGT
>JBGPJF010000060.1:0-13942 GCA_041485285.1 Thermoplasmata archaeon | reverse complement strand
GCGGTGCGAGTTTACCGACCCCGAACAACTGAAGCTCCTCCTTGCCGGGACGCGCACCGTCGCGTGACGGTGGCACCGCTACTGCGCGGCGAATTCCGCCACGGCCTTCGCCACCCGCTCGCGCTCTTTCGGGCCAACGCCCGGGTGCACGGGCAGCGACAGGACCTCCTTGCACGCCGCCTCGCAGCGGCGCAGGTCGCCCTTGTGCACATGTTCGAAGATCCCGAGCAGGTGGAGCGGGATGGGGTACGCGATTCCCGCATCGATCCCCGCCTTCTCCAGGTGCGCGCGCAGGCCGTCGCGCCGGCCTTCGCCAAGGACGCGCACGGTGTACTGGTACCACACGTGCTCGAGGCCCGGGGGGACCACCGGCGGGACGAGCCCCTTGAGGCCGCTCAGCTTCTTGGCGTAGAAACCCGCGTTCGCGCGCCGCCGCTCGATGGACGCGGGGAGCTTCTTGACCTGTTCGACCCCGATGGCCGCTTCGATCTCCGACATGCGGAGATTGACTCCGACCTCCTGGAACTCGTAGCCCGCGCCCTTCCTGCCGATGTCACGCGCGACCCGCACGGCGTGCGCGAGCTTCTCGTCGCTGGTGGTGACCATCCCGCCCTCGCCGGTGGCGACGATTTTCATTGTGTTGAACGAGAAGCACCCGAGGTCGCCCATCGAGCCGACGGGTTTGCCTTTGTAGCGCGCACCCACGGCCTGGGCGCAGTCCTCGAGCACGCGCAGCTTGCGCCGCGCGGCGATGTCCATCAGGCCGTCCATCGGCGCCGGCAGGCCGTAGAGGTGCACGGGGAGCAAACACGAGGCGCCCTTCGCGAGGTTCGCCTCCACGTGGTCGTCGTCAATGTTGTACGACGCGAGCGAAATGTCCGAGAGCGAGAGCTTCAACCCGCGCGCAGCGACGACGCTCCCCGTCGAGACATACGTGAGCGGGGTCGTGTGCACAAAGGACGCCGCGGGAAGGCGCAGGGCCTGGAGCCCGAGCAGCAGCGCGGAGGTCCCGCTCCCCACGGCAACCGCGTGGTCGGTGCCCGAAACCTTGCAGAAGGCCTGCTCGAACTCGGCCACCTTCTGGCCTTGGTGGAGCTTCCCGGAGTCGAGGACTGCGGCGACCGCGGCCTTCTCCTCGGGCCCGAACCAGGGCCGCGTGATCGGGATGCGTTCCACGGGGCCCACGCATCGCCTCGGCGGGTTTATGGGTTCCGCAGGGGCGCGGGCTTAACCGATTGGCCCGCGGTGAAGGGGCCGTGGCGCACGAGGCGGCCGTGAAGGAGGCGCGCCGGGCCCTTGAGGGGCGCCTCTTGCAGGAGCGCGCGCTCTTTTCGGGCTGCGTGGCGGCCTTCCTCGTCGCGCTTTACCTTGACATCGGCGGCGCAACTTCCCTCGACCCGGCCGTCTACCTCCTGATCGCGCTCTGCGGGCTCACGGGGGCCGGGCTCGATGGCGCCCGCGAGGGCCTCAAGGACATCGACCTGCTCGCGGCGCTGCTCGAGCACGAAGGCGCCGGCTCGAGGATCTCGCGCGTGCCGTTCTGGTCGCGCGGCCACTACGAGGTGTGGTTCGAAACGGCCGCGCCCGGCGCTCCGAAGCGGTTCGGGGTTTCGTTTGCCAACTCGCTGATCTTCCGCGAAAAAAAGAGCCGCTACATGTTCATGTTCCCGGTTGCCCCCGGCAAGCAAGTCCTGGAGGACATCCACCCGCGCGACCCGTACCGCCAGACGGGCACCGGCGGCTCGCTTCAAGGCAAGGCCCTCGAGTATTGGCTCGGGGGGCCGGCCAAGGGCCGCGGCTTGGAGTGGCGCTTGCTGATCTACGCCGCGCCAGGCCGCCCGCTCGATGCCCAAGGCGCGCTTGAGCTGCGCCGCCGCGGCGAGGCGATGGCCGAGCGCATCTCGAAGTCGGGCGTTGGCTCCGTTCCGTGGGGGACGAGCGAGAAGTTCCGGGCGCTTGCGGCCGATGAGGTGCCCGAGGACAGCCGCGTGCAGTTGCGCGAGATCGAATGAGATGCCCCTACTTCTCGCTTTTCAAAACGCCCTTCGCCTTGAGCCACTCCGCGTACCGATCCAGCATCTCGAAGCGCTCTTGCTGATTGCGTCTCTTCCACTCGCCCATTTCGGCGAGATTGACCTCGTTAAATTCATCGGGCTCCAAGGATGCGCCTCCCTTCTTTTTCCTTGATGCCGAGGGACGCGGCCGTCCGCCAGATTTCGCCTTCATCGAGGTTTCCTCCCGCGGCGCGGTAAATCCACTTTGCGTCCTCAATATCCTTTGCCGACCCCATATAGAGCTTGTACCCGATTTGCATTCCAAGAGGCCCCACGAAGGCAATCCTCCCGTTGGCGTCGACCGGCATGCGAAGCCTTACGGCCCGTCGGTCCAAAGGCTTGATGGCGAACTTGAATTCGACGTTGGGAACAAAGGTTCCCTTCTTGGCGTAGCGCAGGGCGGTGGACTCGCTACCGGCCTCCAAGTAATCCGCAAAGAGCCGCGGGGGCCGGCCCGGCGTCAGGCACTCGAACTTCTTTGTAAGTTCCCGATGAAGCTGTAGGAAGCGCGCGTAATCGAGGGGCTGGCACAGCAGGTCAACATCCTCTGACTCCCGGGGCCTTCCGAGCATGATCGCCACGTACCCCCCGACGATGGCGTAGGGTAGGCTCCGCCCGTTTAGCACCTCGCAAAAGCCGAACGCGAGGTCGTCGATCTCTGCCTCGTCAAAGCGAAGGTCAATGCGGGGGCCGGCGACCGCGATCTTGCGAAAGCGATCACCGTCGGTCGTACTTCTCATCGCTTCAGCACGAGTCCGCGGGGTATTTGAGTCGAAGGGAGGGTGGGCCGAACACGGGGAGATCTCCCGATCCCCAACCCTCAAATCGGGTGGGGCCGGTGCCATCGTGAGGCTGGTTCATTCCCCGCATGCTCGTCATTGGCGCCAGCGGCCTGGTCGGCACGAACCTCGTGCTTGCCGCCCGGGCCGAATGGGAGACCTACGGGACGTTCTGCGACCACCGTGTGGACTTCACCGACGTGGAGGAGCTGCGCGTCGATGTGCGGGACTTCCAGCAGGTTTCGGCGGTCGTGAAGGCCGTACGCCCCGAGGTCACCGTGCTCACATCGGCCTTCATGGACGTCGACGGGTGCGAGAAGGATCCGGCGAAGGCAAGTGAGGTCAACACGCTCGGCGCCAAGCACGTCGCGATGGCCGTCAAGGGGACCGGCCTCCTTGTCTACGTCTCGACGGACTACGTCTTCGACGGGAAGAAGGAGGGGCGCTACATGGAGAGCGATCCCACCGGCCCGGTCAATGTGTACGGCGCAACGAAACTTGCCGGCGAGGAGGTCGTGCGCGAACACGCGCGTGACTTCTTGATCGTCCGCCCCGCCCAGATTTGGGGGGAGAACAAGTACGTCAAGAAACTGACTCTCGTGCAAAAGGTCGTGGAGGCTGCGCGGGCGGGCCGCCAGATCGACTTGGTTTCCGACCAGAAACAGTCGCCCACCTACGCGCCCGAGCTTGCCCAGAACATCCTCGCCTTGGTCGAAGCCGAAGCGCGGGGGGTATACCACGCGGCGGGCGGCTCGGCGCTCTCGAGGTACGAGATGGGCGTGCTAGTGGCCGAGGCGTTCGGGCTGGACAGCGAGGTCGTGCGGCCGGTGACGCTCGCGGCCTCGGGGATGCCGGCCAAGCGCCCCCAGAATGTGGTGCTGTCGAGCGCGAAGATGGCGGAGGCGACCGGGCGATCGCCGGCGCTCTTCGAGGCGTCGCTTGCGGCGTTCGCGCGCGCCGTTCGGGCTTGACCGTACGGTCGCCGCTTGCCAACGCTCTTTAACGGCCGCCAACGTGGCGCGATGCAGGGGCGCGAGTCACGGTGGCCAAGGCAGCCGATCCTTCCGAAAGCGCCGCGTCGCTCGCATCGCGCGCGGCCGAGCGCAAGGCGGCCGATTCGCTGGGGGACGCGCTCTCGCTGTTCCTCGACGCGGGCCGCGCTTACGCGGCCGCGGGCGAGGGTGACGAGGCGCGGCGGTGCGCGAACCACGGGCTCGCGCTTTGGCCGGAATTCGAGGCCTCGAAAACGCTGAAGCTCGACCCGGCCAAGCGCAAGCGCGCTGAACTGCCCGCAACGCCGCGCGCGCGGAGGCTGCCCGGCTCGCGCGAGTCGGCGTCGCAGGCGCCCGAAGCACCCGCCGCCTCCGCCACCACACTCCCCTCGATGTTCATCGAAATGCACGCCGAACTTCTCCGGCTCTCGGGCGACGAGAAAGGCGCCGGCCGGCGCTTCGCCCAAGCCCAAGCCGCCGTCGAAGGGGAGGTCGCGCGGCGCCGAGCCTGCCAAGAGTGGGGCGAGGCGTTCTCCGCGTCGCTTTCGATGGTGCGCCTCGCCGCCACGCGCGGCGCGTCGGAGCCGCTTGCCGCCGCACGGCGCTCGTTCATCCAGGTGGCGCGCGAAGCCGCCTCGGAAGCGCTCACCGCCGAGTACTTCGCGCGCGGCAAGGACGCGCTGCCCCGCGAGGCCATCGAGGCGGCCGCCGAGCAGGCCCGCCTCCTGCGCGACCCGAAGCTCATCATTGAGCTTGACGCGGAGCGCGCGTCCGTCCTGCGCCGCACCGGCGAGGTGCTTGGCGAGCTTGCCGACGAGCACACCGCCGCCGAGGCGATCCTCTCGTGGGAAGACTCGTGGCCCTACCTGACGAAGAACCAGCGGATGCGCAGCGCCCTGCTCGACGACCCGGGCCGCGCCGCCGACCTCACCGGCCCCCTTGCCGACCTCTCTAAGCTCGCGGCGAGCCACCCCGCCCGGCTCGAAATCAGCGAGTTCGCCGAGCGCCACGCGGCCCTGGTGGCGCGCGCCCGCGAGCGCGCGGTGCAATAACCGGCTCCTGCATCTCCCAACGACGGAACGATTTCACAAAGGTTCATACCGCACACTGGCCCTGCAAACGCCGGGAACAAAGGGAGGGCCATCGCGTGTCCATGTCTAGTCGTCTCGCCCTTGGCGCGGCGGCCGCCGGTTTTGCCGCCTTCGCGCTCCTGGCGTTTGCCCCCAGCGCCTCCGCCGGCACCGATGTCGGGCCCGCCGCGATCATCACCGACACGACCTGGGCGCTCTCGGGCTCCCCGTACTACGTGAACGGCCCCATCGCGGTGCTCAAGGACCTGCACATCGACGAGGGCGTCCGCGTCCTGCTCAACGGCAACTTCGCGTTCACGGTGTCCGGCTCGATCCATGTTGCAGGCACCGAGGCCAACCCCGTGTTCTTCGGCTCCAACAACACCAGCGCGGTCACCGTGTGGGCAGGGATCCTGTTCCAACAGGGCCCCTCGAATGTGGCCTCGGCGATGGCCAACGCCACCTTCGACCGGGCGTTTGTCGCCCTCGACATCCGGCAGTTCGGGGCCTCCATCGACCTGTCGGACATCCTGATCACGCGGGCGGGCGACTGGGGCATCAAGACGCTCCACATCACGGCGCCCTACACCTGGTCGAACATCACGATCACGGACTCGGCCAACGGCGCGCAACTCACGGACCACCAGCACCTCACCTGGCGGACCTTCAACACCGCCAACCTGTCAGGCGGCGCCACCCCCTACGCGCTTTACGGCGACCGGCTGGCGACGTCGGACCTCTACAGCTTGTCCTTCCCCGGCGGGAGGGCCTACTGCGTGGACTGCGGGACGCTCGGCGTCAACAACATCGACGTGAGCAACACCACCATTGCAATCGGGATCGAAGTCCTGCGGCCGAACGCCTTGACCTTCGCAGGCGTGCGCGTCCGCGGGTTCACCGACGCGGGGTTCTCCGCCGAGTCGGCCATCGCGCTCACGGTGTACTCCGTCGACATCGCTCCGTCGGGCAGCACCGTGGCCACCAACGCCCTGCTGTTCAACGCGTGCCCGGGTTTCCACCTCTCTGGCGGGACGGTCCAAGGCAGCACCACGGGACTGCGCGTCTCCAACTCGCGCGACTTCATCGCCGACAACCTCTCGGTCAACGGCTCCACGACCTCGGTGTTCCCGTCCGACTCGCCCGGCTTCGTCCTCGAGAATTCCACGCTCACCAACGCGCCTGCCGTCGCGCTCGACATCCAGTACTCGGGCGGCAGTTCCCATGTGCGCAACGTGACGATCGCCACTTCCACGCTGGGCGTGCATGTCGCGGGTGTGCGCACCGACCTGGCCATCGACTTTACCACGGGCAACAAGATCAACAACGCCCCCGTGCTCGGGGTCTTCAACACCCCGATGACCACCACGAACCCCGCGAGCGCCTACGCGTGGGTGTACGTATTCGGCTCGCCCAACACGGTCGTGACCCAGGCGAACGTCCCCGTGGGGACGGCCGACCCGGCCTTAGTCTGGGCCGACTCCGACTTCGGCCAGCTCGACCAATCGTCCGTCCACGGGTCGGGCCGCGGCATCCTCGTGAGCCGTTCGAACAGCATGCGTGTGATCGCGGTCGGGGCCTTCGCCTCGGCCGAGGCCTTCCGCGCGGTCGAAGGCACCGCGCTCTTTGTCCAAGACTCGGTGTTCAGGAGTACGACCGCCGACGGCGGCCTCCTTGAGTCGGAGACCAATGCGCAGCTTTCGAACGTTACCGGGATCGGCGCCACCTCCGGGATGCACGACTGGGCCGGCAACATGAACGTCTACACCCAGTCCGTGTTCAACGGCTCGTCGGGCTTCTTCGCCGACCGCACCACGCAGGTCGAGGTCTCCGTAAGCGGCCTCTGCGGCGTAGTCTCCGCGATGATGGTGGACCAGGGCGGGGACATCGGGTCGCTCGGGAACACGTTCTGCGCGAACAGCTCGCTCGTGGGCGTGGCCATCACCTCCTCGACGCGCGTGCGCGTCGAGAACACGAGCTTCGACCGCTTCGCCCATGCAGTCACCGTATCCGGCTCGACGGGGACCTTTGTCCGGTGGAACGAGTTCCGCAACTGCACCATCGACGCCGTGCGCGTCACCGCGTCGTCCACGAGCTCCATAGTCTACGAGAACAACTTCTACTGCGGCGCGGCCTCCG
This sequence comes from Thermoplasmata archaeon, assembly GCA_041485285.1. Classification (GTDB taxonomy): domain Archaea; phylum Thermoplasmatota; class DTKX01; order DTKX01; family DATEUP01; genus DATEUP01. Next base: position 6,911 of record JBGPJF010000060.1, on the reverse strand, counting down.
GCTATGACAACAGCGCGCCTGCCAACCTGTGGTACAACGCCACCCGCGGCCACGGCAACTACTGGGACGACTACACCGGCAGCGACACCACCGGCGACTTCATCGGCGAAACGCCCTACAACATCCCCGGCGGCGCGCGCCGCGACCTGTTCCCGCTCGTGCTGCCCTACGAGACCGTCCCGCCGATCCCCGTGGCGTCCTCGACCACGCCGATCGACGAGGACACCTCCTCGACACTCGACGCTTCCCAGTCGCACGACAACGTCGCCATCGCGGGCGCGACCTGGGTGATCCACGACGCCTCCGGCGATGTCACGCGCCAGGGGCTCACCGTGGTCTACCTGTTCGCCACCCCCGGCAATTTCCGCTGCGATGTGACGGTGCGCGATGCGTGGAACAACACGGCGGTCGGCGCCGCCTACGTGCGCGTCCTCGACAAGACGCCGCCGGTGATTGTCCCGCCCACGGGCCCCTTCGCCGTGGACGAGGACACGGACATCACGCTCTTTGCGCAGGTTACCGACAACGACCCCGCGTTCCCCGGCGGGGCCACGTTCGTGTGGCGGATCACCGGCCGCGAGAACACCTCGGCCACGACGTCGCTTGCAACCGCCACCTTCCGCTTCGCCAGCCCCGGCGCCTATGCCGGGAATGTCACCGCCTACGACGCGGGCGGCAACTTCGCGTTTGCCAATTTCACCCTGACCGTCCGCGACCGCACCGCCCCCACGTTCCTGTTCCGCGCGACGGGAGCCGTCCCCCCCGGCCAGGGCGAGACCGTGCACCTCAGCATGGCAAATGCGGCGGACAACGACCCGGCCTTCCCGGGGCCTGGCGCGTTCTACTGGGTCATCGTGTTCCCGGGCAACGTCGGCTACGCGGAGAACTTCAACCAGTCGTTCGACTTCACGCCGGCGGTTCCCGGCAACTTCTCGATCCGGTACGAGTGCCGCGACCCGTCAGGGAACTTGAATGCCGGAGCGTACAACTTCTTGGCGCCGGACACCGAGGCGCCCGTGTGGACGCCGCCTGCGGGGGTCACGCTCGCTGATGGCGAGGAGCACACCTTCAGCGTCGAGGACGCCACCGACTACTCGGGGGTCGCCAGTGCGACCTGGAAGGACGGCAGCGCGACGGTCGCCGCCACGCTTGCCTTCACAAGGACTTGGACCGGGCTCGGCAACCACGAAGTCAGCGTCGTCATCGAGGACGGCGTGGGCAACCAGGGCGTGTTCTCGTTCACCGTGACCATCGTCGACCGGACGGCCCCGCACCTGCTCAATGCGACGTGGGCCCGCGCGATTGCCGTCAAGCAGCAGCAGCGGATCGAATTCGAGGCCTTCAACCAGTTTGCGGACAACGACCCGCTGTTTGCCGCCAACGGCAAGTACGCGTGGTCGATCGACGCGCCGGAGGTGACCTGGGGGTCGCCGCTCGACGCCACCCACGCGGTGCTCGCGGTCACCTCGCTTGGGAACTTCACCCTCACGCTCAAGGTGACCGACCCCGCGGGCAACATCGTCGAGATCCAGATTCCCGTCTCCATCTCCGATGGGCTGCCGCCCTCGAATGTGAACTGGTCGGTCTCGCCCGGCACGAGCGTGACGCTCGGCACCACCGTCGTGTTCACGGCGACCGCCTTGGACCCAAGCGGCGTCTCCTACCGGTGGGACTTCGGCGACGGGGAAACGGCGGAGGGGCCCAACGCCTCATACGCGTACGTGTCGAGCGGCCCGTGGCCCGTCACCCTGACGGTGACCGACGGTGTCGGCAACGAGGCGGTCTACCACTTCACGGTCGTCGTGACAGAAGGCACCCTCGGGTCGGGCGGCCACAACGGCGGGGGCAACAACAATGGCGGCACCGCCAACGCGACGGGCCTGCCGATGATGACGATCCTGATCATCGTGGCGGTGGTCGCGGCGGCCGGTGTCGGGGTCATGGTCGTGGCGTTCCGGCGAAAGCTGAAGAAGCCGGCGGAAAAGCCGGTCATCATCCAGCAGGAGGCGCCGCCCGCGGCCGACCCGTGGGCCAAGCCGCCGCCCTCCGAGTACGACCAGCTCTACGGGCCGTCGACCAGCTACGACCCGAACGAGCGGCCGCCGGGGTCGCCGTGATTTCCCCCTGCCCGTTTCGCCGTGGAAGGGCTTCGCCGCGCGCGACCCCTCTTCAAGCGTTTGGTAGTGTCCACGAATTGCAAATCTGAGAACATGCGGCCAAGGTGTTTGCATGCGCGCGATTGGTGTACGATGGGTTCTTCCCTTAAGTGGGCCGGGCCCGAGGGATGCACCATGGAAAAGCACCACGCGGAAGTAGCCAAACGGGCGAACCGAATGCACGAGCTGTTGTACATGCTGCGCACGGCCGAAGAGAAGGGCGGGGCGCCGAAGGGCCCCCGCGCGCGGCGGGCGGCGCCGTAGGGCCGAGCCCACCCCAATCCTTTTGGCCGCGCCCGGCCACGCCGTGGCCGTGGGGCAGGACCGCCGCAGCCGCCAGGTCAAGGACGGCGAAGTCCTCGCCGAGGTCGACGAGATCCTCGCGTTTGCCGGGCTGCAGGGCGGCCGCACGATGATGGAGCGCCTCGAGGACGACAAGGAGGGGCGGCGCCGGATGCGCGTGCGCGTCATCCGGGGCGAGGGCAAAGTGGACTACGTGTACGACGTGCTGATCGAGCGCACGGGGCTCATGGGCATTTACCCGGGGCTCTGAGGGTTGCGAGCCCAGCGCCCGTCAGTGCGCGCGCGCGGAGCCGCGCTTCGAGCGCGTCTTGGTGCGGCGTTTGGAGCGGCCGGCTTGGAGGAGCACCACAGCAGCGCCGGCCCCCGCCACGGTGGCCATTCCGATGACCCCGAGCTGCTGGATGGGGCCGATCACCGAGTCCGCCATCCCTTTGATCCAGGTGTCCCAGTTGAGGGCGGTGATTTCGCCAATCGCGCCCCCGAGGAAGAGCCCGGCGCCGACCGCCAAAACGCCTTTCCGGCGGGTCGCGGTGGTGGCGGCGGTCGTTACCACGGTAGCCGCGGCCGACTGCTGCAAGGAGAACGCCGCGATGTTTTCGCGCAGGGCCTTCGCGACGGCCGCGTTGATCATGCGTTCGATGGCCGCAAGGTCCTCGTTGAGGCGCCGCGCGGGGGTTCCGGAGAGCTCGGGGGCGACGACGACCACCGTCGGGGCAAGGGCTGTGGAAGGCGGCTCGAACGCGGGCGGAGCGGGCTGGGGACTTGGCGGCGCGAGTTCATGGATCATGGTGACCGCCTTGCGCCCGCCGTCGCTGGGCGGCTCGGGGGGGATGCGGTCGTCCGCCTTGTCGCGCGAGATGATCGACTCCAACGTGACCGTGGGCCCGCCGGAGGGCGAAGCCCGCTCGTCCATGACGGTAATGGGACGTTTGGGCCCCCCTCCACTCGGGGCAAACGGGATTTCGCCCGTGTCGACGCTGGGCAGCGCGGGGGCATCGGCGGTGGCGCCGGTGAGGTGCGCGGCCACGGGAGGCGCGGGGTGGGCGGGGGCCGCCGACCGCGCGGGGGCGGTACCCGCGTGCGCTGCCGGCTGCGTTGTAGTGGAAGGCGCGGGCAAAACGACCGCGCTGGCCGTCGGCTTCGCCTCCGCCTCGGGTGGGTCGAACACGAGCCCGCAGTGGGGGCACGCGGTCCAGTCCTCTTCGATGAGCCCCCGGCACGACGGGCATTCGAATTCGTCCTTTGCCGGAGCGCTCACGGGTGGCCCTCCCCGTTGCGGCGCCTCCGGCGCCGATTGGCGGACACGAGGAATACGCCGAGCGCGCCGGCCACCGCTGCCATCGCCGCGGGCTCGGGAATCGGGTTCAAGAGGACGCCCGATTCGCCGGGCGGCGCCACGGCCATGGTACCGACCGACTCGCGGGCGGCCCCTGCCTCGCCCGCCACTTGCAGGTCCGCGTCGCTCTGGTCTTGGCCGTCGAAGCCCGTCAATGTGAAACGGACCGCGGCCCCGACAAGGCCCGCGGCCTCGACGGACGCTTCGACGTTGCCGCCTGCGGCGGCCGCCTCCGCGTGGCCGGGGTCAGGCACCCATGCGCCGCGTTGGTAGGCGAAGAATTGCGCGAGCACCACGACCCCGCCCACACCCTCGACGCGCAGCAGCCGCTCCGCGCCGAGGCCGAAGGACACAGCGCCGGTTGCGCCGTCGCGGTCGGTGTCGAGGTAAATGTCCAGCTGGTCGGTGCCTGCCGTCCGCCGCGGCGGCGGGGCGGGGGCTGCAGACCCGGGCCCGTCGGGCCTTATCGGCTCCGCCCGCACGGGCAAGGTGCCCTCGAGCGCAGCTCCCTGCACTTCGGCAAGGAACTGCGCGGAGCCCGCATCGCCGATGGCCGCCACACGCAGGAGGTCGAGCCGCTGCGGGAGCGCGCCGTCGGTGGCGTCTGCCGTCAAGGGGACGCCCGCCCAGTCGGAAAAGTCGCCGTCGATGCGCACGCCGTTTTGCACCGCGTGGGTGAGGGGCACGGCGCCTGATGCGAAGGCCACGGATGCGCCGGTCAGGTCGAATGCCCCCGCCGAGGAAGCGCCCAGCGGCGTGGCGCGCGCGATTTCGAAGGCGAACGGCGCGCCGGGAACTTGCAGTTCGATGAGCGCGCCCTGCGCCGCGGCCAACGTCCGGCCGTGCGAGAAGAGCGAGCGCAGGTCGAAGCGGTCGAGCCCTTCAAAGGTGTAAGCGGTCGCGGCCGCGAGGCGGCCGCCTTGCCCTGCAAGCGCGACGGCAGCATCGGCGCCGAGCGCGCCCGTCCAGTACCCGGTGCCGCCCTGGCGGTCGAGGTCGAGGAAGACCCAAACATCTTCGCGCGCGGCAAAGGGGGCCGCCGCAAACTCGAGGAGCATCTGCGGTGCGAGGCGCCCGCTCATGACGGCGACCGCTCGAAGCCCCACACTCCCGCCCCCGGAAACCGCCGCCGTGTGGCCCGCCCATTCGTCAAAGCGCCCGTCGACCCGCGGCCCGGAGGCCGCGTCGGATGCAACGCCCGCGGCCATTACCGTGGTGAAGGCGAGGAGGAGCCCCGCAACAAGCGCCTGCGTTCGGTGCCTTCGGGCCGCCCGCGTCCGCGCGAGGTGTTTCTGCGAGGCGAGCACCGCCAGCTGGCCGCCGTTCGTTCGCCCCGACCCATTGGTGAGCCCGCCGCCGTTCGTTCGCCCCGACCCATTGGTGAGCCCGCCGCCAGTGGTGCGGCCTCCCCCGGTGCGCTGCTTCGCCGGGCCCTGCCTCGCGCGGGGAAGCTCGGGGCCATTGCCATTGGTTAGCCCCCTGCCTGCTCGCGGGGTGTCTGGCTCAGGCGCGCCCGCCGTTGGGGGCGCCTTGAGGCCCGCATCCTGGCCACCGTTGGATGTTCTAACTGGAGACATGGTCGCGCGGCCACCCCTGGGAGGGTATTCGGCAAGGCCCCCCGGCCGCCCTTATACCTTTCCGTGTTCGTCCAAGGCTTGGTGCGACCCTTCACCCCAAGGCGCGCCATCCTCTGGCCTTTCCCACCCTGATCGGTGCGCGATTCACATTTTATGCGTTGAATGCCAGTCCCCTTGCATATAGAGGCGGTCGCGGTGGGGCTCTTCGGGAAGAAAGGGGGCAAGGGCGACAAGGACGCCGCCCCGGCCCCGCCCCGGAAGCGCCGGGTGCTCATCGTCGACGACGACATGACGATCGCCGAACTCAACCAGACCGTGTTCGTGGGCCGCGCGTGGGACGTCGAGACCGCCTACAACGCCGCCGGAGCTCTCGCGAACATCAACAGCAACAAGCCCGACCTCATCCTCCTCGACCTCATGCTCCCCGACCTCCCCGGCGAGCGCGTCCTTGACGGGATCCGCAGCCTTCGGCTCGGCACGAAGGTCATCGTGGTTACGGGGCGCTACGTGACGCAGAAGGACTTCGAGCCGTGGATGGGGATCGTGGTGTGGGTGCTGCGCAAGCCCTACCCGATGGCCGACCTGGCCAACTTGGTCGTGCGGTTCGAGAGTGGGGCGGAGATGAAGCCCAAGCTCGGCACGGTCGGCGACGTGTAGCGGATGGCCGCCGCGAGGGCACCGGGGAGCAGGCGGGCCGTATGGGCTTCCGGTGGGGTTCCCCAGTAATTACTACCCCCATGTTCAGTCTAGAAGGAGACATCTGCTCACGGCGCGCACTCCTCCGGCATGGCACGCGAAGCGCGGCTTCCGCCCCTATCCACGGGGGTGGAAGCCCGGCCTGACGAGCGGGCGCTCATCATCCGCCTTGTCGCGCTCCTTGGCATCATGGTCGCGGCGGTGCTCGCAATCCAGGGAAGGGTGGACGCGCTGGGGGCCGAGCTTGCCACGGCCTTGCGCATCGCGGCAATCGGTGCTTACGGCGCGGGGACCGGCTATCTCGCATTCCGGGCGGGGGGTCGGGGGATGGCGCTCACCGCGTTTGCACCCGAGATTCTTCGGGAGCTTACCGTCGGCGTCGTGCTGACCGACGAGAACTTCCGGGTGGTCCATGCGAACCCGGCCTTTGCCCGGATGGTCGGGCGCGCCCCCGAGGCCGTAGCCGGGATGGCCATCGCCGACTCCGTGTACCCCGCCGACCTCGAGACCTACGCGCTGCAGAGCGCGCGGCGCACGCGCGGCCAATCGGACACCTTCCGAATTCGGCTGGCGGGCCCCGGCGGGAAGCCGGTCCCCACCGTAATCATTGCCCGACCCCTGCTTCGCAACGGCCAATTCGCGGGGGCCTTGGGCCTCCTCTACGACGTGTCGGAAGCCGCGGAGGCGCGCGTTCAGGCGACGGAAGCGCGGTACCTGTCCGGGTTCCTTTTCGACGCGTTCACCCACGACCTCTCCAATTCCCTGCAGGTGGTGATGGGGCGCTTGGCGGTGGCGGAGGCGCTCGCGCGCTCCGGAAGCCCCCGCGCGACCCTTGCCTTGGGG
>JBGPJF010000059.1:0-13969 GCA_041485285.1 Thermoplasmata archaeon | reverse complement strand
GCCTTCGCATGTCGCGGGCCTGCGTTGGGGTCACGTCGAAGAGGACGAGGCGGGCAATCCAACCCGGATCTCCATCGACGATGGGACAAAGGCGGGCTTCAAGACCGCAGCGGGCGTCCATTGGCACCTGCCGCCCGACGTGCGACTGGCTCTGGCTTCTTGGCACAAGGAAAGCCCTGCGAAGGGCGCCAATGACCCGGTTCTCCCGTGGAGGAACGGACGCACCAAGAGGATCGACGCGAAGCGGGGCGCGGACTACAAGTGCATCGAGGCGGCCTGGTACATGCTGGAAGTCAAGTGGGGACTTCCCCACCTGACTCCGAAGGACCTTCGACACTTCGCAGCGACGGCTTGCCGCAAGGCGGGCCTAAGCTACCAGGCGAGCGCCGCGATGATGGGCCACGACATCAAAGGGAATGGCTCGATGCGGGACTGGTACGACACGCCGCCGACGGAAGACCACTTGGACGAGCAGGCCTCAAGACTCCCGAACGGGGTTTTGGGGATGCTGAAAGCGGATGTGCGACTGAAAGGCCCGAGCGAGGCGCAGGCCGTCGAACTACTACGTGCGGTCGCGTCAGGCACCATTCCGCCGTTCGAGTTGGTCAGGCGCATGCAGGCCCTCGGTATCGACCCGGGGGCTCCGCAACAGGTGATGAGGTAGGCTGGGAGGGGTTTTCATCCGACATGGCGGTTGCCACAAAGGCTTTGTGCCGTCCAGCGATCCCGCGCCGTTCTGCCTTGACGAAAGTCTGGATCGTTTCGGGGTTTGTGCTCGTCGGCACGGGGCTTGCCCTTGCCGGCTTCGGGGCGTGGCTCTCAGGCAACACGAATTGCGACGCCGGCGACCTCGGCCGCTCGTGCCTGGCCGCCTCGCTTGGGGTCGCCGTGGTCGGCGCGGCGCTCACGACCGCCGGGTGGCTGCGCGTCAAACGCATGGCCGAGGCCAACGCGTCGGACGAGAGCGGCGGCGGGCTCCTCGCAAAGCGGCCGGGGCTCGTGATGATTGCATTCGCCTTGGTGGGGCTGATTCTCCTTACGATCGCGCTGCCCGGGCCGCAAGTCCCCGTCGATGTGTTCAAGCGGGCGGCCCCTGCCATCGACGCGCTGCCCGCCAATTTCACGCTTCCAACACTCGCCGGCCTCGACAGGACGGACCTTTCGGTCGTCGAAAACCAGCGCAACAGCGCCGTTGAGGCGGGCTACGACGGCGGCGTGTTCGTGCGCGTGACGCGCTTCAACGCGTCGTTGAATTGGACGCCGCCCCCGGCCGATTGGAACGAGGCGCAAAACCTCCCCTTCTGGAAAGACAAATACAACTACAGTGTGGAGAACGCGACCGGCGTGGCCGACGGCTACCTTTCGAGCCAATACTCGGCGCTCGGGCCCGGCGCAAACTCCCGCATCTGTGTGCGCCAGGGCCCGCGCCTTTGGTTTGCCGCGGGGAACGCCACGAACAGCGAACTGGCTTGGCGCCACGGCACCTTCGTGTTCGAGGTGTTCGCGCCTTCTGAGGCGGCCCGCAACCAAGTTGCCCTTGCACTTTCGGCGGCTGCCTGAAGCGGCCTACTCGCCGACTCTCGGGTTTAGGCGCCGTCCGTTGAACGTTGACTTCTCAATGGCGCGCAGGACGCGCTCGGCGACCGACTTGTGCACCTCGAAGTGGGACTTGTCTTCCTCGACGACCGCGTGGCCGATCACCGAGTCGGAGATGCGCGCCTTCGACTTGAGGAATGTCAGCAGGTCGTAGCGCTTGAGGCCGTCCTTCTCCCCGACCTCGATCTTGACGGGAACCATCCCGAAGGCGTTGGCCAGGTGGTCGAAGTCGACGACCTTGCGCACGCGGTCGGACGACTTGGGCTCGGGCAGGTCGACCTCATTGATCTTTGCGCCGACCACGACGGCAATCTGCGAGATGGCGCCCTCGTCCTCCTTCGTGACGAAGGTGATGGCCTTGCCCTCGCGCCCCGCGCGGCTCGTGCGCCCGATGCGGTGCACGTACGCCTCGACGGAGTCGGGCGTGTCGTAGTTGATGACGTGGGTGGTCTCCTCGATGTCGAGCCCGCGCGCGGCGACATCGGAGGCGACCAGCAGCTTCAAGGTCCCAGCGCGGAACTTGTTGAGCACGGACTCGCGGCGGGCCTGCGAGAAGTCGCCGTGCAGGGCGTCGGCGCGGAACCCCGCCTCGTTGAGCCTTCGCGCGACGAGGTCGCAGCCGCGCTTTGTGTTGCAGAAGATGAGCGCGCGCTCGGGCTTCTCGGATTCGAGAATTCGGGTGAGCGCCCACGCCTTGTTACGTCGGCCAACGCGGTAAAAGAGCTGCTCGGTCGTGGGGACCGTGAGCGTGTCGGCGGAGACCTGGATGAACTCAGGCGCCTTCAGGTACTCGTCGGCAAGCGAGCGGATTTCGGGCGGAATCGTCGCAGAGAAGAGCATGGTCTGTCGCGCTTTGGGCAGCCGCGACAGGATGAATTTGATGTCGTCGATGAACCCCATGTCGAGCATCCGGTCGGCTTCGTCGAGGACGAGGATCTCGACGCGGTCGAGGCGCAGCTCGCGGCGATTCACGAGGTCGATGACGCGGCCGGGGGTCCCCACGACGAACTCCACGCCGCGCCGCAGGGCGCTGACCTGCCGTTCGATCGAGGCGCCGCCGTAGACGGCAAGCTCCCGGATTTTCGCATGGGCGGCCATCTTCTTGACCTCGCCTGCAACCTGCACGGCGAGTTCGCGCGTGGGGCAAAGCACCAGGGCGCGCACGCCGCCTACGGGGGCGGGGGTGCGCAGCATGTGTTCGATGGCCGGCAGCGCGAAGGCGCCGGTCTTGCCGGTTCCGGTGCGGGCCTGGCCGATCACGTCGCGTTTGCTAAGGACGACGGGGATGGCCTTCTCCTGGATGGGCGTGGGCGTCTCGTAACCGAGCTCTTTGATCGCGCGTAGCAGGGGCTCCGAGAGCCCCAGGGCCGCGAACGGGCCGTCCTCTTTCACGAATGTAACCGCGCGCCCAACTGGGGCGGGCTATAAGGGGTTTGGCCCCCCGCGGCGCATCCGCTCGTCACTCTTCCTCGCGGCTCAAGTCGAGGGCGCCTGCCGCCTGCCGCTCGCGCCGGTATCGCCGGACGGCTTCGTCAAGCGAGTACAGCCCCATGGCGACATCGCGCGCCATCGGGGCGGGAATCGTGAACCGCCCGCGCGAGCGGATGCGTGAGAGGCGCTGGATGTCCTTGACCTCCCCGCGCGACAGGGCGATGGCCGGCGGCCGCTCGACGCGCGGGCCTTTCGTCGCGGCAATCGAGATGGCCGCGCGCACGTCCGGCAGGTCCACGTCCTCGGTCGTGCTGCGCTCGTCGACAACCTCGATGGGCGTCGCGAGGGTGCTCAACTTTTGGACGAGCACGTCGCGCACCGTCGGGGCGCCGTTGCCGATGCGCACGACCTGCCGCTTCGCCGGGTGGCGCTGGAGGAACAGGCGCACGCGGTTCACGGCCTCGTCGACGCTCCGGCAAACGGCGCTTGCAACCACGGCACCGTCGGCAAGGGCCGCCACGCCGATGCGCCGGCCGGGGTCGACGCCCACCGCGACCAGTTCGGCCCCCTCGCGCCCGGCGAGCGCCTTGAGCGCCTGGTCGATGACGTCCTCGAGGTCCCCGCGCGCGGCGATCGTCGGGCGGAACGCGACCCGCTCCGCCTCCTTCGGGCTTGCGATCACCACGCCGACCTCGCGCGGGATCGGGTCTTTGGGGGAGAGCGATGCAAACGAGATCCCGCGCTTCTTGAGGCGGACCACGAGATCATGATAGAGCGAGAAGTCCTCGGTGACGACCGCAAGTGAAGGCAGCGCGACGCCCCCTTGCCTTCATGCTCCGCGCGCTTGGAGGGTCAGGTGCGACGAGAGCGAGCCCGTGGCCGAGGCAAGGGTCGTGTCGTAGCGCAGGCGCAGCTGGTTGTGGGCCCCGGTTGCCACGATGTCGGCGGAGATGGAGCCGGTGAACCCGCCGCCGGAAATCGCGCCCGAAAGGGTGACGGTCTGCACCGCGGCATTTGCAAACCCGGGGGCCACGAGCGCTTCCGTCCGCAGGTTCGACGCCTCGAGCCTTGCCGCCCCGCCGGCTCCGTTGTGCACGGTGAACGCGTCGCCGACCTCGAGGTCGGCGGGGGCCAGCCCCACGAAGAACTGGCCGTCGAAAGGGAGGGTCGGCCGCGGGTCGGGGTTGAAGGTCCCGTCACCATTGGCGTCAAGGAAGCGGCTCCCTGACCCCGAAAGGGGAGAGGACCCGATCATCCCGCTCGTGTTCCACGACACGAAGAGCTCGGGGTTTTCCAGGGCTTCGGCGACCGCCTCATACGTCTTGCTCACGTTCGTCTCCAAGTAGGGGGCCCCCGAGAGCGTGCCGTTGTACGTTTGGTTCTCGACGATGACGAGGGCCTTCCTCGAAACGCCCTCGCCATCGAGCGCGTCCACGCTCGTGTTGCCAAGGACGGCGTAGGCGACCGTGCCGTTCGAATTGCTTGCGGTGCTCCAATAGTGTCCGGACCCGTCGGCGCGCAGGAAGGTCAGGTTGCCCCGGTAACGGGTGCCGCGGTACTCCGTGAGGTTGAGGTCGGTCGAGAACCCGCCCGTTGCCGTCGAAGTGAGCCTGCCGGTGCCGAACCACGCGTAATCGGTGGTGGAAAAGGTGCCTGTAGTAAGCGAAAGCGACCGGTTCCAGGCAAGCGAGGAGAGCGCGTAACTCGCGTTCGACGAACCCGTCGGGTCCGCGTAGCTCGAAGTTGCTGTCGCGGTCCCTGCAAACCCCATCACCGAGGTGTTGCCGGCGGCCTGGGCCGACATCGAGCCGGTCGCCGAGAAGGTCGAGTTCCCGCTTGCGAGGGCCCGCGTGTCTTCCATCACGGCGTGGTACGTCACGACGCTGTCGTTCTCCGAACCGAAGAAGGGGACCGACCGGAAAATGCGGGAGCCGCTTGGCGTGGCGTTGTAGATGGCCTCGAGGCGGACGGTCGAATACCGCTGGAGCTGCGTCGCGGGGATCGCGACGCGGTAGGTCGTATTGTTGACGGGCACGAGGCCCTCGCCGATGCGGAAGGTGAAGGGTGCCGGCGCGCCGCTTGGCAGCGCGGTGACGAGGAGCAGGCCGGGGTCCAGGGTTGCGGCGCCGTGGACGGCGAACCCCGCCTGGTCGCCCCAGTCCGCGTTGAAGTTGAAGCGGGCGACGATCGTCACGTTCACGGTCACCGAGGAACTCGCGCCCTTGTCGTCAAAGGCCGTAAAGGTCGCATGGAAGGCGCCTGGCAGCGGGTACCGGAACGCCGCCGTCGCCTTCGTCGCGTTTGCAAAGTCCGGCACGCCGTCCGAGGTGAAGTCCCACTCGAAGCGCACGACCGAGCCGTCGGTGTCCACGCCCGTGCCCGTGAAGATGACCTCCTCGCCTGCGGCCGCCGTAGCGGCCGATGCGTGCGCGTTCACCACCGGGGGGGAATTGGGCGGCGTCCCGAAGCAGCCCGAGAGGGCCACGGCTGTTACCGTCAATAGGGCAAACGCCCGCTCTCCCCGCATCGGGGTTCCAAAGCGTGGGCGGCGCGATAAGGCTAAGCGTACGACCCCTTACTGGGTGAACGTCTCGCCCTTCTCGAAATTCTCTTTGACGTACTGGATGATCACGTCGCGGTTCTTGCGCAGGTGCGACTCGAACCACACCTTCACGACGCCGGCGACCACCGCCCACAGCTTCTCGAAGCTCATCTTCTCGACGTCCCCGTCGAAGAGGATCTGCTGGCAGAAAATCCGCTTCCACCCGCTGTACTTGTAGTACTGCTCGCCCTCGCAGAACTCGAACACGACGCGCAGGCGCGTGGACCCGTCCTTCTGGTAGTAGAACGCCTTCAGCGCGTCGCCGACGCGGCCCTGGGACTGCGTCCGGTCGATGAGGTTCACGCTGTTCACGAGCGCGAAATTGAAGTTGTCCTTGAGCTTCCAGCGGTCGGGGAACTCGTCGAAGGTGGCAAACACCGAGGGAGAGGGCTCCATCGTGTAGTGCACGTCGATGTTCTTGAACCGGATCCAGAGCTGCCAAAAGTTCTCGATCAAGTTCTTGGTGACGTCGCGCCGTTTTCCCGTCGCCTTGTTGACATCATCCGATACTTCCTGTTGCATAGAGGACAGTTCTTTGTCCAACTGTTCGAATAGGTCGCTTCCCATCCCGCTACCCCACTTCGAGCAAGATTAGCAGGAGATAAAGACCTTTGGGTGAGTGGCCAGTCAACCCATTTTGGGGCGATTTGCGGCCGAGAAAACGGGCCCCTTTTTTGGCTTGGGGCAACGCCTGCCGCTCAACCTTTCTTTCCTGTGGAGTTCGGTTCGCCGGCAAGGACGGATTCAAGGACGCGCAGGAGCTCTTCCAGCGTGAACGGCTTTTGGACGAAGGCGACGGCGCCGGCTTCGACCGAGGCTTTGCGGGCGTGGATGTCGGCCGACGAAAACACGATGCGGGTGTGCCCGTCGATCGCCAGGATTTCGCGCGTCGCGTCGACGCCGCTCTTGACCGGCATACGTTGGTCCATGATGACGATGTCCGGCTTGCGGGCAAGCGACCGGTAGAGGGCAACGGCCTCATCGCCGTTGTAGGCGATGCCCACGACTTTGTGGCCGTGGAGGTTCAGGAAATCGGAGTAGATCTCGTGGAGGAAGGTCTCGTCGTCCACAAGGAGGATTTCAGCCAGTCGATCGCCGGGCTTACCAACCGGGGGCCGTACAAAAGCGTTTGGTGCTGCGTGAGGGTAAACGAGGGGGGCCACGGCGGCGGGGCCCCTGGGGCTGCCGGGGCGCTTGCTGAAACTTCGTGGGGATCGGAGTGGGATTTCCCAAGGACCCCGATGCGCGGGGCCCGAGCGGCCTCACGAAACGCGAAAGATCACCCAGGGTGCGGCAACGGGGTTTTCCCGTGATCCTTTATATACGAATGGCGTTTACTTCTGTATTACGAGTGTAGACAACTGCACTCGTTGGGATGCACAGACTGCCTCGCAAGGGGCGGACTGGTTTGGGACTGGAACGATGGGTGTGGAGCAAGGGTAGGGGCGGGTTTTGATGGACAGCGTGAGCGTAACGAAGAGCATCCGGGTGTCGCCCGAGATTGCCGCAGCCATGGATAACCTCATCGGCCGCGGCGAATTTCAGACGACTTCGGAATTGATCCTCGCGGCGCTTGCGCAGTTCCTCGAGGCCCACGAACACGGGTCGCACGCGAAAGTCCTACGGCTGAAGGTTTCCGCCGAAGTCGAGCGCCGGCTAAAGGCGCTTGTCGAGGCGGGGGATGGACCGACGGTCGAGGACGCCGCAGTGCGGGTGCTTCGAGAACACACGCTCGCGCGGGCCAAGGCGCTGGCGGAGGAGACGGCGGAGTTCAACAAGCTCCACGGGGTCCTCCTTCAGCAGCAGGTTGACGCGGCGATGTCCTCGAAGCGCGAGAACGTGGTCAGCAAGTAGCCTTGTCAGAAGGGTTGGGACGCGAAGGGCGGGGGAAACCCCCCCGCCCCGCTCCCTTCGCTTCGGTCCTGCTGAGGGTGGGAGCAATGGAACAACTGATCTCGAGGGTGGCCGCGCGAGCGGGACGCAACCGGGCGGAGAACGCGAAGGGCGAGGGCCAGCGCGCAGGCGCGCGCAAACTCCTCGTTGTCGGAGTGGGCTCTGCAGGCTGCGCAGCGGCCGAATGGGTCTACGATGAGACGCCGAGCGCTGCGACCCTCACGGTGAACACCGACCGCCTCTCCCTCGAGCTGCATAAGTCCGAGACGAAGCTCCTCCTTGGGGAGCGCATTTTCCACGGCCACGGCGCCCAGGGGCACGCCGATGCGGCCAAGCGCGCGGCGCGCGAAGCGTCGCGCGAACTTAGCGAACTCCTGAAGGGGTTCGACATCGTCGCGGTGCTTGCGGGCCTCGGCGGCGGGACGGGCACGGGGGCCGCGGCGTTTGTGGCGGCCACTGCGCGCGCCCAGGGTGCGGCCGTCGTGGCGGTCGTCGCGATCCCGATGCGCGTCGAGCGCAGCCGGCGCGAGCGCGCGCTTAACGCCCTTGGGGAGCTCCGACGCGAGTCCCACACCACGATCCTCCTTGACAACGAAGCGCTCCTGCCGATCGCCGGCCACCTCCCGATGGCCTTGGCCCTCGGCGTGATGGACTGCTTCATGGCCGAGGTGCCGCGCGCGCTTGCGCGCCAGTGCCAGCTTGCCGAGGACCGCGAGCTTGCCGAGCGCGACGCGCGCGAACTCGTGTTTGCAGGCGGCTTGGGGACCGTCGTGTACGGCGAGTGGGGGTCCAACGACCACCCCGCACGTGCGCAGCACGCGCTCGTCGAACCGGCGGGCGGTGCCCCGAACGGCGCGCTCATCCACATCGTCAGTGCAAACGGCCGGGCGCCGCCGGGCACGGAGCGCGTCCTTGGGCTGATCACGGAGAAGCTCAAGAGCGGGATGCCGCCGACGGACCGGGTGCGCCTCAGCGTCGCGCACGACCCGGCGCTTGCAAGCGGCGGCAACCTCGTGTCCGTCGTGACGGGCATTGCCGACCCCTGCGGCAAGGCGGGCGAGGCGCCTTCGGTGCTCATCGAGCCGACGCGGGTGGTCGCGGGCCTTTTGGCCCCGCCGGCCCGAGAGGTCGAGGCCGCCCAGGTCCCGTCGGCCCAGGCAGCCCCGAAGGGCGACCTTGCCACGCGCACGTCTTGAGGTTCGAACGGGTTATCTCCGCCGCTGCGGTTAGCGCCGCGCGTGAAGCTCCTCGTTTGGACCCGCGACGACCCCGCTTCGTTTCGCATCGCCCAGGCGCTCCTTACCGCCGGGCATTTCCCTGACGATAGCGGGGACCCCACGGCGCGCACGGACGGGGCGCTTGGAGCCGTGTTGGCCCGGATCGAAGGTTCCCTCCTTTCCGCCGACTTCGCCGACCGCTCCTTCGGGGCTCCGCGCGGGCAGGAGTTTGAACGCGCACTCTTCCTTTCGAAGCACAGCGCGGCCTCGGGCCTCACCGCCTTCACCGTCCACCCGATCGGCAACCTCGGCGGGGAGGCGAAGTTCGGCGGCGCGCCACGGACGCTTGCGCCCTCCGACGGGGCCGCGCAGACGAGCCTGCTGCGCGCGCTTACGCACGAAGCGGGCGCTCTCGGCATACAAGCCGCCTTCGAGGCGACGCACCACGGCCCGCAGATGGACATCCCGAGCCTCTTTGTCGAGGTCGGGTCGGCGCCGAAGGACTGGGAGAACACCGCCTACTGCGCGGCGGTGGCGCGCGCCATCGTCGCGGGGTACCTGAGGGCGGACCTCGAGCCAGCCGCGCCCGCATGCCTCGGCCTGGGCGGCGGCCACTACCACCCCAAGCACACCGACCGCGCGCGCCGCGACGGCACCGCGTTTGGGCACCTGGTGCCCGGGTACGCGCTTGGCGACCTGCGCCCTGAAACCCTCGAGCGCGCGGTCGCGCTTAGCGGCGCCGCCGCCTTCGCGGTCGACCCCAACGGCGCCCCGCAACCGGCCCTCGACGAGGCCGTGGCCCGCTTGGTTTCGCTCGGCCTCACGGACATTGCGCTTGGCGGCTGAACCCCCAAGTCGCAAACCTTTAACTGCCGCCCCCCGCTCCCCGGAACCCTACATTCCACTACGCGTGGTGCAACAATGCTGAAAGAATGCGAGAACCATGGATACTTCCGAGTGCAAGAGTGCCCGACCTGCGGTGACCGCGGAAAGTTCCTGATGTCCGACCGCGAGCTGAACTCGCTGTCGCGGATGATGGCCGGGACGCTCCGCCACTTCCCCGAGCGCTTCGACCTCCAGATGGACGAGCACGGATGGGTCAACCTGTTCGACATGGTCGACGCCTTCCGCGACGCGCGGGACGACTTCCACTGGCTGCGCCCGCGCCACATCCAGGCGATCGTCGAGAGCGACGAGAAGGGCCGCTACGAGATCGACGACGAGATGATCCGCGCGACCTACGCACACTCCGTCGACATCGTACTTGACCTGCCGACCCACGACATCCCGGCGCACCTATACTACCCGACCTCCGAGGAAGAGGCCAAGGTGCTCCTTGAGGGAGGCATCAAAGCGACGGACCGGCGCTATGTCCACCTCTCGAAGACCTACAAGAATGCCTGGGAAGCGGGGTCGACGAAGGCCGACTCGCCGCGGATTGTCCAGGTGGATGTGCGCTCCGCCGAGAAGGACGGCATCAAAGTCATGCACGCGGCCTCGACCGTTTACCTCGTTGACGAAGTGCCCTCGAAGTACCTCGAAATGGCTCCCGAAGAGCCGATGACCGACGAGGAGAAGGCGGAGATCCGCGCGCGCACGCGGCCCGAGCGGCCGGAGCGGCGGCCCCGCGAAGAGCGCGGCGACCGCGAGGGCGAGCGGGAGGGCGGCCGGGAAGGCGGGCCGGAAGGCGGCCGGGACCGCGAGGGCAGCCCCGAAGGCGCACCTGCAGGCGCGCCCGAAGGCGGCTCCGAAGACTCGAGCGACGCCCCAAAGCCCGACGCAGCGAAGGGCGGCGGGCGCAGCAAGAAGCCCAAAGGCAAGGCCAAGGGCGAAGAGGAGTAGGACCCGGCCTTAGGCCGAGCCCGTCCCGAGCAGCCTCGGGACGACGAAGGGCAGCAGGATGAGCACGAGCATCGTCACGGAAGTGTACATCGTAATGGCGTGCGCGCGCCGGTCGAGTGCGTCGCGGAAGCGCCGGGGGCCGAACAGGTCGTCGGCGGGAGCCGGGCCCGGCGCGGGCCCGTCGGCTTTGTCCTGGGGGGTCGCGGGCGTTCCCCTTTCGATCTCGAGCTGCTCGGCCAGGCGCTGGACTTCGCTTTCCGTTTCCGTCGCCTCCCGCTCGGCGTCGGCGAGCTCCTTCTTCGCCTCGCTGGAGGGGCGCTCGGCCCCGTCCATCGAAGCCCGCAGTTCGTCGCGGACGGCGGCGGAGCGCCGCGCGTTGCCCACCATCATTTCGAGGTCGGCCTCGATGCCCTCGATGCGCGCGCGCCTCCGGGCATCGCCGTGGTCGCCCTCTGCCGGGGCCGCGGCGCCCGCGCGGCGCCGCAACAGGGAGAGCACCCCATCCTGGAACATGTGGCCGCCGTCGAGCGGCTTCATCGGCAGCGCGTTGAAGGTGCCGACCATGAAGTTCAGCCAAAACAGCCAGTAGAACATGTCCGCCACGACCCAGAAGGCGCCGCCGAAGCCGGCAAGAATTCCCGTTGGGTGGTACAGCGCCTGGCGCGCGGCGGGCGCCGGCGACTCGCCGCGCAGCGGCATGCCAAGGTAGAGCGCTACCGTTTGCGCGTAACAGCCGCTGCCGATGGTGCGCCCTTGCCCCGAGCACAGCGCCGATGCCGCCGCGCCGGGCCGTGCGGAAGTGGTAAAGGTCTCGGGGGATTCGGCGATGACGCCGAGCACCGCGTCCGACCGGCCCGCGACATGGGTCGGCCGCGCCCCGAGCACGACCGGGACGGCCGACGGCTGGCCCATGTAGATGGTATGCAGCGTCACGCTGTTGCCCGGCGTCATGTTCAGCATGTACGCCTCGAACTCAGCCGTGCTGTGGATGTCGGTGGTCACCCCGTTGAACTCCATTTCATCGATGAGCGTGTAGGGCTGGAGGCTTGCGTTTGCGGCCGCGGAGTTCGCGATCACCGTCGTGATGACCGCTCCATCGTCGATCGGCTGCAGCGAACCCATGAACCCCGCCGAGAAGATGCCCGCGCACACGAGCGCAAGGACGATGTTCGACGCGGGGCCGACTCCGTAGATGCGCTGGCGCTTGGGGAGCGAGGCCGCGCGCATCTCGCCTTCGTCGGGCTCGACGAACGCGCCGATCGGGAACACCGCGATGAGCAGGCCGACGGAGCGCACTTTGATGCCCTCGACGCGCGCGAGGATCCCGTGGCAGCCCTCGTGGACCACGATCGCAATGGCGAGCCCCACGATCCCGAAGCCGACGGGGATGAGGGGGTTGACGCCGGGAATCCCGATGACGTACTGCGGCTCCACCGCGTTTGCCGGGATGCTCGTGATGAGCGCGAGCTGGAAGAGCAGGGTGACGACCATCCCGCCCATCACGAAGAAGACGAGGACCACCGAGAAGCGCCCGAAGGCGCCCCACAGTCGGCGGGCCCGCGCGAGCCGGTCAAGCAGCGCGCGGCCGCGGGCCGTTCGCCAGATCATCAGGCCGAACTTCGACTCGATCCCGGCCCGGGCGAACAGGTTGGTCTGGCCGAGGATAATCAGGAGCGCGCCGTAGGCCAGCACGACGAGCAGCGCGATGAGCCAGCCGTCCATTTGGCCGTGCGAGCGGGGCGTCGGGGATAAAGGCTTCGTCTTTGAATGCCGGGCGCTTCCCTTCGACCAGCGCCGCTACTCTTCGCGCGCCCACACGCGCGGGTCGACCTCGTCGTAGACGGCGAATTCCCCGCGCTCTTTGACCTTCGCCTGCTGGGCCTCGGCCTCGCGGGCAAGCATCAGGATCTCGCGCTTCTTGAGGATCCAATAGTGGATGCGCCAGATTTTCCCCTTGATCGTGTAGCTCTCCTCGCGCGAGGTGCTGAGCAGCCCCTCCTCTTCGAGCATGTAGAACACGTCGCGGTCCTCGGTGTCGAGGATGTTGTCGATGATGGCGTCGGAGAAGCCGAAAAAGGAGAGGAGGTACATCGCGAGGTGGTTGATTTCCTCCTCCTCCATCCCGCGCTTCTTGAGGATTTTGCCAAGCGCCCTTCGCATGTCGTCGTAAGTGATGACGATCCCCGCCACCTGTTCGGGGGTAAGCGCGTCGGGCGTCGAGGGCGGGAAGATCGGGCGCACGCCCTCGGGCTTCTTGACGGGCTTCTTCGGGGAGGCGCCTTCCGGCTCTTCGAGGTCTTCGAAGTACTCGTCGCGGGCGCGGGGGTCGAAGTCCATGCGCGGTATCCACCCCTTCGCAAAGAAAATAGGGGGCACCCTTCCATGGGGGGCCCGCGATATTTGCAGGTTTGGGCGCAAGGCGCGGCGGTGAGAAGCACGGCGGCGAAAACGGGCCGGGTTGCATGGGTGGAGACGCACGTTGCGACGTCGGCGGCCGCGCGGCGGATGGCGGACGCCGTGGTGGGCGCGCGCCTTGCCGCCTGCGCCAATTGGGTCCGCATCGATTCGCTGTATTGGTGGCGCGGGAAACGCCAGCGAACCTCGGAATTCCGCGTGACCTTCACGACCGCGCCGGGGCGGCTTGCGGCGCTTCGCGCCGAGGTGGAGCGCTTGCACCCTTACGAGGTGCCTTACCTGTCCTGGGGGGCGGACCTGGAGGTGCCGGCGGCCTACGCATCCTGGGCTAAGCGTGAGGCGGCGGGCCCCCCAGCCCGCTGCCAATCTTCCCCGCTGCGTCCTTTTCGTCGTACTCGTTCAGGAACATCACGGCGGGGTTGTCGAGCGACGCGATGAGGAGCGCGCCCCAGATGAATTTCCGCGAGCGCTCCTTGCTGAGCGGGTGCTTGTCCTCGTCGCCGAAGTCGAACCCGGAGAGCACGATCCGCGACGCGTGGAAGTGGTCGGCGAGGAACACCGCGCGGTCACCGTCGGTGAGCCCGCCGAAATTGCGCGTGCCCGCCGGAGGCGCGCACTGCACCGTGGGGATGAGCGGGCCCTCGATCAGCGGGACGTACTTCTCGATGAGCGGGATGTTGTCGCCGTGCGCGTGGGCGAGCACGATCGAGCCCTTGCGGCTCGCCAGCAGGATCGCGTCCATGTCGCCGTCGAGGTCGGTGACGATGATCTCGGGGAGCGTTCCCCGCTTCAGGAGGCGGGCCGTGGCCGCGTCGGCCGCGACGACGGTGCCCGGAAGCTGCCGGTCTTCCCCGAGCTCCTCCTCGAGCGTGGGGCCCGCCGCGCACACGAACACGGGCTGACGCGCCAGAAGCGGCGCGAGCGCCTCGTCGCCGACGACGCGTCCCGTGCGCTGGTACGCGACGCGCGCCAT
>JBGPJF010000058.1:0-14096 GCA_041485285.1 Thermoplasmata archaeon | reverse complement strand
GGCGGCGATTGCGGCAGTCGTTGCGGTGGCGGGCCTGGCTGCCCAGGGCCGGCGAAAGCGGCTGTAAGGCGGCCGCCTTTGCGCTTCGCGCGGCCCCCCCTCGCGTGGCAAAGCCTTTTTGCGCCCGCCAGTTACCCTCGCCCCGGGCTTCCACGGCCAGGCGGTGATTGCGCATGCGAATTGCGGTACTCGACCCCGACCGCTGCCAGCCGCACAAGTGCAACCACGAGTGCGAGGCCTACTGCCCGCCCGTGCGCAACGATGTCGAGGTCTTCACGTGGGCCGCCCCCGACGGCAAGCCGCTCATCTCCGAGGCGCTGTGCATCGGCTGCGGCATCTGCGTGCACAAGTGTCCCTTCGGCGCCATCTCGATTGTCAATGTCGCCGACGAACTGAAAACGGACCTCGTCCACCAGTACTCGGAGAACGGCTTCCGCGTCTTCCGCCTCCCCACGCCGCGGCCCGGCCAGGTCGTCGGACTGCTGGGCCCCAACGGGATTGGCAAGACGACCACGCTGTCGATCCTCTCGGGGGAAATGCGGCCCAACCTTGGCAACTTCGCGGAGCCTCCCGCCTGGGACGCCATCCTCGAGGAGTTTGCAGGCACCGAGCTCCACGACTTCCTGAAGCGCGTGGCCGACGGCAAGGTCCGCCCCGCGGTCAAGCCGCAGTACGTGGACAAGCTCCCGAAAGTCGCCAAGGGCCGCGTGCGCGAACTGCTTGCCAAGGTCGACGAGCGGGGCCGGATGGACGATGTCGTCGAGGCCCTCGGCCTTGGCGCCGTCCTTGGCCGCGAGACGCCCGACCTCTCCGGCGGCGAGCTGCAGCGCGTGGCCGTTGCCGCCACCCTGCTGAAGGACGCGGACATCTACTTCTTCGACGAGCCGTCCTCGTACCTCGACATCTACCAGCGCCTGAATGTCGCGCGCCAGATCAAGGCGATCCCCCAGGGAAAGATGGTCGTGGTCATCGAGCACGACCTCGCGATCCTCGACTTCCTCGCGGACATCGTCTACCTCATGTACGGGAAGGAGTCGGTCTACGGCGTGCTCGCGCAGCCGCGCCCCGTGAGCGCGGCCATCAACACGTACATCTCCGGCCTTGCCGTCGAAGAGAACGTCCGCTTCCGCGAGCGGGCGATCCAGTTCGAGGTCGTCCCCGCCCGCGAAGGGTGGTCGTCCCAGACGGTCGTCAAGTTCGGGGGCCTCACAAAGAAGTACGACGCCTTCTCGCTTCTTTCGGAGCCCGGCGAAATCCACGTCGGCGAGACCGTCGGCGTCGTGGGCCCAAACGCCACCGGCAAGACCACGTTCGTGAAGATGCTCGCGGGCGTGGTCAAGCCCACCGAAGGGACCGTCGAGTCCACGGTCAAGGTGGCCTACAAGCCGCAGTACCTGGAGGGGACGTTTTCCGGCACGGTGGAGGACCTCATGCTGACCGCCCTTGGGGGCACCTACGGCTCGGGCATCTACAAGGCCGAGATCGAGCGGCCCCTCAAGATTCCCCCGCTGCTGTCGAAGGAAGTCCCGACCCTCTCGGGCGGCGAACTCCAGCGCGTGGCGGTGGCGCTCTCGCTTGCCAAGGAGGCCGACCTCTACCTCTTCGACGAGCCCTCGGCCTACCTCGACGCCGACCAGCGCATGGAGACGGCCCGCGCCATGCGCCGCGTGATGGAAAAGCGGGGGCGCGCGGCGCTCGTCGTCGACCACGACGTCTACTTCCTCGACCTTGTCGCCGACTCGATCATGGTGTTCGGCGGCAAGCCAGGGGTCGAAGGCCGCAGCCGCGGGCCCTTCGACCTGCGCAAGGGGATGAACGAGTTCCTGCGCGAGGCGGGCGTCACGTTCCGCCGCGACAAGGAGACCAAGCGCCCGCGCATCAACAAGCAGGGGTCGCAGCTGGACAAGCGCCAGAAGGAGATCGGCGAGTACTACTACGCCGTCGAAGGAGAGGTGCCCGGCTAAGCCTCGAAGGTCGCGCTGCCGATTCCGCCGGCCACCGCCCGGCCCCCCTTGTCGGTGAAGAACGCTTCGACCGTCACCCACGCGCCCTTCTCGGCGGCGGCCAGCATCTCGCCCTCGTAGCGCGCCGAGAGCGCTACGGCAAGGCCCTCCATGTCCGGGGGGCTTTGCACCAGCGCGGCGATCTTCTCCGAGGGCGGCGAGCCTTCGAGCACGACCGCGGTCACGCGCGCGCGCACCGGCCCCACTTCGTGGAGGTCGGGGGTCGCGTCGACTTCTTCGAAGGTGAGCGTGAGCGTGCGGCCCACGAGGCGGTGCGGCTTGGCCACGCGGCCGCCCCCCGGATGCTAATCAAACGGCTCGTCATCGCCGGTCTTCTTGGCCGAGGCGGCGAAATCCGCGAGGACTTTCATCGTCTGGTTGAGCATGATCATGTCCCCCACCGTCTTGATCGAGGCCGTCCGCACTTGGAAGACCCCCTTGCCCCGCGTCTGCAGGCCGAGCTCCTCGGCAATGCGCTTGTCGATCGCCACGCGCAGGTCGCGCACTTTCCACCCGGCGGGCTCGATGGCGAGGTCCACGACCTCGCCGATGTTCCGGCCGTCGCTCGTGATGACCTCCTTGCCGACCAGCTCGAAGGCGTTGAGGGGCAAGGGGGCGTCCTCCTACTGCAGTTCGACCTTCAGGTGCGAGAGGTTTTCGCGCAGCTTGATCACATCGGCCATGTGCTCCACCTTGTCCGTGGAAATCTTGACGCGCGGCGTCTTGAGCAGCTTCTTCTTCACGCCGAAGAGCGAGGCGACCTGCGGGTCCACGTCGATGACGATGTGCGCGATCTTCCAAGTGTGCTCGTCGATCGAGAGGTCGGCCAGCGTGCCCACGGTCTTGCCGTCCGCCGTGAGCACGGACTTCCCCTTGAGGTCGGTGACCTTGTCCATGGGTAGCGTCGGCGGATCGAGCGGGAGGCTATTTGATCCTGGCGCTGGGCCAGGCGCCAGCTCGTGGCCAAATGCCGGCCCGCGGTGGCCAACGGGCGCGCTAAAGGCCCGTGCTTGCAATCGTCGACCCGCTGTTCGCCGCGACCCACAGGGTCGAGCCCGAGGCGTCGATGGGCCCGCTCACGAAGATCGTGTCGCCGGCGTCGAGCAGCCCGTTGTGGTTGAGGTCACTCACGGTGATCGCCGCGGGGCTTGCGTGGCCGCCACCGTAGCCGATGAGCGAGGGGGACATCGACGAGGGCGAGCCCGCGGTCGTCGCGAGGACCGCGTGGTCGAAGTTGGAAGCCACGAAGAGCGAGATGTCCGAGAGCCGCGCAGAGCCGGCGTAGACCTGCACGACCAGCCCGCCGCTTCCGAGCGTCGGGTGGCTAAGGACGAGGACATCCGAGTCGTTCGGGCCGGCGACGGCCGACTGCGTGCCCCCCGCGCCAAGGATCGGGTTCAGGGTGAGCAGCAGGAGCAGCCCGACCACCACGGCGGCAAGGGCCGCCGAGAGGACGAGCGTGATCGTGACGTCTTCGGGGTGGAGCAGGCGCTCGGCCTTGGACGTGTTCCGGTAGTAGATCCACTTCCGGCCCTCGTCCATGCGCTCGACGAGCCCCGCGCGCGCGAGCCGGTTGAGCTGCTTGAAGGCCGACGACTTCGAGATGGTGAGGACGTTTGCAACATCCGTCCCCGTCATCTGCTTGTTCTGGTCGAGGAGCTTGAGGATGGAGATGCGCTCTTCCGAGGCGAGCGCCTCAAACACATCGGGGCCAACAGTGACCCTCTTCCAGAGTTCCACGCTTCATTTGAGGCGGGCGCGCGATATATAACCGTTGCCTCTTGCTCTCGTTTGGCGTAACGGTAGATTCGCTCGAATGGATAGGAAGGAAAGGTTGCCAGGCGAAGTGCAAATCGACGCTACTTCCGGGCTGGGTCTTGCACGGCCGAGCGCTCGGCTTCGATCTGTTTGCGGCGGAACTCGTCGGAGGTCACGAAGTCCTTGTGTTCAACGCCCGCCGGCGAAAAGTTCTCGAGGGCGTTCAGGTCGTTGCGCGCGGCGCGGGAGGTTTCCATCTCGCGCTCAAGCGCGGCCGCCTTGTCTTTGAGGGCGCGCTTCTTGGTTCCCGAGCGCGCGGCGAGGCCGACGGCGACAAGCGCAAGCACGATGAGCAAGAGCAGCGCGAGGAAATTTTCCTGCAAGAAGGGCGGGATGCCGAGGCTGCTCGACCCGGACGTGCGCGTGACGGCCCGCTCCACCGAGGCCCGGTTGCCCGCGAGGTCCGTGGCGGTCACGGTGACCGTCGTGGGGCCGACGGGGATGTTGACGACCGTCGCGAAGTGGCCGGCTCCGTCGGTCGGCACGGGCCGGCCCATCACGATGACGGTGGCCCCCGGCTCGGTCGTGCCGCTGACTTCGATCTGGCCGTCGCCCGTGCTTGCCCCCGCGGCGGGCGCGGTGAGCGTGAGCGCGGGCGGCGTCTGGTCGAGCGTGAGGGTGATGGTGCGCGTGGCGCGGTTGCCCGCGGCGTCCACGACCACGATGGTGATGGAGTTCGCGCCCGGCTGGAGCGCGACGGTCGCCTCGAAGGTCGACGACCCCGGCGAGGTGGGCGCGGCCGGCACGCCCCCGACGGTGACATTCGCGCCGGCCTCCGCCGACAGCGAGACCTTCCAGGTCGTGGTGTTCACGAACCCGGCCTCGGTGCGGTTGTCGAGCGCGAAGGTGGGCGCTGTGAGGTCGACGCGGAACGCGTACGTGTGGGACGCCGTGTTGCCGCCCTGGTCGGTGGCGCGGACGGTGAGCGTATAGGAACCTTCGGCAAGTGTCGGGGAGATGAACACCATCGAGGTGCCGCTTCCGCTCGAGGTGGCCCCGGCGGGCGACACGGACGCTTGGATAAAGGCGTCCTCGTCGGTCGTGATCGTGAAGTGCGGGGAGCTCGCGTTCACCGCAAAGGGCCCCGGCCCTGTAAGCTCGGCGACGGTCACCGCGGGCGCCCGCGTGTCGCGCACCACGACCCACTCCGTCTGGTTCGAGTTGCCCGCGGCGTCGACCGACCGCAGGACGAGGAGGTTTGCGCCCTCGCTGTCGAGGTCGACGGTGATGTTGAATGAGCCGTTGGCAAGCGCGAGCTGGCCCACGCCATTGATGTAGAAGCTGGAGCCCGGCTCGAGGAAGCCGACCAGGTCGACCGTCCGCGCGGCGACCGTCGACCCGTTCGGCGGGGAGAACACGGCGATGCCGGGCGGCGTCGAGTCGACGCGGAGTTGGACTTCCCGGAAGAACACGTTCCCGGCGGCGTCGACCGCGGTCACTCCGACCGTGATGAGCCCGTCTGGCAGCGAGAGGTTCGCGTCGAAGTCCCCGGCCGCGTCGAGGGCAACGGCCGTCCCGTTGATCGTGACCGTAGCGCCAAGCTCGGTCCCGCCGACGAATCGGACGGTGGGCCCCTTCACCGACGAGCCGTTCGTGGGTTGGCTGAGGGACACGAGCGGGGCGGTGCGGTCGACCCGGAAGCTGACCTGCGCGAAGGCGAGGTTGCCCGCGAGGTCGGCGGCGCGCAGCGTGACGAGGTAGAGCGTCTCGAAGAGGGTGGGCACCTGGAGGACAAAGGAGGCCGCGGGCGTCCCCGGGGTGAAACTCACGTTGTCGAACGACCAGCCGAGGCCCTCAAGCCCGCTCTCGCCGTCGGCCGCGTTGCCGGTGATATTGACTGCGTTGCCGCTGACCGAGGCGCCCTGCGTTGGGGTGAGGATCGCGAGGCTCGGAGGAAGGCCGTCGATGAGCGTCACCGGGTAGGTCGCCGCGCCGGTGAAGTTCAAGGACACGGTGGTGGACCATGCGCCGGAGCCGCCGCTCACCACGTGCGGGTTCAGCGATGTGACGCCGCCGGTCGACCCCACGCCCACGAGCACCAGTCCGATGAGCGCGGTGCCCGTCCCGTCGGTTTGGCCGGAGGCCACGGGCGCGGCCGTCGCGTCTTCGATGCTGAAGAGCTGGTTCGGCGCGGCCGCCGCGCTCTGCCACTGCGTGAACAGGCCCACGGTCCAGAATTGGCGGATCTGGCCGGAGGCCGCGTAGAGCGCGCTGCCAAGCGCCCCGGCAAAGTCCCGGAGGTCGATGCGGCCCGTCCCCTCCGCGGCCAGCACGGCAGACGACCCCCCGATGAGCGTCAGGTTTCCGGCCGACGCGCGGATCCGGCCCGCGCCGGCGCCTTGCGTAACGTTTCGCCAGGTCGAGTCCCCGCCGGTGAGCGCGAGTTCCCCGGAGGCCGGGAGGATCAGCAGGTCGATGTCCGCCGAAGGCGAAGCGCCGTTCAGCCGGAAGTCGATGTCCCGGATGGTGAGCCCGCGGATCAGCACGGCCGCGCCGCCCTGGAGCGTGAGGGAGGTCCCCGGGAAGTCGCCAATGACCGACGTGTTGGAGGCCTGGAACACGCCCGTCACCGACCACGGCTGGTTGGAGACGGCGTGCACGGTCGCGTCGACGAGCCGCAGCGTCCCCACAATCGAAAGCGAGCGCACTTCCACGACCGAGCGGTTGACCTCGGCCACGCCCGTCGCGTCAATCAGCGAGGTCGTCGCGCCGATGAGCGCGACTGCCTTCCCTTTGTTGTTGATGAACGCGGGGTTGTGCAGGTAGACGCCGGTCGAGTTGTCGAAGGTGAATCCGCCGCCGGCGCAGTTTGAAAGCACCGAGTCGAGGAAGGCGAAGCTCGTGGAGCGGCTCACCGTGCCGCCAAACGCGTTGCCGTCAAACACCGTCGAGAAGATGTCGGCCGACGATTGGTCGAGGTCGAGCGCGTCGCCCGTTGTGCCTTCAATGCGAAGCCCTGTGAGCGATGCCGAGCTTGCCGACCGAAGCTGCAGCGTGTGGATCCCCCTTGCCAAGTTGCCGCCGACCACGGTGTAGGCGGTGCCAAGCGACCCGTACAGCTCGTTTGGATTGTCCGAGAGCGTCACGGTGTCGAGGTTGACCACGCTCGTCTGCCGCGCGTCAACGCCTGCGGCCGTGTTGTTCGTGACTCGGCCCTGGCTCAGGTTCAGTGTCGCGCCGTTCAGCACGATGAAGCCGTTCGCGTTCCCCGAGACATCGAACAGGGACGCGGTGGCCCTGCCGCCGAACTTGACCGCGAGGCCGTCGCCGTTGTGCAGCACCGACGCCCCGACCACGGCGAACCTGCCGCCCGACGCGTGGACGCCCGCCTGTCCATTGTCGGCGACCAAGAGCCCGCGCACGGAGATATCGCAGGATGCGTCCATGTCGAGGCCGTTGTAGGTGTTGTTGTGCACGGAGAGGTCGCTGAAGTTGCCAACGACGCCGAGGAACACGACGCCGAAGTACCCCGAGAACACCGAGACGTTGTGCAAGATGGTCGAGTTCGTTTGGATGTAGACCCCGGACGCATTCGCGGGGGACTGCGTGTACCCGACGCCCCACAGCGCGCTTTGCCGCAAGTCGATCGAAGCGCCGGGTGCCGCGACGAACCAAATCCGCTCGCTCGACGAGAGGGGCCGCACCGTGGTCCGGTCGAGCGAGGTGAGCGTCGAGTTGTCCGTGTCGCGCGTCCGCAAGGTGGCTCCCGATTCCACAAGGAGGCCGCGGCGCGTCCCGGCGGTCGAGTTGATTTCGAGCGTGACATTGATGAGCGTGAGCTGGCCGGGCGAGCGCACGAACACATTGCCCTCAACCACGATCGTCTGGTTGAGGTAGGTCTCGTTGGCCGTCACGACCCAATCGCCCGAAGCGGGCGGAGCGGCCGACGCGCCCTGCGCGGCAAGGGCAAGCGCCGCGAGGCAGACGCCCCCTGTAAGGAGCCAGAGCAAGCGTGTGCGCGTGTCCAGCCGACGACCCCAGGCGGCCTAACCTGCGGCCTTTGATAATCGTTGCGACGCAAGTCGCGGCGGGGTAGCACGCTCAACCCTTCCGCGGGGCGAATTTCCCGAGGGCGATCCGGCGGTACACGGGGCCCCCCTTCTGCAAGGTCGATTCGATGAACTCAAGTCCCTCGGCCTCGCCGCCCCCGAAGCGCGCATTCACGAAGGGGTCGACCGCGTCGGCAAGCGCGGGCCCGGGGGGTGCGCGCGTGACGCGCGCCACGGTGATGTGCGGCACGAAGGCCTCGCCGCTTCCCTCGAGGCCGACCTGCTTCAGGGCCTCGTCCAGCGCTCTGTGCAGCGGTTGGATCCTTCCGTCGAGGTCCTCGACGCCCACCCACACGACCTTCGGCCGCACCGCGTTCGGGAAAAAGCCCACGCCCTGCGGCGCGATGGCGAAGGGCTTCTGGCTCCCGGCCACCTCGGAGACCGTGCGGGCCACCTCGCCCTGGCGCGCCTGGTCGAGGTCGCCGAAGAAGCGCAGCGTCAGGTGGCGCGCGTCATCCTTGACGAACCGCAGGCTCCCGGCCGTCCCCTTCAGGGCGGCTTCGAGGGCCTCGATGCTTTCGGCCGTGTCGGTCTCGGCGGGAGCGCGGCCCGGCCGGGGCCGTTTGAAAAGGTCGCCCGTCTTCAAGCTGATGAAGGCCCGCACCCCGGATCGTCCCCGGCAAGCCGGCAGGGCCTGCCCCCCGACATGGCGCCCCCCGAAGGATTATCGTTTCCAGGTGGGACGGGCCATTTCCCGGCCTTTTTGGGGGCCCCCGGCAATTCTCATAGGAATTGAGGGAGCCAGGTTAGGAGAACGTATATCAAGAGCCGGGGTTTGTGAATGAGGTTTGGAGGGTCGCAAAACGCACCTCCAAGGAGACTTGCGCTACTGAGCCGTGCAAAGGCAACTTTTGGCCGGTCCCGGCCGGCCGCTGCATCGCTGCTTGCCCTTTCTTTCGTCTTGCTTGCGGTAGCCCCCGCGCTGCCCGCCTCCGCCGCGCCCTCGGCAAGCGTTGCCACGGGGCTCACGGCGAGCGGGAACGCCGGCAGTTTGGCCGCAGGCACCGGGGCCGTGCTTTCGAGCGGCGCGATCACGGAC
Source organism: Thermoplasmata archaeon (assembly GCA_041485285.1). Lineage (GTDB taxonomy): Archaea > Thermoplasmatota > DTKX01 > DTKX01 > DATEUP01 > DATEUP01. The sequence continues at coordinate 5,187 of JBGPJF010000058.1, read as the reverse complement.
GATGTCGACGACGCGCCCGCGCGCATCGTCGAGGGCGGCGCGGCCTACGACCAATTCGGCACCCGCCTTTCCGCGCTCGGCGACCTCAACAACGACGGCGCGGCGGACCTCGCCGTGGTTTCACGCAGTCCATCGGCCGTCACGATCGTCGCCGGAGCCCGGGGCCAGATGGGCGCAGGCACGCTCGTCGTGCTGCGCGCCTCCGGCGCCGGCGCGCTCACCGGCCTTGCGCTGGCAGGCGGCGGCGACCTCAATGGAGACGGGTTCGACGACTTCGCGGTCACTTCGGCCAGGCCCAACGGCACGGGCGCGCTCGTCCAGGAAGTCCAGGTTTACTACGGGGAGTCGGGCATCACGCAGGCCATGGCCCACCAGACGCTCCAAGCGCCGTCGCTGGAAGGCTCCTTCGGCACGGGGCTCGAAATCCTGCGCGATGTCGACGGGGACGGCTACGGCGACCTGATCGTGAGCGCCCCGCCGAGCGGGTCGCCTCCCTCGCCGGGCGCCGTGTTCCTCTACCGCGGGGCGGCAAGCGGCCTTAGCGCGACTCCCTCGTGGTCCTACGCGGCCGAAAACACCGACAACGTGTTCGGCGCCGCCGCCTTCGAATCGGGCGACATCAACAACGATGGCCTCTCGGATTTCGTGGTCACGACGGGCGGCGAGCCCGGCGTCGACGGCTACGCGCGCATCTACCACTTCCTCGGCGACCTGAGCGGCTCGCCCGTCGGGCCCTCCGAAGTTCAGGGGAGCCAGCGCAACGACGCTTTCGGGGCATCGGTGGCCGCCGGCGACTTCAACGGGGACGGGTTCTCCGACTTGCTCCTCGGTTCCCCGCAGTACGACTCCTCGCCCGAGGCCCTCGAAGCGGGTCTCCTTGCCGAATACGACGGCAGCTCCGTCGGCCTCCTCACCCCCGTCACGCGCGCGGGCCCGGCAGGCGCGCACTACGCCAACACCGTCGCCAATGTGGGGGACCTCAACGGCGACGGCATCGACGATGCGGCCGTGGGCGCGCCGCTTGCCTCCGCCGACGGGCCGCTCAACAACGGCCAGGTGTTCGTGTACTTCGGCGGATCGACGGGCCTCGCGGTCCGCTACGACATGACGGAGGCCGGCGAGGCCGGCTACGACCTCTATGGCGCGACGATCGCTTCGCGAGGCGACCTCGACGGCGACGGCCGCAACGACCTGGCGCTGTGCGCGCCGGCCCGCGACGCGACGGGCGCCGTCGACGCGGGGGCCTGCTACCTCTACAGCGGCCTGCGCATCCGCCTGCCCGCGATCAGCGCGTCGGCGTGGGTGGCCGGCGACCTCACCGACGGCAAGGCGTTGGCGCGCGCCCCCCAGCCCTACCACTTCGCGTTCAATTTCGTCTACCGCGGCACCGAAAGCCAGCTTGGCAGCGCCGAACAGACCTTCGCAAGCGCCGCGATGCGGTCGGCCTTCGACGTGCGCTACGACGGGGGCACGCACATCGTGGTGCTTGCCGCCGACTCCGGCAGCGTCAGCGCGCCCTCGACCATGGCCGAATTGCTGTCCGACTCATCGTACGCTCCAGGGTCGACCTTCGTGCACTCGTTCCAGCTCTACGCGTCGCTCAAGTTCGGCTGGGGGCTCTTAGACCCGAACCCCCTCACCGTCAAGCTCGCGGTGCGCGATAGCCGCGGCGGCGAGACGACGGCGACCGTGACGGGTGCCTTCCCGGTGGTCGCGTCGCTGGCGTTCCACGGGGCGATCGATGTGCGCCGCCCTGATGGGACGGCGGTGCCCTCGGGCGGCTTTGCGCGCGCGGGCGAGACCCTGACTTTCTCCGGCGGGAGCCTCTCGTATGCGGGCACCACGACGCCTCCCTCCGGGGCGGAAATCGCGGTCTTGGTCGTGGATGGCACGGGCGCCTCTGTGCACGCGACCTATGACGCCCAGAACGGCAACCTCCGCGCCCAGGTGCCGCTTGGAGCCGCCGATGACCCGAGCGACGAGCACACCGTCGAGGCGCGCGCGGTCGGCAGCGGCGCGCTGCTCGCATCCCTGGAGGTCGCGCTCGCGACCGACGCGCTCACACCGGGCTTCGGGCTTGCCACGCCGGGACCCAACGAGGTCGTGACGCAGGCCAACTACCCCGTCTCGATCCGCGTGTTCGACTCCGGCAGCGGCGTCGACGGGACGCGCGTCGAATATGCCGTTTCGCACTCGAGCCCCCCCGCATTCAACGACTGGCACAGCGCAACGGCCCAGACCGGCCAGCAGGTCACCGCGCAGGCAACCGTCTCGCTGCTCGAGCAGTCGTTCAACTATGTGCGCTTCCGCGCGTACGACCGCGTCGGCAACGGGCCCTCGTACTCGGACCCTCTCCCGATCGAGCTTGACTACGGGGCGATCGACTTCGCGATGGTGTCCCCCTCGGAGACCGAGTGGCTGCGCGACGGCGCGCCCACCGTCACCTTCTCCGTCCACAAGGGCGCCGTGCCGTCCATCGACCTTGCCACCGTGGAAATCGAGGTCAACGGACAGGGCGGCGGCACCTGGCACAGCCTCGGGCTTGCGGGCACGACCCTCGACGCGCGGTTCACGGCCGCGGTCGGCCTGCAGGAGGGTGCGCAAAACGAAGTGCGCGTTCGCGCGTCGCTCGTCGGCCATGACGCGGTCTATGTGTCCGCGCCCTTCCGCCTCAAGGTCGACACGCAGTTGCCGGGCATCGAGATGCTCGCTCCGGCGGCGGGCGCGTGGGCCACTTCGGGCACCGCCGAATCGGTCAGCAGGGTGACCGACGCGGGGTCGGGCCCCGAAGGGCCCACCGTGGAGTTCCGCTACTTGCTGCCCGGCGGCTCGAGGTGGAGCGACTGGACGGAGCCGACGCTCGAGGCGGCCGACGGCGGCTTCCTCGCGCGGGGCGCGGTGCCGGTGCGCGACGGCGTCGAGAATTTCGTGGTATGGCAGGCCTTCGACCAGGCGGGCAACGGCCCGGCCACGAGCGCCTACCAGCGCCTGCTTGCCGACTCGCGGCCCGTGGCGTTTGAAAAGCCCACCCCCGCCGACGGGGCCCGGCTCGAGTCCGTGTCGCGGCTCTCGATCACGATCGACGACGCCGACGGCTCGGGGGTCGACCTTTCGACGGTCGAGGCGTCCGTTTTGCTCCCTTCGGGCAAGTCCACCGGGTGGATGAACGCGCTCCGGACGGGTATCTCGACGCGCGTGACCGTGTCGTTGCCCTTCACCCTGACGGAGGGGCCTTCGACAGTCGTGTGGCGCGCGCGCGACGCGGCCGGTACGGCGCTCACCGAGTCGGCCCCCGCGAAGGTCACCGTGGCTCCCCCCGTCGTGTACGGCCACCCGCCCACGCTTGTGCTCACCTCGCCGGTCTCCGGCGGCCACTATCGCGCCGGCAGCGACGTGCGCTTCGACGCGCTGCGCAGCTTCGACCCCGACGGCGCCTCGCTCTTCTACCAGTGGTCGGTGGACGGCCAGCCGCAGCCGACGCACGCCGGCGCCTTCTGGATGTCGCTCGGGCCCGGGGAGCACACGGTGACGCTCGTCGTGAGCGACGGGTCGCAGTCGCCGGACATCACGATTGCCTTTACCGTCGACGCGCAGGCTTCGGCGCCCGGCCCGCTCTCTTCCCCGGCCGGCCAGGCGATGCTGATTTCCTTCGTGCTCCTGCTTTCGGCCGCCGTGGGTGCCCGCGTTTGGGCCTCGCGCGCGCGGCGCGCGCTGCGCCACTAAACGACGCCACGCCGTAGAGGGAAAACGCCTCCTTCAGGCCACCCCCCGCGATTTTCCGCGTGACGAGCGTTGCGGCGGCGCGAAGGCCGGGGGGCGCGTCGGCAAGGGCAACGCCCGCGCCGCAGCGGCCGACCATCTCCGTGTCGTTGTCCGAGTCGCCACAGGCGAGCGCATCGGCGGGGGTGAGCCCCATCGCCTCGAGGGCCTTCACCACGCCGATGAACTTCTCCGAGCTTGGCTGCATGAGGTGGACGGCAAACCCCGTCCGCTCCACCCGGACAAGCTCGCCTTTCGGGTGCAGCGCGACCTGCGCCTTCACGGCGTCGAAGGTGCCGGCCTTCTCCGGGAAGGCGACCTCGGTTACGCGCCATTGGTCCGTGAAGAGCCGCTCAAGGCCGAGCACATCCTGCACGGCTTGGGCGATGTCCTCGACGGCGCCCCGCTTTGAGAGTTCGGTGACTTGCCCGCGGTAATACAGCAGCCCGCCGTTCTCTGCGACGATGGGGCCGCTCGTCCCTATCATGTATGATAGGGCGTAGGCGATCGGCAGGACGTTTCCGGTGGCAAGCACCACGGGCGTGCCCCCCGCTTCGACGGCCCGCAGCGCCTCGAGGGCCTCGGGGTCGAGCCGGCGGTCCTTGAACGTGAGCGTCCCGTCGACATCGCACACGACGACCTTGGGCCGCCAGCCTCGGGGCGGCGGCGCCCGCCCAGCACGTGGCGCGCGGCGGCCGGCCACGGACGTCCCCCCCTGGCTCATGGGTGCGCGCGGTCCCCGACGACTTTGCCATCGAGGATCTCGACCGTCCGCTTCCCATACGCAGAGACACGCGGGTCGTGCGTGACGAGCACGACGGTGATCCCGGTGCCGTTGAGTTCGCTCAGCAACCCCAGGATTTCTTCCGCCGTGTGCGAGTCGAGTTCGCCCGTCGGCTCGTCGCCGAGGATCACTTCGGGCTTGTTGGATAGCGCCCGCGCGATCGCCACGCGCTGCTGCTCGCCGCCCGAGAGCTGGGCCGGGTAGTGTTCGAGGCGCTTGGAAAGGCCGAGGTCGCCCAGCAGCTTGCGCGCGCGCTCCTGGCGCTGCGCGCGCGGCACCTTGGCCTCGCGCATCGGCAGCTCGACATTTTCGACGGCCTTCAGCGTCGGGATCAGGTAGAACTGCTGGAAGACGAACCCGACGCGCTTGAGGCGCAAGCGTGTGAGTTCGCTGTCGTTCATGGTCGACACATCCTGGCCGTCGAAGTGCACCGACCCGGAAGTCGGCCGGTCGATGCAGCCGATCATGTTGAGCAGCGTCGACTTGCCCGAACCGGAGGGGCCCATCACGGCGAGGATCTCGCCTTTCTTGATTTCGAGCGTGACCTCGTCGAGCGCGCGCACGTGGCCCTCGCCCACGAGGTAGTCCTTCGTGACGCCCTGGAGCTTGATCATGACGTGGCGTCCGCCTCAAGGCCGCGGATC
>JBGPJF010000057.1:0-14385 GCA_041485285.1 Thermoplasmata archaeon | reverse complement strand
TGCCTCGTTCTCGGCGACCGCGCCGCCAAGCTGCTTCTCCTTGTCGTGCGACTTCTTGATGTCCCGGTCGACCTGCTCGGCGGGGATGCCGATCTGCTTTGCCATCCACCGCTTGATGTCGTCGCGTGAATTCCCTTCGATCCCGAAGATCTCCGAGAAGCGGTGCGTCGTAAACAGGATCTTCGAGTTCCCCCAGGGGATGTGGCGGATCACGCGGAGGTCCTCGAGCGCGTGGACATGGTCATACACGCGCTGGCCCACCATGTTCAGCAGTTCCGACTGCTTGAAGGGCTGGTGGTAGGCGATCAGTGCGATCGTCTTCAGCAGGTTCTTCGGGATCTTCGTCGATGCGTAGCCCGCGGCGACCGGCACGAACCGGTTCTTCAGCTGCAGCGTCCAGCGCGTGCCGATCTTGGCCACCTCGATCGAGGTCTGCCGCTTGGCGTACTCGCGCTTGAGCAGGTGCAGTCCGCGCTTCACTTTCCGCGGCTCCGACCCCACGGCCTGCGCGATCTCCCGCACGGAGAGCGCCTTGGAGGAGCTGAACAGTACCGCTTCGACGGCAAGTTTGATCTCGGCCTCTTTGAGAGGCTCTCGCCGCAAGTCTTCGAGCGCAGCCATCCCAATCCCGAGGCGTGAACTTCCGCGGGGCTATTTAAGTCGAATTGTCGAAGCGGCCCCGCGGTTCCGGGCGCGCCGCCCGCGCGCCTCGCCCACTTTTCAGATGGGTGCAGGCGAGCGTAGACCACCGCACTTGGCCGTCGCTGCGCACATCGCGTGTCCTCCGCGTCGCCGCAAGCGCGACGCAGGCCCCCTGACTGTTTACCGCCCACAGGATGGCGACAGCTGGGGCAAGAATCGCAAAGACGGCGCTCGGGAGTTCGATCGCCTGTTCGAAGGCCGGCCCGGAGTCGGCGGCCGCGACATGCGCGGCGCCCCACATGGGGCACAGGAGGATGAGCAGCACGAACACCCCGCGGCGGACGCTTTCGCTCGTGAACCGGAGCGCCGCCTCAGCGACGGGACCGAACAGTTGGACGAGCCCCGGGGGCAGCGGGGCAAGCCCGAGCTGCTTCGACAGTGTGCCCACTCCCAGGGTCACCGCGATGGCGGCCGTTGCCGTTCCTGGCTCGCTTCGTGTCATGCAAGCGGCCATGCGTCGCGGGCAGATTTAGGGCGTGGCGGTTGTAAACTGGGAAGTTGGTTTTTCGCTCGTTGCCGGTGGGCTGGAACGGCGGCTGGCGAAGCGGCCGCGCGATGAGGGCGGGTCAGGCCTCGCGCCGGGCCTCTGGGGCGGGCCCTTTTGCCGGAGTGAGCGTGTATTCCAAGCGCACCCGGTCCTTCCCTTTGTTGTCAAGTTTCGTTGACCCCACGTTTCCAAGCTCCCGGGTGTCCCTGACGTGGGTGCCGGCGCAAGGGCAGATGTCCGTCCCTTCGATCTCGATGACCCGCAGGCGCTGGAGCATCGGGGGGACGAGGTTCAGGTTGGCGCGGGCCGCCACGGGGCCGTTCTCGAGCTCCGAACGGTCCACCTCGCGCGCGCGCACCGAGCGGCCCGAGTCCATCCGAGCATTGCACTGTTGCAGGAGGTGCTGAAGGTCGGCCTCCGTGGGCTTCCACGGGAACAGGTCGATCCGCGCGCGGTCGCGGTAGAGCTGGTTGCCCACCGTCTTTGCGCCAAAGAGCTCGAGGGCGAGCGCCGACACCAGGTGCTGCGAGGTGTGGTGGCGCATGTGGTCGTAGCGCCGGGCCCAGTCGATCTCCTCGACCACTTGCATCCCGGGCGTGACCCCGGTGAGGTCGCCGGTCACGAGGTGCCGCACGCCGTGCTTCTTCTCGATTTTCGTGACTTCAACTTGGCGCGTGGCTTGGGTCGCGGGGTCGACGAGTGTGAGCGTCCCGCGGTCCGAAGGCTGTCCGCCACCCTCCGGGTAGAAGATCGACCGGTCGAGGAGCACGAAGCCGGGGCCGACTTCGACGACGCGCGCGCGCAGCGCGGAGACGTACGCGTTGTCGAGCGTGTCCATGTAGATGAGTTCGGTCAAAGGGGCCCCTCTGCCTCGCGTGGACACGGCCATTTGGCGGCCACTCTTCAATGTTGCGACGGAGCTTCAGCGTGAACGCGGCGGCGCCGATAGCTCGCTCGGAGACGCCGACTGATTCTGATGCCGCCAACGAAACGGGCCCGACACCGCAAGGAATGGAACGGGGACCGGGCGAGATTCGAACTTGCGGCCTCGCCCCTGCCAAGGGCGCGGTCAAAAAGACCATATCAAGGGGCCACCGTGAATATCTCGTGGCTGCTCGATCCTTTTCGCCGCCCGTTGCCAAAACCCCACAGGCCTTCATCAAAGCCTACCAGGAGGCTCTCGCGACCCAAGACTGGGCGGTGGTAGCCCCATTGATTCACGAGGACGCTTGCGTCACATTCAGCGGCGGCGATTCCTTCAAGGGGAAAGCGGCCGTGCGCGGGGCGTACGAGCGCAACTTCGAGCGTATCCGCGATGAAACCTACACCATCTCAGACGTCCACCAGGTTCGACAGGCTCCCAACTTTGCTGTTCACATCTTTGCATTCCAATGGAGCGGCCTGATCGAAGGCAGGCGGGCCGCCGGAGGCGGCCGCGGCACCTCGGTGCTCGTCAAGGAAAACGGGAAGTGGCTGCTGCTCGCGGAGCACCTCGGGCCCGCCTCCAAATGACCTCCTGCGACCCCTCACCGATGCCTGCGCCAGATTCCGAAGGCCAGGTCGGGCGGGCGCTCAAAGGCTTCAAAACTCCCGCCCCTGATGAGCGCCGCCATGCCCGAAGGGCCGGGAGGAGGTCCTTGATCGACCGGCGCGCGCTCCGCGAGCAGCTTACCTTGTTCCTTCACACGAAGTTGGCCGACTGCGTCGACCTGATCGCGGTGGCCTTCATCGTTCTTGTCGTGATGTTAGCGGCCGCGCGCTCTTCCCTTTTTGTCGCCGGTACCGTCCTTGCGGCGTCCCTTGTTGCTCCCGCGATTTGCTACCTCCTTGCCTCACGAGCCTTGCGCAGGTGCGAGGGCGTTGGGGCCGAACGGATCTTCATGGCCGCTGCGGCAATGGTCGCGGGTATGTGGCTCTTCGAGACACTGTCCTGGGCGGGATGGTCCAGCTCGTGGGGGCAAGTCAGACCGAGCCTCGCTCACTTCAACGTCAACGTACCGCACGCTGGCGGAATTTTCCCGCTTCTCTGGGCGGCCATCATGGTGGGGGTGATGTTCGTGGGGGCTCCCTACATGCGCATCAACCGCATGTTTGTCATCGTCCTTTCCGCCGCGATTTCGGTTTTCGCCCTGTGGCTGGCGGTCGGGTACCCAAGTCACCACCAGCCTTGGCGTTCGCCTGACCAGATCGAGATCCTCCAGCTGATCCCGCCGGGCTACGAGCACCCACAAATTCCCTCGGATCCTGGTTGGGCCTTCATCGTCCTTTGGGGAAGCGTGTTTGCCAGCGCCGCCAAGCTGCTCGTGGGAGCCCTGCCGGGCTTGCTTTTCGCGCACCACCTCATGGGGGACCGTTCCGCATCGGCCCAGCAACCGAACGACCTGATGGCCAAGGCGCGACGCGCCATTTCGAAGCGAGTCTGGGGTGGCCGGCAGGGAAACGTGCCGCTGGCCGGGGCCCCCCTCCCCGGGACCCCCGAGGCTGTGCCGTCAGGTTGGAGAGCCAGGGTGATTCAAGCCGCCGCACCGTTCGCAAAAGCCAAGGACCGGCTGGCCGCTCGAATGAGGGCTCTCCCGGGGGACACCGGCTCGAGGATTGCGGATCTGGCCGATCTAGCGATGGTAGGCATCATCCTCGCGGCAGTCGCGCTTGCGATTGTGCGGCGTTCGTTTGTCATCGTCCCACCTCAATTGCTCTCCGCCTCCGTTATCGGGTATGCCCTCGCGTTCCTATTGACCTCCCGCAGCCTGCGAAGCCGGAAGGAGCTGGGGGTGCGTAGACTGTTCATCAGCCTCTGCGCGATGGCGAGCTCCGTGTGGTTGTTCGAAACGGTGTGGTGGTTCTGGGGGTTCGATGTGTGGTACAAGGCTCCATCCGCGTTGTTCACGCTCAGCCTTGACACGACCGCGCAGCCGTTCCCGCTCACGTGGGCCCTCATCGTGGTTGGGCTGGTATTCACCGGGGCACGCTACATGGGACCGAACTGGTGGATCGTCTTTGCACTCGTTGCCGCTGTCATCACGTTCGAGATTTGGAAGGCGGCCGGGTGGCCCCTTTTCCCCGTTCCCGAAACGTGGCCCCGGGTGCCGCCCCGACTTGACATCATCCCCCGCGAGTACTTTCACCCGACTACCCCAGAGGGAAAGGCTGCGGTGGTGTTCTGGGGAGGGTTGCTCAACAGCATCACGAAAATCTTCTGGTGCGCGATCCCCGGAACCTTGTTCCTGACGCGCGAGAATCTGGGGAAGGATTTGCGCCAGCGCATTTGGCCGCCTTGGCCCGCGCTGAAGAGGCTGCTCATGCCGTGGACGGACTGGGCCACTGCAAACAAAAAGGGCGAGTCGGCGCCCTCGGGCGCGGGTCATCAAGTACCACCTTCCGGTGATGCTTTGGGCCGCCGAGAAATGCGCCACGACTCGGCTGGAAAGGGAGTGGACCGGGCGAGACTCGAACTCGCGGCCTCCCGCATGCCATGCGGGCGATCTTCCAACTGATCTACCGGCCCACGGTAGTGCACTCGCAATCCGCGTTGCATATAAATCGGTTGGCCTGGGGCGCGTTCAACCCTGGAACACCGGCAGCGTCTGCTGGAAGCGCATGCGCTCGCCTGGAATCTCCACCGGGTACTCCTCGGTGATGCACCCCATGCACAGGTCCTCGCGCGGCTTGCCGATGCACTCGACGAGCCCCTCCCACGAAAGGTAGTGGAGCGAGTCGGCCCCGAGCACCTTGGCGATCTCGTCGACCGAGCGGCCGTTGGCGATGAACTGCAGCCGGCTCTTCATGTCGATTCCAAGGTAGCAAGGGGCGATGACCGGCGGGCAGCCGATGCGCACATGCACTTCCGTGGCGCCCGCCTGGCGCACATGGTCGACGATGCGCTTCATCGTCGTGCCGCGGATGATCGAGTCGTCGATGAGGACGACACGCTTGTCTTTGATGATCGAGCGAATCGCGTTCAGCTTGATGCGGACATTGAGGTCGCGCATGTGCTGGTCGGGCATGATGAAGGTGCGTCCGACATAGCGGTTCTTGATGAGCCCCTCGGCCGCCGGGATCTTCGCGATTTCGCTGAAGCCGAGCGCGTGCGAGCGGCCCGAGTCCGGGATGGGCACGACGACATCCGCTTCGACGGGGGCTTCCCTGGCAAGCCGCCGCCCGATTGCGAGCCGCGTGTCGTACACTTCGCGGCCGTCGATGATCGAGTCGGGCCGCGCGAAGTACACCCACTCGAACATGCAGTGCGCGGGGCGCTTGGCCGGCCCGATGTTGATGCTCTGGAAGCCGTCCGCCGTGAGCACCACGGCCTCGCCGCGGTTGACATCGCGGATGAACTTCGCGCCCAGCGTGTCAAGGGCCACCGTCTCCGAGGCGGCGACAAACCCCTGCTTGCCGGGAAGTTCGCCGATGACCAGCGGCTTGATCCCGAGCGGGTCGCGGATCGCCACGACCGTGCCTTCCACGAGCACGGCCAAGCAGTACGCGCCGTTCACCCGCGACGCGAGCCGCTTGAGCGCGCGCTCCATCGACTGGTGCGAGGTGAGCTCCGCGGCCAGCAGCCGCACGAGCACCTCCGTGTCGGTCTGCGTGATGAGCCCTTCGCCCTTGCGCTCGAGCGTGGCCCGCAGCGGCGTCGCGTTCACGATGTCCCCGTTGTGGCCGAGCGCGACATCGCCAAGGGCGCAGGAGGCCATCACGGGCTGCGAGTTGTCGATGCGCGACTGGCCCGTGGTGGCGTACCGGACATGCCCAATGCCGGCCGTCCCGGGCAGCTCCCGCAAGCTGCCTTCGGCGAAGACTTCGTGGACAAGGCCCATCCCGCGGATCGCGCGGATGCCGCCTTCTTCGGCGTGCACGGCAATCCCCGCCGACTCCTGGCCCCGGTGCTGCAGCGCCCGAAGGCCGAAGTAGATGAACGGCGCCGCCTCGACTTTGGCTGCAACTGCGATAATCCCGCAGTGGTCCTCGACCCCGCGGCGCTCCGCCTTGGGGTCAAAAATGACGCCCGGCAGAACGTGTGGAGAGGCTTGCGCCTTCGCCCGCTTCGCGCTTCCCACCACGTTCCCCGCCCTCCTTGGGGCGCGGGTCCGCTAGTGCCGCTTGGCCCACTGGTAGTGCCGGATCTTCGCGGTCGCTCCGAACCCGCACGATGAACAGATGCCCGCTTGCTTGTGGTACGAGCGCTTGCCGCAGCGCCGGCACGGCATGTGGGACGGGTGCTGGCGCCTTCCCCTCGATGGTGTCCCCTTGCTCACGCCGCCACGCTCCCCCGTTTCAATCCGCCTTAGGTTGAGATGTAGATGACGCCGTCGCCCCGCAGAATCGCCGTTTCGTGGCTTGCCGTCTCCTTTCCGCCCGCCGATTCCTTCGCCTTCTTCAGCACGAGGTTCATGTGGGGGTCGAAGCCGTCAAGGATCCCCTGGAAGGACACCTGGCCCCGCAGTTCGACTCCGACGGTCTTTCCAAGCGCGTTCTGGAGCACCTGCAAGGGCTTGGTCAAGCAGGCAACTCCTTCTGCGGCTTGGCCGCTCGATCCGGGCACGGATATAAGAGCGTTTGGAGCCGCAACGAGCGAGGCCAGCGTCCCAAGAAGGCGTGCTTTGGCCGAGCCGCCGGGGGGGCCGCAATGGGCCGGAGAAGTTCGTCCCCCGTACCATAATGTTCTTGGGGACGGCCGCGCAGAAACTCGGTTCGTGGCGCGCGGGGGAAGTTCTCTTGATACACGCGCCGGGGCACCGCCGCGAGGGGCGCAGTTCGACCACGTCGTGATCCTCGATGAGGATCTCGCGTACGTCTGCGGATTTGACCGATTGCTCTCGCCGCTCGGGGAACGGTCGTTTCCCCCCGCGGTACTGTCGGCCGCGCGGCGCGTGTCCGGGGAGGGGCGCCTGCCGCCGCGCGTGCCCGTCGTCTCGGCAGAGGCCGGCATCCACATCGTTTCAGTTCTCGGGGACCAGGTTTCCGTCCATGCGGCGGCCGCAGCGCCGCCGGGGCATAGCGAGGCGCGCGCGGCCGCCGCGGTCCTCCGGGAGTTCGAGGCGGACCACGGGACGGCTGTTGCCGCCGTGAGCGGCGACCTTACGCGGCTTGTGCAGGCGCGCGGGAGCGTCCGGAGGGGACTGCAGCGGCCGACGGAGTCGATCACGCTCGCTTCCCCCCCTGAGGTATTCATCCATTGGAAGTTGGGGACGCTCGGCGGTCGCGTCACCGCCGAGATGAACTTCCACAACGTGACGACGCGCCCGCTTGCAGGAGTGGCGGCGCCCCTGAAGGCGACTGGAGACTTCCTGCGGCCGATCGCGGTCTTCGGGCAGGAGGTCGAACTCTTTGGGATGGAGGTCCGGCTGCTCTCCCCGCTTGAGCCGGGATCGAGGACGGTGATCGTGCACTTCGAGCCCCAGCAAGCGCGCGTGGGCCTGCTCACGGGCGAGGTCACGTTCCGCGATAGTGGCGAGGCCCCGCGGAGGACAGCGGCAAGGCCGCTGCGCGTGGACGCATCGCTGCGCCCCCTCGGGCCTCCGGTGCTGCGCCGCCCCGCCGAAGCCGCCTACGCGGTCGAGCGCGACGCGCGCGTGGGGGACGCGTGGCGGTTCAGCTGGCCCGCCGTCGTGTCCGAGGCATTCGCCTTCGAGCGGGCGAAGGAAGCGGTGGCCCGCGACCGGTGCTTGCGCCTCCTCGAAGTCACCCTGGAGGACCCGATGGTCTTCGAGGCGTGGTATGTCGGCGAGTTCCCGAAGGCGGGGCGCGGCGTCGTGGTCGAGGTCTGCGCGTGGGGCGACAGCCGTCTGCTCGATGTGCGCGTCGGGGCGAGCGCCGAGGCCGACCTTGTAGGGGCGCTTGCCGAATACCGCAGACGCGTGCGGGAGCTGCTGTCGGAGCGCTTCATGGGGGTGCAGGTGACCGCCGCTGCTCGCCCCGTGCCCGCAAGCCGGCGCGGCGCACCGCCTCCGGCGCTTCACGCGCCGCTCCTCCTGCGTCAGATGACCGGCCGGGCAAGCGCCCCGCAAATCGCCGGGGCGCTCGCCGGACAGCGCGCGTGGGACCGCTACGCGGGCGTCGACTTGGTCTCCGAGTGGGAGGAAGTGATGGACGATGAGCAGGAGCAGCCGGCCCACCTACAACCCGGCCGCAAAGCGCCGGACGTCCCGTCCGGCGCCCCCGCCGAGTCGGACTACGAATTCCTGCCCGGCCTCCTTGCGGCCTACCACCGGGTGCTGGCCCCGGAGGTGCGGGCCCGGGCCAAGGCCCTCAAGAAGGAACGCACCCGGGGGAGCCAGCGAGCCTCCCATTGACCCCCAAACGGCGGGCCTCGCAAGCGAATCATTTTGTGGTGCCCCGGCCTGCAAGGCTCCATGACCGACGACGACCTCTTCCCGATGATGCGCCGCTCCCTTGGCTCCGCCCTGGTGACGGGCGCGTCGGGCGCAAGCATTGCGCTCCACTTTGCACGGCCCGCGGCCAACGATGCTTTGGTGCTCGCCTACGAGGCGGCGGTCGAGGCCCGCAAGTCGGCGCTCGATGGCACCCGCGCCGGGCTGCGCTCCGCCCGTGCAGGGGCCGCACCGTCCCTGCACGCGGCCCTCCAAGCGAAGGACCAGCTGCGCAGGCGCGCGGTGGGGATGCTCCCCCCCGAGGCCGCCAAGGCGGCTGAAGGGTGGCGCCAGCGGTTCATCGAAGGGGAGAAGTTCGCCTACTACGGTTCGCAAGCGCTGTCAAGGTCGCTCGAGCCCGCGCGTGAACTCGCGATGGCCCGCTCCAGGTCCATGCTCGCTGACGCCGTCAACGCCTTCGGGGAAGTGGCGGAGGTCGCCCTTGCGACTTCGATCAGGTTCGGCGAGGAAATGCATCGGGGCGCTTTCGAGCCCCCGAAGCCGAAGGGCGCGAAGGAACCGCCCTCGCGCAAGGCTTCGCGGCGAAAGCCCCGGGCGCGCACGCCGCCCTAACTCGGCGGAGCCGCCTCGGCGGCCGGTGCAGGTCGCGAAGTGGGTTCGCCCACCGGGCGGCTTAGCAAGAATCCCGCGAAGAGCAGCGCGATCCCCGCCAGGTTCCCGATGTACAGCGCGTAGGCCGCGAAGGTCTCCGTGGAGGCCACGCCCGCGGTCCCGCCGCCAAGGGCGAGCACGATTCCCCCCGCCGCGATGACGAGGTTGAACGTCCGCTTCGACTTCCACCACGACAGCAACGCCCCAACGATCAGGGCCCCGTCGCCCACGCTGCTCAGGATGATCGTGAGGATGCGCATCGGCACCGACGCGATTCCAACGCCGGTTTCGGTGCCCGCCGCCGCGAGCTTTGCCGTATCGATCGGGGTGATGGCACAGACGGCCGCCTGGGCCCCGATCAGGCCGATCATCGCGTACAGGAAGAGGTCGGCGACCTTCGGCTTGTTCATCAGGTAAACGGTGCCCGCGCCCATCGTGGCCACGAGCGAGCCAATGAGGAAGTAATACGCCCGGTACACGCCCTCCGGCCACCCGCCGTTCATGTCGGCGATCACTTGAGCCATCGCGGCTGCGGTAAACCCGTAGAGCCCGAGCGCCCACAGGAAGAGGTGCTTCTTGCGCCCCTTGACCGCGCGCATCATTACAAGCGTCGCAAAGCCAGCGGAGATGGCGGCAGAGGCCGCCGGGAAAACCCAACTCGTCACGGAGCGGCCACCAGAGCAAGTCTATTTGGGCTTTGTTGGCGCCCCTATCGGGAAGTATCGGGGGCCCGCGTCTCCGGTAACCCTGCCCGGCGTGGGGACAGGTAATCGCCAAGCTGGCTGGCCGGCGCCCGCAAGAGGGCGACGCCGACGGGGGTCGAGGTGCGGCGCCGCAGCACGTACCCCTGCGACTGGCGCGTCTCGGGGTCAACGACCCATGTGACTTGGTGCTCGGTGGCGAAGTAGCGCCGCTGGGTGGCAACGTCGGTCGGCGACAGCGCGCACCCGATCCCCAGGTGCGTGTGGAACCACCCGACGATCACGTGCTCGAAGGGCACGCGCTCGATGGCGCGCGCGAGTTCCGCAAAGCGCGCGGCGGTGAAGCGCACGTGCGTGCGCGTCGCGTCGAGGCTCGAGGTCACCAAGGCTCCGGCGACCGCGAAGGGCGCGCCTTCGCCGTCGCGGAATGCCTCGCCGAGGAGCAGCCCGAGCGACTCGCGTCCAGCCCGCGCGCTCTGGCCGGCCGCCGCGGCGACCGTCTCGGCCAGGTCCGACGCCAGGAAGAGGTCGCTGCGCTGGCGCGAGTCGATAGCCCACGGGTGCCCTTCACAGTTCTGCGGGCGCGCCTGCACGCGCACCGGCCGGCGCTCCTCCCCAACGATCCGGGGCGGCCTCATACCCCCTTCCCCCCGCCCGCCTGCTTCGCGGCGAAATAGGCCGCCGCCTCGTTGCAGGTGCAGGTCGCATATGGGCTGTTGGGGTTCGGCTTCTGGAGCAGCACCTCCAGGCCCCGCAAAAAATCCGCCAGCTCCGAGTCGAAGCTCCAGTTGTCGAGGAACTTCGTGCAGACGAAGCCCCCCTCGCTGTAGGTCATGATGTTGGGGTGGAAGATCTCGCTCATCCACTGCACGATCGGCTTCTGGTAGGGGTAGTCCTTCGTGACCTGCAGGGTGAGGCGGTGCGTGTCCACCTGGCCCACCTCCTTCCCCTTCCGCACCGGACCCGGGGCCCCCCGCAGCGTGATGGCAACGGTCACGGGGAATTTCTCAAAGTCGGAGTCCTCCACGACGATCACGTGGCGGGTCTTGCGGCGCGCGTTGGCGACCTCGTTGCGCAGGCGCGCCACCAGCATCGCGCGCGGGAGCGACGGCACGGCCTCCACTCCCTATCATGATAGGCACGCGTGGCGCGGGCCCAGCGACGCGCCTTGCCCTCCGCGGATATTAAAGCCTCACAGGGGGGGTCGCCGGACGCGCGCGTGCGTCAAGGGGGCCGGCGGTCGATGGAGCGCCGCCTTCGGGCCACCGTGCTCGTGCTTGGGGCCGCGGCCCTGTGGGGCTCCTCATTCGTCGTCATCAAGCTCGGGCTTGAAGGCGCGCCCCCCGTGACGCTTTCGCTCCTGCGCTTCGCCGTGGCCGCGGTCGTTTCCCTCGGGGTCTTGCGCCTGGCGGGCCCGCTCAAACTCCGCGCCATCAAGGACCCGCTCGTCGTCGCGATCGGCCTCACGAACGCCGCCGGGTTCGTCTTCCAATACATGGGGCTTGCCGACACGAACTCCGCGGCGGCGTCCCTCCTTGCCAACCTCGGCGTCGTCGTGGTGGCCGCGCTCTCGGCCCTCTACCTCCATGAGAAGATCTCCTCAAAGGTGGCCGCGGCGGTCATCCTCACCTTCGCCGGCGGCTCGCTGCTCGCCACGCGCGGCGACCTGTCGACCCTCGGCTCGGGCGAATTCCGCGGGGCCGTCCTCATCGGGATCGGGTCGGTGATCTGGTCGCTGTTCGTCGTCCTCAACAAGGTCGCCCTTGAGCGGCGCGTCCACACCGAATCCGAGATCACCTGGGCCACCCTTGCGATCACGGCCGCGGCCACGCTCCCGGTCGCCGTTGCCCTCGAGGGCGTGCCCACACTCGCCTACAGCGCGGTCGCATGGGGCGCGATCCTGTACACGGCCATCCTGTGCTCGTCGGTCGCTTACGTGATCTACATGGTCGGGCTGCGCGAGCTGCCCGCGACCTCCACCGCCATTCTCACCGTGGCGGAAGTCCTCGTCGCGTTCGTGCTCACAGCCATCGTGTTCGGGACGGTGCTCACCGGCGTGGCGGCGCTGGGGGCCGGGCTCGTGCTCGTTGGCATCCTTCTTGCCAGCCGCTTGAACCGCCACGAACCCCGGCCGGGGGCCGGAAAGGCGCCGGGCGGCTGACCCCGCGCTCGGGGCTTTACCCGAACACGGAGTTCAGGAACACCGCGAAGGGCACGGCCAGGAAGGCCGCCCCCGCCGCCGCGAGGAAAAGCACGCGCCTCTTGCTCTCGAACGGGCGCTGCGTTGTCACGAGCCGTTCGTACGCCGAGTAGTAGGCGTAGGCGGGCATCCCCACGGCGCCGGCCGCCCACGCGGCGAGCACCGCGGCGCTTTGGAAGGGGAGCGTCCCGCCGATGGCGAGTTCGACGAGCGCGAGCAGCCCCGCCATGGCAAGCGGCAGCGACGCCGCCATCCAGAGCGCCGCGCTCACGCTGTGGGTGACCTCAAGGACGCGGTCGCGCTCCTTGGCGAAGCGCTTCCCCGACCGCGTGGCCACAAGGACGCCGCCGATCATGAGGAGGAGCGTTACGGTCATTGCGGTGCCAAGCGTCACGGCGACCGCGTCGCCCCGGCCAAGGACGTAGATGAACGTCCACATGGCGGCCGTGCCGAGCACGAGGAGGATGAGTTGGGGGCGCAGGATCGCGCGCTCCAGAACATGACGGTCGACCGGCAGGGTCTGGAGAATGCTCCACCGCTTGAGGATGAGCGGCGGCGGGCCAATCCGGAAGATGGCCTTCACGGTCCTCTTTTGCCCCCTGGGCTGGCGGGTCACCCGCTCCAACATCCGTTGCTGGGTCTCGGGGGCGGCCGCAAGGCCCGAGAACCAGAGCGCGGTGAGGTACCCGGCTGCGAGCACGATGCGGATGTCGATCGCGGGCAACGTGACGCGGGGCAACTGGGGGTGGAGCAGGACCATCGCGGCGGCAAAACCCCCCACCGCGGCCATGATGCCCGCCCCGTAGAGGAGGGAACGCATCCACAGGCGGCCAAGGTACGAGATCGCCGCCTGCGCGCCGCGCGGCAGCGCGAGCGGCTCATACTTGCGGCGCGCCGCGGGGACGCCCATGGGGAGGGCCGCGCGGCGTTGGGCCGCGACCCCGGCCGTTGTAAAGGGCGGGCCTCGCTTCCGGGGGGTCCCGGCGCTTTGGCCGGCGGCCGGGACGAGGATTGCCCCGGCCGATGCAAGGAGCAGGCCCCCGCCCACGGCCGCACCGGCCCAGGCGGGTGCGTTGACGCCCATGTTTGCAAGGCGCGCGAGCAGCCCGAGCGGGCCAAGCGAATCGAGCAGCATCTGGTCGTCCGCGCGGCCCACAAACAGGGCCGCCGGGACGCTGAGCCACAGGAGCAGCCCGTAGCGCACCGTCCGCGCAAGCCGCGGCGACCGGGCCGCGGCGGCCCCGTAGAGCAGGCGGCCCAGCACCGAGGCCGCCACCATGGCGCCCACGAGCGCCAACAGCCGCACGCCCAGCCCTGCCGAATCGTGCAACCCCAGCAGCACGAGGATGATGCAGGCGGGCCCCAGGAACAGTCCGTATCCGGCCGACGCCCCCACGACCGCGCGCAGCACGCCGTGGGCAAATACCGCCCGCTCGCCGATGGGAAGGGCAAGCGAGGGCTGCGCGCCCTGGGGCCGGCTGAAGGGCGCAAACGCGCCCATGAAGGCGAACACCATGGCAAGGGCAAGCGCCCCCTCGAAGTGCAGCGCCCGGCCAGCGACGACTTCGCCGACCTGCCCGAGGATGACGACGGGCAGAAACACGAACATCGCGAGCATCATTACGGACGCCGCCGCCTGCATGCGCAGGGAATTTCGCAGCGTCTTGCCGTCGAGCCGCAGGAGGAGGAGCGCGTGCTTCCACCAGAGCGCCTGCCCGCTCACCGCTCGATTCCTCCGCCTGGCTCAGTGACGCGCACGAACGCCTCCTCGAGCGGGGTGCCCGGCGCCTGCATGGCCGCTGCGCGCAGGCCCTCGGGGGTGCCGATGAAACCGAGCCGACCGCGCGTGAGGATCGCAAGCGCCGCGCACAGCTCTTCGATGAGCGAGAGCACGTGCGACGCGATGACCGCCGAACCGCCGAAGGCAAGCAGCGCCCGGACTTCGTTCTTCAGCGCAAGCGCGGCGCGCGGGTCGAGCCCGAGCAGCGGCTCGTCGAGGAACAGCACCTTGGGGCGGCGCAGGAACGCCATCGCAAGCATGACCTTCTGCATCTCGCCCTTGGAGAGCGAGATCGACAGCTGGTCGCGCTTGTCGGCCATGTCGAAGGCGAGCAGCAGCCGCTCGGCTTCAGGCTCCCACCCGTCAATCTCGAGGACGTTGGCCACGAACGACAGGTGATCCCACGGCGTCAGCATGCGCAGGGGCTCGGGCAGTTCCGGTGCGTAGGCAAGCGCGCGCTTCGCCTCGACGTCCCCCGAGGTGACTTCGCGGCCGTCGATCCACACCTGGCCCTCCTCGGGCTTCAGGATCCC
>JBGPJF010000056.1:0-14743 GCA_041485285.1 Thermoplasmata archaeon | reverse complement strand
GTCTCCTCCCCCAGCGCGAGCTTGCCGACGTTGAACGGGTGGAAGCAGTCGACGTCCTTGTTGACCGCGATGGATTCGTAGACGGATTTCGGGTCGATCTGTGAAGGCAGCGGAGACTGGACGAGGATGCCGTGGACGCGCGGGTCGCCGTTGAGTTCGCGCACTTTCGCAAGGAGGGCCGTGGCGGTCGTGGACGCGGGCATCGTGGTCGTCTCGTGGAAGAGGCCGTTCTCCTCGCACGCCTTGGCCTTCGCCTTCACGTAGACCTCGGAGGCGGGGTCGTTGCCCACGAGCACGGCCGCAAGTCCAGGGGGGCGGCCGAGCTTTGCCTTCACGGCGGCGATGCGCGGGGCAAGCTCGGCGCGCATCTGTTTGGCGATCAGGGTCCCCGAGATGACCTGCGCCGCCGCGATTCCTCCTGCCCGATGACCGCCGCGCGGCTACAAAAGGCGTGCGGAAGCGCGCGCAAGTGTTTTTCCCGGAAAGCGCCATCGCGCGGCGTCGGGGGGTGTTTGGTGGCAAAGCCGGTGCGCGTGGCCGTCCTGGTCTCGGGCTCGGGCACGAACCTGCAGGCCATCATCGACGCGGCCGAGAGCAAAAGGATCGATGCGACCGTCGCCCTTGTGTTCTCGAACAGGGCGGACGCCGCGGCCCTCGAGCGCGCGCGCAAGCGCAAGATCCCAACCGAAGTGCTCGAGGGCGGGAAGCTCACGCGCGAGGAATACGACAAGCAGGCGATCGCCATCATCGACCGCTACGTGCCCGACCTCGTCGTGCAGGCCGGGTACATGCGGATCGTGTCGAAGGTCTTCGTCGACCATTACTGGAACCGGCTGATCAACATCCACCCCGCGCTCCTGCCGGCGTTCCCGGGGCTGCACGCGCAACAGCAAGCCCTCGACCACGGAGTGCGCACCGCCGGGTGCACGACGCACTTCGTCCGTGTCGAGGTCGACGGCGGCCCGATCATCATGCAAGAGTCGGTGCAGGTCGAGCACGACGACAACGTGGAAACGCTCACGGCGCGCATCCTTGCCAAGGAGCACGAACTTCTCCCGCGGACGATCCAGCTTTTCGCGGAGGGGCGGCTGAAAGTCGAGGGGCGCAAAGTCTCCATCTTGCCCCCGCGGGGCCCCTGAAGCGCTACCAGACCAGGCTTTGGCCGCACCAGGCGCAGCTCGCGCTCCCCGGGGACACGCCCTTGCCGCAGGTGGGGCATGGGGGCAATTCGGGAGCGGCGGCCGGTTCCGCGACCCGCGCGAAGGTGGGCGGCGCCGCGGCAGGAGCCTGCCGTTGCGCCGGCGGTGCCGGGCCCGGGCGCACCGGCCGCGGCGTCGGGATGTAGGCGGGGGTGTTCGCCATCGGCGCCACGGGCGCCGACCCCGGCATCGGGTAACTCGGCGGACGGGGGGCGGGCGGCGGGCCGGGCCGCTCGACGCCCTGAACGATTGCCACGAGCGCGGGGCGGATCTTCTCTCCCGACTGCGCGTCCCCAAGCACGCTGCCGATTCCCCAACCGAGCGCGTACCCCCCGATGAATCCGAACACGAAGGTCGAGAGGAATGCGAGGATCGCTGAAACGAAGAGCGTACGGGTGGCGAACACGAAAATGATCCACATCACGACCACCGCGACGATGAACAGTGGGTTGGCGAGCATCGCGTTCCAGTTGGAGAGGAGGTACGGGATCCATACCCAACTCACCAGCAGGCCAAGGGCAAGCGAAATCAGCCCCGCGATCGGGTAAAACGGCTTCGCGGTCACCTTGACATGGAGGTAATTGCCTTCCTTGTGCTCGACTGCCACGGTGAAGCCGGCGGCCATTCCGTTGCGCGCGCGCCAGGTCCCGTTCTGGAGGCCCGGGATGTTCGCGACAGGCTTGGCTGAGCGCTGGACCTTCAGGTTCCGCGACTGCGCGAGCGCCTGCACCTGCGTATCGATCCTGCGCCAGACCTCGGGCATCACGACGGAGGCGAGCGTCCAGGCGTCCACGGTGTAGTCATACTCGCGGACAAGGTCGGCCAACGGCTACCCCTAACGGAGCGACGTGCGCGGCCCCCCATTAACGTTGCGCGGGGCCCGCGCCTCACGGGTGCGCGCATTCGTCACCACTGGAGGGCGAGGCCACACGCGGGGCACGAAGGCGCGTACGCCTGCACGCCTTGCCCGCACGTCGGGCATGGCACAAGCTGCGGCGCTTCGGCGGGGGGCGGCGGCGCGCTCGCGACGCGCGCGGTCGCCAGGGTCGAGGCGGCTCCTCCCGCCGGGGACTGTGGCGGGCCCGCGGGGGGTGCACGGGGGGGCGCGGGGGGCATAGGCCCAGGAGCCACAGGGTACCAGGGCGAGCCGGGAGGCGGGGGCGCGCCGCCGTACATCGGGCGAGTTGGGCCGGCTCCAGGGTACGCGGGAGGATACGCACCGGGGGCCCACGGGCCCGGGGTCGGCGGGAACGGCGCGGCCGCGCGCCGCGCTCGCGCGCGGCTGCGGGCGACGACTCCGCCGACGAGCACGAGCACCACGAGGGCCGCGACGACCGGTCCCACGAACGAGCTGGTGCCGGGGGAGGACGACGACGTGGAGGACGCGGGCGGCGGGTGCGAAGCCGGGTTGATTGAGGTCGTCACGTTTGCGGCCGTCAAGATGTTCTTCGCGTCATCAATCGAGACTTGCGACGCGCCCCACTGCCTGAGGTCCGCACTGCCAACCCCGTTCGCGGCCCACAGCGCGGTAATCTCCGACTGCTCGAGGTACCCGCCGGAGGCCGTCTGGTTGGTGATGTTGGCCCGCGGGCCCGTTGCCCGGCCGTCCAAGAAATACAGGAAGCCCGCGTCTGGCACGTCTCCGGCATCGCTAACTTTGGCGGCGATGAAGGGAACCAACGTCAATGACCACGGCTGGAGGTCGAACGACTGCGTGCGTGTCGTGATGTAGGACTCGAGGTCCGATTCGCTCGCCCGCCAAAGGGTCCCGGCACGCAGCTGCGCGGTGATCGCGACGGGGGCGCGGTTGAGGATGTAGAGCTTCATGCACGGCCCATACATGGTCCCGTAGCCGCCGAGCCCGAAATTGACCTGGTGGAGCGGGAGGTCGGTCCCGTTGGAGATTCCAAACGCGGAGAAGGTCCCGCTCGCGTTGCCGTCGATGACATCCACGACGGCGCCGGCCGAGAACGGGTACGCGGGCGCGCCGATCCGCACCTCATACGCGCCCCCGGGGTACCCCGCGTCAACGCGCAGGAGGAACTGCGATCCCTGCTGGGCCGCGAGCGTGATGTTCGTCTTCCACAGCACAGGGTCGCCGAGGGGGTCGATCATGTGCGTGGTGGGAGTCACGAGCAGCTCAAGGTGCTCGCAGGAGCCCGGCGCGCAGCCCCAGCTGGAGGAAACGGTGATGTTCGCGCGCGTCGGGTAGGGGAATGTGATGCTGTACCAGTCCATCGCATCGTTCGACAGGTTCGATTCACCGTGGACAAGGATGCCGTCCGACACCGTGATGTGCGTGGCATTCCCGGCGTCGTTGTTGAGCTCGAGTTCATCTGCGCCCGCAATGGCGGCGTACGACGGGATTGCCGGGCCCACACCGATCGTGTAGGTGCCCGCGTTCGATTCGGCCACGACCGCGAATTTTCCAGACGCGCCGCCGGGCCTGATGTTGCGGATCGTGAGGCGGTCTGCCGCAGCCGTGATCACCTCGCCTTGGGGGCTCACGACAGCAAGGTGCGCGGCAAGCCCCCCGGCGACCGTGATATTGACTTCGGCTTCGGTGGTGCCTGCGGGCAGGGCCCAGATGTCGACCGCGTCGTACACCGCGTGCAACGAGCCCGAGGCGTTTGCGCCGGTCATCGAGGAGGACATGCTCGCAAGGTCGTTGTGCTCGTGCTCGGAAGGCCCCTGGGCGCTCACGGGGTCGCCCATGTAGGTCAAGTTCAGCGCCCACACGCGCGCAGTGTCGTCGCACAGAATTCCGACCGCGTGGTTTGAACCTGTAAGCGGGGTGAAGTTGATCGACCCGCTGCCCGTTGCCCATACCGACCGGAACGCGAATCCGCTTGCATCAAGCACTTCGACCGTTGAATTTCGGGGCGCCCCCGTCGTGTCCGTTAGCCGGTAGTCCAGCCGGTACCCGCGGTTGGGGATCGGTTGGAAGCGGAAGTAATCCTTGGACGCGACGCACGTCCCGTTGAGGGCGACATAATAGAGCGAGGTGTCCGGGTTGTGCTCTTGGGGCCACGGGTCTGCCGTGCTGAAGGTGTCGTTGGGCTCGCTCTCGGAGTTGGCAAGCGCGCCCCACGGCATGGCGAAAAGCACGATGAGCACGCAAACGACACTCCGAGCAGGCTTCATGGGTCTCAACCGCGGGGCCATCGCACGCCCCGCCCTCCCCAAAACTGACGCGCCCCTAGATGTATTCATGGGGCAGAGGAGGCGAGAGGCCTTCTCGTTGCCGTCGGGGTTCCCCATCAGATATCGGCGCGGAGCGAAAGCAGGCCCGGCAAGTCGCCCACCGACCGGATGACCGCGTCGGCCCGTCCGGGGTCGGCTGCCTTGCGCCGAGCGTCGTCGCGCACGACCCACGCCGTCGCCCAGCCGAGCTTGCGCGGAGTCTCGATGTCGGCCTCCCAGAAGTCGCCGACCATCATCATGGATTCGTTGGCGACGCCGGCCGCCTTGCGAACGAGCTCGAACATCCGGGGGTCGGGCTTGCGCAGCCCGTGGTCTTCGCAGACGAACGTCTTCACGAAGTACGGCGCAACACCGGTCACCTCGATCTCGCGGTGCTGCGGAGCCGCGGGGCCGTTGGTAATGAGGAACAGCGGGAACCGGGCCTTGAGCGCGGTCAGGGCCGCCTTGGTCTCCGGGTATTCATGGAGGTGCGCGTAGCGCGTTTCTCCGTAGAACTCCGTAAGGTCGTGGGCAAATCCGTCCGAGGGGACGGCGAACTCGCGGCACAGCATCGCGAAGCGCTCGACCGTCGGCCGCCACGCGCCCGTCTTCAGGTACGCCTCGTCTTCGGCGTCCGTGAGCGCGCGGTGCCGCGCGAGGAACGCCTTGCGGTCCACCGTGTAGCCGGCCGCGGCAATCCTTGCCACGACCCCATCGAGCGCCGCCTTGCGCGACCCCGCAAAGTCGATGACCGTGTTGTCCATGTCGAGAGCGATGGCCCGCACGGACGCGAACCGGTTCACGAGGCATCGAGCCCAAAGGGCCGATAAAGGGCTTTGGGGGAAGGCTCCGGCCGCCGCCCAAAGGCCGAGCCAGGCCCATAGGCCTGGCCCCCATGAGAGATTCAGGATTTCTATCACGTTTGGATTAAATACGATGAGTTGAAGTTCTCCTCCAGTAGGAGAACGTCCCATGACCGTACGCATCACCGTCCGCGACCCGGACTCTGGCCACACCGTGGCCGTCGACGTCGAAGAGACCACCGTTGTCGAGGAGGTCGTCGAGTCGGCCGCCAAGTACTGGGACAAGCCGAGCGGGGCATATGTGGCAAGGCGCGGCGACACGATCCTGCCGGGCTCGGCGAAGTTCCTCGACCTCAACGCCACGTCCGAAGACGTGCTCGAGCTGATCCCCGACCCTGAGGGGGGCTAGGGTTCGTTCTGCCCGTCTCACGAGCGTCGCTCCGCGACCCCCTAAAATATGCACAGACGAAGTCGCTGGTCCATGGGCTGGCAACACGCGATCCGAACCATGGATCCCGAGATACGGCAACTTCTCAAGCAGCGTGCGAAGGCCGAAGGCCGTTCGATGGTGGAAGTCGCCGCTGACGCTGCGCGTGCCTTCGTTGAACGGGCTTCATCGAGGTGAGCCTGCACCGAAAAGGTCGTTCCGCCGGCAGCGAAGGAAACTTCAATCCCGCTCCAGGAACTCCTCGAACACCACGCGGAACTTCTCCGGCTCTTCGAGCATTGGGAAGTGCCCGCTCTTCTCAAATACGGCCACCTCCGACTTTGGGATCTCCTGCCGCATCGCCTCCGCGGCCTCCATCGAGACGATCGGGTCCTTGGCCCCCGCGACGATCAGCGTGGGGGCCGCGATGTGCCGCAGCTTCCCCTTTAGGTCGAGCATGCGCCCGTCCTTCGGCAGCGCGTTGAACCGCTCGATCGCGACCTTCCACTCCTTGCCCTCGATCCCGTCGAAGACATTGCGGGCGCGCGCGGCGTCGGCGACCGACCCCAACATGATGAGGCGGGTCACGCGCAGGAGGTCAGCCCGCGCGCCGATGGGGGCCGTCGGCGCCTGGTCTCCAAGGACGCTGCGCCAGTTCCACGCGTCCGCGGTGCCGTCGCCGGGCGTCGTGGCCACCACGACGAGCCTGCGCACGAGTTCGGGGTGGTTGATCGCGACGCGGAGCGCCGCGCACCCGCCGTGCGAGTGGCCGAACACCGCGGAGGGGCGTATCTTCAAGCGCAGGAGCATCCCCGACGAGTCGTTGGCGATCCCGCGGCTGCCGAGGTCCTCCTTCGCGCGCAGCGCGGTCGACTCCCCCGTCCCGCTCGGGTCGAAGGTGAAGAAGCGCGCAAGGTCGCCAAACGGCTGCAGCAGGTTCAAGCCCAGTTCGCCCGGCAGCCCCCACCCGGAGGGGCACACGAACACCGTGCCGCCCCGGCCCTCCACATGGGTCTTCAGCGGGCGCTCGCGCACTTTCACAAACGCGGGGATGTCCGACACCGCGGTCGTCTCGCGCCTTGAGGGCCGCGCCCCCTGGCCATCTTGATCCCCCGCTTCGGGGGGGTCGGCCCTTCCGGTCACGTCCTTCCTCACTTGCGGCGGCGCTCTTTGAGCTCGTAGAGGAACATCTCGTCCCACTTGACTTCGTGCTCGAGCTTGTGCTCGTTCAGGTAGTCGGAAATGAGGTTCGTCACGCGCACGATGTCCTCGTCGCGCGTCGAGCGGTAGATGTACATCTCGATGATCCCGTCTTCGCGCAGCGGGAACATCAGGCGCACCTTGTTGTTGCGGTTGTAGCCCGCGGGCTTGCGCCCGGCCGTGAGGTCTTCGAGGTCCGCCCGCACCAGCATGCGGTCGAAGAACTCCTCGTCGGAGAGCTGCGCGGTCTCCTGCAGGAAGAGCTTGTGCATCCCTTCGTAGCCGTCGAGCAGGTCTTTCCACTTCGTCCCTTTCTTGAAGATGAAGTGACCGGAACGCGGGCCCATAGGAAAACCTGAAGGTGCCGAGCATTTGGAGTTGGTTATTTAACACTTGAGGGGGCGCGCCCGCGCCACTGGCTCTTCGCGACGCGCCGCCGCGGGCCTGCGACTCCGGGCCTTTGAGTTATATATCGCGCGGACGGATGGGCGCAATTGCGCTGTGAAAACGGCGCAGGGATGCGTGCAGGTGGGGCTGTTCTCTAAGGGCGAAGAGTCCGTCCTCGAGGACGCGGCCTCGCTGATCGAGAAGGCCCGCGGCGCAAAACCCGAGAAGGCGGAGGCCGCGTGGGCCAAGGCGCACGAATTCCTTGAAAAGCACGCGACCCGCGTCGAGAAGGACAAGTCCGCACTTGCCGACCGCTATGTGTCGCTCGGCGGCGGCCTCATGGGAATCAAAGACCGCACGGGCGCGCTCGCGTCGTGGAACCGGGCGCTTGACGTTTACGGGAAGCACCTCGGCGCGTTCCTGGCGCTCGCCAAAGCCTTCGAGGACGCGGACAACGCGGGCGAGGCGCGCAGGTACCACGACAAGGCCATCGAAGCCAACCCCGGCGAGCCGCGCGCGCTCGAAGCGAAGGCGACCTTCTTGCTGCGCAAGCACGACAACGCGCCGGCCGGCGAAATCTTCCGCAAGCTCCACGACATCCAGCCCGAGGAGATGCGGTGGGTCGCCGAACTCACGGAACTTGAACCGGAGAACGGGAAGTGGTGGCTGGCGCGCGCCAAGATCGCGCACCGGCTGAAGCAACGGGACGACGCGATGGCCTGGACGCTCAAGGCCGCGAAGCTCTCGCCGCAGGACCCGCTGCCGCACGTCTACGAGTCGCTGCTCCTCGAGGAGCGCGGCGACAAGAAGGAGGCGCTGAAGGCGGCCGAGGAAGCGGTGGTGCTCGGGCCCTCGCACAAGGAAGCGAACCTGCAGCGCGCGCGGATCCTGACGGCCCTCGGGCAGGAGGACGCGGCGCTCGAGGCATGGCTCAAGTTCACGCGGATCGCGCCGGAGGAGGCGCGCGGGTGGGTCGACGCCGCCGCGCTCCTTGCCAAGAAAGGCAAGCTCGAGGAGGCGTCGATCCATTACGACCACGGCTGCGACTTGCAGCCGGCCGACCCCAAGCTGTGGTCGGCCAACGCCGAGGTGAAGGTGCGCCTCGGGAAGTTTGCCGAGGCGCTGGCCGCCTTCGACGGCGCGCAGAAAGCGGGCGCCAACGACGCGGCACACTTCAAGGGGAAGGCGGCCGCGCAGCTGAAGCTGGCGCGGTTTGACGCGGCCTTCGAGTCGGCGGGGCTCGCGGCGCGCGCCTCCCCGGAGGACGGGCAGGCCTACGAGCTTGCGCTCGACTCCCTCGACGGCATCGAGCCGCGCCGCCCGGACGATTACCTGAAGGTCGCCGACCTCCTGCTGCGCTGCGCGCCTGCAAGCGAGCGCGCGTCGGTGGAGAAGACGCGGTCGCTAACCGCCCTGGGGAAGTGGGCCGAGTCGGCCGCGGCGGCGACCTGGGGCCTTGTCAAGAACCCCAAGTCGATCGAGCTTTGGCGGTTAAAGGCGGCGGCGCACAAGGCGCGCGGCCAGCGCGAAGCGGTGGCCGACGCGTGCGCCGAGGTCCTCGCGCTCGACCCCAAGGACAAGGCCGCCGGCCTCGACCGCGGCGAGGCGCTGTTTGACCTTGGCCGCTACCAAGAGGCCCTCGAGGCGTACAATGCGCTGCTCATGCTGGACCCGGCCCACTCGTTTGCCGCATCGCGGCGCGGGCAGTGCCTGCAGCGGCTCTCTCGCCACCGGGAAGCGATCGACGCGTTCGACAAAGTGCTCGCGCGCGACAAGGAGAACGTCTTAGCCCACCGCTTCAAGGCCGAGTCGCTTGCGGCCCTCGGCAAACGCAGCGACGCGATCTCGGAAATGGACGTGGCGATCGGCTTCGACCCCAAGAACGTCAAGCTGTGGCTGTACAAGGCCTCGCTGCACCAGCAGGGCGGCGAATCGGACGCCGCCAAGCGCTGCTTCGCCAAGGCCATCGAAGTGGACCCCAAGAACGCTGAGGCCCTCACCGCGCGGGCGTCGCTCAACCTCTCGAAGGGGCACGCGCAGGATGCGCTACTCGACCTTGACGCGCTCACGCGCGGCCACCCGAGCGGCGGCGAAGGGTGGCTGCTGTTTGCCGAAGCGCTCGAGGCGGTCGGCCGGATCGAAGACGCGCGCAACGCGATCCAGCATGCCATCGTCCTCAACACGAAGGACGTGAACGCGCTGCGCCAGGCGGGCGGACTCGAGATGCGCGCCGGGGCGCCGGCGCAGGGCGCGTCCTTCTTCGCCCGCGCGGTGGACCTCGACCCGACGGAGCCGGCCACCCGGGTCCAACTCGGCGAGGCCCATGAGGCAAGCGGCGAGGCGGAAAAGGCCCACGACGCGTACGCGAAAGCCCGCGAGCTGCTGCCGGACGACCGCGAGGTCGCGGGGCTGCTCAAGAATGCGCTGCGCCTGCTGCACCGCGACGGCGACCTCGAGGCGCTCTGCCTCGAACTCATCGGCAAGAACCTCAAGGACACCGACGCGCTCTTCGACCTGGCGGTGGCGCGCCGCAACCTCGGCAAGATGGAGGCCGCCCTCGAAGCGCTCGACAAGTTGCTGAAGCTCGAGCCCAACGACGTGAACGCGCTGAACGACCGCGGCTACGTTCTGTCGCTCATGGGCAAGCACAAGGAGGCGCTCCCCTTCTACAGCAGGGCCATCGAGCTCAACCCCAAGGCCGAGCACGCGCTCGTCAACAAGGGGCTCGCGCTCCACAAACTCGGCGAGCAGCGCGAGGCCCTCGCGTGCTTCCGGGCCGCCTGCGACTTGAACCCGAAGGAAGCGTCCAACTGGAACCTCCTCGGCCTCTGCTACAGCGCACTCGACATGCACACGAAGGCCCTCGAAGCCTACGACGAGGGACTCAAGCTCGTGCCCACCGACGGCATGCTCCTCAACAACAAGGGCAAGGCGCTTGCCGACACCTCCGACAACGTGGCGGCGGTGGCGGCCTTCGAGGCCGCAGCCGCTGCCAACCCGAAGGACGCCAACGCCCACCTGAACCACGGCATCTGTCTCTATCGGCTCGGGCGCATCGACGATGCCGCCGCCGCGCTCGAGCGCGCGATGGTGCTGCGGCCCACCTCCCCGGAGGTGCTGTACAACCTCGGCCGCATCCGCATGGAGAAGCGCGAATTCACCGGGGCGCTCGAGTGCTTTGACGCGATGGTCAAAGCATCGGCCCAAGACGCAGGCGCATGGGAGAACCGGGGGATCTGCCTCGACAACCTGGACCGCTTCGAGGAGGCGGTCGTCTCCTACGACCGGTCGCTTGGAATCGACGCGCAGAACCCGCGCACCTGGAAGAACAAGGGTGTGGCTTACCGCTCCCTCAAGCGCTACGACGAAGCGCTGCCCTGCTTCGAACGCGCGCACAAGCTCGACCCGCGCGACGAGCGCGCCCTCGAACTGCGCAACGAGTGCGCGGAAATCATCAAGGAGCGCGAGATCGAGAAGTTCGCCCGCAAGGTGCTCGACTTCGAGTTCGCCCACGGGCGCAAGCCGTCGCGCGAGGAGGCGTTCAAGACCGCGGGCGTCCCGATCCAGCACCTCGACGACGCGCTTACGTACCTTGCATCCGAGCCGAAGCTCGACCTCATGGGGATCTCGCGCGAGGAACTGCTCGACCTCGAGAAGGCGTCGGCCGCCGTCCTCAAGTTCATCGTGAGCCCGGAGGCCGCCGCGCGCGGCGACCCCATCAAGGTCACGCTCGCGGAGCTGCTGAACGCGTTCCCGGAGACCTCCGTGCGGCGCGCGAAGAAAATTCTGAAGTACATGGCGGAGGTCGACCGCGTGACGATCGACCCCAAGCGCACGGTGACGCCCGACCTCGAGAAGGCCGTGAGCCAAGCCGTCGAGATCCCCCCCGACCGGCGCAACCTGCGCGAGGTGTCGGTGCGCCTGAACGCGGGCATCCTGCGTTCAAAGCGGGTGTTGCAGGTGCTCACTTCGCTCGAGCGCGAGCTCGAAATCCCCGCCCACGAAGTAACGATTCATTCGATCAAGGACGCCGGCTGGAAGATGGCCCAGGCCGCCGACGACCTCGAGGCCGAGACCGAGGCGGGGCGCAAGAAGCGGCGCGTGCGGGAGGAGGAGCCGGAGTTCGTGTTCGATGTGAAGGGCGCGCAGCCGGTGCACGCGGCGCCCACGCTTGCCAGGCAGATGGCCCAGTACGCTGGAGGGACGGCGCCCGACGGGACCACCGGCCCGGCCGCCCCGCGCCCCCGCGTTTATTGCTCATCCTGCAAGATCCGCGGCGCGTCGCACCGGCACAACGAGTGCGGTGAGTTCCTGTGCGACGTGTGCCTCGAGCGGTTCAACCAAGTCGAACATGTGAGCGCCGGAATCAAGCTGCTGTGCCCCGTCTGCGAGCAGCCGATCCGCGACCTTGGCGAAGCCATCCCGAAGTGGGACAAGATGTAGGGCCGATGACGTAGCAGGAGGCTGGATTTTCCGCGCCCTTTGGCCGACGACTTCGCGACATCTGGCTCGCTCCAGGTGCGCCGGGATGCCTTATATAGGGGAAGCGCTTTTGCGAACTTCCCCGGTGCTGTGGATGACCACCATTTACGATGTCCCAGCCGACAAGCTCATCGACCTTGCTGCCAAGAAGTTGGAGCAGGTCAGCGAGATCAAGCCCCCGGAGTGGGCCGCCTACGCCAAGACCGGCATCCACCGCGAGAAGCCGCCGACGCGCAAGGACTGGTGGCATGTCCGGTCGGCCGCGCTGCTGCGCAAGGTCTACCTCAACGGGCCCATCGGCACCGAGCGCCTCTCGGCCGCCTTCGGCGGCAACCGCGACGGCGGCTCGGCCCCCAAGCACCCGAAGCGGGGCTCGCGCAATGTCGTGCGCAAGTCGCTGCAGCAACTCAAGGCCGCGGGCCTGGTCGCCGACGAGCCCAAGAACCGCGGCAAGATCATCACGGCCAAGGGGCAGGCGTTCCTTGACAATGCCGCTCACGAAGTCATGAAGGACCTCGCGGCCAAGAACCCGGAGCTCGCGAAGTATTACTGAAGGAGCCGGCGGGACGCGACCGAGGTCATTTCCCATGTCGATGGAGGACCAGGAACTTGAGGCAATCCGGCGACGCAAGATGGCGGAGCTTGCGCAGCAGCAGCAGCAGCAAGCGGCTCACCACGAGCAGGCCCAAGCCCAAGAGGCTCAACGCCAGACCCTCATGCGCGCGATCCTCACCCCCGAAGCCCGCGAGCGGCTCGGCCGCCTCAAGGTGGCCTACCCCGACATCGCGGCAAGCGTCGAGGACCAGCTGCTCTCCCTCTATTCGAGCGGGCGCCTGCGCAGCCAAGTCGACGACGCGACGCTAAGGCGGATCCTCGAACAGGTCGTGCCACGCAAACGGGACATCAAAATCGAACGAAGGTGAGGAACATGGCCAACAAGAAGCGACACGCGAAGAAGATGCGGCTCCTGAAGAAGGTCAACGGCAACCGGCGTGTGCCGGGCTGGGTCATGATCCGGACGAACCGCAGGTTCACGAACCACCCGAAGCGGCACCAGTGGCGCAAGTCGCACGTGAAGCGGTAGTTCGACCGGGCAAGTTGCAGGAGGAACGGAAATGGCGAAGGAAGAGGCCCAGGCGGACCAGAAGACCATTGTCATCCCGCTGCGCCGACTGCTGACGGGCGTGCCGCGCACGAAGCGGGCCCCCTCTTCGATCCCGCGCATCAAGCGCTACGTGCTGCGGCACATCAAGCCCGAGTGGCGCGACGCCATCTGGGACGAGGACCGCGGCGTCCACCGCGTGTGGATCGACGACTTCCTGAACCAGACGATCTGGTCGCGCGGCCGCGGCCTTGTGGGCGGGCCCACCGAGTGGATCCCGGCCAAGAAGGAAGGGCAGAAAAACCGCCTCGCCAAGCGCACGACCTCGCGCTACGGCTCGATCCTCAAGGTCAAGGTGCTGTTCCTCGAAGAGCCGCGCGAGGGCGAAGACCCGCGCATCGATGTGTACCTCTACGGCTACGAAGACAAGAAGAGCGAAGAGGAAGACGACAAGCACAAGGGTCACGATCACGACGAAGACGAGGAGGGCGGCGAGGAAGCCGCCCACGACGAGGCCGACGACGAAGGGGACGACGATAAGGCGGCAGCGGACAAGGCCGCCGACAAGCCTGCGCCCAAGTCCGAGGGCGCCGCCAAGAAGCCTGCTTCCACTTCAGCAGCCGCCAAGGGCGGAAAGCCTGCGCCGGCCAAGGCGGATGCCAAGAAGGCCCCCGCCAAAGCGAAGAAAGAGGGTGGCGACTGACCGCATGACGGCTTTGCTCCGGCCGCGCGCGCCCACCTGCGCGCGCGTACGCGCCGGGGCAGGTCAGCGCAAGGCTACCTCTCCAATTATTGTTGCAAAGGGAGGTGGGACGGTTGGCGCTTAAGGGACTCGACCTCAACGGCGACCCGTACCTCGGCGTGTTCGCCGAGGCCACCGAGCGGCACGTGTTCGTGCCGCCGGGCGTGCAGCACCATACGGTGCAGAACATCGAGGCGGCCCTCGGTGTGCAGGCGCTCACGATCACCGTGGGCGGCACGCGCGTCATCGGCGCGCTGATCGCCGCGAACTCCAAGGGCGCCGTCATCGGGGACATCGTGCTCGAAGAGGAGCTCAGGCTCGTGCGCGCGGCGGGCCTAGAGGTGCACCGGCTGGCCGGCCGGTTCAATGCGGCCGGCAACGTGATCCTTGCCGGCGAGAAGTCGGCGATGGTCCACCCGCGGCTTGCCCGCGGCGACCTGCAGGGGATTTCCGACGCGCTTGGCGTCGAGGTGGCCAAGGGCACGGTCGCCGGGCTCTACACGGTCGGGTCGGCGGCGATCGCAACGCCCAAGGGCGTGCTCGCGCACCCCAAGATCGACGACGAGGAGATTGCGCAGATCAAGGACCTGTTTGGCGTCGAAGTCGGAATTGGCACGATCAATTACGGCACCCCGATGATTGGGGCTGGCGTCCTTGCAAACTCCAGGGGTGCCTGCTTCGGGACGTCCTCGACGGGGATTGAGAAGGGGCGCGTCGCCGAGGCGCTGGGCCTCATCGGAACCGCGCCTTAGACCGAAAAGACCCACACGGCCCGCCGCTCGGGCAGGTCGTCAAAGCCCTCGACATCTACTTCGCTGCCCACGCGGACGACCTCGGTGCCCTTCGGCACGCGGTCGAGGAACGGCTTGAGGTCCTGCACCGAGACGCTGAGCCCCCCGAAGCGGTAGTGCATCGGCACCGCCACGCGCGGCCTCAGCGCTTCGATCGAGCGCCACGCGCCCTCCGCATCGATGGTGAACACGCCGCCCGTGGGCACGAACAGGACATCGACCGGGCCGATCGCACTTACCTGCTCCGGCGTCGGGACGTGCCCGATGTCCGAGAGGTGGCAGAACTTGAGGCCGCCGACTTCGAAGGCCATGATCTGGACCTCGCCCAGCTTCGACCCGCCGTGGCCGTCGTGGTGCGCCCCGACCGACCGCGCGCTGAACCCGTTGTAGCGGTACGGCTCGCCGCCTGCAAACACGGCGGTCGAGG
>JBGPJF010000055.1:0-14959 GCA_041485285.1 Thermoplasmata archaeon | reverse complement strand
GTCAAGGCGACGAGCTACCACTTCGAGAAACGGTGGGACATCTCGATCGTCGAGGCGTTCGCCGCGGGGGCGGATGTCAACATCAGCGCCGAGGACGTGAACGGGAACATGGCCTGGGGGCAGTTCCACATCAAGTCGATCATGGAGCAGGCGGCGGCCTTCATCGCGGCGTTGCTGAATGGAATCGCGCATGCGATCATTGAAGCGGCGAGCGCGTTCCTCAACTTTATCCTCGACCTGGCTGAACTTGCGATCGGCACGGTCCTTGCTCCGGTCGTACAAGCCATTACCGGATGGCTGCGCGGCCTCTTCGGGCCCATGCGGACAACCCTCAGCCACGCCCTAAACGGCACCAACGCGACGGCCGATGAACAAAAAGTTTTTGATCTTGCCTTCCGGGGCCCGTTCTTTTGGGCTATGGAAGCGGTGATGATTGCATTGCTTGCCGTCAATCTGATTACGCTTCCCTGGACCATAGCGTTCGTTTCGCTTTTGGCGCTTCTCGTCGGTCTTGCGATGCCTATGATCGTCGCCGCGATAATTGGCGCCCAGCCGAGTGGCGGTGATCCTATGTCGGAGGAAGAACGCATGGCCCCAAACGGGCAGGCCGCGCTGGTAAGGACCATGCTCGGGAGGGCGATTTCTACCCCCTACCGCGATGCCGGTTATTTTGATCCGCTGTTCACGGGAATGGCCATCGTTTTCACGATCCTTGACTGGATCGTCCTCGTTGGGAGCGCGAAGGGCCTAATCTTCGCACAAAAGCAACGGTTCGGCCTGTTCATGTCATCCTTTGGGCTGACGCTTACGTTGATGGGCCTCCTCTTTGCCGACGTGGAATCCGATCTAAACTTGGCCCTCTCCTTGGTTGGTTTCGTTCTCGCGCTGGTCGGCGGGGTGCTTTCCTGGACCTCACCCTCGGAACCCGGCTGGTGGGATCCGGTTGCTAAGGCGTTCTCAGTGGTTGCCGCAATAGCGAGCTTTTTATCCCTGCTCTATTCCCTTTATCGATTGCACGGAACGCACCATTGAGGTGGCGACATGGATCCTCACGACCAATCTAGAGGCTCGAATTGGCGGGCGGTCGCCAGCCTGACCGGTCTCGCAATCCTCGTCAGCGTGGGGTGGCCCGCCGCCGCGCTCCTTTCTGAGGACTGGTATCAGTTCGTATTCGTAGCCTCGTTCTTGCTGATCTTTAGTGTTGCATTCAGCATCGAGTTCGCCGGTGTCTTCCACCCGCGGAAGCCGTCCCTACGAATTTCCGCCAATACCGAACCCGCCATCGTCGAAACGATGGGGCGTCTATTCGAGCGTCACAAGACGCGCAGCATTCCCCTCGCGACGATCAGGACAACGAAGCGATCGCGGCTCCGCTGGGATGCGCGGAACAAGATCCCAGTTTGCGACATGGACGTTGAGCTGTTCGATGGCTCCGAGTTTCGGTGGCGCGATGTCGACGAAGAGATGGCGGAATACGTCCAACGCGGGTTGCGTCCGGCCAGCGCGTCCGAATCGGTCGCGGAAGGCTCCGGACCGGGGGCCGCCGCTGCCCCCCGTTATTCGATGGGCGACGAGGCGCCGGAGTGGGCGTCCGGGAGGTTCCCGGAGATGATCCTCGATCTTCATCTCGAACGGGTGTTGGGCCTGACGATGATTCCGGTCATGGCCACGTTGCTCTTCGTAAGCGCTGTTTGGGGGCCAACGGCTCCGCGCCCGCCTGGGCTGGTTTCCACGCTGGTCTTGGTGGCCCTCCTGCTCATCGGCGCCGCGCTTCTGGCGGTGTCGGGTGTGGGCCGGCGCGAGAATCCGCAGTTGATTGAATTCTGGCCAACCAAGTTGCGCGTCGAGCCGTGGGGGTTCTTTGGGCGCCGCCGCGAAATCCTGGAGGTCGGAATGAGCGCCGTAGTGCGCGTGTTTCCGCTTCGGGATGGGTCTCCCCGGGAACCGATTGGCATAGTGGTTGAGTTGCGGAACGGCAAACGGATCGCCTGCGGTCCGCTGTCGCCGCCTGCGGCCAGCGCACTTTTCGAGTTTCTCCGCAGCCGTTGGCAAGGCGTGTTCGTCGATTTGGGGTAGAAGGAAATCGAGTCTTTGTCGCCGATTCGAAATGGGCGCTTAGATCCTCTCCCGGATGGCGACCTCCAAACCGATCTCTTTGTCCGGTGTCACAGGGCTGGCAGGAATAGCCTCACACGTGACGGGAACGCGCGGCCCGATCTGTCTTCATCGAGGGGTGGCGTCCGGGCGATCCATGCGGCCCCTCCGCCGCGGCTCTGACCAAAACGCTCCCGCGCTTGTTTGCGCCCCACCCTCGCGCCACCTTTGCCGTATTCGCCCTGGTTGCCCCTTCGCTAAATGCGGGGCCTCGGAGCACCAGCGACATTCCATTTGCCACACGGATACCTGCACGCCGTGGACGAGCACGCAAGACTCGGGCGGTGTGTCCGCAGGCGCTTCTCACCGCTTTTCGACTTGATCCAACGCCGATTGTCAAAGCGAAAAACGCCGGGAGTTTGGCCTCCCCACCCGTCAACGCGGCCAGCTCTGTGCCTTGAGTTGAGCCTTTCCAAAGTCCGGGCATTCCCCTTCAACTCGATGGGCGAGAGGCCTCCCGAGCAAACTCCCGGGGTCGCCATGTTGGCCTCCCTGACGATGTCCCCGCCCGCACGGGGGACCTTAACGTCAACGGCCGCGTGGACTCCGGGGAAGCAAACCCCGTCCTCTCGGACAGCGACCGCGACGGCCTGTGCGACGGGAACTGTTCGGGCAAGGGGGAGGACATGAGCGAGAACGGGGTGCGCGACCAGAACGCGACGGGCGGCTGGAACGAGACGGACTTCCTGGCCAACAACAGCGATGTGGACGGGGTGCTCGACGGCCTCGAGGTGTACGCGAGGTGGGTGAACGCGACGGGCGTCCCCGGCTGCGCGGGCATCGAGAAAAGCGCGATCCTCTCCTTCGAGTTCCAGGGCGCCCGGTTCGCCGATGGCAACACAACTCCAAGGTGCGGGCCGAGCCCCTTGCGCCATGGGTGGGCGCCGTCTATGCGCCCAAGCCTTAAGTGCGGCCGAGGTGTCCCTGCCGCCGTGGTTCCCCCGTATCCTCTTTCCCCCCGAGTTGTCCCCCTTCCTGGTCGCCGATCGTCCTCCTTTGGCGCCGGTTTATTGACGGTCCTGATCGCCGTGGCGGCGGGAGCCGCAGCCGCGACCCCTGTCGACGAAACACGCACGGTGTCGGCCACGGAATACTCGTGGGTGCTGCTCTACAGCGGCGGCGTCCCGGAGGACATGAGCGTCGACGTCAACTGGACCTCGACGGTGGCCGCAGACGTTTGGCTGATGGACCGCGCGAACTGGGACAACTTCGAGGCTGGACGCCCCTTCACCGCCGATGTGACCCAAAGCGGCCTCTCTGGGCACATCAACGAGACGATTGCGGGCGCGCGACTCGCAAACGGGTCGGTCTACGTCGTCTTGGACAACTCCGCCCGAGGGGCGACCGCGCCTCCGTTTCCCCCGGCCTCGGCCACCTTCCATGTCCAAGGGACGACCTGGCGGCCCGCCCCCGCATCCACCACCAACGAAGGCGGCCTCCTCATCCTCAATGTCATCCGAGGACTTGCCGTCGCAGTCCCCTTGCTCGTCATCGTCCTCCTGTTGATGAGGCGTAAGAACCGCAAGAAGCGTCAGAAGGGCATCTGCGAACAGATGGCCGCCGGGAACGTCGTTGGCGCCGGCGCTCCCCGCCCCCCCGAAAGCTTCGTGCAGCCGGGCGCGACCCCGGCAGCGCCGCAGGCCTACGGAGCGCCGCCGCAGAGGGGCCAGCAACCGGCCCCGGCGCCCTCCGCTTCCGCCCCGCGCTTCTGCCGCAGCTGCGGGACGCCCGGCGTCACGGGCAAGGCCTTCTGCATGAAGTGCGGGGCGCCGTTTGGCCCCTGAAGACCCCACCCCCGGGCTTCACCAGCCCAATCACGCGCCGCCGCCTTTGCGCCCCGACACGTTAGGCCGCGCCGCTCCTAACGCAGGTCAGCCGTGAACGTGCCCCAGTTGCCCGCCTTGTCCTTCATCTCGCCGGCGAAACGGTCGGCTTCCTTCGAGAACGCAAGGGTAAGATTTCCATGGAAACCCTTCAGCGATTGCCACTCGTCAATGACCGGGCCCTCGTCTACACCTTGGGGCTCCGCGTCGCCGGAGCGCGAGAGCCGTTTGTCCAGCGCCATCGCGAACCGCGCCAACCTCAGTTGGTGCCCCCGGATCCGTTCAAACAACGGCTCGTCCTTCGTGAATCCGGCGGCTGCCCAAGTGAGCCCGAAAAGCCGCCAAGTTCGGGACTCCCGGTGCATCGCATCTGCCAGGTGGAGCATGGTGTTCGCCCAGGGCGGACGCTCGCCGGGAAGTCCGTTCATGGGCAAAACCTCCTAAAGCACCAGCCGGCTCAACGGCGGCTTGTTCGACTTCGCGGTGCGGCCCGCCGCTTCGCCTTCCCGAAAATGAGGTCGTACAGCGCCTCGATGTCGTCGACCGTTTCTTTCGCCGAACCCGCGCCCCGTTCAACGCTCCGCGCCCATTGAAGCAGTTTGGCCCGCTCGTCGGGGTCATCGCTCTCGATCGCCCGGGCTCGGAGCCGCTCGGCATAGGCTGGCCCCTGGGTGGCGAGTAAGACCTTGCCGATCAGCTTCCACTCCGCGCGCGTAAGGGTCATCGCCCTCTCTCATCCCA
Organism: Thermoplasmata archaeon; assembly: GCA_041485285.1. Classification (GTDB taxonomy): domain Archaea; phylum Thermoplasmatota; class DTKX01; order DTKX01; family DATEUP01; genus DATEUP01. Next base: position 10,241 of record JBGPJF010000055.1, on the reverse strand, counting down.
GTGAGGAAATAAGCCTAGCGGGGGGTGCTCCGAAAGCGCCCGGGAACCTCGTCATCTCGGTTGATGTCCCGCCCCCCACCTTCGGGGGCACGACCATCAGGGGAAACCCCCCTCAGGCGGTTGACAACTCCGACGTGCAGTGCCCGCACCGCGTCGCCTTGATCGGGATCTTCATCATGCACCGCGGGCAGTCCTTCTCCGTGGGTTCCCCGGCTTCCTGCTTCCTTTTCGCCTTGTTCGCGACCTTGACTATCATGAATATCACGAAACCGATGATGATGAAATTGATGATCGTGTTCACGAACAGTCCGACACGCCATGTTACCGCTCCGGCCGCTTTGGCCGCGGCAAGGCTGGGGTAGGTTGTGTTGTGGTCGGTGCCGGGCTTCAGCACCACGAAGGTCTCCGAGAAGTCCGCTCCCCCGATGGCTAGGCCGACGGGCGGCATGATCACATCGTTCACGAGCGAATTGATCACGCCGCTAAAGGCGAGGCCGATGATGATGCCGACGGCCAGGTCGAGGACATTTCCCTTCAGCAGGAACGTCTTGAATTCGTCCATCATCTTGGGCTTCTTCAGTTTCATTTCGACCATCGTTTTTCCTCCTGGCCCCTGACCCGCTCCCGGGGCTGCGCGGGCCATGGGCCCGGGCCATAAATAGCGTGGGGGCGCCCGAGTTGGCCCCTTCACCGTTCCACTCGCCATAGCGGAAGGCAAAGGCACTTGAAGGGGCCGCCAAAATGGCGCGTGGTCGATATGCGCGCCCGAGCTGCCCTTGCCGCAGCCAGCTTGCTCACGCTTTCGACACTCCTTGCCGCGCTGCCCGGCCCTGCGGCGGCGGCCGCGACTGTACCCACCTACTACAGCGACACGCTCGTGGCCGGGGGCCTCAGCGCGCCCCGCAGCCTCGACTTTCTCCCTGATGGCCGGATCATCGTCGTTGAGAACAACGGCCGCTTCCTGCTCGTCAACGGCACCTCCAACGTGAGCCTGGGGACGCTCACAGGCATCTCGACCTCCGGCGAGCAAGGGCTCCTCGGCGTGGCCATCGACCCCGACTTCCCCGTCCGGCCCTACCTCTACGTCCACTACACAACCGCGAACTATGTCCAAATCGCCCGCTTCAATTTCACGAACGCCTCTGGCCCTGGCCCGCTCGGGCTGAACCTCTCGTCCAAGCTCGTGCTGCTCGGGGACATGCCGAACCAGGCCACGAACCACAACGGCGGCACCGTCCGGTTCGGGCCTGACAAGATGCTCTACATCAGCATCGGCGACGATGCCCAGGGCGGATGCGAGGCCCAGGACCTCACCTACATGGCGGGGAAGATTCTGCGGATCAAAGTCGACGACACGGTGGACCCCGCCGACCGCGCGACCCTCGCCCCGTCGGACAACCCGTTCTTCGGCAACGCCAGCGTAAACGCCACGCTCGTGTGGGCGTATGGACTGCGCAACCCCTTCCGCTTCGACATCGACCCGGTCACGGGCACGCTCTTCATTGGCGATGTTGGACAAAGCGCGTTTGAGGAGGTTGACCGTGTCCCTACGGGTGGACTAAACCTCGGCTGGCCCTACTATGAGGCAAACGCCACCTACCGAACCAGTCGGTGCCCCCAAGACCCGGCCATTCCTGCCGCGGCCAACCTGACGTTCCCCATTTACGCGTTCCCAAATATTGGCTCGGCCATTATCCTCGGCACCGTTTACCGCGGCGTGGATTACCCCAACGACTCAAGCTTCCCTCCCGAGTTCGACCAGAACCTGTTCTACATTGACTTCTACAAGGACCCCCTCCACGTCCTGCGCAGCCCCAACAACCTCACAAATTGGTCGCTTGTCGCCGGCGTCGACGCCGTGAGTTTCGCCGACGGCCTTAGCTACAGTGCGGACTTCCAGGAGGGCCCCGACGGCGCCCTCTATTGGGTTTCCGATGCAACCTCCGAGCTGCGCCGCATCTCCTACGACTCGGTGCCGCAGATCACGACGGCCGCGTTGCCCTTCGGGACCGTGGGGGTAGCCTACTCCGCACAACTTGCCGCTTCCGGCGGCCCCCCGCCATTCGATTGGTCCATGTCGTCCGGCGCCTTGCCCGCGGGGCTATCCGTCAATAACGGCACCGGCCTCATCTCGGGGACGCCGACGACCGCCGGAAACGTTTCGTTCGTCGTTCAAGTGAACACCTCGGCCGCCCGCTCGGGCACGCGCGCCTTCAATATCGACGTCGCCGACCCCGTCTCTATTGCGCCAAGTAGCCTGCCCGACGCCATCGAGAATCAGTCGTACACCGTGCCGCTCGCGGCCCTCGGCGGCGTCTCGCCGTTCACCTGGGCCCTCACCGCCGGCGCCCTGCCTCCCGGCCTTATCCTCTCGGCAACCGTCGGGCACATCACGGGGATGCCCACCGCGTTTGGCCATTTCACATTCACCGTCCGAGCGGACGACGTGCAGGGCCGCTTCGCGACGATCGACCTTTCCATCCATGTCATCGAGGCTCTCGGGTTCGCCAACGGCACCCTCCCCGACGGGCGCGTTAACACGTGGTACGAGGCGACGGTCGGCGGCGTTGGCGGAACGCCCCCCTACGCGTTCGCGGTGAACGGCTCCTCCGCCCTGCCCGCCGGGTTGTCGTTCGGCGCCAGCAACGGGACGCTCTACGGGACGCCGACCTCCGCGGCCACCGTCCTGTTTGACCTCGACATCGTGGATGCAGGGGGCCAGGCCTCGAGCGCGACATTCGCGCTCGTGATTGCGCCGCCTCCGGGCGGGCCGCCCTTGATTTCGACGGCCAGTCTGCCCCCCGCAACCGTCGGCGTCGGCTACGGGGTCACGATCACCGCGGTCGAGGGATCGGCGCCTCTGTCATGGTCGGCGGACGTCACCGCGCTGCCGCCCGGTATCAGCTTCGCCGCAGGCGCCGCGCGGCTGCACGGCAGTCCGTTGGCCGTGGGCAATTGGACCTTCAACATCACCGTCACTGACTCGCAGGCGCGGTCGGACACGCGGCAGTTCACGCTCCGCGTGCTGCCGCTCATGCGCGGGATCACCATCGTGCCCCTCGACCTCCAGCCCGGAGAGTTGGGGATCGCTTATCTGACCGGGGCTCTCACCTTCACCGGCGTAAACGTTTCCAACGACGTACGATGGAGCGCCACGGGCCTGCCCGCCGGGCTAACGCTCGGTGCCACTTCAGGGATCCTCAGCGGCGTCCCGACCGAGGCGGGCACCTTCAACCTCACGGTCCGCGCCTACGACAATGTCAACGCGGGGGTCGAGGCGCAGGTCGCGGCGCAGCTCGTCATCGCGAAGGTCACGATCACCACGGGCGCCGCGCTCCCCGCGATGACCCAAGGCGTGGGCGTGATTGTTTCCCTGGCGGCTTCCGGAATGTCGGGCGCCCTGAACTGGTCGGTCGTCAACGGCTCGCTGCCGCCCGGCCTCACGCTGGACGCCAACGGAACGCTCCACGGGACGCCCACGGCAGCGGGCAACTACACGGCCACGATCCGCGCCGCGCGGGCCGGTTCTTCCGGGCCCAACTTCGAAGACCGGACCTGGACCATCTCCGTAGCCCCGGTCGCCGGCCCGCCGTACCCGCCCGTGGGGGAGCCCCCCTCCAACACCGGGTTGTTCATCGCCCTCGCCGTCACCGCGGCGGTCGTCGCCCTCCTCCTCGTGGCCGCCCGCAAGCGGCACCACGGGCCGTGAGCACCCACCGATGCGAAGGTTCACGCCGCCTTCGGCGCATCGGGGGCCGTGGGCCACTCGTACCTCGTCCTTGGCGGCGGAATGCAGGGGCAGACGGCGGCCCGGGACCTGGCCGCGCGCTCCGACACCGACCGCGTGACGGTCGCGGACTCGGTCCCGGCCAAGGCGGGCGCGAAGGCGCCGAACGTCGAACACCTCGTGATTGACGCGATCGGCAATCCCCAGGCTGTTACGAAGGCGGCCCGTGCGGCCGCAGCGTGCGTCGTCGCGCTGCCGGGGTCCATCGCCCAGCGCGCGCTACCCGCCGTCGTCGCGGGAGGCTCGCCGGTCGTTGACATGAGTTTCACGCCGGAGGTGAAAGACCGCGCCCTCCACCGGGCGGCGTTGGACGCCGTGTGCACCCTCGTGCGCGACGTTGGGGTTGCGCCAGGGCTTTCGCACCTGCTTGCCGCCGAGGCCGCCGCGGAGTTGGGGGGCCTCGAATCGCTCACGATCTACGTCGGCGGCGTCCCGCAACACCCGCCTGCCGACCCGTTCCGCCATGCGGTGTACTTCAACCCCCTCGACCTCATCGCCGAGTACACGCGACCCGCGCGGATGCGGAGCGGCGCAAAGGACCGCGCCCCCGACCCGCTTCGGAACCGCGAGCGCGAGAAACTCGTGGACGGCCGGCTGGGCGAATTGGAGGCGTTCCCCTCCGACGGCCTCCGGACGCTGCTCGATTCGTACCCCAAGTGTGCCGAAATGCGGGAGATGACGCTCCGGTGGCCGGGGCACCTCGACTACATGGCCGTCATCGCAGCAGAGGGGCGGCTCGCCGAAGGGAAGGCGAAAGCCACCGCCGCGGATTTTGCCGCCCGCTTCCCCGGCGAGAAATTCCCCGACTTCCTGTTGTTGGAGGTCCAGGCCAAGAGCGGGGGCAAGACGGTCGCCTCGCGCGTCCTTGCCTCGGCGTCCGATGGACTTACGGCCATGAGCCGCACAACGGCCTTCACGGCGACCGCCGCCGCCCACGCGCTTGCCGTCGGGGCGTTCAAGCAGCCGGGCTTGCACGCGCCGGAGGTTATGGGTGGCAATCCACGCTTCAAGCAGCTGGTGCTCGACGATCTCGCCGCACGGGGAATTGTGGTTGAAACCGACGCCGGCGGACGGGCCGTCGCGGGCCGCCCGCAACCGGAAACTCGCCTACGCCCCCGTTGAGATCGGCGGGTGCGGCCAGGCTTTCGTCGCCTCGTCCACGATAATGCTTGCGAGCAGCGCGTACAGCATTTCGCCCTCCGCGGCCGTGGCCGACGCCGGGTCCCCGCAGTAGGCCTCCTCCATCCCGACTTCGCGGAACGACCTTTTCCCGGCGCGGATGGCCGAGGCCAGGTCGATGTTGACGGATTTGAGGCGCAAGTAACTCGGCCGGACCGCCGCGGGGCGCGCGGCCAGCACGAGGCTCGTCTCGAACTGCCCGCCGTGGCAGGCTCCGGTCGCGAATTCGCCCCCGATCTTGGCGGCGTTGGCCCGTCGAGTGAAGTCCGTGAACACAAGGCCAGGCAGCTGCGTCTCGGCAACGACGGTCTTCACGGCCGCGAGGTGCCCGGGGTCGAAGTGGAGGTTGACCAGCGCAATGCGGCGCGCGCCGGCCGCCCTTAGCGACGCGAGCGAGCTCCGGAGCGTTTGCTGCTCCGTCGCGGCGTCGAGGGACACGGTCCCGGGGAAGTCCGCCGCCCACTCCGCGACCGAGAGGGGGATCGCGTGGGCAACGAGCGCCGGGATTGCGTGCCAACGCATCAGTTCCGTAGCGACGATGTGGGCCAAATGGTCGGCGATGATCGTGTCGGTATCGAGCGGCAGGTGCGGGCCGTGGGCCTCGACCGCGCCGATCGGGAGCAGCACGGCCATCCCCTCGGGGCCCGCAAGGGCCGCGGCGACCTCTTTCCAGCTCATCTCGTGGGCCTTCAGGGGGCCTCGCCTCCGGGAGGGGGCGCCCCGCCGGCCGCGTCCGTATCGAAGCTCTCCTTGAGGAACGCCTCGTCCACCGACTCGCGAAGCTTCTTGCGCTCCACTTTTCCGCGGTCGTTCTTGGGGAGCTCCGCCACGAACTTGACGCGGCGCGGGAACTTGAACGGCGCGATGGCGCCTTTCACAAATTGGGCGATCTGCGAGGCGAGCGCCGCGTCCCCCTTGGCCTCCCCCTTGGGGACGATGAGCGCCATCGGCTTCTCCAGACCCTCCTCCTTGTAAGCGACGACGGCGCACTCGGCAACCGCGGGGTGTGAGAGCAGGCAGTCCTCGATCTCGATCGGCGAGACGAAAATCCCGCCCACTTTGAGGATGTCGTCCGTCCTCCCGCTGTACCAGAACCGGCCATTGCCGTCCAAGCGGAACAGGTCGGCCGACCGCACCCAGTCGCCGCGGAACACTTCCTTCGTCTTTTCTTGCGCCTGGAAGTAGCCGATGGCCGCGCTGTCGCCGTTGACGAGCAGCGTTCCCACGTCACCTGGCGCCACATTGGCGCCGTCGGCCCCCACGATCCTTGCGTGGTACCCCGGCACGATCTTGCCAAGGGAGCCCGGGACAACATCGCCCGGCTTGTTCGTGATGTAGATGTGGAAAAGCTCCGCGCTCCCGATGCCGTCAAGGATCTCCCCCCCGAAGGCGTCCTGCCACTTGCGGTAGATCTCTGCCGGGAGCGCCTCGCCCGCCGAGAAGGTTGCGCGGATCGAGTGGAGGTCCTGCTTGTTGGCCTCGGCGTGGTTGGCCATCTGGAGGATCATCGTCGGGACATTCACGAGCAGCGTCGGCTTGAAATGCGCGATGTTCTCGAAGACGGCTTCCGGCGTGGCCCGCTCGCGGAACAGGCACACGGTGGCGCCCACCGCGAAGGGGAAAAACAGGTTCGAGCCGGTCGCGTATCCGAAAAACAGCTTGGGCACGGAGAGGGTTACGTCCTTCTCGTTGTACCCAATCGTCCCGACGGCATACCGCTCGCAGTTCCAGGGGAAGTCGTGGTGGAGGTGGATGTTCGCCTTCGGCTTGCCGGTCGTCCCCGAGGTGAAGAGCCAGTACGCGGGGTCGTCGCGGTGCGTCGGGAACGGGTCGAGTTTCGGCGATTCTTCCATTTCCGACTGGAGGAAACTCCGGAATTGGTCGCCCTGCGGGACCTCTTCGCCCACCACGAGAATGGTCTCGAGGGTTGGGATCTCCATCAAGAACTTCGCGATCTTCTCTGCAACCTCCGAAACGCACACGAAAACCCGGCAGCGCGTGTACTCGAGGTAGTAGCGCAGCTCCTCGGGCGTGAGCAGCGGGTTGACCATCGCCACGACACCGCCGATCCGAAGCGTCCCGAAGATGGTCGCGACGAACTCGGGCGTGTCATGGAGCCCGATGAGGACGCGGTCTTCCGGCCGGACACCCAGGTGCTTCAGCGCATTGCCGATCCGGTTCGACGCGTCGGCCACTTGCTTGTAGGTGAGCTCCTCCCGCGCCGTGCGGATGGCGGTGCGGTCGCCCATCCCCTCGGCGATCCGGTCGTACAGGAAGTAGTCGGCCATGTTGAAGCGCTCCGGGAACTCCCGGAAAGCGTGGGTGAGCGCGTGCTCGGTCATGGCGGCCTGGGAGGCGGAACCGCCTCGCCCTACAAAGGCCTTGCCCGGACGTTGGCGGCGCGCCATAGGCATTAATGCCGTGCGCCATGCGCCCCGGGCAAGAAATGAAGATCAACATCATCGGCGGGGGGCCGGGCGGCCTCTACTTTGCGATCCTCATGAAGAAGGCCGACCCGGCCCACCAGATCACCGTGTTCGAGCGCAATCGGGCGGACGACACCTTCGGGTTCGGCGTGGTGTTCTCCGACGCCGCCCTTGACTCCGTCGCCGAGGCAGAACCCGACATCCACGCGGAGATCACGAAGTCGTTCTACCACTGGGACGACATCGACATCCACTACCGGGGCCAGGTCTTGCGGTCCGGCGGGCACGGGTTCTCCGGCATCGAGCGCAAGAAGCTGCTCAACATCCTGCAGGGCCGCGCGGCCGCGCTCGGCGTCGAGCAGCACTTCTCGAAGGACCTGGTCGACATCACGCCCTACCTTGACGCGGACCTCGTCGTCGGATCGGACGGGTCCAACAGTACGGTGCGCGCGAAGTTCGCGAAGACCTTCGAGCCCTCCATCGACTGGCGGCCCAACCGTTTCGTTTGGCTGGGCACCACGTTCCCCTTCAAGGCGTTCACGTTCTACTTCAAGCGCAACGAACACGGGCTGTGGAGGGTTCACGCCTACCGCTACAACGACAAGCATTCGACGTTCATTGTCGAAGCGACCGAGGAGACCTTCAAGAAGTCCGGGCTCCTCGAAAACCACGAAGACGCCACGATCGCCTTCTGCGAAAAGCTCTTCGCTGAGGAGCTCGCCGGGCACAGGCTGATCAAGAACCGCTCGATGTGGCGCCCGTTCCCGATCATCCGCAACGCGCGGTGGCACCACGACAACGTGGTTCTCATCGGCGACGCGGCCCACACGACGCACTTCTCGATCGGGTCGGGCACGAAGCTCGCGTTCGAAGACGCCGTGGCCCTGCGCGATGCGCTCCTTTCATCCAAGGACGCGCGCTCGGCCGCGGCCGCCTACGAGCTGGCGCGCAAGCCGGTCGTCGAGAGCTTCCAGCGCGCGGCACAGGTGTCGCTGACCTGGTTCGAGGACACGGAACGCTACTTAGAGCTCGACCCCATCCAATTCGGGTTCAGCCTGCTTACCCGCTCCTTCCGAGTCACCCACGACGAGCTCAAGCGCCGCGACCCGGCCTACGTCGCCTCGATCGACAAGTGGTTCGCAGCGAAGGCCTCCGTCCAATCGGGCGTGGATGTCCCCCTCGACCCTCCGCCCCCGCCTTTGCTCACGCCCTACAAGCTGCGGGACATGGTGCTCGAAAACCGCATCGTGGTCTCCCCCATGTGCCAATACCTCGCTGACGACGGGACCGTGAATGATTGGCACCTCGTGCACTTGGGCAGCCGCGCGATCGGCGGTGCCGGCCTCGTGTTCTCCGAGATGACCGATGTAAGCCGGGAGGGCCGCATCAGCACCGGATGCGCGGGGATGTACAAGCCGGAGCACGTCGCGGCCTGGAAGCGGATCGTCGACTTCGTCCACACCTTCTCCAAAGCCAAGATCGGGATGCAGCTTGGCCACGCGGGGCGCAAGGGCTCCACGAAACTCGCGTGGCTCGGGATGGACGAGCCGCTCGAGAAGGGGGGTTGGCAACTCCTCGGGCCTTCGCCCATTCCCTGGACGGAGAAAAACCCGGTCCCGAAGGAAATGACCCGTGCGGACATGGATAAGGTGCGAGACGACCACGTCCGCGCGGCGAAAATGGCCGACCAAGCGGGCTTCGACATCCTCGAACTCCACTACGCCCACGGGTACCTCATGGCGACCTTTCTCTCGGCGCTCACCAACCAGCGGAACGACGACTACGGGGGGTCGCCGGAGAACCGCCTTCGGTTTCCTCTCGAGGTTTTCGATGCCGCGCGCGCCGCATGGCCCAAGGAAAAGCCCATCTCCGTGCGCATCTCGGCGGTCGACTGGGCCCCGGGCGGGAATCTCGCGGACGATGCGGTCGAAATCGGGAAGGCCTTCAAGGCGCACGGGTGCGACATCATCGACGTATCGGCGGGGCAGACAGTCAAATTCGGCAAGCCGGTGTACGGGCGGCAGTTCCAGACCCCGTTTTCGGAGCGCGTGAGGATCGAGGCCGACATCCCCACGATGGCCGTCGGAAACATCTCGTCCTACGCTGACGTCAACACGATCCTCGCTGCTGGCCGGGCCGACCTGTGCGTGCTGGCGCGTATGCACCTCTGGGATCCCTACTGGACGAGGCACGCCGCGTACGAGTTGGGGTGGAAAGCGGACTGGCCGGATCCGTATGAGAGCTTGAGGAAGTTCACGCCGCGGTTCAAGTGAGCCAGTAGCGGGCGCGCCGGTACGGTGCCCCCATCGAAAACGGGGGCCTAGGCGGCTTCATCGCGGCTGACGCCTGAGGATCAGTAAACCACGATTCCAATCCCGACCAAACGAACGAAATCAGTGTTCACGACGACCACTACATTCACCTAAAGGGTCGGCCATCGATTCCCGTTCAGAATCGCTTGCCAAACGACCGCCTTGCCGCCTTCAAGTGCTTCCCGTCGTCACCACTGAGAACCCGCACGATTTCCAGCAACGCGAACTTACCCGTGAGTCGATCGACCACATCGCTGAAACTTTCCCCATCGCGCTTGAGCGCGTCCAGGCGCGCGTAGGCGCCTGCCGTGAGGCTGATGGTTTTGGTGGCCATGTCTGTGTGTATGTCTGTATTTGGCACAAGGCTCGCGGTGGCGTTCCGGCCAAGGGACTACTGTAGCCATTGGCCGTGGGGAACGCTCATCCTACCCGGATGTCAACCCGTTCATGGCCGTGGGGCGCTCGGGCTTGCGTTTGTTTGCGCGCACGCACCTTTGGGACCCGTATTCGTTGAAGCACGCGGCGTACGAGATGGGG
>JBGPJF010000054.1:0-15214 GCA_041485285.1 Thermoplasmata archaeon | reverse complement strand
GGGTACCCCGCCCTCGTGCGCCCCTCGTTCACGCTGGGCGGCACCGGCGGCGGCATCGCGCGGGGCGACAGCGAGCTCGAGGACATCGTCGGCCGGGGGCTCGTCTACTCGCGCATCCACAGTGTCCTCATCGAGGAGTCCGTCCTCGGCTGGGGGGAATTCGAGTACGAAGTGATGCGCGACGGGGCGGACAACGCGATCACCGTCTGCAACATGGAAAACCTCGACCCGATGGGCATCCACACCGGCGAGTCCATCGTCATCGCGCCGGCCCAGACGCTCTCCGACTACGACCACCAGCGCCTGCGCACCGCCGCGCTCAAGGTCATCCGCCACCTGAAGATCGAAGGCGGCTGCAACGTCCAGTTCGCCCTCAACCAGGAGACCGGCGACTACCGCGTCATCGAAGTGAACCCGCGCGTGTCGCGCTCCTCGGCGCTCGCTTCGAAGGTGACGGCGTACCCGATCGCGCGCGTGGCCTCGAAGATCGCCGTCGGCCTGCGCCTCGACGAGATCCCGAACCGCGTCACGGGCAAGACGCCCGCGTCCTTCGAGCCGACCCTTGACTATGTGGTCATCAAAGTCCCGCGGTGGCCCTTCGACAAGTTCCGCACGGCCGACCCCCATATCGGGACGCAGATGAAGTCCACCGGGGAAGTCATGGCCATCGGGCGCAGCGTCGAGGAGGCGCTGCTCAAGGCCGTCGCGTCGCTCGACATCGACCTGAAGTGGCTCCAGCCACTCGGGTGGGACCAGATCCGCCTGATTGACGAACTCCTGTCGCCCACCGACAAGCGGCTCTGGGCCATCGCCGACGCGCTCCGCCGCGGGATGCCGCCCGCCCAGGTCGCCGACCTCACGAAGTGGAACCCGTTCTTCATCGAGAAGGTGCGCAAGATCGTCAAGCTCGAAGACGAGGTGAAGGCCGCCTCCGCAGGCGGGCCGCTTTCGTCGGCCCTCCTTGCGCGCGCCAAGCGCACGGGGTTTTCCGACCTGGCCCTCTCCAAGATCGCCGGCGTCAGCCAGGAGTCGATCGCAGATGCGGTGCGCGCCTCGGGCATCCGGCCGACCTTCAAGATGGTCGACACCTGCGCGGCCGAATTCAAGGCCGAGACCCCGTACTTCTACTCGACCTACGAGCAAGAGGACGAGGCGCGGCCCGGCAAGCGGCCCAAGGTGCTCATCCTGGGCTCGGGGCCCATCCGAATCGGCCAGGGCATCGAGTTCGACTACTCGTGCGTGCACGGCGTGATGGCGTGCCGCGAGGAGGGTTTCGACGCGCTCATCATCAACAACAACCCCGAGACGGTGTCGACCGACTACGATGTGTCGAGCCGCCTCTACTTCGAGCCGATCACGCTCGAGCATGTCATGAACATCATCGAGCGCGAGGAGCCCGAGGGCGTGATCGTCCAGTTCGGCGGGCAGACCTCCGTGAACCTCGCCGTCCCGCTCCAGCGCGCCCTCCAGAAGCGCCCGCACCTCAAGACCCGCGTGCTTGGCACCTCGTCGGACTCGATGGACCTTGCCGAAGACCGGCGGCGGTTTTCCAAGCTGATGGAGACGATGGCCATCCCGCAACCCGAAGGAGGAACGGGGTTTTCGTTCGATGAAGTGAAGGACCTCGCAACGAAGGTCGGCTACCCCGTCCTCGTGCGTCCTTCGTATGTCCTCGGGGGGCGGGCGATGGAAATCGTGCACACCCCCGACGAACTGGCCTTCTATGTGTCCAACGCCGCGAAGATCTCCGACGAGCACCCGATCCTCGTCGACAAATTCCTGCAGGACGCCATCGAGGTCGATGTCGATGCCCTCTGCGACGGGGAGGAGGTCTTCATCGGCGCCATCATGGAACAGCTGGAAGAGGCCGGCGTCCACTCGGGCGACTCGGCCTGCGTCATCCCGCCCCAGACGCTCTCCCCCGAGGTGCTCTCGACCATCGAGGACTACACCAAGCGCATCGCGCGCGCGCTCCAGGTCGTCGGATGCGTCAACCTGCAGATGGCCGTGAAGGACGGGAAGGTCTACATCCTGGAGGCCAACCCCCGCGCCTCGCGCACGGTGCCTTACGTTTCCAAGGCGATCGGCGTGCAGCTTGCGAAGGTGGCCACGAAGGTCATGCTCGGCAAGAAGCTCAAGGAGTTCGACCTGACCCGCCGCGGCCAGGGCGCCGTTTCGGTGAAGGTCCCCGTCTTCCCCTTCCAGAAATTGCCCGGGGTCGACGCGATCCTGTCGCCCGAAATGAAATCGACCGGCGAGTCGATGGGGTGGGACCGCTCGTTTGGACTTGCCTATTACAAGGGCCAGCTGGCGGCCGGCATGCAGCTGCCGCTTGAGGGCACCGTCTACCTCACCGTGCGTGACGGCGACAAGCCGAAGCTGCTCCCTATCGCAAAGACGCTCGTATCCTGCGGGCTGAAGCTCTGCGCAACGAAGGGCACCGCGACCTTCCTGCGCGAGAACGGGCTCGAAGTCGAGACCGTATTTCGCGTCTCCGAGAAGCAGGCGCCCGACGCGCTCGACTACATGCGCAAGGGGACCATCAAACTCGTCATCAACACGCCGACGGCGGGCTCGGGGGCCAAGCGCGATGGCGCGGCGATGCGGCGGCTGGCCGTGGACTTGGGGATCCCCTTCCTCACCATGATGTCGGCGGCCAGGGCGGCCGCGGGGGCCATCGAGGCGGCGCGGCGCGCGCCGCTCGAAGTGCACGCGGCCGCGGAGTACCTGGCAGGCGTTTCCTCCGGGCCGAAGCCGCCGGGCGCGCACCCGATGCGGGCGGCGTGAGCGGCCGCTTCGTCGGTTTTAATGCAAACGCGCCCCATGCACGCGCGATGGCCGCCAAGGGCAGTTCGCGCAAGCCCCTGAAGCGCCCGCCCGCCCCCGTCGAGGCCGTTTTCAGCGCGAAGTCGATCGCGGTGGTCGGCGCCTCGCGCGACCCGCACTCGATCGGCTACACGATCGTGCGCAACCTCGTGCGCGACGGGTTCGCCGGCACCGTGTACCCCGTGAACCCCAAGGCCGACCACATCCAGTCGATCCCGGCGTTCCCCTCCGTCACGGCGATCCCGGGGCCCATCGACCTCGCCGTCATCTGCGTGCCGGCCGCCATCGTCGAGCAGGTGGTCGCGCAGTGCGGGCGCAAAGGCGTGCCCGCGGCCATCGTGATCTCCGCCGGCTTCCGCGAGGTGGGTGAGGAGGGGCGCAAGCGCGAGGACCGCGTGCGCGCGCTCCTTTCCCGCTACGGGATCCGCGCCGTGGGGCCAAACTGCATGGGGTGCGTCACGACCGCGCAGGACGTCTCCATGAACGCGACCTTCGCCCTCAGCATGCCGCGGCCGGGGAAGGTCGCGATGATGAGCCAATCGGGCGCGCTCTCGGCGGCCATCATGGAGTACGCGCGCGAGCAGAACATCGGCTTCTCGAAGTTCGTGTCGATGGGCAACATCCTCAATGTCGACACCGTCGACCTGCTCGAATACTTCGGCCGCGACGATGAGACGGCGGTGATCTTGATGTACATCGAGACCTTCGGCGACGCGGCGCGCTTCGCGAAGGTGTGCCGCCCGCTGTCGAAACGCAAACCGATCATGGCGGTGAAGGGCGGCCGGACGGCGGCAGGCGCGCGCGCGGCGCGCTCGCACACCGGCGCGCTTGCGGGCTCCGATGCCGCCGTCCAGAGCGTGTTCGACCAGTGCGGCGTGATCCGCGCCAACACGCTCGAAGAGCTCTTCGACTTCACGCAGGCGCTTGCCGGCGCTCCGCTGCCCGCCGGGCGCAACATCGCCATCGTAACCGACGCCGGCGGCCCGGCAATCATGGCCACCGATGCGCTGCCGGCCGCGGGGCTTGCGCTGGCGCGCCTGTCCGACAAAACGAAGGAGCGCCTGCGCGCCGTCGTGCCCGCCGAGGCGTCCGTCGAGAACCCCGTCGACATGATCGCCTCCGCCGACTCGAAGCGCTACCGCGACGTCCTCAAGCTCGTCCTTGCCGACGCGGCCGTCGACGGCGCCATCGTGATCTGCGTACCGCCCGTGATCATCGATGTCGAGGAGACCGCCGAAGAGATCTCGAAGGTGGCCGCAGGCTCCGGCAAGCCCGTGCTCGGCGTGTTCATGGGGGCCGACTACGCCTCGAAGGGCCGCACAATCCTCGAAAAGCACGGCGTCCCCTCGTTCATTTTCCCCGAATCGGCCGTCCGCGCGTTTTCCGCGATGGCGGAGTACGCGCGCATCCGCGCGCGCCCCGTCGGGCGCGTCCGAGCCTTCCGCGTCGACCACAAGGCCGCCCGTGCGGCGATCGCGTCGGCCCACCGTGACGGGCGCGAGGCCCTCAAGGACCGCGAGACGCTCGACCTGCTGTCGGCCTACGGAATCCCCATGCCCCGGACCCTGTTTGCCCCCGACGCCGATGGCGCGATCGCCTGCGCGCGCAAGCTCGGCTACCCCGTCGTCCTCAAGGTGTCCTCACCGAAAGTGCAGCACAAGACCGAAGTCGGCGGCGTCATCCTCGACCTGCGCTCAGACGCCGAAGTCTTCCACGCGTACCACCAGCTGCTCGCCCGCGCGCGCAAGCACGGCTTTGAAGACGCGCTTGAGGGCGTCCTCGTCCAGCCGATGGTCAAAGGCGGCCAGGAAACGATCATCGGCGTGGCCCGCGACGCGCAGTTCGGCCACCTCGTCGCATTCGGGCTCGGCGGCGTCTTTGCCGAGTATTTCAAGGATGTCAATTTCCGCATTGCGCCCCTTACCGATGTCGACGCGCGTGAACTCGTGCGCTCCATCAAGGCATTCCCCGTCCTCGAAGGCGCCCGCGGCGCGGCGCCCGCCGACGTCCGCTTCCTCGAAGAGATCGTGCAGCGCGTGTCCCAACTCGTCGTCGATTTTCCCGAGGTTTCCTCGCTCGACCTCAACCCGTTCCGCGCCTTCGACGCGGGCAAACAGGGCGTCGCCGTCGACGCGCGCGTGTTCCTTTCCAAGTAAGGGCCAGCACAACCCGCCAGCCCAAGGAAACAGGTTTATAACGCCTCAGCCGGCTCTTCGCGGCGCGTGTATCCGAAAGCGTATGGATCGGCCCAAGCCACCCTGCGCGCGCAGGGCAGCATCGTGCTTGCCGTGGCGGTCATCGCCAGCCTCGTCGTGGGCACCCAGGCGTTCACCCCGCACGGGCAGGGGGGCGGCGCGTACGGCTTCACGGTCGCCTTCAAGAACGCGACCACGACCCTGCCAGGCAGCAGCGGCTCGGCGCCGTTGAAGACCACGACGGATGTCAAGATCACCATTGAGGCGATGAACCAGACGATGTACCTCACCAATGTAACGTTCACCATTTCGTGGCAGGACACCACGCGCTCGCCATTCACCAACCCCACCGTTAGCGCGACGGTCACCGGGCCCAACGGGACCGGCTCGGCAACCAACCGGGTGATGACGTCAGGCACCGACATTGCCATCACCGTCCCCAACGAAATGCCCGAGAACCAAACCACGGTGCAGGCCGCAAGCGGCGACGAAGCGGTCACCACCGCCGCCGGGACCGCGAACAACGCGACGCTGGGCGTCGGCGAATGGACCGTAAGCCTGGTCGTGGGCTCGCCCCTTGGCCCGCGGCTTAGCGGCGGAATCTCCTACTCGATCGACGTGAAGGTCGAGTACTTCGCCGGCACCGCCACGCGCGTCTGAACGACCACTTCCCCGGGGTTGTCCACGTGGCCGACGTCCCATTCTTCAAAATGTGGGTCGACTCCGAGTCCAAAGAACGCCTGCTCCTGCGCAAGCCGCTCGCCTCGATCCTGGAGGAGGCCGAGAAGGGGCCGCACCTGCGCCGCGAGCTCGGGCCGATCCAGCTGATGGCGCTCGGGGTCGGGGCCATCGTCGGCACCGGCATCTTCGTGCTCATCGGGCCGGCCACCGGCAACTACGCCGGGCCTTCGATCGTCGTGTCGATGATCATCGCCGCGATCACCTGCGCGCTCGTGGCGCTCTGCTACGCCGAACTCGCGTCGATGATTCCCGTCGCCGGGTCGGCGTATACGTATTCGTACGCCACGCTTGGCGAGTTCTTCGCGTGGGTCATCGGCTGGGACCTCATCCTCGAGTACGCCGTTGGGGCCGTCGCCGTGGCCATCGGGTGGTCGGGCTACCTCTACACCATCACGAAGTCCATCGGGATGCCCTACGGGTTCACCCACCCGCCGTCGGCCTGCGACGGCACGCAGTGCGGCATCATCAACCTCCCCGCCATCGGGATCGTCCTGCTGCTGACCTACCTGCTCGGGCGCGGCGTCAAGGAAGCGGTGAACCTGAACACGGTGATCGTGGTCATCAAACTCATTTCGCTGCTCGTTTTCCTCATCGTGGGCCTCACCGTGTTCTCGGGCGCGGCGTTCGTGCCCTTCCAGCCCTCGGGCTGGGGCGGCACGTTCACCGGGGCCGCGATCATCTTCTTCGCGTTCATCGGGTTCGACGCGGTGTCGACCGCCGCCGAAGAGGCCAAGAACCCCGGGAAGGACATGAAAATCGCCATCCTGGGGTCGCTTGGAATTGCCACGGTCGTCTACATCAGCGTCGCGATCATGCTCGTCGGGCTCACGACAACCGCCGGCGGCGGCTTCGATATGGGACAACTCGCCGGCTCCTCGGCCGCGCTTGCCGACGCGCTCGCGTTCCACGGTCAAATCGTAGGGGCGGGGATTGTCGCCGCCGGCGCGCTTGCCGCCATCACGAGCGTGCTGCTGGTGTCCCTCTACGCCCAGCCGCGCCTCTTCTACGCCCTTGCCCGCGACGGCCTGCTGCCGCCCCGGTTTGCCGAGCTCGACCCCAAGAGCGGCGTGCCGAAGAAGACAATCACCATGACCGGCATTATCGTCGCGTTCTTCGCGGGGTTCATCGGCATCGGCGAAGCAGCGGAACTCACGAACATCGGGACGCTCTTCGCGTTCGTGCTCGTGGGCATCGGCATCATTTGGCTGCGCAAGAACGCGCCCGACGCGCACCGGCCGTTCCGCGTGCCCTTCTTCCCGGCGGTACCGATGGGGGCCATTGCGATGTCGCTTGTCCTCATGGCCTCGTTGCCCGTCGTCACATGGCTGCGTTTCCTGATGTGGCTCGCGGTCGGCTTCTGGATCTACTCGAGCTACGGCCTGTTCCACAGCAGGGTGGCGGCGCGCCGCTACGGGGTCGAACTGCCCGCGCCGGCCACCAAGTGAGGGGCAGGCGGGGATGTGAGCGCCGCGGGGGGGCCGCGCATGGACGAGGCCAAGGGCGCCGAGCGGGCGAACCTCGCAATGCCGGCGATGGCCGTTTCGGCCCTTGCCATTTCGACCTCCGCGCCCCTGGTGCTTGCAACGAGCGCCGACCCGATGGCCATCGCGCTGCTGCGCCTCACCTTCATGGCGGCCCTGGTGGCCGGCGCCCTCATGATTGCCAGAGGGCCGCGCGCCTTCCTGCTTCCTCGCAAGGAGGGGCTCGCGCTCCTTGCGCTCGGGGTCGTGCTCGGGCTCCACTTCGGGTTCTGGATCCCCTCGGTGCGAAGCACCTCGGTCACGGCTTCGGTCGTGCTGGTGACCGCGCACCCCCTGCTCGTGGCCGCCCTGTCGCACCTCTACCTGCGCGAGAAGGCGTCGGGCCTGACGCTCGCCGGGATCGCGGTGGCCCTCGGCGGCGTCGCGCTCATCTTCGGCAGCGACCTTGGCAGCGCGAACCTCACGGGCGACCTGCTCGCCGTCGGCGGCGCGGTCTCGCTTGGCGTCTACCTGATCGCGGGGCGCTTCAAGCGCCGCGAAGGGCTGCCCGTGCTCACCTACACGACCTATGTCTACGCAGGCGCCGCGCTCACGCTTGGCGCGGCGGCCCTTGTGCTTGGCTCCCCCGTTTCCGCCGTTTCGCCGCGCGACCTCGCGCTCATCTTCCTGATGGCGCTCGTCCCGGGGATGTTCGGGCACACCCTCTACAATTGGGCATTGCGCTTCCTGCGGGCGACCGTCGTCTCGGCAACGCACGTGATCGAGCCCCTCGGCGCGTCGCTGCTCGCCTGGTGGCTGTTTTCCCAGCAGCCGCCCCCCGGCACCGCGCTTGGCGGCGCCGTGACGCTCGCGGGCATCTTGCTCGTCGTCTACGCGGAGGGCCGCTTTGCACCCGCCGCCACGCCCCCTCCGGCCTAGGTATTTATCGCGCCCCTCCCGCTCCCCTCAACCTGGAGGGGTGAAGCTGGCCGACGAGGAGACCCCTTCCGAAAGGAAAAAGGAGAAGCCGGCCCCGCCGCGCGTCCGGATCAAGGCGTCCGAGGAGGGCGCCAAGGTCGTGGCGCCGGCCAAGTCGCTCGAGTCCCGCCCGGCAAGAGCGGCCGAAGCGCGCCCGACGAAGCCCGCCCCCAAGGACGACGACGAGCTCCCCCCGCTTTCCACGGGCCACTCCGTCGCGGTGGCCGAGCAGGCCCCGCCGCCCAAGGCCGACGAAGGCGCGCCGGCCGGCAGCGGCAAACCGCCGCCCCCCCACATCGCGCGCGGGGGGAAGGGCGCGCCCCCGCGGCGCGCCGCGCCAGCGTCACCGCCCGTCTCCATCGCCTCGTCCCCCGAGCGCGCGGGCCAGGCGTCCACGCCCGCAAAGGTCAAGGTCGTGGCCGTGGCGGCTTCGGCCGAGCGCGACGACCATGATCAAGATCATGACCCCGACGCGGGAGCCGAGCCTGCCGAGGCAAAGCCCGGCGAGCCGTGGGCCCCCCACATCCGCACCGACGCGGGCCGCCACTCGGCCCTCACCTCCGCCATCGGGATCGTGTTCCTCGTCTTCCTCGTCGAACTTGGCGCCGGCATCGCGTCGAACTCGCTCGCGCTCTTCTCGGACGGCGGCCACGTGTTCATGGACCTCTTCTCGTACGGCGTTGCCTTTGCCGCGGTCACGGTCTCGCAGCGCAAGTCGAGCGAGCGCGAAACCTTCGGCGGCCACCGCGCGGAGATCGTTGCGGCGTTCATCTCGGGCGTCCTGCTCCTCATCGTCGTGGTCGTCATCTACCTCGAGGCATTCTCGCGGGCCTTCAACCCCCGCGAAGGGAACGTCACCTTCATGCTGACCGTGCCCCTGCTCTCCATCGCCGCGAACCTCTACCTCGCGCGGCGCTTCGAAGGCGCCCACGACCTCAACATGCGCGGGGCGCGCATGCATGTGCTAAGCGACCTGATGTCGGGCGTCGGGGTGCTCGTGGGCGGCGTGCTCATCCTGGCCACGGGCAACTGGATCTTCGACCCCATCGTGTCGTTCTTCATCGGCCTGCTCATCCTGCGCGGCGCCCTCGAACTCCTGCGCGAGTCGAGCGAGATCCTGCTCGAGCGCACGCCCGCGCACCTCAAGGTCGGCGACCTCGTCGCGCGGATCAGCGAGGTCCCCGGCGTGCAGAGCGTGCACGCCGTCCACGCGTGGAGCCTCTGCTCCACCGTCCACGCGCTGTCGGCCCATGTCGTCGCGTCGGCCACGGGGACCTCCGAAATGGAGCTGCTTTCTGCGGTGCGCGCCAAGGTGGAAGGCTCGTTTGGAATCCAGTACACCACGATCCAGGTGGAGCACGAGTCGTGCGGCGCCGACCAGCACCCCACGGTGGCGCACACGGCCGCCGAGGCGCTTGCCCACAAGCACTCGCACGCGTGAGGGGGGTACCCCTCGTGCCACCCCTGTTCGCCGGGCTCGACGAAGCAGGGCGCGGCCCGGTGCTCGGGCCGCTTGTGGTTGCTTGCGTGGTTACCGCCGACCCCGAGGCGCTCGCGGCGCTGGGCGCCCGCGACTCCAAGGCGCTCACCGCCTCCGCGCGCGAGGCGCTCGAAGGCCCCATCAAGAGGCAGGCCGCGGCCTTTGCCCTCGAAGTGCTCGAGCCCGCGTTCATCGACCGCGAAAGGGCGCGCCGCAGCCTCAACGAAGTCGAAGGCGCGGCCTTCGCCCGTGCCGCCGCCTCCGCCGCGCGCCTGGCAGGCGTTGCGTCCATCGAGGTGCTCCAAGCCGACGCGGCCGACGCAAAGGAGTCCAATTTCCGCGCGATGCTCGTTCGCGGACTTGCGGAGATCGCCCCGAAGCTCCGCGTGGGCCGCTTTGAAGTGCACCACAAGGCCGACGCCCGCTACCCCGCGGTTTCCGCCGCCTCGATCCTCGCGAAGGTCGAGCGCGACCGGCGCATCGGCGCCCTTGCCTTGGCGCACGGCGCGGACATCGGCTCGGGTTACCCGAGCGACCCCGTTACGTTGCGGTTCCTCCGAGAATATATTAGCGCCAACAAGGATTTGCCGCCGTTTGCCAGGCGCTCCTGGAGGACCGCCCGCCACATGTTGAACGACGCAGGGCTTGGCAACCGCGCGCTTGACGCTTTCGACGAGGGAGGGGATGCACCGTGACCGAGAGCCCCCCCGCCGCGCGCATCACCGACGTGCGCTTACACCTCCACAAGTCCGTCGCCCAGTTCAACGAGCGCGCGAAGAGCGACCCCAAGTTCCAGGAGACCCTGCAGGACATGGAGCGCCACATCCAACTCGACGTGGCCGGGGATGCAACCTACCATTTCCACCTCAAGGACAACAGAATCGACGGCGTGAACGACGGCCCCGTGGCCAACCCCGAGGTCGTCGTCACCACCGACAAAGAGACGCTGCTTGGCATCTTCAACGGGGAGGTCTCCGCGATGCGCGCCTACCTTACGAAGAAGATCAAGTTCCAAGCCACGCTGATGGACCTCCTCGTCCTCAAGAAGCTGTTCTAAAGCGGCCGAAGGGTTCTTTCCTGCCCGCGCGCTCGCCCGCGCCAGCCCATGCCCGCCGTGCGCGTCCTTCTGTTTGCGGCCCACCGCGAAGCGGCCGGCCGGCCCTCGGTCGAACTCACGCTTCCCGAGGGCGCCACCGTGGGCGACCTGCGCCGCGCGCTTGCAGAGGCCGTGCCAGCCCTTGCCAACGCGGCGCTCACGACCGTGGTGGCCGTCGACGGCGAGTTTTGCGACGACCGCACGCCGCTTGGCCGCCGCGCGAAGGTCGCCGTGTTCCCGCCGGTGGCCGGCGGCTAGCGGTTCGGCTTCTCCCGGCGCCCCGCGACTTGGCGGGCGACCAGCGGAAGCGCGATTGCCGCCGCCACGCCCACGATGAGCAGCACGAGCGGCCCGCCGGAGGGGGCCGCAAGTCCCGGGGCCTGCGCGGCAGGAGGCGCCTCGACGGTGATGGTAAAGGTTGCCGACCCCGTGTTGCCCGCGGAGTCGCGCGCCACGCCCTCGATCACATTCTCCCCCGCGTGGAGGTGGAGCGGCAGCGAGAAGCTGCCTTGGCCGTCGGCCTGGACGAAGTACCCGCCAAACACGAGGAGCGCGTTTGGCTCCGTCGTCCCCCGCAGGAACAGGGTCACGGCCGGCTCGGGCGGGGCCCTTGCAAACGTGATCGTGGGGGCGATCGTGTCGACCTTGAGGTCGAGCCCGCGCAGCACCTTGTTGCCGGCCAGGTCGGACACCGAGACCGAGAGCAGGTTGCGCCCCTCCGAGAGCTGGAGCGGGATTTCCACGATCTCAAAGGCGGCGACCACCGTGCTGTTGCCCACCGTGATGATGACCCCGGGCTCCGTGCGCAGGCGCAGCGTCACATTCGGGGAGGCGAGCGTCTTCAGGGGGTCCGGACTCAGGATCTCGAGTTCCGGCGCCCCCGAGTCGTAGGAGATCGTGAGGGTGACCGAACGGCGGTTGCCCGCCGCGTCGGTGGCCGCAAGCTGGAGCACGTTCTCCCCTTCGGTGAGGGCGGCGCGGATCTGGAAACTCGTGGTATTCGACACCGAGAGGGGAACGCCGTTCAGCGAAAATGTCGCGTCTAACTCGATCGACCCGATGATCGTGACATTGGCCGCCGTCGTCCACGAGCCGTTGTCGGGGGTGTTCACTTCAAGGTTCGGCGGGACCTCGTCGAGCCTTGCCACGAACGAGTAGTCGTGGGCATTGCCCGCCAAGTCGCGCACCGAGATCACGACGTACTCCGTGTCCTGGTCGAGGTACAGCGGCAGACGGAACGACCCATCGAGCTCGCTGGCGTTCGTCGAGTTGCCTTTGATCGTCACCGTGCCGGCCTCGTTCAGCTTCCCCGACACGTTGACCGCCCGCTTGTTGGTGATCGGGGCGAAGTCGAACTGGGTGAGGAACGGGAAGTGGAGGTCGACGATGAAGTAGGCGCTCGCCTCCCCCGTGTTGCCCACGGAGTCCCACGCGCGGACGAGGAGCACATGGATCGCCTCCACCTGGCCGGTGAGCGTGAACGAGAAATTCACGACGCCAAGCAGCGGCGAACTGGGGGTCAGGACACTGAGGAACGGCCCGCCGTCGATGGAAAGCTCGACGAAGGTGATGCCCGTCTCGTTGTCCTGCGCATGGCCCGTCACGAACCCGCCGCTCACGTTCGAATAGAAGACGGGCGGAAGGTCAAGCGAGATCGTGGGGGCAAGGTCGTCGGGGAGCGCGAGCGTCACCTCCGCCCCCAGCGAGATGTCGATCGGCAGCGTCGAGGCCGTTGCGCCCCCCTTCGAGGCGCTGAAGACGAAAAGGCTGGGGGCCTGGCCCACCTCCGTCGTGCCGTCCCAGCTCGTCGTGCGGTAGAGGAGGAACTGGGGGGGGACCCACCCGTCTTGGCCCGCCGTGAGCGCTGCGATCTGGTTGCCGCCGGGGAAATCGCTCACAGTGACCGGGGCGCCGCCTGCTGCCCGCAGGTCTTCCCATACGGCGCGCACGAGGACGAAGCCGTAGCGGAAGAGCGAGAGGGAGCCTTGCCCCTGCGGGGAGGCCAGGGTGCTGTAGAGGTGGAGCTCGCCGCCGGTGCCAAGCGCAAGCACCGGAGAGGAGCCGGTCGAGCCGAGCGTCGAGTTCGTGACGCGGGCCACCCCGCCGTGGAGGACCAGCGTGGGGCCCGTCGTCGTGAGGACCGTGTCGCGGATCGTCACGCGCGTGGCGTTGGTGGTGGGGACCGCGCAGCAGCCTAGGGTGACGGCGCGGTTCGAGTCCTCGACGGCCGAGCCCTCAATGTCCACGGGGCCGGCCCCCTCGCGCACGACGATCCCCGCGTCGACGGCCGGGTTGGCGCTCGAGCCAAGGTGGAGCAGCGTGGAGTTGTGCACCGTGAGCGGCCCGCCGTTCAGGAAGATGTCGAAGGGCGGCGCCGCCGACTGGGACTCGTTAATGCGGTCGCGCGCATAGTCGACAAGGCCGGTGGTCATCCGGGCGCGGTCGAGCACAAGCGCGCCGCCGTTTACGACGATGGAGGCGCCGGGCCCCGGCGACAGGAACCGCCAGTTCGCGCCGCGCACCGTTAGGCTCGCGCCCGGGTCGATAATCAGCGACCCGTTGAAGACGGTGTCGAGCACGATGAATTCCTGGGGCTTCGTCACGCGCATCGTGATCGTATTCTGGAGGGGCCGCGTGTTCGCTTCCTGGAACGGCGGGTCGCTCGTGCAGTTGTCGGGCGTGTCATTGATGAGCCCCCGGCGCCACACTTCGCGGCCAAACGTGATGGCCGAGGGCGTGTTCCGCACCGAGATGTCTTGGAGCGTGATCGAGTTGTTCCAGCGTTGGTAAAAGTCAAAGAGGTGGAGGTTCAGCCAGTCGGCCGTCGGGTTCGGCCAATACGGGATGAGCGGGCTCTGCACGAAGATGCCGCACCCGTAGCGGAAGTCCTCGGAGCCGACTTGGACGCCGCCGGAAATCATGTCGTCGATCTGGGCCCCGATCATCGTGGCATTCTCATTGACGATGGCCGCGCGCGTGGACCGCCGGTGCGTGGTGTTGACCGAAACGGCGTCCTGCATGAGCGCGAGGTCGGCGGTCTGACTGCCGCTGAATGTGCTCGACTCGATGCGGGAGGTGCCGTCGAGGATTGCCCCGTAGACATCGGACACCTGGAAATCGCTGTCCCGCACGAGGGAATGGCCGGAGAGCCACATCCCGACGGTCGTCTGGAAGAATTTCATCCGCGACACCGTGAGGTTCGAGCCGTACAATCCCATCAGGGCGTGCGAGATCGTGGAGTTCTCGATCAGCGCCGTCTCGTCGCCGACCCCGACCATGTACGGGTAGTCGAGCGTGGAGTTCTGGAGCACGAAGTGCCCGCCCGGCGCGATGTACACGCGGTAGTGGAGCGAGTAGGCCGTGCTCTGGAACTGCGAATAGATGCGCGTGCCGTTGACAATGACCAGGGTACCGCCCGCCAGCACGCGGATCTCGCGCGAATTCTCGATGTCAAAGCGGAACTGGATCGACACATTGTCGAGGACAAGGTTGCCGCCCGCGTTTACGAGGATGTTCTGCGTGAGGATGAACGAGGTGCTGCGGTAGACCACGGTCCCCGTGACGTTGAGGCCCGGCACGATGGGCTCGGCGGCCGCCACGGGGGCGAGCAGCACGATCAGGGCAGGACCGGCAACGAGCAGCGCCGCGGCTGCGCTAAGGGCAAGGCGCCTCAAGGCGGCCCCCCCCGCCTCAAGGCCCGCTCGCCGTCGCTTGACTTCTTGCGGTACAAGGTGACGGCCATCGCCGCGCCAAGCGCCAAGAGCAGGATCCCGGCAAGCTCGGCGACGATGTCGAGCACGTGCGAAGGCTGGGGCGTCCCGCGCGTGATCGTGAGCTTCGTCACATTCTCGTTTAGCAGGCTGTCGCGCGCGTGCACGTCGAAATTGTTCTTGCCCTCGTCAAGGAACACGAGGAGCTCGAACGAGCCGTTGTCGAGCGGCACCGCGGTGTTGCCGATCGTGACCTGGCTGCCCGGCTCGGTGTGGCCCTTGATGACCAGGAAGGACTCGGCGGTCACGTTCCCGGCGTACTCGAGGGTGAGCGCCGGGGGTGTGCGGTCGGCAAAGAGGTAGACCGTCACATTGCCGCGGTTGCCCGCGCGGTCCTGCGCTTCGACGAGCACGGTGGAGTCGCCTTCCGGCAGGGCGACGGCGCGCAGGGCGGCCCCCGAAGTGATGTTGACCTCCTCGCCGCCGATCCAAACGCGCACGACGTCCGACTCGACGGTCACCTGCACCGTCATCGTGGCCGCGCGGGTGGTGTTGGCCGGGAAGCGCGGGGCGACCACCGTGATCGAGGGGGCGCGCGTGTCCACGGTGAAGTTCACCGAGTCCTCCGCCATGTTCCCGGCAAAGTCGATGGCCCGCAGGACAAACGTGTGGTCGCCGTCCACGAGGTCGCGGGTGATTTCGAAGGAGCCGAGCATCGGGTCGACGGC
>JBGPJF010000053.1:0-15862 GCA_041485285.1 Thermoplasmata archaeon | reverse complement strand
CGTTCGCCAAGGGCGCCGGCCTGCTTCGCCCGCTTCTCCGCTTCTTGCGCTTCGTCGCGGGCGGCCTCGAGTTCCTCCTCGAGGGCGTCGACCTTGCGCAGGAGTTCGCCCTCCCGCGCCTTGATGAGTTTCAGATGCTCGGCCATCTGGGCGACGTCGCCCGCCTTCGCGCGCCCGCCGCGCTCCGCCTCTTCGGCCGCGGCGGTGCGCAGCGCGATCGTCTCGGTAAGCTGGAGTACCTGGCGTTCGGCGTGGTCAGACTTCGCCTTCGCCTTCTCGGCCTCCATCCTCATCGAGTCGCTCGCCTTCTGCAGCGCATCGGCGCGCTTGGTTGCGGCGGCAAGGTGGTCTTCGAGGGCCCTCACCTGCGCCGACTCCACGACCGACAGCTCGCCGATGCTTTTGCGCGCCTCGTCGGCGGCCGCCCGTGCAAGCTCAAGCTGGTCGTTCAGGCGTGTGATTTCCGCCGCATCTTCCTCCGCGGCCTTTTGCAGCGCGATGCTCTCCTGCTCGGCCTCCTCGGAGGTGTCCTCGGCCTGCTTCATGAGCGCCTCCAGCTCGCGCCGGTACGATTCGTTGCGCGCCTGCGCCTCCATGAGGATCGCGCGGTCGGCTTCGAGCTGCGAGACATGGGCCTCGCGCAGCGCGGCTTCCTCTTTGGCCTTGGCGGCGACCGCCGAGTCGGCGTGCCCCTTGAGCTCGTCGCGCAGCGTGGCCTCGCGCCGCTCCACTTCGAGCATGGTCTTGTGGGCGGCCGCGGCAGCGTTGAACGCTTCGGTCTGGGTCTCCTCGATGAGCTTGGCCTGGCGCGCAATTTCCGCCTTGAGGGAAGCGGTGTCGGCACCCTTGTTCCTCTCATCGTCGAGGGCCAGCCGCATTTTGGTAAGGTCGGATTCGAGGTCAGCCACGCGCTTGTGCAGGCCCGCGGCCTCGCCCCCTGCCGAATCGACGGCCGCCCGGGTTTTGCGCGCCTCCGCCTCGAGGTCCTTGCGCCGCTTTTCCCCCTCGCTGGCCTTGGCGCGCTCGCCCTCCAGCGCCGCCGTGAGCGATTCGATCTGCGAATTCTTGCGGCCCGATTCCTCGCGCAGCGCGTCGAGAGCGGCGCTCGCGCGCATCGCGGCCTCTTGGGCCGAGCCCGCCGCAGCCTCGACCTCATGTCGGCGCTTGGCGGCGGCTTCCGCCCTGGCGCGCTCGGCGGACAGAAGGCGCTCCGCCTCGGCAAGCTGCCCCCGCACGGCCTGGGTCTCGGCCCGGGCCGCCTCGATTTCGCGCGACGACTTGGCGCCATCGGCCTTCAGCGCTTTGGCGGACATCTCGACCTCGGCGAACGCCTTCGCCTTCCCCTCGTGCCGCATCCGCTCTTCTTGGAGCGCGCTGCTTGCGATCTTGAGTTCTGACCGGAGCCGCCCCTCCACATCGCGGGCCTGGTCCACGGCCATCTTTCCCGCCTTTTCCAGGACTGTGAGTTGCTGCTTAGCCGCCTCGCCGGCGGTCACGCGCTGTTGGGCGGCGACGAGCGCGCTCTGGAGCTCGGCGACCTCGCTGCGCAATTTCCCGACCTCGCCGGCCGCCTTTCGCTCGGCCTCCAGCTGTGCGCGCAGGTTCTGGACTTCGCTGCCCAGCGCGGTCGTTTCCTGCGCGCGCTTCGTTTCGGCTTCTAACTGCCCCCGAAGCGCCACCTCGTCGGCGTGCGCCTGCTTGCTGAACGCTTCGGCCTGCGCCGCCGTCTCGCGCTCCGACCGCTCGGCCCGCTCCGCGCGCTTGGTCGCCGCGTCGATTTCCCGGTGCGCCTGCTTCGAATACGCTTCGGCCTGCGCCGCCGTCTCGTGCGCGACCTTGTCCAGCTTCTCCATCTCGCGCCTGAGGCGCTCGGCTTCCGCGACCCTGGGCTGGGCCTTGGCAAGCTCCGCCTCGAGGGCGCCTGCACGTTCTTCGGCGGCCTTGCGCGCGTTCAGCGTGGCGCGCAGCGCTTCTTGCGCCTGGGCCTGCGCAACGCGCGCGGCTTGCCCCGACTTGCCCGCATCCGATTCGTAGGAAGCCAGCCGCCCTTCGGCCTCGTCGCGCTTGGCGACAAGGTCCTTCTCGCGCCGCACCGCCTCCTGGCGCGCCTGGTCGGAGGCGGCAAGCGCGTCGCGCAGCGTCGCCTGCAGCTTCTCGTTTTCCTGGCGGACGGCCGATAGCGTCCGCTTGCGCTCCTCCGACCCCTCCGTGAGCGTGGCTTGCGCGCGGCGCAGGTCCTCTTCGAGCCGCGCCGAGCGGGACGCCTCGTCTTTGGCCCGCATGTCGCTCTGGTTGGCTCGCACGCCCTCCGCCTTGAGCGCGCTCTCGATTTCGGCAACCTTGCGGCGCACTTCCTCCGTGGCCGCCTTGTCGAGCGCGCTTGCGGTGCCGCTGAGCTCGGCGATGTGGCGCTCGATCTGGTCGGCTTGCTCCTTGGCAGCGTTGCGCCGCGCTTCGGCCTGCTCGGCTTCCTGCTCCATCTTGCGCCGGCGCGTGGCCGACTCCTCGCGCGCCTCCTCGAGCTTCGCCGACTGCTCGGCAAGGTACGACTCGAGCCCCGAGTACTCGTCCCGCGCCTTTGTGAACTCGTCGCGCTCGGCTTCGAATCTCTTGAGCTTGGCGGAAGCCGACTCCGTCTGTTCGGACAGCTTCCGGTTCTGTTCCTTGAGCCGCGCGTTTTCGGAGGACTTTTCGCCGACTTCGGTGCGCAGCGCCCGCCCGATGGTGGCCTGCTCCTCGGCCTCCGCCAGCTTGCGCTCGAGGTCGTCGAGCTTTGCTTGGAACTTCTTCATCTCGGCGGCGGAGGTCTTGCCCTCATCCGAAGACGGCCCCTCGGCCTCTTTCTGGGCCGCCTTGTCGGCGTCCTGGCGGGCTGCGGCCGCCTTCTCCCGCAGCCCCATCTATCGTTCACCCCCGCCGTCCGATGGCCGCGCTTGCCCTAAATACCCAAGCGCTCCAAGAGTTTGATGTAAAGCTGGTAGAATTCGCTCGCCGCGAATTCCGAGATTTTGTCCGGCGGGAGCGCCTCGAGCAGCCGGTCGAGGTACTGGATCATCTCCTTGAGTTCGTCGTCCTGCACCCCCGAAATTCGCCGATCGTTCTCGGCCGACTCGATCTGCGTGCGCCTTTCGTTCAGGCGCGCTTCGAGCGCGCGCAGTTCCTCCTCGCGCTTGGAAAGCGTGGCGATCTTCGACGCCTGCTCCTCGCGCTCCTTGGCAAGCTCGCCGCGCTGGCGCGCCACTTCGGCGCGCGTCTCCCCCGACTTGGCCCTGGTGGCAAGCTCCGCCTCCCGCAGCGTGAGCGCCTCCGCGCGCGAGCGCAGTTCCCGGTCCTTCGATTCGAACTCCCTGCGCTTGGCCTCCACCTCCTTGATCTTCTGCTCGATTTCGCTCTCGAGGCGCGCGGCAAGGTCGCTCGCGCGCTTCTCGCGCTCCACCGCGACGGCCTCGCGCGTCTTCAACTCCTTCGACTGGCGCCGCAGGTCTTCGAGGTACGACTCCTTCTCCTCGTCGAGCAGGCGCTTGCGCTCGAGGAAGTCCGCCTTGAGCTGTTGGGCCAGCGCCGAGAGCTCCTGCTCCTTCTGCTCAATGCGCTTGCGCTGCGTGAGCAGGTTCTGCTTGAACAGGTTCTCCATCTGTACGAGCTTCTCGACGCGCGCGTACATGGCCTCCTGCTCTTCCTTGAGCTTCTGGAGGATCTTCTTCGCCTCGGCTCCCGAGGCCCGCGAGCCCTGCTCTTCGAGGTCCTTGAGGCGCCTCTCGCCTTCGCCCTGGACGTTGGCCTTGAGGTCTTTGAGCTGGCCCTCCATTTTCGTGAGGTTCTCTTCCTGGTCGCGCAGCGCCTTGGCCGAGGCCATGTCCTTCGTGATGAGGTACTCGTACCGCTGAGCGGTCTTGGCAAGCTGGTCTTCGGCGCCCTTGATTTCCTCCTTGAGGGCGGCGGGCAGCGCCTTCTCCTCGGGGGCCGGGGGCTTGCTGGTCATCACCGTCGCGATCGTCGTGAGCGCGTCGTCGAGTTGGAGGTTGGACTTTGACAGGTAGTCCTCGAGCTTGGCGGCCATGTCGGGGTCCAGCGTTTCGCCCGCGGCCTCCGACTCGACGCGGGCCGCGCGGATACCCGTCTCCAAAAGCTCCTTGAAGAATCCGGCGTCGCCCTGGGCCGACCCGCCTTTGGCCTTCGCAGGGGGAGAGGCCTTGACGGCATCGACGACCTGCGCGGCGGCCTTGGCGTCGACGCGCGGCGGGGGTGCTAGCGGCGCGGCCTTGCCGCCTTTGCGCAGCGCGTCGAAGTCCGCGCGCGTGACCGGTGCCACGCGCTTCATGTTGTCGGAGGTCGCGCGCACCTCGTCGAGCGACTCCTCGTAGAAGCCGATGAGGCGGACCTGTGACGCGTCGTCGGAGGCAAGTTCCATGAGCGCCGGCAGGCACGCGCGGCCGAACGACTGCCTGGGGCCGGCCACGAGGCACCCCACGGGCTCGCCCTTTTCGAGGAGCACCACGCCGATCATCCCGGTGGCCTCCGGGCCCACGACGCGGATATAGCCGTTGAGGCCCGGGGGGGCTTGCCTGAGCGCGTCGAAAATGACGCCGGTGCGCCCGGGGAATTTCCCCAGCACGCGCCCCTTGGGCAGCTTCATCGAGGGTCCTCCACGTGGAAGTCGGGGATTGCCCGTGCCCTAAATCTCCGAAAGGAGCTTCTTGATCTCGTCGAGCTCTTTGTCGCGCGCGCGGCGCGTGCGCAGGTCGTCGACGGCCTTGGCACGCACGCGCTCGGCGTCCTTGCCCTTGGCGTCGACCTCGCGCGCCTGACGCTCCAAGTCGCTGGCCCGGCGCTCGAGGCTTTTCTTCATCGCCTTGATCTCGGCCTCGGCCTCCTTCAGCTGGCGCTCGCGGTCGGCCAGCTGCTCTTCGAGCTGCTCGGCGCGCTTGGCGGCCTCCAGGCCCTTCTCGGCCTCGCGCGATAGCGCGAGCACCTCCGCGCGGGACTCCTTGAGTCCGTCCTTTTCGTGGGTGAGCGCCTCGCCGCGTTCGGCGAGCTGCTTTTCGAGCTCTTTGACGCGCGCTTCCTTCGCGGCAAGCTGCTTGCTCTTCTCGGCGACCTCGCCTTCGGCGGCCGTAAGCTTCTCGCGCTCGCGCGTGAAGGCTTCGGCCTCGCGCGCGGCCTGCTTGCCTTCCTTGGACGCGTTGCGGCGCACCTCGTCGAGCGAGGCGCGCTCGGCGCCGAGCTTCCCGCGCACCCCCTCGATCTCCTTCAGTTTGGATTCGTAGGTCTCCGCGAGGTCCTGGTGGCGCCGCTGCACGCGCTCCGCCTGGTCCTCGCGCTTGTCCACGGCCGCTTCCCTTGCGCCGAGCTGACGGGCCAGCGCCTCGAGCTGCTCCGCGCGCTGCACGAGCTGCTTTTCACGCGCCTCGATCTGCCGCGCGTCGGCTTCCATGGAAGTCGCCTTCTTGTCGAGCCGGTCGCGGACGGTCGCGGCGGCCTGCTTTTGCGACGAGGCGTCCGTCGCTTCGGCGCGCGATGCGGCCTCCAACTCGACGAGCGCCTTCTCGCGCGCGGCAGCCTTGTCGAGCCGCTCCTGGATGTCGCCTTCGCGCGACTCGAGTTTCTGGCGGTACTGCTCGAGCACATCGCGCAGGCGCGAGGCCTCGAGCTCGAGTTCGGCCGCGGCCTGCTCACGCGCAGCGAGCACGCCGTCGCGCGCGCCAAGGTCCGCCTCCTTGTCGACGACCGCTTCCTCGCGGGCGACGAGCTTGTCTTCGCGGTCGTTCAGCATCGTGTTGAGCGCGCGCGCCTGCTCTTCGGCCTTGTCGACCTTGCGCACCTTGGCCTCGGAGGCCTTCGAGGCCGCGTCGGCCTCCTTCAGCGCCTTCTTGACCTCGTCCTCGCGGGCGGCAATCGCCTCCTCCTGGCCGTCGAGCTCGCCCTTGCGCTTTTCGAGCGCCGCCCGCTCCGCCTCGGCCGCCTTGACGGCGCGCTGCAGGTCTTCGGCAAGCGCCCGGACTTCGTGCTCCCGCGCGGCCGCCGCGACATCGCGGTCGCGGACCTTCGCGTCGCGCTCTTCGAGCGCCCCCTCGTGCTGGGTGAGCGTCGCGGCGTCGCGCCCGATGCGCTTCCACACCTCGTCGACCTCGGCGCGCGTTTTCTCCAGGCGCCGCTCCTCGGCTTCGAACTCGAGCCGCCGTTCGTCGAGGCGCTTTGACACCTCCTCGAGACGGCCCCCTTCGATGGCAAGCTGGGTCTCGCGCTCTTCGAGCGCGTGCTCGCGGCCGAGCATCTTTTCCTCGCGGGAGAGCAGTTTGGCTTCTTCGAGCTTCAGGTGGCGCAGGGCCTCCTCGGCCTTTCCGGCGCCTTCGCCCTTCGCGGCGTGCTTCACGAGCGACAGCGAGCCATCCTTCGTCAGCTTGACCTCGTCGCGCAGTTCGCGGTTTTCTTCTTCGAGCGCGCGCAGCTTGTCTTCGAGTGCGTCGGTGGAGGGGGCCGCGGGGCGGGCCGCCGGGGTGTGCGCGCCTTCGCCTGGCTCCACGCCCTCCTTGGCGAGGAACCGCGACTCCTGGTCGCGCGACTTCATGCGCATGAGCGCGCGCGGCTCGAAGTCGCCCGCCTGCACGACCGCCTGCGGGAAGAAACGCGCGAGGTGGTCGACGCTCACGCTCGACGACGCGTAGGAAAAGGAACGGAATTCGAGGGACGCGTCACGTGCCTCGGCGGCGCGAAGCAGGGGCGGGATGGCGGCCGGTCCTTCGGCGACTTCGTCGCCTTCGAAGTCGGCGAGGATCGGGACGCCTTCCTTCAGCACGATGGCGCCGCGGTCGGAGGCGCCGGCCCCGCGCTTGCGCCTGGCCTCGATGTACCCGGAAAACGCTTCGCGTTCGGCCTCGGCGACCGCCCGCTGAAAGGCCCCCGGGCCGCCGGGCGCTTTTCGGACGAGTTTGCCTACCGGAATCCGCATGAACGCCCCTCCACCCGCTGTGGTATGACCCCATCCGCCCTGGCTCCGACCCCCAAGGGTTTAAGAGCCATTGGGGGCGGCCAGATCATCGCCAGGCGTGGGCGATCAAATCCTTAGCGGCTATAAACGCTTGCGGCCGGCTCTCGGTGCGCCCCACGCGTGCGTCCCGATGAGAATCTGCGGGAGACGTCGGGGCTGCCAGCCCGTGGGCCAGCGGGAAATGCCGGGAGTTCAAGGGGGGCCCTTGCGCGGCCGGCGCTCCAAGGGGGCCGCCGGGCCGTTCTCCGGAGGCGGGGCCGAAGGATCGCTGTAGAGCCGCGCGTAGTAGTCGAGTTCCGGCGAGCGCGCTGCTGGCGCTGCCGGGGCAGGAGGTGGAGGCGGCGGAGGCTGAGCGGAGCGCCGGGGGCCGCGCGCGGGCGGTGCGGGGGCCGGAGCGCGGGGAGCAGGCGGCGGTGGCGGCGGTGCGTACGCGGGTTGGCGCGGGGGCGGCGGGGCCGGCGGCGCGCGCGGTACGGGCGGCGGCGGGGCCGGCGGCGCGCGCGGAACAGGCGGAGGCGGAGTGGGCGGCACGCGCAGTGCGGGCGAAGGGGGCGGCGGCGTCCACGCTGCCGCCGGAGCGGACGAAGGGGCACGAGGCGCGGCGGGCGCTACGGGCCGGGGGGGCGTCGGCGGAACGGGCGGCGGGGTCGGAGCCGATGCCAGCCGCGGAGGAGCCATCGGCCGCGGGGGCGCGGGCGGCGCCGTCGGAGGGGCGCGGGGGGGTGGCGCGCGCGGCCGCTGCTGGCCGGGGCGCCCCGTCAACGGGGGAGCGGGAGGTGTTTCGTCGACCGCCTCGAAGGCATCGACCACCTTGGGCCGCGACCGCAGGAACGCGATCAAGAGCACCGCCACGGCAAGCCCGGCCACGATTCCAAGGAGGAGCGTCGCCGAGATTCCAGCGCGGTTGGGCGGTGGCGGCTGGATCCCGCCTTCCACGGTCGATGAAAAGGATTGCACCACTACCGTCATGCCTGCCGTCTCGACGTTCTCCCCGTCGGACACCGACAGCGTGACCGTGAAATTCCCTGAGCTTGCGTAGGCGTGCCGGACGCTTTGACCGGTCAGGTTTACGCCGTCGCCGAACGACCAGGTGTAGAAAAGCCCCCGGCCCTCCGGGTCGGACGCGACGGCAGCAAACGTCTCCGAGACGCCGGAGTAGGTCGACCGGCTCGAGAGCGGCGAGACCTGGGGCGGCCGGCCCGCGTCGAGACCCACGGCAATCGCGCGCCCGCCATCGGTGCCGATGATCGCCACGCCGCCGGCGATGGCAGGCGACGTGCGGATCGCGGAACCGGCATCGTACGACCAGGCAAGCGACCCGTTCAGGCGGTGCGCGAAGACGGTGCCGCCGTAGTCGCCCACGATCACGAGGTCGCCGACAACGGCCGGCGACCCGCGGATGTACCCCGTGAGATGGCGCTCCCACTCCGACGCGCCATTGTCCATGTTGAGCGCCGTCAGCGTGTCTCCGCCGACAAAGAGCAAGCCGCCGGCCGCCGCTGGGGACGAAACGATGACACCGCCCGGGGTCGACTCCCATGCGCGGGCTCCCGTCGCGGCGGTGACCGCCACGACCCGGCCGTTCAGGGTCGTCGCATACACCTTGCCGCCGTTCACGACCGGCGCGCTCTGGATCTCGCCGCCCGCGTCATAGCTCCAGGCGGCCGAAACGGAAGTCCCGGCGTCATCGAGCGCGTAGAGAAACCCATCGTAAGAGCCGAAGTACACGCGCGCCCCCACGACCGCGGGGGAACCCTTGACCACATCGCCCACCGAGTAGTTCCACACGAGCGAGCCGTCGGTCAGGTTCACCTTGTAGAGGTTGTGGTCGTCGGCCCCGAAGTACACAAAATTCGCGACGGGCGTCGGCGCGCTGTCGATGCGCGCGTTGGCGGTGAACGTCCACGCCTCCGTTGCCGGCCTTCCTGAGCCGCCGGGCGTGACCCCGATGAGGTGGTCGCCGCCGGGGACCACGATGAGCCCCCCCGCCATCGCGGGGGTGGAGGTGACGGTTTCGCCGAGCCCGTACGACCAGATGAGCGAGCCGTCGCGCAAATCGAGGGCGGACATGACGCCGGAGTACTCCACGACGACCGTGGTCGTGGCGTTTGCAATCGGGGATGCGACGAATTGTCCGGCGCCGGGGGCTTCGAAGGACCAGTCCGCAGGGCTATCGGCGGCCGGCTCGACGGCCACGCCTTCTTTGGTCGGGCCGCCGCGGAACTGCGTCCAGCCAAGACCAGAACAGGGAGCGGCCACCGCAGCGGCCACGGTAAGTAATGCCAGCAGGCCTAAGGGCCAACGCTGGCCAGTCATCGGGCCGCGGGCACACCCTCCCCTCTTAAATAGGTTGGCCAGAGGGGCGGCGCAGCGGCCCTTTCCATTCCCCGGCGCGCGTCCTTTTTTTCCCTGGAAGCGGTGGGGCCCCCGGGGTTGTGACGGCTGCGGCTGATCCTGATTACGGGAATGCCAGGCGCTGGCAAGTCGGTGGCCGTTGCCGTGGCGCGGGAGATGGGGCTCCCCGTGTTTTCCATGGGCGACCGCGTGCGCGAGGTGGTGCAAGAGCGCGGGCTGCCGCTTACGCCCGAGAATGTGGGGCGGATCGCCAATGAGGAGCGGGCGCTCCACGGCGCCGACATCTGGGGCCAACGGACGATTGCGGTGGTGCCGCAAGGGACGCCGGCGGCCGTGATCGACGGCGCGCGCAGCGCGGCGGAAGTTCAGGCATTCAAAGCGCACGCCGGGGGCGCAGAAGTGCTCGTCCTTGCGGTGCAGAGCTCGCCGTCGACGCGCGCGGACCGGCTGCGCAGGCGCGCCCGCTCGGACGACCAACTGACGCTCGACGGGTTCCAGGGCCGCGACCGGCGCGAGCTCGGCTGGGGGATCGGCGAGGCCATCGCGCTTGCCGACATCACGATCGTCAACGAGCACGCGCTTGGCAAATTCAAACGGGACTTGAAAGCGGCCTTGCGGGCGCTGTCCGAGGGAAAGACGAAGGTCACCCGAGCACGGGCAGGCCGAGCTGCGCGCGCGCGGCGGCCATCCGCGCGACGGGGACGCGGAAGGGCGAGCAAGAGACGTAGTCCAGCCCGATCTCGTGGCAGAAGGCGACCGTCGCCGGGTCGCCGCCGTGCTCGCCGCAGATCCCGACCTTGATGTCGGGCCGTGTCGCGCGGCCAAGCTCGAGGGCCATGCGCATGAGTTTGCCGACCCCCTCGCGGTCGATGGTTTGGAAGGGGGGGGCAGGCAGGATGCCGGCCTCCACGTAGTGGAACAGGAACTTCCCCTCGGCGTCGTCGCGCGAGTAGCCGAAGGTCATCTGCGTAAGGTCGTTGGTGCCAAACGAGAAGAACTCGGCGTAGCGCGCGATCTCGTCGGCGGTGAGCGCCGCGCGGGGCACTTCGATCATCGTGCCGATCTTGTAATGGTCGTCGCGCTTGCGCGCCTGGTTCACCGCGCGGATGGAGGCCTCGATCGTCTCGCGCAGGGCCTTCATTTCGTTGACGTGGCCAACGAGGGGCACCATGATCTCCGGCCTTACGTCGACGTGCTCTTCCTTGAGTTCGGCGGCCGCCTCCGCGATGGCGCGCACCTGCATCTCGAAAATCTCGGGGTACAGGATCCCAAGGCGGCAGCCGCGGAACCCGAGCATCGGGTTGAACTCCTTCAGGGCCTCGACCTTTTTGAGGAGCGCTTCGGGGCCCTCGAGTTCCTTCTCGCTTACGCCGCGCTCGCGGCCGAGGGCGATCTGCACCTTGAGGGCGGTGTAGTCCGGCAGGAACTCGTGGAGCGGCGGGTCGAGGAGCCGGATGACGACCGGCAGCCCGGCCATCGCGCGGAAGATCCCTTTGAAGTCGTCGCGCTGGAAAGGGAGGAGTTTGAGGAGCGCGGCCTGGCGCTCTTCGAGCGAGCGGGCCATGATCATGGCCTGGATCCACCTGAGCCGCTCTTCGCCGAAGAACATGTGTTCGGTGCGGCAGAGCCCCACCCCCTGCGCGCCGAAGGCGCGCGCGCGCTCCGCATCGGTCGGCGTATCCGCGTTGGCCCACACCTGCATTTTCGTGACTTCTTCGGCCCACGCGAGGATCTTGCGGAAAGCGGGGCCGACTTCGGGCTCGATGGTGGCGACCTTTCCGAGGTAAACGTTCCCGCTGCTGCCGTCGATGGTAATCTCGTCGCCCTCCTTGACCACCACGCCGCCGGGGGCCGTGAACTTCTTCGCGTGCGAGTCGACGACGATCTGCTCGCACCCGGCGACGCACGGCTTTCCCATCCCGCGCGCGACGACCGCCGCGTGCGAGGTCATGCCCCCGCGCCCCGTTAGGATTCCTTGGGCGGCGTTGATCCCGTGGATGTCTTCGGGCGTGGTCTCCACGCGCGTGAGGATGACCTTGCCCCCCGAGCTGCTCTGCGCGACTGCGTCGTCGGCGTCGAACACGACGCGGCCCTGCCCGACGCCCGGGGAAGCGTTGAGTCCCTTGGCGATCGGCTTGGCCGTCGCGCCCGGGTCGAGCCGCCGGTGGAGCAACTGCTCGATCTGCTGGGGCGTGACGCGCGCGATGGCCTCTTCGCGCGTGATCAGGGCCTCGGAGACCATGTCGACGGCAATGGCCACGGCGGCCTGCGCGCTGCGCTTTCCCGACCGGGTCTGAAGCATGTAGAGGCGGCCTTTCTCCACGGTGAACTCGATGTCCTGCATCTCGCGGTAATGACGCTCGAGCGTCTGGCAGGTGCGGACAAGCTGCGCGTATACCGCCGGAAGTGCCTCTTGCATTTGCACGATGGGCTGGGGCGTCCGGATGCCGGCCACGACGTCCTCGCCCTGTGCGTTCAACAGGAATTCTCCGAAAAATTGCTTCTCGCCGGTCGAGGGGTCGCGGGTGAACGCGACTCCGGTACCCGAGTCGTCGCCCATGTTCCCGTAGACCATCGCCTGGATGGTGACGGCGGTCCCCAAGGTGTCCGGAATCCGGTGGATGCGGCGGTACTCGATCGCCCGCTTGTTGTTCCACGAGTCGAACACCGCACGGATCGCGAGCCAAAGCTGCTCGGTCGGGTCCTCGGGGAGCGGCTTGCCCGTTTTTTTGGCGATGAGCTCCTCGAATTCTTCGGCAACTCCTTTCCAATCGGCGGCAGTGAGCTCAATGTCGCCTTTCACGCCCTTCTTCTTCTTGCGCCGCGCGATTGCCTCCTCGAACTTTTCGTGCGGGATCCCCAAGACGACCTCGCCAAACATCTGGAGGAAGCGGCGGTAGGAGTCCCGGGCGAACCGTTCGTCCCCGGTGAGCTTGGAAAGGCCGCCGATGGTGGCGGGCGTGAGCCCCAGGTTGAGGACGGTGTCCATCATCCCCGGCATCGAAACCGCCGCACCGGAGCGGACAGAAACCGTGAGCGGGTTTGCGGGGTCGCCGAGCTTGCGCCCGACCATCTTCTCGAGTTGGTGCATGGCAACGGTGACTTGCTCGCGCAAAGAAAGGGGGTAAGTGCCTTTCTGCAGGTACGCGAGGCACGCTTCCGTGGTGATCGTGAAGCCGGGCGGGACGGGCAGGCCGATGCGCGTCATTTCGGCAAGGCCCGCGCCCTTGCCGCCGAGGAGGCCCTTCATCGGGGCGCCGCCTTCGTCGAAGGTGTAAACGAGGCGAACCGCAGACATGGGAAGACCGTTGCCGGTGATCAGGCAAGCGGCTTAAGCGTTTTTGGCGGGGGAGGGCCCCGGCGTTCACTGCACGCGGACGTCGCAGCGCTCCAGGAGCGGGTCCCATGAGAAGTGAATGGAAGACTTCGCAAGGAGCGGGAGCGGAGCCTGCAACGGCAACGCGGGAAATTCGATGCTCGCGTGGGCCGTGCCGCCGTCCTCGACCGCGCGCACGTGGTTGGGATAAAGCGTGACAGCGAGGACGGAGGTCGGAAGGATGCTTAGCGCATCGCCCAGGGCGACGCTCGCCGTCGGGTGAAGCGGGCTGCAGGCCGCGCCGGCGATTTCGACCGCGAGGCGGTCAAGGGCCGCGACGACTGTTTCGTCTGCGAAGAGTGCGTGCTCGAAGGAGGCAAACGCAAGGAGCGCGGAGGTGAGCACCGCGCCGGCGACAAGGGTGACCAGGTTGGAGTGCGCGACCTCGATCACTTGCACCAACCGCCTGGGGTTTCTTTGAAAGCGAAGAAACAGAAAGGCGGCCGAGGACGCGTGCGCCCCCGGCCGCCGCGTTCATGTTTAGGCGCGCGTGACGAGCACCGAGGTCCCGCGGTGACCCTCGCCTACCGGGCCCGAAAAGGAGGCCTTTACGGTAAGTTCGCCGAAGTTTGCGTTTCCGAGGTCCACGCTGACGGTGAAACGGGCAAGGCCCGAGGCGTCCGTCTTCTTCGCGGTCGAAACGCCGAGGCCCTCGACGGTCACCGTCGCGCCTTCGATCGGCCGGCCGTTGGTGTCCTTCACGGTCACGTTGAACGTGACCGATCCGTGCGACCCTGTGACGGCGATGGACCCGCGGTCGGATTCGACGCCCCCGAGCGTCTGCCCCTGCATCCCGCCCATCATCGAGAGCAGCGCGCTCATCGCGACCGCCACGACGACCGCGGAGACCAGGAAGTAGAGGGGGAGCCCCTCGATCGACCCGCGCTTGTCGCCCCGAAGGGCGAGGATCTGTGCGTTCAATTGCCGTGCCCGTGCTGACTTCCCCAGTATCGTGTCATTGTACGACATCCGAGTTTCCTCGCCCCCTTGGTGGCGGGCAGGGGGGATAACCGCGCCTGGAAGGCCCTCCCTCGGACAGCGATTAATCAAGCTCGGGTTTGAAACTGAACCGCACCGGCACGCCTAATCCCGCGTGACGCGGCGTCACTCCACGACCAGCGAAACCCCAATCGTCCGGCCCTGGTACCGCAGGAGCGACGTTTTGTGGTCCGACAGGAACTGCATCCATTCCAACGCTTGCCCTTCACGCAACCCATAGGTGATTTCTCCAGGGTTGACGGCGGTCGCGGTCGGGTGGTTTGAGGCATTCCCGAGGGCGTCGAACAGCGACGCGAGCAGGGGGTATCCCGAAACGTCCGAGGCCAAGAGGGCGTAGGCCGTTTCTCGCGCGAAGCGATTCTCGACGAGCTTGACGGTGGCCCCCGCCTCGCAGTTGGTCGCGTCGCTGCAACTCGTCCCTCGCCCGCTGAAAGGGCCGCCGGGCACGGACCATAATGCAGGGGCCACGAACATCGCCGCGATGGCTGCGACCATTACGGTAGAGCGCTTCGGGAATTTCATCGGCGTCCAGGGCCCCCAGCGCTTTGCAATTCGGGCGCGCAAGGTTGTTGCGCGACGGCGGCGCATTAAGCATGCTCGTCGGGTTGATTCCCGGGCGCTCGCATTGGCCTAAGGGGAGGTGGGATCCGCCGCCTCCGCCGGTGGGCGGCCCAACGCCTTATCCGCCGCCGCCATTTGCGCCCCCGTGCAAGAGGCGGCCCTCCCCCTCCTCATCCTCACCCTCGCGCTGATCTCGCTCCAGCGATTCCGCGCCTTCCAGCTCAACCGCCCCATCGCGACGCTCTTCGGCGCGTTGCTGATGGTGGTGTTTGGCGTAATCAGCTGGCACGGGGCGCTTGCCGCCGTGGGCTCGGGGCTGGAGATCCTCGCGCTTCTGCTTGGCATGCTGATGATGGTGGCGACCCTCGACGTCGCGGGGTTCTTCGAGTACCTTGCAGAGCGGCTCGCCGCCAGGGCGCACTCCCCGCGGCACTTCTTCGTTCAGGTGTGCGTCGTCTCGGCGGTGCTGTCGGCGCTCGTTCTCAATGACGCCGTGGTGCTCCTGCTTTCACCCGTCATCATCCGCACCTGCAAGGCGATGGGCACCAAACCCGTCCCGTTCCTGATGGCGGAGACGATCTGCGCGAACATCGGGTCGGTGGCCACCCTCGTCGGCAACCCCCAGAACGCGTACATCGGCGTGCAGTCGGGCATGCCGTTCCTGACTTTCGCGGCGGCGATGGGTCCGATCGCCGCGCTGTGTCTCGTGATCTGCGTCCCGATGATGCTGCGCTTTTTCCGGAAGGACCTGCACGCGCCCGTTGCCTCAAACCCGGAAGCGGCCAAGGCGCCCCCGGCAAAGCTCGACCCGGTGCTGATCCGAATTGCCGGGACCATCCTCGGCGCTTGCGTCGTGCTCTTCTTCCTCTCGTCGTTCCTCGGGCTCTCGATCGCGGAGGTCGCCATGGGCGGCGGGATCGCGATGCTGTTCTCGACGGTGGCCTACCGCGGCTTCCGCGTCGAGACGATCCTCGCGAAGGTCGATTGGACGATCTTGCTCCTGTTCGTCGGCCTTTTCGTCGTGCTGCGCGCGGTGCAGGACGCGCATGTCCTGGATGGTCTGGTGACAGCGGTCGGGACCGACGCGGGGCCCGGCTCGCTCAGCGCGCTCGCCCTGGTCTCGGCGTTCGTTTCCAACCTCGTTTCCAATGTGCCGGCCGTGCTCCTGCTGTCGCCTACCGCTGCGGCCATGGGGTCGAACAAAGCGTGGCTCGTCCTCGCCTCGTCTTCGACCCTTGCCGGCAACGCGACGATCGTCGGCGCCGCGGCCAACCTAATCACGGCCGGCGTGGCCCGCGCGCACGGCCACGAGTTCTCGTGGGCCCGCTTCACCATGATCGGCCTTCCGGTCGCGGCCGTCACGCTGGTCGTTTCCACGCTCGTGATCGCCTTGGCGCCCCTCTGAGGCGCAACAAAGGCTTTGTGCCGTCCAGCGATCCCGCGCCGTTCTGCCTTGACGAAAGTCTGGATCGTTTCGGGGTTTGTGCTCGTCGGCACGGGGCTTGCCCTTGCCGGCTTCGGGGCGTGGCTCTCAGGCAACACGAACTGCGACGCCGGCGACCTCGGCCGCTCGTGCCTGGCCG
>JBGPJF010000052.1:0-16183 GCA_041485285.1 Thermoplasmata archaeon | reverse complement strand
CCGCCCGCACCATCCGCGAGGGGTGGCTGACGAGGAGCCCGCCTCGGCCGAACAGCGCATGGTCGAGCGTGGAACGCGTCACTTTGATCCGGAAAGAGATTGCCGCGAGCAGCGCACCGGCCTCAGTACCTTCCATGCTCTTCACGGTCATCTCGATGGCCCGCTCCGGCGAGTTGCCCTCCGATATGCGGCCGCCGAGCTGGAAGAGCGCGTCGGGGAACTCGCTCTCAAGCTTGAGCACCCGTGCTCTTTCCTTCCGCTGCTCGCGCGTCGTCCCCAACATGTACAGCCCGAGCGCGGCCGCCACTCCCCACAGCACGGGCAGCGCGCCAACCGAATCGGCGAGCCGGCTGCCTCCCCCGCCCTCGGCGGCGCTACTCGCGGCCCCCAAACCCAACGTCAACAGCGCGAGCGCCGCCAGCCCCACGCCGACGGCGGCCGACGTGACCGCCAACTTCCGACGCTGCTGCTTCGTAACCTTGGAGGCGATGTTGGGGGGGACCACCGTTCCGGGGCGTCGCCCGAGGATGTGCCAAGCATACGCAAAGGCGATCGCCGGAAACACAACATCAAACATCAGGATGATCGGAACCGGGTCGGGGGGCGCTACGACCATGGTCGGCGCCCCGCCGCCGAACTGCGACGGGTCGAAGGAAATGTTGGTCGACATCAGCGGGAGAGCCGCTCCCATTGTGATGGGGAGGAGAACACCGAGGGCAAACAGCACCGTAGTGGGACCGCTCAACCCCCCCACGAAGTGCATGATCTGTTGCCTCGACCCGGCAAGAATGATGTCGTTGGCCTTGTCGAGGGTCCGTGCAACTCCCTCCTCGCTGCTCTCGAGGGCTGCACCGCGTAGCGTATAGAGAGCACGGCGCAGGTCCTCATTGACCTTCCCCCACTCATCGGCAAGCGCCACGAAGGCCTTCTCGATCGATGAATAACGCCGCACGTAGACATTCCATGACGCTTGCCGCAGCGAGTCCCCCATCGCACCCTCGAGGTTTTCGGCCGCAAAGCTCACGGCCCGGTCAAGGCTCGGGCGCAAGCGCATGCTCATCGAGAGGTAATTCACGGCCTCCGGGGCGCGCCCTAGTGAGAGCACCTGCACCCGCTTTGCGAGCGTTTCGGGGTACTGCACAAGGAAAACGAACACGGTAAGCGGCATGAAGAGCAAGAGGACGGGAGCCACGAGCTGGACCGAGAGTGCGCCGCCTGGGGCCGCAAGACCCACGAAAGCCACGCCGATCAGACCAACAACAAAGACCAACAAGGCGGCAATCCCCGCGAAGAACACGGCCTGATCCGCTCGAAGGTCCCACCCAAGGAACCGCACGGCCTTCCGGAACTTGGGCTGCTCGAGCCGGCGCCGCTCCATGTCGAACCGCTTTTCCTCCGACGCAAGGGCTCGGTCCCCCCGCTTGCGTTCCGGCGAGCCCGGCCGCGTGGCCGTAACAGCAGCCTCATGGTCGCTTACGGCCTGCCGGTTACGTTCCTGGGCGGCGGCAAACCGCTCACGCCGTTTCGCGCCTGCTTCCTCCTGCCTGGGGGCGCTCGGTCCGAGCCTCTGCCACATGGCCCGGCAGTTCCGCAAATACCAGGCGCCTGGAGCCGGCCCCGCGGGGGCGTCCTCAGTCATACGCACTCTCCCGGGCGAACCACTCCTTCCACCGTGAGAGCGCGAGGTCGGCATCGAATTTCCCTTCCGCCAGCATCGTTTCCGTGAGCCGCCAAAACTGCGAGTTGGCCTTGGCCACCCACCGGGCCCCCCGCAATTCCGCCCGGCCCGTGCTGCGTGCGGCGTCCACCATCAATTGGCGGTAGGCGCCTCTCGCCGCGATGTTCCTTCGGGCTTCATTCACCGTAAGCCCCCACGAGCGCGCGATCTTCTCCACAAGCGGTGAATGGCCCGAGCCGCCTGCCCCACCGATGAGCGCATCGGAATCCACGTCGTACGCCATGAGGTCTTGGAATTGGCCCGCCGCGTCGTCGGCCTTGAGCACCTCAGCAATCTGCGTGATGCGGCGCACCTCGCGGACGCCTCCTCCCGGGCGGCGCAGTCCCGCGACCACCACGACATCCGTGGCGCTGAACGAAGCTGGTGGGATGCCAAGGTCGCTCGTCACCCGCCGAAAAACGCCCTGGGCCGAGTCAGCGTGGAACGTGCCCATCACGGTGGACCCGGCGGTGCCAGCCCGCATGGCCTCG
Organism: Thermoplasmata archaeon; assembly: GCA_041485285.1. Taxonomy (GTDB): domain Archaea; phylum Thermoplasmatota; class DTKX01; order DTKX01; family DATEUP01; genus DATEUP01. Next base: position 13,975 of record JBGPJF010000052.1, on the reverse strand, counting down.
TAAAGCGTACGGGCTTCCTCCCCGCGCACTTCGCCGAGGATGATCGCGCTCTCGCCAAGGCGCAGCGAGACGCGCAGAGCCTGGTTTGCGGTAATCTGCGACGTCCCGCCGACCGCGGATCCGACGACCATGCTTTGTACCTTGTAACCGAGCGCCTGCATCGGCCGTACCGGTAACTCCGGCGTGTCCTCGATCGTCAGAATCCGCTGGGACGGGGGCATCTCCAGCATCATTGCCCCGAGCAGCGATGTCTTTCCCGCCCCGCGGCTTCCCGCCACAAGGAATGTCGACCGACCGTCGATGAGGAAAGAGAGCAGGCCGGCCGCACCGGCCGTTAAGCTGCCCCGTTCGATAAGCCGCAGCAGCGTCCATGGTTCGGTCGAGTGCTTCCTCAGCGCCATCGCGAGCCCTCCCGGGCTCAGGGGTTGGCCGATGACGGTCACGCGGATGCTCGGGTCGGCGATGTTGTGCTCGAGCACCGGGTAGCCTTCGGAAAACGGGCGGCCGCTGTCGTAGCGGAAGCGGGCGAGGAGGGCTTCGGCGTCGTCTTCCCCGACGGTTATGTTTGTCCGGCACCGCCCGCGGGAGCGCGGGTCGCTCACGCCCGAAAGCGTAACGTGGACGGGGTTGAGCGGGGCCGGTGCGTCGATGTAAATGTCGTTGATTCGGCCGTCCTCCATCAGGGTCTCGATGGTGCCGTACCCGGCGGTGTACTTGGCCAGCACGCCTGCAAGCTGCGCCAGCTTCTCTTCCCGGTCCTTCTTTCCAAGCTCCCGGAGCAGGCCGAGCTCCTCGGCGACGTCCCGCAGCAGCTTGGTACCGAGCTCCTCTACGGCCTTGCGCACGTCCTCCGGCCGGTCCGCGCGGAAGATCCGGGGCGGCGACTCGAGGAGGCGGCTCCGGGCCCGGTCCAGAAGCTCCATCTCCGGCAGGGGCAGACCGTACTCCCAAGGCACGATCTGGTACAAGTTGTCGAGCTCGCCCTGCACCTCGAGCAGGCGCACGCGCGTCCCTTCGACCGTGTATTCGAGAATCAGATTGGAATCCGGCGGATCCGCGGCGCTCACCCATGCACCCGAAAAGCCCGGGCGGACGCTGTGCTCCGCAGCGAAGACGCGCACCATGCCTCGCTGAACTGGCTCGGGATCCTGCTGTCGGAGCGTCAGCACTCGCCGCCTGAGCCGGTCAGCGGCCGAAAGCTCCGGCTCTTTGGAGGGTCGGAGTCCGGCGGCCACCAGCGGAACAGCCTGCTGCACGGCCGTCGAGGACGCACCAGTGTCCTCGAAGGGGTGCGCTCCTACAAGGAGCTCCACGATGCCACCTAGCACCAGGCGGTCGCCCACCGCGAGTGGTTGTCGACCCGCTCCGCGTATCTGCTGGCCGCCAAGCACTGTGCCGTTGGTGCTCGGCTTCCCCTCCGCGCCATCCTCGACGGAGAATCGGCCGCCCTCCTCTTGGACGTTCAGGTGACGGAGCGAAATCTTGGATCGATCTTCCCCCTTCAGCCCCTCGACCACTTCGCGCCGGCCGATGGTTCGGCCGTGGCCCACCGCCAACCGCGTTCCGTTCGGCAGCACGAAGTCGATCCCCGAAGGAAGTCGCCCCGGGCCCTGACTGCGGAGCGGCTTTGAGTCCGGTTTTGCAGAGGCCTCGGGGTGCGGACCCGTGGATTCCATCTGCTCATGGCTTCCCTTGACTGCGGGCTCCGCAAGGACAACTTGCAACTCGACCGCCCCAGCAAGGAGGATTCGGTCTCCCGCCTGAAGGCGTTTCGGGCCAGCCCGAGCAATCGGCGCTCCGTTCAGCGCGGTGCCGTTCGAGCTTGGCTGCCCGGGCACGCCGTCCTCGACGAAGACTTCCCCTTGCGAAACGGAGAACGTCGCATGCTGGCCAGAAACCAGGTGGGTGACCGACGCCGGCAGGTCCCCGCCCAGGTCCTTTCGGCCCAACGTGAGCCGGCCGCGGATCGCTTTGAGAGTCCCGTCGGGAAGGCGAATCGCGAGGTTCTCCGCGCCGCCCATGCGTTTTTCCTCCGCGACCGTCAGCCCTTGCCCGGGGGCTACGCCCCTTCTCGGGTCTCGACGATCCGGAAGGCGTCGTACAGGACGTGCGATCGCATTCCCGCAAGCAGGTCGGCGTCATAGTCCACCTCGTCGCGGGACTCATCCAGGCAAGGCGCGCAGGCCGCAGGCATGGAGGCTCCGCTGAGGCTCTCGGCGCATTCTGCGAATCTTGGCAGAAGCAGGGCCGGACCCTCCTCAAGGAGCGGCACCAAGGGTGCGAAGACGGTGGAGGGGTGGAACTTGCAGGTGCTGCACGCCGTTTGTTGTCGTTTCTTTGCGTCCTCCTCCATGTCTTTGCGGTCTGCGAAGTAGGTGGCGAACGGGTCCCGCGTGGCTTGCTGGCGGAATTCGCTTCGAATGCGCACGCCCTCTTGCAGCAGGCGGAGCGCTGCGCCCGCGTACTGGTGCTCGCGGTAGTGGGCGAGCACCACCGCTGACACGTTTACCTCACGTCCAAGCGCGTCCATCGCGTGGATGCGGCACTTAGAGTCCGTGAGGTCCGCGGGCCCGCCTGTGGCCTTGCAGTCCATTACGAGCTTCGTCATGCCGGCCTCCCGGACCAACGAATAGGAGCAAACGCACGCGCGAGGCGGCGTCTTGGCCGCTGAAGATTTTTTCTGACGCGGAGTTTTGGTCATCGAGGTCACCTTTCGGCGGGAAACTGTCGGGCAGTCATGTTGGGAACTCCAAAGATTTCTCACCGAGTGCTAGCTCAGCTTGGCCACGTTTACCGTGAGTTCCAGCTTGCCCGCGAGCCTTAGCTTGTCGCCCTTCGCTACCGAGAGCCACCCTTGCCCCCGGATCTCGCGGCCGTTGAGGAGCGTGCCGTTGGTGGACGGCCCGGAGGGGCCGCCGTCCTTCACCTGCACCTGGCCGCCTACGATCTGAAACGAGAGGTGGGCCCTTGAGATGGGGCCATCGTCAAACCCCGCAGGGAAAAGCGCATCCATCTCCTTCTTTCCTAAGGTTGCCTCGCCGGCGACTTGGAGGGCCTTGCCGGTCGGCCCGACGAGCGAGATAACCGGTGCGCCGCCGTCCGACGCCAGCAGGAAGTCAAGGCGCGCGCCGTCAACGAGCCCCAATTCCGCGACGGTTGCGTCCTTGGCCAACATTCGGTCCCCCGACCGGAGAGCGTAGGCTCCTTCGGGCTTAGAGAAGTAGAGGCGGCACCTGGTCACAATCTCGGACATCTGCAACCGCGGTTCCAGGTCCATCGTCGCGTCGCGCGATGTTGCGGCGTCCGTGATGACCACCCGAGTCGCCAATCGTTGAGCCTCCGAGCAGACCACCTACGGGCACGCCGGCTGGCCGCGAAACGCTCACGGGCAGGGGGACGACGGAGTTCCCCGCACGGTGAGGGGGACCGATGTTCCCAGGTGCTGTCCATTCTTGGCCTCCACCGTGATGGTGCCGAGCCCGGGTGATGTGCTGGCGGTCTTGGGGCTAACCGTGAACGTCATTACCCCGTTCCCGTCGGTAGAATGTCCATCATCGATACCGGCCCCGGTGAAATGAACCACCGCGTTTGCAACCTTCTTACCGTTAACGTCGGTAACGGTAACCTTCACATCCGTGTTGCTGCACCATTGCACTTCGGAAACCTGCGCCGTCCCAGCCGCGTTTTGTATCAAGATCGTGGCGGGCGGACCGATCGGTGGGGGGAGAATCGCGATGATGAACCCAATGGCCGCCCCGGCGATGACCACGAGGATAATCAAGTACAGCGGGAGCCCCTCGAGCGCACCCGAATTGTTCTTGCGAAGACTTGGCAAATAAGGCACACTTTTGTGGGATCGTCCCATGAGCCCGCCCACCTCATCGAACGCAATGAACCCTATTTAAGCGTTATGGGTGAGCCAGGCAGAACTTTTTTCGAATCTAATGGCCAGTTGGTTTTGACCCCAATGTACAGCTTGGAACCCCATGGCTCAAGGGGTCAACGGATCAGAGCGCCAACGGTCTTGCGCAGGCGCCGCGACGGCATCGAGGGATTGCCACTTCAATTGATCATCGCCCTTGCAATCGTAGCCGCCGTTCTGCCGGTGGCCTACTCTTCCCTCCAATCGTTCGAGAACTCAAAGGCGATGTCGGGGCTACAGGCCGCCCGGGACCGGCTCGTCGACTACGCGAACCTTGCATATGCGAGCCCTGGAAGCCGGCTCTGCTTGGACGTCTCCGTCCCCACGACCACCTTCCGCGCGAACGGCTTCGTACGCATCGGCGACGCGAGCGGACCCACGCGCGAGACGGCGGCGTTTGGGTTCCCAAGAGAGGCCGAATTCATGCGCCACCTTGGATTCCCTTCGAACGCGTCGGGTGGGGGAGCACTCATCTTGGCGGGCCGAGACGCCTCTTACCACGTGTGCGCATACCGGCCCCTTTCAAACGGCAAGGCGCTTGAGTTCGTGACGACGGTGGTGGTCTGATGCTTGACTTCCTGCTCGGGCGGATGGGTGCCCTCCTGGCTGCCGGCCTCATCCTCGTGTCCCTCGTCGGAATCATGGGGGCCGCCAATTCCTCCTTCCAGACCTCGCAGGCGGAAGCCGTCGCAAGCAAAATTGCTTCGCTCATCGACGGCATTGGCGCCAGCCCGGGAGCCACCTCATCGAAGGTCGTTTTTTCGAACGACCCGGAGAGCGCGTTTCCCGCCAAGATCGCCGGATCGGAGTACAGCGTGCAAATCCTTGCGTCGGATGTGCTGATCTTGAAAGGGGGGCCGGCGCAGATCTGGTCGCACTCGGACCTTCACGCCACGGTGCTCATAGCACCTCCGGCAAAGGCTTCCGGGATGACGCAATCAGAGTACGATGCGGCACTCCAGAAGAGTGCAGACGATGGCCTTGTGTTCACGCCGCCCTTCACGCTCTCCGTCGACAAGGTACAGGTCGCGGTCGGAGGCGTCGAGCGCGCGCTCGTAATCGCTCACGCTTCCTAGGGGGCGGCCCGGCTTTACTTCAGCCATATGGTGAGCTCGACGGATGCCTGCCCTGCGAACCCGTCCGGCATCGCGATGGGCGCTCCGGCCACGTAAGTTGACGCGCGCGGGTTCGGACGACTCGGCGTTGACTCCAGGGTGAAGAGAACATCCGCATTCGGGGGAGTCCCTGCCAATTTCGAAACCAACACGAACTCGTAGGTCCCGAAGGTCAGGTTTGCAAGGACGCCGCGCAGGGCGCTCTCGTAACCCGTGAACGCGGAGGCCATGACGCCGGCCCGGCGTTGTGCAAGTTCCTCGCCAATGAGGTAGCTAATTTGCGTTGAGCCGGGCGGGTGTGACACCAAGGTCCCATTAGACGCGACATACGCGGCCGAAACCACGGTGCTCGCCAGGTAGGCATCGAGCGTTTCCTGAACGGCGCGTTGACGGAACCGCTCGTTGGCCTGTGAGCTTTCGCCTGAGAACATCACCGAGGTTCCGATGAGCGCAACGGCGGCCACGACCGTGAGGAGGAGAAAAGCGAGCGCATCGAACGTCGCTACGATGCCGCAGTGGTCCATCATTCGGGCCGTTTGCCTCACCTCCAACAAGATACGATCAGCAGCGCCGCGTGGCTTTCCTCAGGGCTCACCGAGATCGACACCGCAGAGCGGAACTCGATCGTGGTTTTTCCTGCGGGCGCGCTCGTCGCCAGAACGTTTGTCCGCGTAAACGACCTCGAGGCATCGTATCCGGAGACGTCAAGGATCGAGAACGTGTAAGGCAGGCCTACGCTCTCAGGGCTGACCAGTCTCGAGAAGTTGGCGTCGAGGAGCATTACCTTGGTCGAATCGAGCACTCCTGACGTCCCGGGCCGGGCGAGCCCCTCGGAGGAGCGCAGTACATCCGTTACGCGTTCGCAGTCTCTCCAAAGCCCGGCCGTGGAGGCATCCGCATTCCGTGCCACCGTGGAGGCGACGATTGCCCCCACAAGGATCGTAAGGGCCACCGAGACAACAACCAGGGCTGTTAGGTCTTCAAAGGGCCCAAGTTCGCCCCGCCGGTTGATCCGGAGCGAACGGCGCATCGGACGAACCCCCGGGGATGGGCCAATCAAGGAGCTTCGGCGGGCTTCACCACAAAAGTCTCGACTTTCATCAGCCAATACCGAAGGGACAACGAGCCTTCGAAACCGAAGGCCGTCTTCTTGTCGTATTTCTTAAGGAACCCCAAGATGTTTGCTGAGATTGTTTCTGCCTTTGGCGGGGGGTGGTCCCCCGAGGCGCCTACTCCAATCTCGAAGTAGGTGCCGCTCTCGGTGCTGGGGGGCGTCTCAAACGTACTGCTGGTCGTCCAACCACCCTCACCCGACACCTGAAGCGCGCCCGCGTCGCCGTCGGCGGTGCGGACGCCCGCATCGGCCCCTGCGAAGATCCCGAAGCCCCACCTGATGTCGGACCAAATGTTGTCCTCCAGACCGGCTTTTGTTGGCGCCGAAGCTGCCCCTGGGCCATTTACGAGGTCCCCAATGAACACAGAAAGCCACGAAGGGATGTAAGCCAAGGCTTTGCTCCCGAATTGGAGGCTAAGCCGCGCACCCGCCTTTGCCTCACCGTGGAAGATCCAGAGGTCAAATCCCACCACCAAGGCCACCTCTAGCGTAAAGGTGATGTCATCAATTGCCGCCATAAAGGCACGCGCGAGGTTCGTCCCCCCGGACGCGAAGGTCGCGAGGTATTCCAAAAAGCGGATCGGGGCAAGCAATGCCCCCACACCGGGTATCGAGTTCGCAAAACCGAGTAGGTTAGAACAACAATCGACAATCGGCGAAACGAGGTGAGCCACACCCGGGCTTTCTGGGAGGCAGTCCCACTTTGTGGAGCCATCCATGAGCCGTTGGAAGGACTCGGGACTGCTGCATGCGTCGCGCTGAAACGGCGTCGAATCCAAAACGGCTCCGTTCGAATCGATTAGCAGAAGGCCGTCTGTTGGATTCAATGGGTTCTGCGGGTCGCCGGGAGCCAGGTGAAACGTATTGCCGGCACCTCCAGACCATTTGCAGATCGTGTACGCAGCGGGCCTACCCGAGCCGCTTGTTGCGGATGATGCACCCCCAACGCTGGCTGAACAATCGCTTGTCCCTCCGAAATCCCCCAACTTTTGACTGGCCCCTGAGCGAGCAGCCACTAAGAGCCATTCCCGGCCAGCGGTCATGAAGGCCCCATGGTCGGTTCCCGGATGCCAAATCTCGATCCACCCGGACGGCGGCGTCGAGGAGCGGTCGAAGGCCAATTCGTTAATGAAAACCGATGAGGCAAGCGTCTTGGGCTCAGGGTGGAAGTTGATGGTGACAGAGCCCTTGAAAGCAAGGCCTGCCTTCAACGGAGCGTCATTGCTGATCGTTAAGGGCACTACTGAAACCGACAACTCGTAGTCTGGGAGCCGGACTGAGGCGCCATGCACGAGGCCATAGGCCGTCCATTTGACTGCGCCGGCAAGGAAATAGGGCTGGCGGATCTGAAGGGGATCGGCGACGAACTCCACTTCAGCGGCCTGACCCTTCGCATGAAATGCGGAGACGGGGGCCAAGAAGCCCGTCAGCGTCTTGCCAAACATGAAGATCGGCCGGTCATATTCGATGAGCCATATCGTCACCGATCGCGGCGGTGGGTCGGTGCCTGACGTCATCTTGTACGCTGCCGGAGTCACGTCCAATCGGAGCAGGAAGTCTTTTGGATCTTCCAGCCCGCGGTTTACGGAAGCGTCGGTCCGCACGCGCGTTACGTTCGGGAAGTTCGTCATCGTGCTCGTCTTGAGGCTCGCGACGACTTGGTGCCCGAGGAACGAAAACTCGTACGGGAATTTGCTGGCCCTCGCAGCATCGTTGATGATCGCCTTTAGCCCTCCGATTGTGCCCACGATCGAGTCCTCGGTCGCCCATTGTACTTCCGCCTGCTGGATCTTGTCGGCGATTGCGCTTGTCGCGCCGGCCAGGTCGCCGTCCGAATAAGCGGAGGCCATCTTTCCTCCCATCATCTGGCTAATTGCAATCTCTGAACGCAAAACGCGTGTCAGAGGCCAAAGCAGGGAACTGTCCGATTCGAAGAGGCCCGGCCAAATCCACTCGATTACCTGCTTTGCAAGGGCCTTGAAGTAATCCACCACCTTTTGGGCACAGGCCTTCACCTCTTGCCAACTCCCGATGCCGCACTTGGAGGCTGCAGGCGCGTCAGGAGTCGAGTTGGGATCAACATAATTCACTTGCTTTAGGGCGCGTGCCGAAAAGGTGACCACGCTTGAGCAAATGTCGATGACCACGACCCTCGCCCGAATCGACTCGCGAACCGCAACCGTGGAAAGCGGCCGCACGATCCCCGCGGCCCCAACCGAAATCTCATAGGTTCCGTTGATGCACACATCCCATTCGGTTTGGTAGGGCACCGCGGTCTTGTCTGCGTCACCGGGGATCGCAAGGCCCCGCGGTGGACTCAGGTAACCAACGATTTGGCCCGGCTGCCTAACGACCTTGGTGCCATTCGCATAATCCGACAGGGTCGAGACATTTTGCACCTCCAGGTAGGTCGGATTCTGTGTCACTGCCAGAGATTCATTGTGCGCTACGCCCGCTCTCACCGAATCGGTCACGTTCCCGGACCAGAACTGGAAATCTCGGCCGGCGGCGGCGCTCTCCAAGATCTTTGTCGGGAGGACTCGGTCGAAGAAACCGAAGTCGACGGACCGCTGAAGGTAGGCCGCTTGCCGGTCCAGCAGCGAGGCCGGCGCCCCCACGGCCTTCGCGATCAAGGAGTCCGCTAGGGCGGTCGCCATGGACGATGTGGGCACCCGGAAGGCGTCGAGTTCCCAGCCACGCACCTGGTCAAAGGCCGCCTGGACGCTAGGACGGATTTGGTTGGCGATCGAATCGCGTACGCTCGAGTCCGCGCGAAACACCGATTCCGCTGCGGCTGGCGTGGAGTACCAGCTCGGGCAACCCGACCCATTCACGGTCGTGCACGTTCCATTCGAGATCGTTTGCCATCGCAAGGAGGGGTCGGAACCCGTGCTTGCCGCCTGGAGCAGGGAGGTCGCCGTACCGGTTGCCGCCTCGCCGATTCTTTGGCCCGACGAAACGAGACAGTCATACCAGCTAGCGTAGCCGCGGCACGTCGACGCCGCGGGCGGGACCGTCCCCATGAAGACCATCAGCCGCGACAGCAAAGCGGTGGTGTTATCGCCCATCGCCGACGCGGCTCTTGTGACGTTTGCCGAAGCTCGGACCGCCTGCGTCGCCACCGAGACCGTCGCGTTGAATTGCCCGGCCATCGATTCGAGGAAGGTCGTTTCGTCGTTGGGGTTGATCGAAGATGTGTAACTCGCTTTGGCGATCGACCCGTTCAATTCGTCGACGACCGTTGAGAAGAGCCCGAACACACTTCGAACCGTGCGATTTGCGAGGTCTTCCCATGAGGTCCCGTTGATTGCGAAGGCCAAGAACTCCGCCCAAACCGCATCCCGGCCCACCGTAACGTCTTGGTCGGCAAACGACAAGGCCCGCGAAGCGTTTGCGCTCGCGAAGTTCAGGGTGCGATCACCGTATGTGTACGGGCAAAACCGAGTGCGGTTGATCGTGTAGCAACTCCCGCTTGAGACCAATACCCGGTAGGGACGCGACTCCGACGACGGCCCCACCGTGAATTGGCGACCGTTGTCCATCACGAGCAAGCGCAGCGATGACCCCGGGGAAAGGGCAGATGTGAGCCCGTAACTGGATGCCAGCGTTCCCACGAACCGGGTGATCCATTGAGCAATTCGATCGGGGGCGAGGATTCCTGGCGCAACGAAAAAGATATTCGAAATCAAATCGCTCTGTTGCGCTCCGGTTAGACCCAGCAAGTTGGAGAGGAATTGTGAGAGGACAAACGGGTCGGCCTCAGTCACGAGCCCGAGGCCATCGAGGAACTGCCGCACATATTGATCGACGATTCGGTTGGGTTCGGATTTCGAATCCTGTGGCGATATCGCCCGCGAGTTCGGCGTAACTCGATCAAGGCCGTAGAACAACGCCATTAGGTCTCCGCCGTCGATGGTGCCGTTCGATACGTACGCGCGTGCAAGGGCCGCAAGACTCGCTGTTGCGGGGTTCGGCGGCGGGGGCGCGATGCTGTCGTTGTGCAACGGGCCCGCCATGCGATCGAATTCGGCAATGGCGCCGCCGAGATCGAGCGTCCGTGTCACGCGCGCCTGTTGAAGGATTAGTGCGAGGTTGAGAGCCCGCGTGACATCGGAAACAGTGAGGATTTGGGACGCCGTAGGCATTGAGGGCGCCCCCGATCCATAGCCCAGGACGATTCGCGCCTGCGCGAGGGTGGTGAGGATGTGGACCAGTACTCGGCCAAGGGCCTGTTCTGAGCCTGTTGATTCGAGAGCGAGTTGCTTGAGAACGCTCGTCAAGAGGGGGAGGGGGACGCTGACTTGGCGCTGTACCAATGTGGTCAGGGCGAGCGGAGTGTGCGTGAGCGGATCCATCAGCGACAAGTCAATCGAGCCCCTGATCTGGTAGTAGGGAGCCGCCGACGAATCCTGAAAGACTCCTGTGAGGTTCAACTTCATGGATTCATTCTTGCCATCGACGGGCGTGATCGTCGCCGTGGCCATGACGAGAGGTTCGAGCACGAGGTCTTGACGGACCAACGTGACTGAAAGGCCCCCGATTTGGCCTGGGAACCGACCGGGGGCGGCCAAGGCGGGTCCGATCCGCGTTGCAAACTCGCCTCCCGCCTCCTCACTGTCACCGGCGCGCAAGAATACAGCCTCAATGGCTTGGAGCGCTGCGTCCAGCGCGATGTCCTCGGCGGCGAGCCGCGCGCTGTCTGCGGCCGCCTCAAGCCTTCGAAGCGATTGCGCCTGCGGAAGCGCAGTGTCCGCTTCGTGCCCAAGAGAGCCCATGTAGGCAATCGAGACGGAAGTCAATACCAGCAAGACCACGGCCGCCAATGCAAAACCCATGGCCCCGCGGCGATTACCCGGCAGCCGACGTAAGTGAGAACCCGTGGCCCTCGCCCGGGCCGAATCGAGGCGGCTCGGCCGTATATGTAGATGCGCCTCGGGCGGAGGCCCCTCTATTCCGCCTCCGCTCATTCTCCGCGCCTCGGGTTCGACAGGCTGTCCCAGTGTTCGTCAAACATCGTCCTTCTACCGCGACCGGCGGGTTCGGCGGCCGCCTCGCGCTCCAACGTCCATCCCCCAGCCCCAGTCGGCGCGCGCTTCCGAATCTCCTCCGTCGATGCGCACAACGTGCTTGCCACGTCCGCCTCCCCTTCCCCGATGACGGAGACCTCAACCATCCCGCCCTCGTGTACCGAGATGCGGACAACCACCCGCTTGCCCCCGCGGGCTGCGACCCCGTAGAACCATGACTCCGACCGGTACGGGGCAGCCTGCGCGAAGTCGCGTACCGGCCGCAGTTCTCGGTCGGCAACCGCTTCGCGCACGACCTCTGCAACGGCCGCGGCGGATGCCTCCATGGGGAACCGCAGTACCCTGGCCCCGGAAACCTTGAGTTCGCCCGCGACGAGCTGCCGGAGCCCCGACAGGCTTAGGTTCTTCGTCCCTTCGAACGACGGCACCGCAACCTCGAACGACTGCGGCGCGAGCTTCTCCACTTCGAGCCGCCCGTCGGCCGTGCGGTAGCGGAGGATGCCTTCGACCGCGAACTGCTTGCACACTTGCGGCTCGAAGAACACCTCCAACTGCTTCGTCTCACCCTTTTCCATCCGCCCCAGGGTGATGCGCCCGCCCTGCACCTGCACCGCGGGCGAGAAGTGGTCGAGGACCAGGGTTTCGTGGTCGAACTCCAATTCCACGCGGACGTCCTTTACCGGCTCGGTGGGGCCCGTCCGGAGTGCAACGCGCAGCCGGGCAAAGCCGGCGGTGAAATCCGCTGCAGCGCGCGCCTCGAGGCTTGCCGTCGGGCGCGGGGCGCTGGACTCGGAGCCGGCGGACGGCACGGCCTCGTGCTCGTCGGTGCCTTCGCCGTAAATCCTCGTCCCGTCCTCCGTGACCGGGCCAAGAGCGGGCATGACCACGGTCGATGACGCGGTTTCCTCGGCCCTCGACAACAAGCGCGTCACCGCATCGGCCTTCTCGTAGGGCACCGAATAGAACGCGACGTCCCCTTCCCGGCGCGATTCCAGCAGGTGGTGCTTCCGCTGGAGCGTCCGCAGGTGGTAGGACGCGGTCGATGCGTCTACGTCGTGGCCCACGCCGTGCAGGGCCTCGACAACCTGCGCAGCGCTCAACTCCCGCTTCTCGACCAGGGCCCGCAAGATTTCCAGGTCCACGGGCGGGAGCGCCAAGGTGCCCGCGACACTTTCAGGCGCGTCTGCGAGGAAGAAGTGGACGGAGAACCCGTTCGGTTCACGCCGGACCTCTCCGCCGCGCTCGAGCACCTGGAGGTGGTACGCGCACGTGCCATTCGGCATGTCGAGGGCCCGTCGGATGCCGTTGTAATTCTTCCCGGGATTTTTCTCGATGAAGCCGAGGATCTTTTTTCGAGTCTCTTGGCCGCGGACATCGTCCCGCTTGATGCGGGCGAACACGGCGAACAACGCGCCCAGCGCAAACATCCCGCGGCTGGTCGCCAGGCTGCCGCCGAGCCCCACCGCGATTACCGCCCCCAGCGCGATGATCACCCATGGGGTTTCGCCCGGCCCGGGCCTCGTCGGCGGGTTGGTGACGATGACCGTGACGCTCGACTGCCCCAAGTTCCCCTCGCCGTCCTTGACGGTTAGCGTCGCCGCGTAGCTTCCGGCCGCAAACCAAGTGAATGCGGCATGGTCGCCGTAGAGGACTTGTGTTCCGTTTTCGAAATCAATGCCCCATGTCCAATTGGCGACTGGTGAACCCCCGTCGTCGAAGGACCCCGAGCCGTCGAGCGTCAGGCTCGTGCCCTTTTCCACGGTCGCCAAAGCCGCAATGACGGCTGTCGGAGCCATGATGTCTCGGACGTGCACGTCGATGGACGAACGATTCGAATTGCCGCTTGCGTCACGCACGGTCAGGGTGACGGTGTAGTCCCCTTTCAGCGCCCATGCGTGCGTAACGTTCGGCGTGTAGCTGGAGTTGCCCGGCCCGCTTCCCTCGAATTCCCACGTGTAGTTTGCAATGGTCCCCGAGTCATCGGAGGAGTTCGCGCCCGAAAACCTCACGGAGGTGTTGGGGTCAACGGTCCGCGGGCCATCGATCACCGCACGCGGAGCCTGCGTGTCCGGCGGCGGCGGGACGGGCTCACCGCACGTTACCTCGAACACGCTGGTGAAGGGCCCGCCGCTTGCGAACGAAACGGAGACCGTGTAATTCCCGGCGCTCGCATTGGCGCCAAGCGTGAAGTTGAACGCGCCGTTGCCAAAGGAGTCGGTGGGCACTGAGGCGTACAGGTACGCCGTTGCGTTGGGGTCGTTGACCTGGAGAGCGGCTTGGGCATTGCTGTCCCCGTTGAGGGTGACATTGACTCTCTCTCCGCATGTGTACGTGCTCTTCTCCGAGGTAACGCTGGCGGCTGCGGCGGGCGCCGCACCCGCGGTCAATGCGAATGCGACCGCGAGCGCCAAGGCACCGAGGCGCGGGGCCATGCTTCCCCGCGTCGCCCAGTGGGCGGCCCCCGACCTCGCCTGCATCGCGCGCGACCCCCCTTACGCATTCCCTACGGGACGACTTCGAAGGAGAAACCCTGCGCATCGAGCACATAGCCGCCCGCCGCAGGGTGGTCGGTAAGGAGGATCACTTGGAGCGTGAAAACTCCAGCAACCGCGCTCAAGGGGATCACGATCGAAATATCGAGGAGGAGCGCGGACTCCCGCTGAACCGTCACCGACCTAAGTTGGGGGACCGCCGGGACGCGCGTGGCGTTGTACAGCTGAACGACCAGGAGTCCCGTGATGTTTCCGAATTGCCCGTTGGAGACGGTGACGTTGATCGACACGGTCCCGCCGGGCGT
>JBGPJF010000051.1:0-17526 GCA_041485285.1 Thermoplasmata archaeon | reverse complement strand
GAAGTGGAAGCCCACCCTCAACAACAACGCAAGCGGCGCGGCGACGGCGGCAACCTCCGTGGGCACGGGGTTCATCTTCACGTACCCGGCCGTTTGGCTCCTGGCGCTCAGCCCGGACTATCCAAGGATCCTGCCGGACGGATCCACCACCTCGTGGATTCCCGTGGTGCCCCCGGTCTCCCTCGTCATCCTTGCAGTCATGATAGCAGGCATCCTCGGCACGCTGTACTTCATCCTGTTCCGGCGCATTTGGCTCGTCGATGACCCGCTGCCGACCCCTGGATTCGAGGCGAGCGTCCAGCTGATGGAGATTGCCAACGAGATCAACAAGGGCACGCCGTTCAACGCGCGGCGCCTCATCACGCTCATTTTCGGGACGACGGCCGTGGCCGGGGGCTATACGTTCCTGAAAGATGGTGCCTTCTTCGGAACCAACGCAGAGCAGGCGCCCTTTGACATGGTGGCGGGACTGTTCGGGGCCGGCGACATCTACTCGGAAGGCACCTTCCACCTCCCGGTCTCCGCCCAGCATTACACGGCGCCCGCCCTCGGCCTTTCGAGTCTGCTTGTGGGGATTGGCTGGTTCATGCGATTCCGCGTGGCGATGCTCGTGTCGCTTGGCTCGTTCCTCACGTGGTTTGTCATCATCCCGATCGCCGTCTCCAGCCATACGCCCGTCTACAGCGTGGCCGACCGCGGGTTCGTTCCGGTTGATTCGTTGACGCCCTCGGCAGGGGTTGCCTATGCGAAGATCGCGCGTTACGTCGCCATCGGCGCGATCCTTGGCGGCGGGCTGCTCGCGCTTTTGAAGATGTACCCGGTGTTCGTGCCGGCCATCAAGGACGTGGGCAGGGCCATCCGCGGCGGCCCCCGCACCGATTACGTGAAAGGGAAGGGGTGGTACGAGTGGCCGCTCTCGCACATCTGGTTCATGATCCTCTTTGCGACCTTCACGATCCCGCTCATCTTCATCACGATGGGTGGGTTCTCCATCGGACCCTCGATCGCCCTCGGCGTGCTGCTGTTCTTCCTCACCTTCGCGCTGGGCGCCATCGCCGTGAAGGTCCAGGGCGAAACCGGCCAGGAGCCGGTCTCCGGCACGACCTTCCTTTTCCTCCTCGTGTTCATCGGCGTCATGTACGCCATCGGCACCAACCCCTCCGAGATGGCGCTCATTGGAATCCTGGGCGCCACGACCTTCGGTTGCGCGATCACGATGAGCGGCACGATCATCCTCGACTACAAGGCCGGCCTCTATGTCGGCAACCGGCCCTACCACCTGATGCGCTCGACGCTCACGGGGATCATCCCGGGCGCGCCGGTGGCGGCCATCGCAGCGACGCTCTTCTCGCTGCTCATGGTCACAGGCAAGGTCAACTTCCTTGCTCCGCAGGCGAATGCCTTTGCCGGCCTAATCTCCACGATCCTCGGGAGCCCGGCCACCCCGCTCCTCATTCAGTACCTGTTCCTCGGCGTGTTCATCGGCGTCGCGGCCGA
The DNA here is from genome assembly GCA_041485285.1 of Thermoplasmata archaeon. Taxonomy (GTDB): domain Archaea; phylum Thermoplasmatota; class DTKX01; order DTKX01; family DATEUP01; genus DATEUP01. The sequence continues at coordinate 16,029 of JBGPJF010000051.1, read as the reverse complement.
GTACCTCACGGGGATGGGCACCGCCTTCGGGCTCGGGATGTACTTCCCGTTGTCGCTGGTCACGCCGAACTTGCTCGGGGGCGTCCTGCGCGACTTCTACGAGCACCGGGTGCTCGAGCCGCGCGCGAAGGCCGAGAAGTGGACGGAGAAGCAGTACATCCTGAAGGTGCTCGACACGTTCATGGTCGCGTCAGGCCTCATCATCGGCGAGGCCGTTGTCAGCGTGCTTATCACCTTCATCTACATCGCCAGGTAAACCGGGGGAATCGAACTGCCGTCCACGGACATCGTCAGGATCGGGCGCTTCCGGCTCAGCCGGGCGAAGTTCTGGAAGATGATCTACCGCCTGATCGCGATCCTGATCGCCTTCACGTTCGTGTCGGCGCTGGTCTACACGATCCTGTTTGGCAAGAGCCCGAATTCGTGAGCGGGGCGGGCGCGCGCGGCTACTTCTTGCGCGCGGTGTCGAACCCCATCGCGGCCCAGGCCCGTTTGGCGCGGCCGAATTCGGGGAGCAGGTAGCCGGCGCGCGAGCGCTCGCCGAAGGGGAATTTCCACGGGTCCTTGCCGGCGGCCTTCCGATACTGCTCAAGGAACATGCGGATTTCCGGCTCGTGGTCTTCGCGGATGCCCTCGATGCGGAGGAACGTGAGGACCGCTCCGGCTGCCACATCGGCCGCCCATGTTTCGATGGTGACCCCCTCGGGCTCTTTGAGCACGAACTGGAACACGTGGGCTGCCTTGGGCAACATCATGATGACCTGGAACTTCGAGTAGATGCGGCTGGTCTTGCGCCGCTCGAAGGCCCAGCCGAGCTCCTCGAGGGAAGCGCGCACCGCGCCCGCCGACTGCACGACGGGGACGGAGACGACCGACTCCCACTTGCGCGTCTGCTGCCGGATGGCCACTTTGGGCATTAGACGCGGGCCCCCTTGGCGCCCGCGGTCGCAGGCTCGTAGCCGCGCCCGGGGCGGACGCCGACGCGCCGGCAGTCTTCGAGCACCGGGCAGACCGAACAGCGGGGGCCGATCGGCTTGCAGATTGTCCTGCCGTGGTTCACAAGCGCGTCATTGAGGTGGAGCCACGAGTCGCGCGGCGCGGTACGGCGCAGCGCCTCTTCGGTCTCGTCGGGAGTTTTCGTCTTGACCCACCCGAGCCGGTTGGAGATGCGGTGGACATGGGTGTCGACGGCGACCGCGGGCTTGCCGAAGCCGTTCACCATCACGACATTGGCGGTCTTGCGGCCGACCGACGGCAGCGTGCACATTGCCTCGATGTCCTCGGGGACTTCGCCGCCGAACCGGTCGAGGAGGTCCTTGGCGATGGCCACCACGGCCTTCGCCTTCTGATTGTAGAACCCCACGGGGGTGATCAGGGCGGCGACTTCTGCGGGGTCGGCGGAGGCAAGCGCGCGCACGTGGCCGAACCGGGCGAAGAGGCGCCTCGACGCGACATGGGTGACCTCGTCCTTTGTGCGGTGCGAGAGCACCGTCGCGATGAGGACGCGGAACGGGCTGTGCCGCGTCAGCATGGTTTTGCCGTAGCGGCCGTAGAGGGTGCCCACGACGCGGCGGATTTCGGCTGGGGGGACGGCGGGAGCGCGGCGTGCGGGCATGGGGCGCCTACTCCTGCTTGGGGGGCGCGTGCCGGCGCTGGAAGAACGCCAGGGCGGCGAGCGCGAGGGCCCCCGCGGCAAGCGCGGTGGCAAGCAGCGAGCTGTCGCCGCCCCCCGGGGGGCCCGCGGCGCCACGCAGCTCGATGCGCAGCACCGTGGAAGCGCTAAGGCCCGAGGAGTCTTCGACGACCACGGTCACGTTTACGGTGGTTGTCCCGACCAGGCCTGGGGGCGCTTGGACCACCAGGAGTGAGCCGCTGTGCGAGTCAAAGGCGATGAAGGCGCCGCCGGTGGCATTCGGGAGGATGATGCGCCATGAAAGGGCCGCCGCCTCGTCGTCGGCATCGGAGGCGTACTGCGAAAGGTCGAGGGTCGCGGTCTGCCCGGCTTCAACGATCATGGCCCCGATGGCGGCAAGCGCGGGTCGCTGGTCGGGCGGATTCTTGAGGGTGACCGTGAAATTTTGATGGCTGTAGCCAAGACCGTCGAAGGCGCGCAGCACCACGGTCTCGTTGACAAAGAGGGCATCGGCCGACCGATGGAAGTACAGCGACGGCCTCCAAGTGAGCGTCGCGGTGGCCGACCCGCCATAGCGGATCGACATCCCTTCGGGGCCGTCGAGGAGCTGCAGGAGGACGGGCTGCAGGGAATCGGGGTCGTCGACCTGCACCTCGTACATGTAGTCCGCTGCGAGGTCAGCCCCGAGCACCGGTTCGGACAAAAACCGCGGCGGCAGGTTGGCTTGGGCCGGCGTGAGCACCGAGATGTTCGCGAGAAGCGTTGCGTGCGCGAACCCGTCGCTCACCGTCGCCGTTACGACGCGGACCCCGGTCGCGTTGAAAGAGAGGTAGATGATTGGGCCGATGAAGGAGCGGCCGTCGTCGATGTACCACGAGGTCGTGAGCGGGTCGCCGTCTGGATCGGTCGCGTTCACCTGGAACGAGACGAGCGTTGAAACGAGCGTGGAGTTGGGGCCGGAAAGGGTGGCCGTGGGGGCCGTGTTCTGCGACAGCGTGATGAGCACCTCCTGGTCGCGGTCGAGAGACGCCTGCGTCTTGCCGCGCGCGTCGGGGGGGAAGGTCGCGGTGGCGAAGAACGGGCCGTAGCGCCACTCGTTGTTGAGCGAGTCGACGCGCCGGACCGTCACGCGGACGGGGCCCGCCTTTCCGTCGCCCCCGGTCGTGCCCGAAAGCGCCGGGTCGCCGGCGGAGTTGCCGATCGTCACCGACGCGTTGGCAACGGCCTCGTGCCTCGAGTTCTCGACGAGCACCGTGAGGTCGGCCTCAAAGAGGAGGTCGCCCTCGCCGTTTCCGCTCACAAACGCGCCAGTCTCGTCGGCCGACAGGGCCGGCGCTTCGTGGGACGCGCGGATTCCGTAGCCCGCGTTCCCGTGGATGTAGGTCCCGTTGATGTGCGACGTCGCGCCGTCGAGCCTTACGCCGTCGTCGCCGCCGGTCACCTCGCCGCCGCGCGCGTCGAGCGAACCGCCGACGAGCAAGACGACGTGGGCGCTCGCTCCGCCGGTCAAGGTGGCGTCTTTCAACGTGACGGCAGTGTCCGAAGACGAGAGTGCTCCAAGCGCCGCCGTGAGGTTGATGGCCTGGAGCGTGAGCGATCCACCGTCGGTGGAAACGCCGGGCCCGCCCACGGAGCTCAGCGAGCCGCCCGACAGCAGCAAGGTCGACGCATTGAACGCCTGCACGACGGGCGTGCCCTGCGTGGACTCGAGGGTGTTCTGGTGGCCGTTCACCGTGCTGCCATTGGCGATGAGAGCCGTGGCGAAGGCGCCCGCAACCGTGTTGTCGTCGAAGGTGACCGTCGACCCGGTGGCCTGGAGCCCCGTCGCCGTGAGCGTGACGGTGTTGTTGCGGATGGTCACCGTCCCGCTCGTCACGGCGAAGGCGATGCCCGTGGCGGTGACCGTGTTGCCCTCGATGCGGCCTTGGCCCTGCGTGATGCTGACCGCGTTCAGCAGGGTCCCGATGAACGAATTGTCAAGGACCTGCGGGCTGCCGAGGAGCGCGACCACGCCTGCCGACGACCCCACAAACGAATTGTTCCGGATGATCGGGCTCGAGCCGGCGCTGACAATGTGGGCGAGCGCATTGAGGCTGAAGCTGTTGCGCTCGATGACGGCGTCGGCCCCGACGATGACGAAGCCGCCAAGGTAGATGCCGCCGGCCCCGTTCTGGATGGTGTTGTCCGCGATCGTGGGATTTGCCGGTGTGGCCACGACGGTAATGGTGATTGCAAAGCCCGCCGACCCCGTGATGGACGAGTGGGTGATGCGCGACGAACTGTTCGTGATGTGGATGCCTTCCGTTTCGCCGAAGGGGTTGGGGACGTTTGGACCCGACAGCCCCGTCACCGAGCAGTAGTCGAGGACGAGCATGCCTTCGACGCGCATGTAGTAGCCGCCCCCGCCGAACAGTTGGCCGCGCGACGCGCTGAACGACGAATTCGATGCGGTCACGACGGCGCCCTGGGGGGCGGTGAGCGACCGCTTGCCGCCCGCGTCGGAGAAGATGAGCTGCACGGACTCGAGGTGGAGCTCGGACCCGGCCGCGAGGCTGATGTTGCCCTCGACCGTAAGCGTCGTGTTGTTGATGTCGACGACTTCGCCGGGGTCGATGACCCAGTCTCCCGACGAGGGCGGCAGCGGAGTTGCCCCCGCCGCGCCGCAGAGGGCTGCAAGCGCAAGGAGGACGGTGGCGGCAAGCCATCTTCGAGGGGGCCACACGTGTCGTCCAAGCGCCGGACGCGGGATATCTACCTTCGGTCGCGCTGCCCTCAGTCTTCCTTCCCTTCGATGTCGAGCGTTGGGCGGAAGCTCTTGAGCTGCCCGGCCGCGACGAGTTCGGTGACCCACTCGATGAAGGAGGCCTCGTCCATGTCGAACTGTTCGGCAAGCACCTGGAAGGGCCTGGGGACGACGGGGAAATAGTTCGAGAGCGACTCGATCAATTTCTTGTCTCGCGATGTGAGTTGGACCGGCTTTTGAGCCACGTCCGGCCGCATTTGGTTGCGGTATTAAGCCTTTGCCGATCGAGCGACCCGGCGATGTTTGGAGGGGCGCGGCGCCGCTAATCGAAGCGCGACTTGGGGGGGCCCGCGCGGCGAAGTTCGACCGACCCGTCGCCTTTGAGGGCCGCGACGAGTCCCATGGAATCGAAAGTCTCGAGGAGGTGGAGCGGCAGGTCGTCGCCCGCGTGCTTTCCGGTTGCGATTTCGGCGCGCAGGTCGAACACGGTCTGTGAAAGGGAAGCCTCGGAGTCGACGGCGGGCGGCAAGGTCGAGGCCCGCGCGGTCAACCCGGCCCGCTGCGCGGCGAGCGCAATGGCCGCGCCGGGCCTTTCGGTGTCGAGGGCCGCGCCGAGGCCTTGGGGAACCTCGCCGCGCACGCCGATGAGCCCCACCGTGCCGTCTTCAGCCGCAGCGAAGGCCACGGCGCCGCCGCCGCGCACGGTGTGGGCCGCGTCGAAGATCGGTTTGCGCACGATGTGGGGGAAGCGGGGGTCGAGCGCGATGGCCGTGCGGTAGGTGCGCTCTTTGACCAGGTGCCGCAGGAAGTGCTCCACGCGCTCGCCGCGCGAGGGGCCGGCCGACGGCTCGGCCCAGGCGTCGCGCAGGCCGGCCGCTTCTTCGGCCTCGCCGCGCCGGTCGGACGGGAAGTACGCGACGAGCGGGTCGAAGCCGGCGCAGTGGTGCGCCTTGTCGACGCAGTCGCGCAGCATCGCGTGGCCAAGGCGGCGCGCCTCCCCTGACTTCAGGAGGGGGCCTTCGAGCCCGGGAACAAGGAGGCCGGCGCGGTCAAATTCCGCGATTACCACAATGGCATTCTCGGCGGGCAACGGCTCCCTCGGGAGCGTAAGTCGCCGCCGGGGCGCAAAAAGGCTTGCTCGCGCCCTACCTTCGCGTGCGCGCGTCGGCGAGGATCGACACGACGGAATCCACCGTGGCCGAGCGCCACTCGCGGCCGTGCATCTTCACTTCGTCGCCGACCATGAAGTAGGGAGCGTCAAGGTCGTTGAACTCGCGCCCCTTCCAGGCGGCGCAGGCTTCTGCGACCGACCGGTGCGCGAACTCCACGCTGCGCTCGTCGGAGGCGCCCCTGGCGGCCATGGAGATGGCTTCGTCCATGAGCTCGCATTCGAAACAGGGCCAGCCATCGCAGGGGTCGGAGCAGACGATGGTGATGCGCAGCAATGTGACCCGGGACTCTCCGAGAAAGCCGCCTCCATATAACTCTAGTCTCAAAGGGGTGCTGGCTGCCCGGTCGGGGCGGTCAGAGGAGGCGCGCCCCGCGACGTCCGACGCGCGTGGGCAGGACGAAGGCGCCCCGCGCGCTCGCGCGGATTTTCGCAAGGACCGCGTCGCCGCCGACGGCGAAAACCGAATCGCCGAGCATCGCAACGGAGGCCGGGATGCCCGGCCCGAGGGCTGCCATCAGGCGCTTGGCGCGCGGGGAGGCGAGGCCGAGCCTGAAAGCGAAGCGGCGTCCGAGCCTTGCGCTTTCGCGAAGCGAGGGCGCGCGGCGCAGTTCGGTAAGGCACCGCAGGCCTTCGGCCGCGAGCGCTCTTTTTCCGGCCGGTTCGCTAAGGAAGGCGCGGGTGGGCCGCGGGCCGAACGAGACGAGGACGACCCGCTGTGCACCGGCCGGCGGGCGCAGCAGCCTGCCCTGCGGCGGCGGCCCTTCGCGCGTCCGGATCTCGAAGCCTCCGACTGATTGGCCGGCGACATCGCCAAGGCCCGTGAGCGCCACGACTTCCGCCACATGCGCGGCCTCCACGCACTGCGCGCGCGCAAGCCCGAGGCCGAGCGCCTTGTTTGCCCCAAGCGCGCCGCCAAGGGCAAGGGCTCCCGAGACGCCGAAGCCCGCGCCGAGGGGGAGCCGGTAGGTGTTGTAGATCTCGACCAGACCGCGCGCGGGGCCGGCGTCCTCTGCGAGGAAGAGGAGGTGCGAGAGCATGTACGTCGTAAGGAACGGGCGCGCCACCTTGGCGCCGTTGTCCGCGACCCTGAGGCTCAGGTTGAGCGGCGCGCGTGCTGTTGCGTGCCCCGAAGTGCGGGCCTTCACCGTCGTGGTTACGCCTTCCTCGATGCAGAACCCCGAACCCAGACTCCCCCGCCTTTCGGCGGGCGTTCCGGCGCCGCCCCGGGGAACGAAAAAAGTGGAGATGTGCCCGGGGCAAAACGCGCGCGCTTCCATAGGCCACGCCGCCTGCGGTGGTCATGCCCGCTTGAGCCGCGCCGCGATCAATTGAGCGAGCCGGTCGGCCGCCTCGGCCTTCGACCCGGCCACTTCCTCCACTTCGCGGTCGCCGTCGAGGATTCGCCAGTGCGTGCGGCCCGCCGAGACCTCCTCGAGCAGGTTGGCCACCACGATGTCGAGGCGGTGCTCCGCCTGCCGCTTCTTCGCCTTCTGCACGAGGCCCGGGCCGTCCACCCCTGACTCGAGTTTGAACCCCACAAGGAGGCCCCCGAATCGCTCCCGAATTGCCGCAAGGACGCGCGGCGCGGGCCGCAGTTCAAGGGCGAGCGGTTCCAGGCCCGAGGGGATCTTCCCCTCGCGGCGCTCGAGGGTGTAGTCGGAAATCGCGGCGCAGTTGACGATGGCGGCAAACGCCCCGAGGTCGCCGAGCTCCTGCAGGCGCTGCATAATGTCGTCCACTGACCCGAACGTCAGCACGTGCTCCGCTGGAGGGTGGAAGCGCTCCAGCAGCGGCTCACTTGCAAGTAACGTGACTTCCGCCCCGCGCGCGTGCAGCGCGCGCGTGATTTCGGCACCCGTCCGGCCCGAGGATCGGTTCGTAATCACGCGGACGCTGTCGATGGGTTCCGAAGTCGACCCCGCGATCACAAGCGCGCGGCGCCCTTCAAGGTCGCGCGGGCCCGCGGCGCGGCACACCGCTGCCACAATGTCCGCGGAGGGCGCGAGCTTCGCCTTGCCTTCCTCCATCGTGGGCTCGACGAACATGACGCCGAGCGCCTTGAGGTCCTCGAGCCGCGCCTTGAGCGGGCGGCTGTCGAGCATCGGCTCGTGCATCGCGGGGGCCACGACCACGGGCATGCCGGACCCAAGTGCCGTGGTGGCAAAGGTCGTTACAGGCGTGTCGTCGATCCCGAGCGCCATCTTCGCAAGCGTGTTCGCCGTCGCGGGCGCGACGAGCAGCACATCGGCCTCGCGCGGCGGCACGCCGCAGTAACGCACATGCTCCACTTGCCCCGTAAGCTCCACGATCGGGCGAAGGCCCGTTGCAAATTCCATCGCGTCCGGGTGGAGGATCCGTGTGGCCGCCGGGCTCATCACCGGGACGACGCGCGCGCCTTGGCGGATGAGTTCGCGCGCGAGCGCCACGCACTCGACCGCGGCGATCGACCCGCAGATGGCAAGCACAACCGTCTTGCCGTCAAGCGCCTTCCCTTCCGTGCCGCGGATGCGCTCGGAGGGGTGCATGGGCCTCGCGAGCCCCGGTGCGCGCGATAAACGTATCTCCGCTCCCCACGCTCGCGCGCGCTCAAACCGCTCGGTGCCCTGGGTCTGGCGAAGGAGGGCTCAGGGGGTCCGGTTTGCGGACGCGGCCGCGGGCCTCTCCCCCCTTTCCACTCGAGGTGCCGCGCGAAACCATGTGCGCTTTCGCTTCGAAGACTGATCGAACAATCGCGCCTGGGTTGGAAATGCGCGCAGACACTGGCCAGAGAGAATTCATATAGCGCAAAGCCGGAGTTCGCACGTACTACTTTTCGAGGGGGTTCAATATGCAATCAAGAAGGCGTGGCCTTGCAACGTACCGCCCGATCGACCGCCGCGGCGTGTCCGAAGTTATCGGAACCGTGCTGCTGCTCGCCATGACGGTGGTCGTATTCTCGGGGATTATCCTCTTCGTCAACTCGCTTACGGGGCCAGGGAATCAAACCTATGTCGACCTCATCCCGGCCATAGAACGCACCGACCCCAACAACGGGATTGTCTACATCACCCACGCCGGTGGGCAGCCGCTCGACGCGTTCAGCACGGTCATCCTTGTCCAAGTGAACGCCAGCGGGTTCCCCCTCACCGTCTCTGACGGGCTCACCCCCGTTGGCGGGAAGTGGGTCACCGGCCAGCGTTGGGCCGTCCCCTTCCAGGGCAACCAATTGTCGCAAAACGCGACCGTGCAGGTGTCGGTCATTGACCAGAGCACGAACCAGGTCGTGTTGCTCGCCGTGGTCCAGCGCGGCGTCGGGGTCGGCGGCACCTTCCCGATCATCGGGTCAGCTTCCATCATCCCCAACGGATTCGTCATGAATTCGGGCCAAGACCCCTTCCGCATCCGCGTCGTGGCCGTTGACTACGACCAGGACTTGCCGAAGAACGGGGTCATTGTGCGCCTGTCGAAGCTCGGGTGCGGGTTCGCCAACCAGACCCTGCAGGACACCGGGTTCGGGGTCTTCGAATCAACCGTCACCGCTTATGCCTCGTCATGCCTGCTTGCGGGCACCTACCCCGTCAACATCACCGCCACCGACATGAGCGGCCACACTTCGAACGGCGTCTTTGGTTTCATCGTGCGCTCCAACTCGCCCCCGCCCCTCAGCGGCGGCACGGGGCCCTTTGGATGGATGTTCAACAACCAGTTCCAGGCCTACGAAATTTACAACGCCACCGAGTGGGACTCGAAGCGCTTCAACGGCACGCCGACGCGCAATTTCGTGAAAGGCGAAACGGTCGTCATTGCGATGGCGAGCCAGTTCATCAAGAACGCCGACCTCCAGAACGACCTTGGCGTCTACGGCAGCGCGCAGCTCCCGCAAATCCCGCTTGTGTACGGCGGCGGGGCCTGGTCGTCGACCACGCACCCCTCCTCTCGCGCCGGCTTCCACTTCGACGAGTTCATCGCAGGCTATTTCCTCTACACCGCGCGCTTCTCGACGGATTCGTCGGCGTACGGATTCAACGGAACGGACCTGGCCTTCGGCCGCTACACCCTCGAGATGACGATGCGCGCAAACAACGTCGACCCGCCGCTCAACCGGTTCGCAACCGCCGACGCGATCAACGTAACCGACGCGTCAGGGGGGCTGCCGACATACCCGCGCTTCGAGCTTTTCGAAGACGGGGCCCTCACCATCCCCCGGAACCAGTTCTCGTTCACCGCCACCGCCTACGTGAAGATCACGGTCCGCGACACCAACGCGGGAGCGACCTTCGGCGTCCTCACGGTCTCGGACTACCTCGGCGGAATCCAGATTTACTCCCCGCCGGGAAACTCGCCGATCACCGCGGCGACCATCAAGAACACGACGATCTACACGTTTTCGATTGACCTGTCGAACCCGAACGGGGACGCGTGGGTGTACGGGACCAATGCCTACGGAATCCGCCTCTCGCAACTGCTTGACGACAACGAGAAGTACGCCCTCGCTTCCCAGATCATCGTCACCGGCCCCAAGTGGGCGCTCGACATCGTCAGCGCGATCCAGGAATGGGGGCACCCGGTCTTCGGCACGAAAATCTACGGCCTCTTCTACCAGAATGACGACGGGTGGACGTCATACTGGGTCCAATCGTTCGACTCGAGCCCCGCCCAAAAGGACCCGGACTTCGGGGGCAAGGCCTTCCTCGACACCCGGCTCGGAGACATGGATGGCGACGACGACCTCGACACGGTCGTTGGGACCGAGAGCGGGTATGTCTTCCTCTACCGCAATGTGAACGGGGACGGGCACCTCTGGGAGCGCTCCCGCATTGACTTCCTTGCCGACCCGGTGCGGTCGGTCGAAGTGGGGCAAATCGACGCGGACCCCTTCAACGACGCGGTCGCGGGCACGGACACCGGCCAGATCTGGTACTACAGAAACGACGGCTCGTGGATCCCGCTTTCATGCGCGAAGAAGAAGCCGAACAAGGAGTGCCCCACGGTCCCCACGACCGGCACCTCGCCGGTGCTCGTCGCGAGCCTCGGCTCCTCGGTCAAGGTCCTCGACCTGAAGATGGCCGACATGAACGGCGACGGGACCAACGACCTCGTGGCCGCGCTTTCAAACAGCTCGATCCGGACCTTCTACAACGATGGGTTCGGGAGCTTCGGCAGTTCGACAACGACCGACTACAATGCCACGTCCGATTCAGCGGTCCAAGGGACCGTCACCGGCACGTACGCAAATACGCAAACCAGCGACAATGGCTACGAGACGATCCGCGAAGTGAACGGCACAGGGCAGACATTCTCCACGTACGCCCCGGTCGGCGAAGTGATGTCGCTCTTCGGGCAGATTCAGACGGGCACATACGCGAACACCTTCGCCCTCGATGGCGCACCCTTCGAGGTCCTCTCCGAGACCTTTGCAAGCTCGAGCACGAAGTGGATGATCCGGAACGCGACGTCGGGTTCGGCCCCTGGGCACCAGTGGTCGTTCGGGAACATCCCCGCCCTCGCCGCCGGGGACTCCGGGTCGGTGACGATCAGCGCGTTCCTTTCGGCCGGAACCGAAGCGATGGAAGTGCGCTACAAGGTGGGGTTGGGCAGCGTGTCGGCGCTGCTTGGCACGTTCACAGAGACGAGCCCCACAACGAAGACGTTCGACCTTTCCGGCTTTACCGGCGGCGACCTCTACATCGTGTTGCAGGACTCGGACATCACGGACACCGACGGCGCCTCCGACGGCAAGCAGACCTCCTTGTCGGTCGACTATGTCTCGGTCTCGATCGCGCGCGCATCGGGCACGACCAGCCGCATGGAGCACCTCTGGCGGACCGCGACGATTGGAACGGGCGGGTCGGCTTACCGGATCTTCATGGAGTCGAACCACACCCTCAACACCGAGACGGACAACTTCCTTATCCAGTGGGGCCCCTCTTCAACGGGCCCGTGGACCGACGCCTTCGAGATCACCAAGACCGCCGATGACAACAGCACGCAGAACAACATCCTGCCCGCTTCGGTCTCGGCTACGCAAATCTGGGTCCGCGTCAAGGACACGAACCGGACGGCGAACGCCACCTTCCTCGACACCGTCTACATAGACAACCTGTTCGTGCGGCGCTATGTGTCGACGCCGAACTACAAGTCGGTCACCACGACGGCGGCGCCCGTTGAGGTCGTTATCGGCGACATGAACCGCGACCGCAACAACGACATCGTGGGCGCCGTTGGCCACGGGGCGACAGTTTATTTCGGGCCCAATTTCACCGCTACCACGCGGCTCGACACGCCTCAGACCGCATTTGCCGTCGACATCGGGCACATTGACAACAACTCGCAGCTGGACGTCGTCGTGGGCTCCGACGAGCAGAATGTGTACGTCTTCTATCAGAACAACGGCACGTACACGCGCACGTCCCTCGTCGACCTCAGCGTGATCAAGAACACGCAGGCGACCTACATCCGGGTGGGCGACATGGATGGCGACGGCTACGACGACGTGGTCATCGGTACCAAGGACGGGGACATCCTGCTTTACCGCCGCGTCAAGGGGACGGGGTGGGACTTCGTCCAGGTGGAGCAGCTTTCGAAGCCCCTCTATTCCTTCGATATCGGCGATGTCGACCGGGGAGTTATTGTCGATTATTCTGGCCGGCTCGTGTGATAGACGCCTATCTCGCCCCTGTGGTCAAGCGCGAGTACCGCGGCTCGGTCAGCCGTTCCAAGCGCCAGGCTTTGCGTGGCGCCGACCTGGACTTCGGCAATCCTGTTGCATCCCTGCCCCGAAACTGGGCGAATAGGTTTGAAATAGCATTAGATCAGTTTTCGAAGTGAGCGTTCCAGGGGAGATTCCGATGCCAACTCGAAGAAGGGGCCTTGCGGTTTACCGTCCGACCGACCGCCGCGGTGTCTCCGAAGTCATCGGCACCGTGCTGCTGCTCGCCATGACGGTTGTGGTTTTCTCGGGGATCATCCTCTTTGTCAACTCGCTCACTGGCCCGGGCAACCAGACCTTCGTCGACCTCATCCCGGCAATCGAACGCACGGACGCCAACAACGGCGTTGTCTACATCACCCACGCGGGCGGGCAGGCGCTTAGCGCCTTCAGCACCGCGATCATCGTCCAAGTGAACGCGAGCGGGTACCCCCTCGCCGTGTCCGATGGGCTCGTCCCCGTCAATGGGAAATGGGTGACCGGACAGCGCTGGCAAGTCCCTTTCGCAGGCAACCAGCTGTCGCAGAATGCGACCGTCCAGATCACCGTGATTGACCAGAGCACGAACCAGGTCGTCCTGCTCGCCGTCGTCCAGCGCGGCGTCGGGGTCGGCGGTACGTTCCCGATCATCGGGAGCGCCTCGATCATCCCGGACGGCTATGTCTACAGCTCAGGCACGCACCTCTTCAAGGTCCGCGTGGTCGCCGTCGACTACGACAACGACCTGCCGAAGACCGGCGTCGTGGTCGAGTTTGCCACCCTCGGCTGCGGCCTGGCCAACCAGACGCTCCAGGACACGGGCTTCGGCCTCTTCGAGAGCACCGCGTGGTCAAACGTAAGCTCGTGCATCCCGCCCGGCTCCTACCCTGTCAACCTCACGGCGACTGACCTCGCGGGGCATGTCTCGCGCTCGCGCGTGATGCTTGAGGTCCGGGCCCTCGTCCCCATCAACCCGCCCCAAACGAGCGGAACGGGCCCCTTCGGGTGGCCCTTTACCAACCGGTTCCAGGCGTTCGAAATCTACGAGGCGACCGAGTGGGACACGAAGCGCTTCAACGGCACCGGCACTCGAGACTTCACCAAGGGCCAGAGCGTCGTTGTCGTCGTCGCCAGCCAGTTCCTCAAGAACATCGACCTCCAGAATGACCTCATGCTCTCCTCGCCGGCGGGGCTGCCGGTCAAGCCCCTTGTCTACGGCGGCGGCGCCATCGGGCCCACGAGCGTGCCCTCGTCGAACGCGGGCTTCCGCTTCGAAGAGTTCGTCGCGGGCTACTTCATCTACAGCGCGCGGTTCAGCACGAACTCGGCAGCTTACGGCTACAACGGGAGCCAGCTTTCCCCCGGCCAGTACAACCTCGACATCACGCTGCGGACGAGCAACCTCCCGCCGCCGGACAACCGGTTCGCGACGGCGGCGGTCATCAATGTCACCGACGTGGGCGGCGTCCTGCCGGCGTTCCCGCGGTTCGACTTTTACCATGACAAGGCGCTCACCGACAGGGGCAATGTGTTCAACTTCACGGATTTGATGTACGTCAAAGTCACCGTCAACACGACCGACGACACCGCGACCTTCGGGGCGCTCACGATCGCCGACTACCAGGGCGGCATCGAAGTCTTCGCGCCCCCCGGCGTGTACCCGGTGTCGGACATCACGGTGAAGAACGCGACGGTCTACACGTTCGTCGTTGACCTCGGCAGCCCCAACCGCGACGTCTGGATCTTCGACACGAACGCGTACGGCATCAGCCTCAACCAGCTTTTCGACAATGACGAACGGTACGCGCTTTCGGGCCAGATCATCATCAAGGGCCCCAAGTGGGGGGCGGACGTCATCTCCAGCATGCGCGAGTGGCGCAACTTCTGGCGCGACGACCGCGTGTACTCGATCATGTACGAGAACGACAACCAGGGCGACTGGAACGAGAACTATGTGGCCTCGTACATCAGCGGCAACCGCTTCACGCCGCGGTGGGCCGGCCGCGACATGCTCGATGTCGCGCTTGGCGACATGGACGGCGACGGCAGCCTCGACGCGGTGATGGGCTCCTCCTCGGGCTTCGTGCTGCTCTTCCGGAATGTGGACGGCGTCGGCCACGAGTGGGAGGACGCGGTCATCGACAACTTCGGCGGCCCCGACGCGCTGTCCGTGGCGGTCGGCCGCATCGATGCGGACATCTACAACGACGCGGTGGCCGGCACCGACAACGGCCAGATCTGGTGGTACCACAACGACGGCTCGTGGGTGCCCCTCGTCTGCGACCGCGTCCAGGGACGGCGCAACTGCGACGTCTCCCAAAGCGAGGAGTCCGCCCCCGTCCTCATCCAGACGATCAGCGGCGCGCGCATCAACGACCTCAAGCTCGCCGACATGAACGGCGACGGGACCAACGACCTCGTCGCCGCCCTCTCGACGAACCTCATCCGCGTGTTCTACAACGACGGGTTCGGCCACTGGGGGACCACGGCCACGACCGACTACACGATGGGCGCAGACAGCGCCGTCCAGGGAACGGTCACCAACACGTACACGAGCACCCAGAGCACGAACAACGCCTACGAAAACATCCGCGAGGTGAACGGGACGGGCCAGAATGTGATCTCCTACTCGCCGATCGGCGAGGTCATGTCCCTCTACGGGCAGATCGAGACCGGCTCGTATGCCAACACGCTCGCCTACGATGGCGCCCCGTACGAGGTCCTTGCCGAGACCTTCCTCAACAGCGGCGGCGGCAAGTGGATGATCCGCAACTCAAGTTCGGGATCGGCGCCCGGCCACCAGTTCTCGATGGGGAACATCCCCTCGATCAGCGGGTCGGACTACGCGACGGTCACCATCAGCGGCTTCCTGAGCACCGGCACCGAGGCCGCCGAGATCCACTACAAGGTGGGCAGCTCGGGGTCGGTCTCCTCAACGCTTGGCACCTTCACCGAGACGAGCCTCACGACCAAGACCTTCACGCTAACCAGCTTCACCGGCGGCGACCTCTACATCGTCGTGCAGGACTCGGATATCACCGGCGGCGACGACGACCCCGGCGGAGACGCGAAGCAGACCAAGATCTCGCTGGACCTCTTGCGCGTGGACGTCTTCCGCGCCAACGGGACAACGAGCCGCCTTGAGCACAAGTGGCAGACCTCCACCATCGGCTCGGCCGGGTCGGCGTACCGGCTATTCGTCGAGGCCAACCACACGATCAGCAACGAGACGGACGACATCGTGTTTGAATGGGCCCCGAGTTCCACGGGCCCCTGGTCGCCGCTCATCACGGTGACAAAGGTCTCCGACGACAACGGTTACCAGAATGCGCTGCTCCCAACGAGCGTCGGTGGAACCCAGATCTACATCCGCGCCACCGACATCAACCGGAGCGCGGGCGCCACGGTACTCGACACCCTCTCGGTCGACCACATGTTCGTGCGCCGCTACAGCGTGATCCCGAGCTACCTCAACGTGAGCGTCGGCTACAATTGCCCCGAGCTTGTCGTTGGCGACATGAACCGCGACGGCCACAACGACATCATTGCCGCGCGCGGGACCTCGAATGGCGGGCAGATTTTCTACGGGCCGGGCTTCAACACCTCGACGGTGTTGACGACCCCCGTGCAATCCTACTCCATCGACATCGGGTACATTGACGGGGACAAGCAACTCGATGTGGTCATCGGCGAGAACTCGCAATACGTGCACATGTTCCTCAACCTAAACGGCTCGTACACGCGGTCTCAGTTCGCGGACCTCAGCCCCGTGCGGAACACGGTGACGACCTACTTGCGCATCGGCGACATCGACG
>JBGPJF010000050.1:0-17679 GCA_041485285.1 Thermoplasmata archaeon | reverse complement strand
GTCAGCATGCGCAGGGGCTCGGGCAGTTCCGGTGCGTAGGCAAGCGCGCGCTTCGCCTCGACGTCCCCCGAGGTGACTTCGCGGCCGTCGATCCACACCTGGCCCTCCTCGGGCTTCAGGATCCCCACGCAGCAGCGGATGAGCGTCGTCTTGCCCGAGCCGTTTGGCCCGACCAGCCCGAGGGCCGCCCCCGGCGGGACGGCAAGCGACACGCGGTCGACGGCCGTGAGCTTCCCGTATCGCTTGGTGACATTCTCGACCCGGAGTGCAACGTCCACGCGGAGGTGACCCGCGGCGGGGCGAAATAACCTTTGGCGCGTTGGAAACCCCACGGCTTCGGGTGGGTCACGAGTCGGCAAGCGGCCGCCCGCACTTCGGGCAGTCCTTCAGCCCCGCGGCGCAGTGCAGGTGGAACGCCGAGTTGCACTCGCACACCTTGAGCCGCTCCGTCGGCGGGATCACCCCGACGCACACGATGCACTTCTCGTCGCGCCGGACGAACTGCTCGACGGCCGTCGTGTCCGTCGGGTCGAAGAAGGTGATCCACCGCCGGTCGGTGCGGCGCTTCGTCTCGTTGGTCATTTGGTCCTTGTAGGTCACGAGGATGCGGATAGCGATCTCCCCCATCCGGCGCGAGAGCACTTGCAGCTCGAAGTCCGTGTGGTCGCCGCTTTCGAGCACCGGGGGCGGCGCGCCCATCAGGCGGACGGACGCGTCCCCGGTGAATTGGATGGTCATGTCGCGGGCTGCGCCGTCCCCCCGGTTCGAGACCTCGAGCACCGCGTTGTTCGTGCGGTTGACCACCGGCGGCTCGCCCACGGCGAAGCCAAGCTCGATGCGCGGGCCCCCTACGCCGATCTGCTCGCGCACGAGCTGGATGAGCTCCTCGACCTGCTGGACCTTGATCCCCGCCTTCAGCCGCCCCTTGGCCGCTTCGAAGATGACCTGCTCCTGCTCGTGGGAGAGGGTGACGCCCGCCTCGGCGGCCCGCTCGAGCAGTTCGGTGCCTTGCTCCCCGAGCGCGCGCACCTGCTTGGTGACCTCCTTTGCCCCGTCGGCTTCCGCGATGGCGCGCACCGCCGCGTCAAGGGCCCCCTCCATGTCCCTTGCGGCGAGCATCTTCTGCGACGAGGCGAGCAGCTCGTCGGCCGACCGGCTGTCGATCTCGAGGTTCTTGTTGTGCTTCAGCTTGGCCTGAAGGCTCGTGAGGAGCGCCTTCGTCTTGGCCGCAAAGAGGTCGTTCGACTTGACGGCGGCCGCGTCGGCTTCCTTCTTGACGCCCGCGAAGTCGGCGTCCTTCAGCTTGCGGCGCCCCTCGTTCAGGCGGGCGGCCAGGTCCGCCGTCTCGATCTTGTTGGCGGTTGCCCGCTCGATCTTGCGCTCGATGGTGGCAAGGCTCTGCGACGCGACCTCCCACTCGGCGCGCCGCTGCTTGATGAGGGCGGAGATCTCCGCGAGCCGCTTGCGCCCCGCGATGCCGTCGGCGTTGTCGAAGGCGGTCCGGACCTCTTCGATGCCGTCGCGGAATGCGGAGCAGTCGACGCCCGCGCCTTCCAAGGCCGAAACGCCCTCAAGCAGCCCGCGGATCGCCGACTCGGCCGCTTCGCGCGCCTCGTTGACCATCGCCTCGAGCGCCTTGCGCGCGAAGTCGAAGGCAGCCTCGAAGTCCCGTGCCTTGAGGCCTTGGACGCCCTCGGCTAGGAGCCTCTTGGCCTCGCCCTTGGCCTTGCCCTCCGGCGCCGCCTCGTATTCGGCCACGACGCGCCTCAGGTACTCGCGGACGTGCGCCTCCATGAGGCGCTCGGCTTCCTTGAGGACATTGTCGGCAAACTCGATGGCTTCGGTCACCTTCCCCTCCTCCAGTGCAGCATGGGCGCGGTCGGCAAAGTCCTGCAGTGCGCTTGCGTCGAGCTCGATGGCGCGGGCCACCTCGAGCTTGCCGTCGGCAGCCTTGAGCAGGCCCTGCGCCCGCGAGCGCAGGAGCGCGCTTGCCCCGTCGAGCAGTTCGTAGGTCTTCGCCACGGCCATCGCGGGGTTGCCGCGGACTTTGTCGACCGCCGCAAGCAGCGCCTTCATCTTGTCCACGGCCGCCTTGTCCTCGAACCCCATCATCTCGCGGGTCAGGTTGTTGCGCGTCTCGGTGACGAACTTCGAAGCGGCGTCCTTCAGCAGCTGGTCAAGGCGCTCGGCAGCTTCGAGGTCGGCCATCTTCGCGCGGCCGCTGTCGGCGGCCCCCGCGACCTTCGCGAAGAGCTCCTGCTCGGCAGGCGGGGTCTCCCGCCTGCCGGCGTACGCATCGCGGATCGCGTCAATCTCCACGAGCCGCTCCGCGACCACCGCGGCCATGCCCGTCTCGAACTTTTCGTGCGCCGGGCCCAAGCCCGCAAGCACCTTGGGCAGGTCGCCCTTGGACAGTTGCGCCTTGATGTCGGCCGTGCCCTGCCGCCACTGCGCCGCCTCCTGCGCGCCCGCGCCCGCCTTGAAGAACCGGTGCTCGGTGGCCTTCTGGACGGCGGCGACCAGCGCCTCGGCCTTCTGGCGGACGGCCATGTCCAGGGCTTCGCGCACCTTCATGATTTGCAGGGCCGCGACGTCTGCGTCGAGGTCCTCGAAGGACTGGCGGAGCGCTGCCATCGGCGCGCGCGCGGCCCCGACATCGCCGCCGGCCGCCTCCACCTCGTCGGTGAGCGCCTCCACTTCCTGGGTGCGCGCTTGGATCGCCTCGCCCACCATCTCGCGGGCGAAGGTCCGTGCCCCCACGACCCCTTCGAGCGCGTCCATCGTGCGCCCCTCGTTAAGCGACTTGTCAGCTTCCTTCAGCTCTGACTGCGTCGGCGCCGGGTCGCCCTTCAGCTTGACAAGCGAGGTGAGCACCCCGTTGACCTCCGCGCGCGCCTTGTCGAAGCCCTCCTTCGCGCGCTTGTCGAGGCCGGCGCGCGCCCTCCTTGCCGAAGCAAGCGCCCGCAGCATCTGCCCCGACTCGAAGTCACCGACGGCCTGGGCGAGCGCCTGCTCTTCCTCCTTGCCGACTTCGATGAGCCCCTGCGCGCGGTCGAACGCGCGCTTCGTCTCGTCCATCAGCTTCTCCGCCTCGCCCATCTGGCGCCGCGCGTCCTCCGCCGTGCGGGCCGCCAGGCGCGCGAACCGGATCGAGCCGAGGTAGTCTTCAAGGTCGAGGGCCTCGCGCGAGCGCGACAGGCTGTCCTCGGCCGGCGCGCAGCGCACGCCGCTTTCGTTGAAGCGCGCGAGGTTCTGCTCGGCCTCGGTGATCGCCAAGTCCGCCGTGGCCGAGGCCGCCGCTGCGCCGGCCTCCAGCGACTGGGCCGCGGCACCCTGGCTGCCGGCAAAGTCTCCGCTTGCAAACAAAAGCTCGGCCTCCGAGGCCATCTCGACGGCGCCGGTGGCGTCCGCCTGGATCGTGTCGGCCACTTTGATGAGCCGTCTTGCGGCCCGGATCGCCCCGCGCGCCGCCTCGTGCGCGCGCCGCTGGCGGTCGGCGCCCTCCAGCACCTCGCGCGCGGTGGAAAACGCACCGGTGAAGTCCTCGTCGATGACTTCGCTCGTGGCCCGCTCGAGGAGGTCGGTGAGCGCGGCCGTGGGGACGGCGGCAAGATCCAGTTCTTCGAGCACCTTGCCGGCCGCGTCGAGCCGCTTGTGCACCTCGGTCGAGCAGAGCTTCGAGAGCTCGGCGCGCCCCGCCGTGGCAGCCTTCCGCACCTCCCCGTAGTTGCCGCCGTCGAATGCGCCCTGCGCGGCGTCGGCGGCTGCCCGCGCGGCCTTGGCGTCCACGGCGAGCAAGTCGGCCACATCGATGAGCGCCGACAGCCGTTCCTGGGCGTCCTTGGCGTTTGCAAATTCCTGCGCGAGCCTCCCGATGCGGCCTTCCGTGCCCGCGAGGTAGATCTCCGAAGTGACGAAGTCCTCGCCGTCGGCAAGCGACTTGGCAAAGTCGAGTTCCTTGCGCAGCATCCCCACCGCGGCGCCGCCCATCTCCAGTTCCTCCATGCGCCGGTCCGCCTCCGCCCGGCGGCCCTCGAACGCCTCCTTGAGCAGTCCGTTAACGGCAAGGAGCGCCTCGACGGCCGTGGAGGCCGCCTCGGGGTACGACTGGAATTCGAACGCGTCGCGCGCCTGCATCCGTTGGCTCTCGACGCTCGAGGCGTCGATGCCGTAGTTGCCCGCCACCTGGAGGTTGTCTTCGAGGAATTTGATCACCTGGTTCGCGCGGTCGTGCGCGTCCTTGTGCTCGTAGGCCGTCCTCTCGGCAGCCTGGGCGACCTCAAAGGCCTGGTACGCGTCGCCCGCCTCGGCGAGCCTGCGCGCCTGCGCGAGTTGGTCGGCGGCGCCGCCCACATCGATTTGCGACTTGGCGCAGGTCTTCAGCATGGCTTGCGTCTCGGAAAGCGCCGCGTCGACGCGCCCCTTGATGCGGCCGCTGACTTTGGTGGCAAGCGCGTCAAAGGCGGGCCCCCCGCGCTTGAAGTCGTTTCCGTCCATGAGCTTGGCCGCGGCCTTGCGCTCCGCCTCGAATTCGCTCCCCGCAACCTCGAGCTTGACGGCCTGGTCGAGCAGCGACAACGTGCGCTCGCGCGACTCGACGGCCACGCGGCGCTCCTCGCTCTTCTTCCCAAGCGAAACCCCAACCTGGGCCTCGCCCTCCACGAACCTTGCAAAGTCCGCGGCCTCGGCCGCTTCGCGCAGCCGCTTCATCGACGCGCGCTCCTCGTCGATCGAAATGCCCTCGCCCGCGGCGTCCTCGATCTGGCTCATCAGTTCCTCGACGCGGCGCTCCACTTCGCCTGCGACCTGCGAGCGCCTGGCGCCCGCGCCGTAGTCTGCGTCGATCTTGGCCTCGGCGACCGCCCCGTCTTTCAGCTTTGCGCGCGCACTCTCGAACGCCTGCCGGGCCTCGGCGAAGTCCACCTTGAGCGGCGTCGCCTTGGAAAGGGCCGACTCCTCGTCCTTCAGCACCTTCATGACGGCGGTGAATTGCCGCCGCGTCTCTTCGAGCTTGGCAACCCCCTGGTCGACGATGGCGAGCGCTTCGCGGTGGCGCTCGGCCCGCAGCTCCTCGTCGGCAAGCCGCGCGTGCTCTTCGAGCTCGAAGATGTTGATGCCCTCGGCCTTGGCGGCGGCCGCCCCCTTCACGAACCCCTGGATCCGCGACAGCGTGTGCAGGGTGAGGATGGCCCCGACTTCCTTCTTGAACAGCTCCGTGAGCTCCTCGGCTTCCTTCAGCTGGAACTTTTCGATGGCGGTGCGCGCGTGGGCACGGCTCTCGTCGGAGGACTTGAAGTCCACTTTCATCTCCGCGAACGTGTCGACCTGCTCGCACACGGCTTCGAAGTCCGCCGACAGGTCGTCGTGGCGGCTCAGCCGCTCCGCGGTGCCCGATTCGAGCGCCTCAAGCGCGGCAACCGCTCCGGGGAAATTCCCTTCCGCCGTGAGGCGCTCGGCGGCGGCAAGCTCCTTGCGCGCCTCGTCCTGCGGCATGCCAAGCTTGGCGGATCGCTGGAGCGCGGCCACCACTTCCGCCTTGCGCGCGTCGACGCGCGCTTTCTTGGCTTCCTTGGCCAGGCGTTCGACTTCGGCGGCGGCGGCAAGCAGCGCGCGGTGCCGCCTTGCCTTGAGGAGCGCCTCGAGGCCCTTGACCTTCGGCTCAATTTCGCCCGTCGGGGCCCCGAAAGCCCCGACATCCTGGAGGGTCGCGCGCGCGGCCTCCAAGGCCGCCGTTGCCGATTTGGTGTCGGAAACCGCCCGGTCCACCTCGGCGGCGCCCAGCCGCGACCAGTGCGACGCGGCCTCCGGGATTCCCTGCTCGAGGGCCGTGCGCGCCAAGTGGAGGGCTTCTCCCGCCGGCTCGGTGGCCGCGCCCTGCAACTTTGCGCCATTCAAGGCTCCCTCCACCTGCGCGACCTTCGCTTCGACGGCCGCGGCAAGCCCTTCAAGCCCCTGTTTGAGCGATGCACTGGCTGACGCTTCGGCCGCATCGATGTCGCCTCCACCGATCAGGCGCTCGACATCGTCGGGCTCAGCGCCCGGTTCGGCCCCGAAGTCGTCCTTCAGCAGGCGGCCCATGTGGCGCGCGCGCGCCGCGACGCGGCGCACGCCGTCCACGCGGACGGGGATCCCCTGCAGCTCCTCGCTGCCGAGCGCCGCCGCGCCGACCGCGCGGACAAAGTCGCCCCCCAGCAGCGCTTCGCTTGCCGCCTCGGCCGACTTGATCACGCCCTCCGAGGGGTAGCCCTTGAGGCGCAGGGCGAGCGCCTCCTGGATGAGCGCGTCGATCTTCGCGGCGGCAAACGACTGCGCCTCCTTCTCGGCCGTCTTCAGGGCGCGCTTCAACACCGACGTGCCCTCTTTGAGGTCCATCGCGTCGAGCCGCTTCACGCTGGCCTGCCGCCCGGCCTCGAGCGCCTTCGTGTCGAGGCCCATGCGCGCAAACTCGCCCGCGCGGCTGTCCACCAGCGTGAGGAGCGCTTCGACCGCCTCCGACTCTTTCAAGGCCGTCGTGAGGTCGCGCTGCGTCTCGAGCAGCATCTCGATGGAGAGCGAGAGGTCGCCTTCCTTGCGCGTCTCGAGGCAGTGCTCGAAAGCCTCCTTGAACTTCTTCTGGTTCAGCCCCTTGCGGCCCTTGGCGCCCTCGAGGGCCCCGCCGACGGCCTTCTGCAGTTCGTCCGCGCGCTTCGCCTTCAGCGCGGGTGCCACTTGCTGCGCGCGCGTGATCGCGGCCATCGCGTCGTCGTAGCGCTCCTCGGTGAACGCCGCCGAAGCCTGCTCGAGCGCCTCCGTGAGGGGTGCCGCGTCCACGCCGAACCCCTGCAGGGCTTGGACTTCTTCCTCGAGTTCTCCGACCGCCCGCTGGGTCCGCGTGAAGATGTCGAACGACTTGCGCCCGGTCTCCTGCGCCTCCATCGCGATGCGGTACGACTCCTGAAAGTTCTTCGTCTCGAGGAGCCCCTGCGCCTGCATCATCATGTTGCGGGCCGCCGTGAGCTGCACGCCCTTCTCCTCGTAGTCGTCGATGAGTTCGAAGGCCTCGCGGTGCACCTGCCGCAGCAGCAGCTTCCAGTTCTCCTCCGCCTTCTGAAGGGCCTCGTTGACCGCCTCGCGCGCGGCTTCGAGCGACCGGTTCGCTAGCCGCTCCTTCGCGTGCTCGAGCAGCTTGTGGGGCATCACCACGGTCTTCGAGTACTGCGAGGCCGACGAGATGAGCGCGTCCACCAGGTCGATCTTCTGGCGGATCTCCTGGATGAGTTGGAGCGACTGGCGCAACCCCGCGCCGATGTCGCGCGCCATGACGACGGCCTCGCCCACGTCGCCCGCCTCCTGGAGGCGCCTTGCCTCGCTCAGCCGCTGGCGCGCCTCCGGGAACTCCCCGTGCTCCGACTCGGCGCCGTCGATCTCCTTCTCCGCCGACTCGAGGATCAGCTCGATGTTCGGGGAAAGGTCCGTCTGCAGCTCGCCCATGGCCTGCGCAAGGAACGCCCGCGCGTCGCGGTCGTCGTGCTCGCGGCTGGCGATCCGCGCGTCCTCGATGAGGCCCGAGGCCACCGTGGTGTCGGCGCCGTAGGCCGTTGCTTGTTCGAGCAGCGACTCGGCGCGCTCCATTTCGCGCCGCGCCGACTCGAGGTCTTGCTGGAGTTCGAGGGCCGTCGAGATCGCGTCCTGGATGAGGTCCACCGCGACCTCGTAGTTGCGGTTCGCGTGCTGCTGGCGCGCCTCGCGCACTTCACGCTCGCCGTCCTCCACATGGACGCCGGAGTTGCGCAGGTGCTTCAGGTCCGTGTCGGCGTCGGCCAGCAGCTCGTCGATGCGCGCGTCCTTGCGCTGCGTGATGTCCGCGTCGATTTGCTTCAGCAGCTCGTCGGCCGCCGAGAAGCGCCGCTTCGTGATCTGCGCGCGCGCGTTGAAGAGCAGCTCCTCGGCCGTGGTCATGTCCGTCCCGATCTTCTTGCCCTCTTCCACCTCGTTTTCAAGTTCGAGCGTCCTGCGGCAGAGCCGCTGGTAGCGCTCCTGCTCGGCCTTGAATTCGAATTTGATCGCCTCGAGGGTATCCTTGTGCTTGGCGAGGTCCTTCTCGTAGGCGGCCGGGTCCTTTTCGCCCTCCGCGGTGTCCCTCGATCGCAGCGCCATGGCGTCCTCGATCGCCTTCTCCTGGCTCGTCGCCAGAACGCCGAGCTTTGCCGCGATCTTCGTCTCGAGGATCTTGTCGGCCGCCAGGTTGATGGCGGCCAGGTACGC
The DNA here is from genome assembly GCA_041485285.1 of Thermoplasmata archaeon. Classification (GTDB taxonomy): domain Archaea; phylum Thermoplasmatota; class DTKX01; order DTKX01; family DATEUP01; genus DATEUP01. The sequence continues at coordinate 9,435 of JBGPJF010000050.1, read as the reverse complement.
GGGGGTCGTGCCCTCGAGCGTGCGGACGGTCTTGCGCGTGAGGTCGATGGACTCCTGGAATTTCCCCTCGTCGAGCAGCTGCTTGGCCCGCTTGAACATGTCACGCGTGGGCGCGATGCGCCCGTTCATCTTGCTCGCCTCGAGCACGACATCGCGCACGTTGGTCTGGAAGGCGTTGACCACCGAGCTCCAAAATTCGCGGCCCGCCGTGACGGCGCGCTTCAGCGACGACTGTGCGCGCTCCACATCGCCCCGGCGCGCGGAATTGCGTGCCTCTTCGAGCGCCTCGACGGCTTCGGTGGGGACAAACAGCGTGTCGGTGAGCTTCAGCAGCAGGTCGAAGGTCGAATCCACTTCCTTGATGATCTTCTGCTGCTCCTCGCGCATGGTCGCGGTGCGCGTTACGAGTTCGTCGAGCAGTTCGAACGATTCGCGGAACGCGCCTTCCGCCATCCGCGCTTTGGCCATCGCGAGGCTCTTGCGCGGTTCGGTCACGTTCACGCCGGCCAGACGCAGGCGGCGGACTTCCTGCGCCGCCGAGAGGAAGGTGGCGAACACGGCTTTGCGGGCCACCATCTGGGCCGACACGATCGAGTGGCGCGCCAGCGCGCGGGCGCCCTTGAGGTCATTGGCGTCGAAGGCGGACTTCGCCTTGGCGAGCTCTTTCTCGGGTGCCTGGACGTTCGCCTTCAGCGCTTTGGCGGTCGCAATCTCCTGATTGGCGATGTGGAAGGAGTCCTCGATGGCCCGCTTAATGGCCTCGGTGTCCTCCGCGTCGGGGGAGCGCCTTATCACCCCGTCGGCGTCAGCGACGCCCGATTGGCCCTGCAGCGCGGCTTCGCGGGCGGCGTAGGCCTGCACCGTGATCAGCTCGATGACATGGTTGAAGTCGACATCCCCTCCCACCATCAGCTTGCGGGCCTTCTCGATCAGCGCGCCGGGCGCCGCAATGTCCACGCCTTTCCGCTGGTCCTCCTCCAACATCCCGTTGAACATGGAGATCGTTTCCTCCATGTGCGCGCGGCCAAGTGCCAGCGCCTTGGCCTTGATCTCCTGCGCCTTGCGCAGCGCCTCGAGGTACTGCCCCTGCTCGGCAAGCGCGCGCGCCTCCTGCAGTTTGGGCATCAGCTCTTCGGGGGCCACTCCGATGTTTTCGACGGCGTAGACTTTCTGCGCGGCCGACTCCACCTGTTGTTTGGCCGCCGCCTGCGCCACCGACTGCGCGCTGACTTTGCCCGCGTCGGCCGCGTTGAACGATTTCGTCCAGTCCTTGTCGCGCAGCGCCGCGTTGGCGCGGTCGAGGTCGCTCTCGGCGTCGCTGCCCTGCAGCCCCATCTGCCGCAGGCCCCCGACCAGCTTCGACAGCTGGTCGACGGCTTCCTTCGCCTGGTCTTCGGTGGCGCGCTTCTTGGCCTGCTGCGCCTTCAGCATGTCCTGGTACTTGATCGCGTCAAGGCGCGAGTCACGCTTTGCCAGGGGGACACCACCGCGGCCCCAAGTGGGAGGCGGAAGCCGCCTTTTGCCCCCCTCGAAGGCTCCCTATTTCATCGCTCGGCCGCCTTAAAGCCTTGTCCTAAGCCGCCGCGTTTGCCGCGTGGACTGGACAGCCGGGATTGCGCGCCACCTTGAGCACCTCCGCGGTGCCCTTTAGCCCGTCGTAGTACCAGAGGTGCGCGAGCGCGCTTTCGCCGCGTCCGCTTGCGATCTTCACGGCCTCGCGCGCCTGCACCGCCGCCACCGCGGCCGTCGTGGTGACCTCCGCCGCCATAGGCGCGTCCACAAAGGTCATCCCGCCCCCCGTACACGAGTACCGTCGCGCCACCTCGGCCATGTGCGTCTTGTTCATCGTGCACTGCACGCACGGGGTCTCCGGCGGGCGCACCACCTGCACCTTGCCCACCATCCCGAGCGTCCCCCCGTCGATGTACGGGCGCCCGCGGAAGTACGCGTGCGCGTTCACATGGATACGGGCCGCCGCGTTGTCCACGCACCCCATGATCAGGTCGTGGTCGGCAAACACGCCTTCCGGCAGGTTCTCCACGCGGTCGCTGTGCGTGTCAACCTCAAGCCCGCTTGCAAGCGCGAGCATCCCGCGGCGCACGGCGTTCACCTTCAGCTCGTGGCCCCGCGCGTCGGCCTCCGTGAAGAAGAGGCACCGGTTCAGGTTCGAGAATACCACGCGGTCCATGTCGACGAGCGTGAACCTGCGGAACCCCGACAGCACGAGGTTCTTCGCCACCTCATTGCCAAGCGCGCCGGCGCCGACGAGCAGGACGCGCGTTGCCTGCACGCGCGGGAGGTCGATCCACGCAATGCGCGATGAGCGCTCGAAGCGGTCTTCGCTCTTGGATTCAAGCGAGATCGTCTCCACACCGGTGGGCGTTGGCCCGCCTTTCCCCACGCTTGCGCCCCCCGTTCAAACCGGGCGCCCCACGATTAAGGCTTTCCCGGGGCAAGCCCCCACGTCCAGCAACGGCTCCATCCGCACGCTCTATCACAATTCTTTTAAGAGGTCGGAGGGCTGGGTCAGCACCATTGCGCCGAGGGAACAGGATGGCCAAACGCTCGAGCAAAGCCCACATGCTTCGCGCCGCCGTCGTGGGGATCCTCGCGCTCGCTGGCGTCCTTGCCGCAGCGCCCGTCCCCACGGCGCTGCCGAACCTCCCCCCCAGCTACGACGCAAGCACGCTCGTGGCCACCCCCGCGCCCTCGACGCCCGCCCTTGACGGCGTGCCCGACGCAGCCTGGGCCGCTGCAACCCCTGTGGACATCCCCGCCTTCGGCGGGTCGGGTTCGTTCCCTTCGGGGTCGGGCATCAAGGTGCGCGCAATGTACGACGCGACCACCCTCTACCTGCTGGCAACTTGGGCCGATTCCACCGAGGACTATTCGCAGGCCGCTTGGCTCCTCTCCGACAACGCGACGGCCGGGGGCGTTTGGACGCGCACGGATTGGGGCGACGACGGCCTGGCGTTCATCTGGGACGACGGCCAAGGGCTCGACCAGAATTTCTCGCAGGCGGGCTGCGGCCCCCTGTGCCACACCGGCACGACGGTCGAGATGCGCACGGCCGCCGGCACCCTCGACGCGTGGCACTGGTCGTCTTCGTTCACCCTTCCCCTCCACTACGCCGACGACATGTACATGGACGGGGCTTCGAAGGCCAACGGCAGCGCCACGGGCGGCTTCCACAACGACGGCGCCGACCCGCGCAACAACAACACGGTTACGACCTCCTACGGAGAGCGCCCCGCGTTCCTGAATGCCACCGTTCCGCTGACGCAGAGCGCGCGCACCATCGCGCTCGCCGACCAGACCCCCATCAACTGGCTCTCGTTCAATTCCACCTCGATGCCCAAGGGCCTCACCGTCCCCGGGTCGGTGCTTACGACCCCGCAGCCGGGCCAACGTGACGTGGCGGCGGGGGCCGCGTGGAACGGCACCGGGTGGAGCGTCGAGATGGCGCGCCCCTTGGTCACCGCCGACAACTCCAGCCGCGACCTGGCCTTCGACGACCTCAACGCGACCTACTACTTCTCGCTTAGCGTGTTCGACAACAAGACGGGGCAGAACCACTCCTCCGCCGGCTTCGGCTACAAGCTGATCTTCGCGGAAAACGTGCTCCCGGACCTTACGCCGGAAGCGGTCACGCCCCAGCTTCCGGCCACCCTGATTGGCGACCCCGTGAACCTCACCGTTCGCGTGCGGAACAACGGCTTTGGGGATGCAAATGGGCCTTCGCTTGTAACGATCACCGACGCCGTTTCTCTGGCGGAGGTGGCCAACGTCAGCGCCCCGGCAATCGCGTGGCGCGACTTCTACCTCGCGAACCTCTCGTTCTCGTCGCTTGGCTACACCGTGGGCGTGCACAACTTTACCGCGAAGGTCGACGCAGGCGGCGCGGTTCCCGAGAGCTTCGAAAACAACAACACGCGCGCTTTCCAGATCACGTTCATCACCACCACGGCGCTCTCCGACCTCATTGTCACGAACATGACCGGGCCCGCCGGAGTCATCTTCGCAGGTGATACGCTACGCGTGAACGGCACCGTCGGCAATATCGGCGCCGGGGACACCGTCAACGATGTCGTCGTCCAAGCGGGCCACCCGCTCTTCGGGAACCAGACCCAGAACCTCGGCCCGATGCTGGCCGGCGAGGCCGCCAACTTCTCGCTCACCTTCACGGCCGGCGCCGTGCCGGCGGGGTCCTACGCCATCACCGCCATCGCCGACTTCCCCAACCAAGTCGACGAGGACTCGGAAGCCAACAACTCCGCGATCTTCGTCGTCACGGTCGAAGACCGGCCCGACCTGGTGCCCATCGACATTACCGCCGACCCCGCGGCGGGCGTTGGGGGCGCCGCGCTCGTGGTGAACTTGACCATCGAGAACCGCGCGGCCGCCTTCAACGACACCGTCGATGTTTGGGTCTACCTCGACAACTCCACTTCCATCACGCTCGCCAACCGGACGGACGTGTGGGGGGTCGACGCGGACCTGTCGCGCGGGGAAAACATCACGATCAGCAACTTGTGGGTCATCCCGCCCTCGCTCGCGCCCGGCGAACACCGGCTACGCGTCTGGGTCGACGGCAGCCGCGCCACTTCCGAATACGTGGAGACCAACAACAACGCGACCGTCGTGATCTTTGTCATCCGCCCCCCGCGTCCCGACCTCGAGGTTTCCGCGCTAACGGTCGCCAACGCGTCGTACCGCCCTGGGGAGCAGGCATCGATTTCGGTGAACATCACGAACAACGGCGTGGCATACCTTGGGTCCGTCCGCCTGCAGGTCACCGAAGCGACGCTCAACCGGTCGCTTGGAAGCCTCGTGGTTCCGGCCGTGCCGCCGGGCGCGACCATCACGATCGCCGCGGACTTTGCAATCCCCTCGGGAAGCCCCGGCGTCCACTCGATCCTCGTGATCGTGGATGCCGACGGGGTCCTCGACGAGGACGCGGAACTGAACAACGCGCTCTCGGTCGCCTACACGCTGCTCAATCCGAGGGCGGCCGACCCCTTCATCCTCGCCCTCGGCTACAGCCCGAGCGAACCAACGGCGGGGGACATCGTCACCGTGAATGTGACGGTCCGCAACGGCGGGAACCTCGACTCGGCGCCCGGGAACATCGCGCTGGCGTGGGTGGCCAACGCGCTCGGGTCCTCCCCCGTCCCGGCGCTTGGCCCGGGCCAATCGGCCAATGTCTCGTTCTTCTGGAATACGGCGGGGCTGCGCACACTCTCCGCAATCCTCAGCCTGACGCTTGACAATGCGGGCGGCACCGACGTCAACGTGTCGAACAACGCCCAAACCTTCGTCGTCACGTTCCGCCAGGCGGGCCTTCCCAGCATCCACATGACCAACCTCGCCGTCACGCCGGCCTCGGTGCATGCCGGCGACAGCGTCCGCATCGAAGTGCGCGTCACGAACAACGGCACGGCGCCCGGGAACGCCACCGTCCGGTTCTACGCCGGGACCGTCGCGCTGCCGCCGGTCAACATCACCGTAGGCGTGGGCGAGACGCAGGTCGTCAACGTGACTTGGATCGCCGCGGGCGTGGGGGCCGTCAACATCCGCGCCGAGCTGCAGTCGGGCGGCACCACCGTCACGGCGCTGGGCAGCTCCGCCACCGTGGCGCCCGCCATCGACGCGCCAGGCTCGCCGCTCGTGCTCATCCTCGTCCTTGCAATCGTTGCCGCGGTGGCCTTGGTGCTGTTCCAGACGGTGCGCAAGCGGGGCGGCGACGTAGTCGACGAACCTACGGAGCCGAAGGAATAGACCGCCGCTGTCACGAAGGAATCCCACAACGCAGATTGGCGGCGTCCGCGCTCCAATATCACGCCCCCCGCTAACGGCTAAATAGACTGCCCTGGATGGCCCGCGGAGGCCGCTCTTGGCGTTCGATTTCCTGGCCCGCGAGCTTGCGCAGGTGGACCGGGTAATCGCCCGCGCCATCGAGGGCGACGAGAAGACCCTGACGGGGATCGCCGAGTACGTCGTGGGGTCGGGCGGCAAGCGCGTGCGCCCCGCCCTCCTGCTTGCGTCGTATGTGGCCGCAAGCGGCCTAAAGCCGCGCCGCGCCGTGCCCGCGGCCGCTGCGGTGGAGGTCATCCACACGGCGACCCTGATCCACGATGACATCTCCGACCAGTCGGAGCGCCGGCGCGGCAAGCCCTCGGCCCACGAGACCTTCGGGGTCGGCCGGTCGCTGATTGCCGCCGACTACCTGATGACGACGGCGTTCAAGCTCGTGTCGCAGTACGGCGTCGAGTTCATCAGCACGATCAACGGCGCGTGTCTGAACATGGCGGTGGGCGAGATCCAAGACCTGCGCAACGCGCGCAACGCGGGGCTCCAGGAGGACGAGTACTTCGAGATCATCGGCCGCAAGACGGGCGCGCTCTTCGAGGCCGCGCTGAAGCTCGGCGCGATGGCCGCAGGGGCCACGCCGCGCGAGGTCACGGCCTTCGGCCGCTATGGGAGGGAAGTCGGCCTGGCTTTTCAGATCGTGGATGATGCGCTCGACGTGTCGGCAACGGCGAAGAAAATGGGCAAGCCGGTGGGCAAAGACCTGACCGAGGGCAAGGTTACGCTGCCGACCATTTTCGCGCTGCGTCACGCGCCGCCGCGCGACCGGAAGTTCCTCCGGCGCGTCATTGAGACCCGCGGACAAGGCGCAGCCCCCAAGGACATCCGCCGCGCCCTCAAAGTAATCCGCGCGGCCGGCGGGGAGGCCGAGGCGCGCGCGCACGCGCGGCGCCACACGAAGGCGGCCCAGCGGGCGCTCAAGGGCGTGCCCCCGTCGCGCGCCAAGGCGGACTTGCTTGCGTACGCCGACGAACTGGCGGCGCGGGGGGCCTGAGCCCCTTGTCGGCCGCGGCCCAAGAGCAGGGTCTGCTTGAGGACGCAGACGATTCGGCCGACGACGCGGAACTTGCGCCGTCGTGCACTGCCGAAGAAACCGATGCCCTTACCGGCGGAAACGCGAAGGGCCTCGACCTTTCGCGGGAGAAATGGGACTTCATCATCGTCGGAGGCGGGCCCGCTGGATCGTCGGCCGCCCTCGAGGCCGCCGAGCGCGGCTTGCGCGTCCTGGTGCTGGACAAGCGCTCCGTGGTGGGCGTGCCCTACCAGTGCGGGGAATACATGCCCACGAACGACGAGGTCAAGGCGCTGATGCCCCGCGTCGAGGGCATCGATGCGCTTTTCGATATCCCCGGCTGGGTGAAGAAGCGCGAGTGGACGATCACGCGGTGCATCTCCCCGAAGGGGCGCCACTACGACCTGCCCTTTGCCGGCTACTCGACCTCGCGCGCGTCCTTCGACCAATTCCTAGCCGCGCGCGCCATGCGCCGCGGCGCCGTGTTCGCGATGCGGCGGCGCGTGACGGATGCCGGCGATGGCTGGGTGAAAACCTACGACGGGCTCAGATTGGAGGCGCCGGTCATCCTCGGCGCCGACGGGCCTCACTCGGTCGTCCGTGAGAAGATGGGTATCGCCGCTCCCAAAGTCATCTGCCCGTGCATCTACTGGGATGTCAAGGGGGACTTCGAGGGGGTCGTCGACCTTTACTTCGGTTCGGTCGCGCCCGGCGGGTACGCCTGGATGATCCCGAAGAAGGACGGCGCCAACATCGGCCTCGGCGTCCAGCCGCAGCTGGCGGGCAAGGTGAACCTGCGGCCGCTGATGGAAACGTTTGCCAAGAAGTACGAAGTCCGCGAGGTGTGCACGACGGGCGGCGGTTGGGTGCCCGCGTCCGGGCCGATCAAGGAAACGGTCCGGGGCAAAACGATGCTCGCAGGGGACGCCGCCGGCATGGTCATGGCATCGAACGGCGGAGGCGTCTGCGTCGCGATGATCTCGGGTCAGTTCGCGGGGAAAACCGCGGTCGACAATCTGCGCAAAGGGACGCCGCTCACGGAATACGAACGCGAGTGGCGCCATAAGGCAGGCCCCACGCTCAAGTATTCGCTGCACTCCAAAACGCTCGCGGACCTCTTCTTCCGAAATGACAAGAGCCTCGAATTCGTCATGCGCTTGATGGGCAAGCGCATGATGTTGCGGGCGCTCGCGTGCCGGCCGCTCCTGGGTGTCTACTGAAGCGCTCCTCGCGCGGGGCCGATGCCTTCATCTGCCCCCGCCCTTCTCGCCGTTCAATGCCTGCCGCGCTCTCGAGGAGGCCCCAGCTCGGGGTCCGTTGCTGAAGCCCGAGCGAACATTTTGTGGCGTGAAAGAATCGCCACGCTGGCACTTTTGCTCCTTTCTCCCATGCGCGGGTGGCCTAGCCCGGATATGGCAGCAGGTTCCTAACCTGCAGGTCGGGGGTTCGAATCCCCCCCCGCGCGCTCCTTTTTTTCCGCCGGCGAAACGGCGTTGAATTACGCTCAACGGAGGGCGAGAGCCACCCCCGAACAAGCCGCCGCTGCCCCACGGCGGGCACCTCCACCTTACCATGAATCGGCCCATCGAAGGCCCCCCGCCGGCTCCCCCCTTAAATACCGGCCTCGGCCGAGACCCCTCGCCGTGCACAGAGCCAGATCAACGACGTTCTAGAGGTGAACCAGTCCTCTCTTATGCCGGACTGGGATTCCTTAGCACCCTACCTTGTCGGTTGTAGGGGGGGCCTGAAATCAGAGAGGGAGGACCGCAAGCCCAAATCTCCCTTTTATCTTGAACGACCGGGTTGCGCGCGTCATCTCCGTGTCCTCGCGCTCCCTTCAGTGCAAGCGCCGCACGATTCGCGCCCCGAAAGCCTCAGACGCAGACCGTGCAAGGCATCGGTCCCGACCGCGATCGGCAGATTCCCGCAAGTGTTCATTCGCACGACCGCCGCCCAGATTTGACAGTTGAGTGCGCCAGATAGCCGAACCTCACGGCGCTTTTCGTCGGCGGCCTGTCCGACCCCCGAGAGGCCTCGCCCAATCACGGGGCTCGAGCGCAGTTAGGCGGGTCTCGTCCTGCTTTCTGGGCCCGTCGGACGGGCGTTCGCTGCCTTCCGCCGCGAGAACCCGACGTCACCCTTCTTAAGAATCAATGTTCGCGAACTCGCGCAGCGCATCCCGCGCGCCCTCGCGCGGGCGGATCACCCGCGCTACCCGCTTCGTAATCGTGGCCATCTTCTCCAACGCCTTCACAGCGGACAACTTCGGGTCGCTCCTTCGCGCGACGATCTGCACGAGGCTCATGAGCAGGTACGCGAGGTAACAAATGAACAGGTGCGCCTTGATGTGCGACTCCTTGTGATTCCAGATCGGCCGGATCTTGATGACGTCCTTCGTGATCCGGAACGCACGCTCGACCTTGTCGCGCGCGCGGTAGAACTCAAGGATCTCGAGCGCGCTCAGGTCCAGCGTGGTGATCAACACGTACTTCCCGTCCAGCTTCTGCGCTTGGCGCACCGCCTTTTCGTCGACCCACCACTTCAGCCGGCGCCCG
>JBGPJF010000049.1:0-17797 GCA_041485285.1 Thermoplasmata archaeon | reverse complement strand
TTCCCCTCTTCGTTCGAAATCGACCGAACCCTGATGACCACGGCAGCACCCGAGGCTACGCCTCGGGGGGCCGATTCACGTTCCTAGACCTAGACTTTGCGGTCGGAAAGCCGGTCTACTTTGCTAGCCGCGCCACTAGCCGACCTTCTCCCACTTCTCGAGTTCGAGCTGCTTCGAAAGCGTCGAGCCGCGGCGGATCTCCTCGCGCAGCCGGTTCTCGGTCTCGAAGACGTTGACCGCGCGGTTTGCAATCTCCACGGCGCGCTCCTGGGGCACGACCACCACGCCCGAGTCGTCCCCGATGACCCAGTCCCCGCCGCGCACGGTCTGGCCGCCGCACACAATCTCGGCGCCGATCTCGCCGTGCCCTTTCGGCTCGCCGGCGTCGGGCACCACATGTCGCGCAAACGCCGCGAAGCCCATCGCGCGGATGTCCGGGACGTCGCGGAGAGCGCCGTCGATGACGACGCCCGCGATTCCTTTCACCTTCGAAGACCACGACGCAAGCTCGCCCCACACCGCGATGTTCCCGCCCTGCGCGTCGATCACGATCACCTCGCCGGGCTTCGCCACATCGATGGCTTCCACGGGCTTTGCCCAGTCGCCGTTCACGGTGCGCACCGTGACCGCACGCCCCACCATCTTCACGCCGTGCGGGCCCACGGGCACGATCCCCTTCATCGCGCCCTTGCGGTGCGCTGCGTCGGTGATGTTGGGAGTCGACGCCATCGTGAACGCCTCGATGAGTTCCGACTGCGCATACTTGCGGAAGAGCTTCGTCGGAAGCGCCTTGCCGGCGTTGATCGCCTTCAGGATCTTGCGCGTCTCGGCCTCGGGGTCCTCGGCCTTCGTGAGCGCACCGCCCACGATGATGATCGTCGCACCCGCTTTCACGACCGCGGGGGCGGTTTCAGAATTCAAGCCGCCGGCGGCGGCCACGGGGATCGAAACGGCCTGCGCGACCTGCTGCACCATCTTCACCGGCGAAAGTCCGACCATCTGCTCGTCCACGCCGACGTGCACGCTAACGTGATGCACGCCCATCGCCTCGACTTGCTTCGCTCGTGCGACCTTGTCGCCGATGCCCATCAGGTCGATCGCGATCCAGCAGCCGTACTTGCGGCCCGCGCGCACCGCGTCGCGGATCGTCTCGTCGTGCGCCGACGCGAGCACGTGGACGACGCCCGCCCCCGCCTTGGCGGCAAGTTCGACCTCGCCGCCGCCGACATCCGCCGTTTTCATGTCCGCGACAATCACCTTGCCTTTCAGTTCGCGCCGGAAGGCGCGAACGGCTTCCATGCCTTCGCTCTTCAGCAGCGGCGTGCCGACCTCGATCCACTGGGCGCCGCCTGCGGCCGCTTCGCGCGCGATCTGCAGTCCGCGCTTCAGCGTCGTGGTGTCCACGGCAACTTGGAGCGTCACGACGCCCGCGGGGCGCCCCTGGGGTCGAGCAGCCCTGGTGGCTGCAGGCTTCTTCGCTCTTGCCAACGCCGCGCCCCCGTGAGGGCGCCGGTTGCGCGTTCTGGCTTCAAAAAAGCATGGTGCGCCGCTTACGCCGGCGCCTTCGGCGGCGGCATCCCGGAGAGCGCCATCTCATGGGCGACCGTGGCGGCCATCCCGACGTCGAACGGGCGCGGCGCAAATCCAAGCTCGCGCTGCGCTTTCGCGGAATTCCCGAGATACGTTGTCCCGGCAAGCACCCGCAAGTTCTCCGGGGAGAACGCTTCCGAGACCTCTTTGAACTTCGATACGAAGCTCATGATCGATGCAATCGTGCGCAGCGTCCGCGGGCTCGGGTGGCTCTTGACCGCCGGCAGCCCCGTCATCGCCGCGATCTTGTCGAAGGCCTCCACGAGCGTGTGCGCGGGCCCCGCGAGGATGTAGGCCTCGCCGGGCCTCCCCTTCTCCATCGCGAAGAGGTGGCCACGCGCCGTGTCCTCGATGTGGCCCCAGCAGTAGGCAGCCCCGGCGGGCGTGCGCTTCAGTTTCCCTTGGAGGAAATCGAGGAGGGCGGGCCGGAACGAACTCGTGTCGCCCGGCCCGTACACAAGCCCCGGCTGGACGATGACGAGGGGCAGGCCGTCGCGCATCATCGGCTCGGCGACGTTGAAGTGCGCCTCGGACTTGGTGCGGTCGTATTCGGACTTGAACGGCGGCGTCGGTTTGAACGATTCGTCGGCCAGCTGGCCCTTCGTATCGCCAAATGCTGCCAGCGTGCTCGTGTAAACGCCCTTTGGGACTCCCGTGTCGCGCATCGCCTCGAGCACATTGCGGGTCCCCTCGACGTTCACCTTCTGGCCCGGCGACTTGTCCCGCGCGCCGACCTTGTACCAGCCCGCGATGTGGAACACGCCGTCTGCGCCCTCCATCCCGGCGCGCATGTTGTCCTTCGACGAAATGTCCCCCTCGACGAGCGCCGCGCCCATCGCGCGCAGCGCGCCGGCCTTGCCTGGGTCGCGCACAAGCGCGCGCACCTTGTGGCCGTTCGCTGTGAGCTGGCGCGCGACCTCGCCGCCGATGAAGCCCGTCGCGCCCGTCACGAAGTATTCGGCCATCGAGGGTGGCTCCTCAGCGGAACCCGCCTACAAAATAGAGCGGGCACGAGAGCACGACGAGGACGATGAAACCCGCCAGCAGGTACACCATGAACGGCAACTTCGGCGAGACGAACACCATCGCCTCGCCCTTGTCCTTCAGGAATTGCAGGACTTCCTTCTGCTTCTCGTCCGAGTGCGCGCCGTGCCGGGGGATCAGCTTCCGCTTGAACGCGCCGCCCTCGACGCCGCCAAGCACCCACTCCCGCTCGAGGTTCACCTTGTCGACCGGCTTGGGCACACCGAAGAACGATTCGGGGAAGCGGAACATCCCCCGCCTTGCGCTCACGATCGGCGACACCGGCAGGCGCGCCGCCACCAGCAGGATCGCGCCGTTGAAGAACGCCGCCAGCGCAAACGGGATCGACAGCACGGCCAGGCCGGGCGGGTGGACGAGCGGCAGGCCCGAGAGGGCCGGGGCCACCGGGAAGAGCAGCGCCAGCATCATCAGGCACTTCGCGTCGGCACCCCCCGCGATGAGCGAGAACATGAACATGAGCAGCGCGAGGCCGATCATCAGGACGGCCGAGAAGGACTGGACGACCGGGCCCTGCAAAAGCCCCGGCCGCGCGCCCAAGTCAAACGACCCCGAGAACACGAAGAGCGCGATCGCGCCCACGATGAACGCCGCGCTGATGCCGAGGTCGAGCCGCAGGCGCCCCCGCTGCGCATCGTTCAACTGGTAGTCCTCGGGCGGCGGGGCGTCGCCCGGGACGACTTCCACGAATTCGCCGCCCACGACCGCCACCGCGAAGATCAGCGCCGCCGGCACCGCCATCACCGCGGCTTGGGCCCCGTAGGTCGCGTTGAGGTCGAGCGCGAACAGCACCGCCGCAAGCGCCCCGAGCCCGTACCACACCCCGTCTTGCACCTCGCGCGTTCTTGCGTCCGTGTAGGCGGCGTAAGCGAGCCCCACCACCGCCGCCGCGAGGCGCGCGCCGTCAATCCACTCGGTCGTCTCCCGCGCCCCCCTTCGAAGTATTCCCGCGGCTCTATAAATCTCAGCGACTGGAAGGCGGCCACGCGTGTTTTCCACTGTTGGAAAAGGCGTCCAGTCGGCTCCGATTTCTTGCCCCGCAACCCATATATATGCACAGCCCGCTCCCACGGACGCGGGATTCACGAGGAAAACTTCCCGTCCAGAGGGTCAACTTGGCCGAGAAGGACGGAGGCGGCGAGGCGGCTGGCCAGGCGGCCCCGCGCGCCAAAACGGGCATCGTGGGGCTCGACTCCGTCCTCAACGGCGGGATCCCCAAGGGGAACGTCGTCCTGCTCACCGGCGCCTGCGGCACCGGCAAGACCACCCTTGCCCTCGAAATGCTCGTCAACGGCGCCAAGGACGGCGAAGCCGGCATTTTCATCACGACGACCGAGCCCGTGGAGCGCGTCATTGACAACGCCGCCACCTACGCGTTCTTCGACCGCGCGCTCGTCGGGAAGAAGCTCCACTTCTTCGACGCGGCCGATCTCTTTGAGGAGCTGCGCATCTCGCCGGACCTCACCGACAAGGACGTCGATGTGCTGCTCAAGTGGCTCGCGCGCACCATCAAGGACAAGGGCGCTCAGCGGCTCGTCCTCGACTCGCTCACCGGCATCTGCCAGCGCATCTCCAAGCCCGAGCACATCCGCGAGTTCACCGACAAGCTCGGCCGCACGCTCTCCCACGCCGGGGTCACCACCCTCTGCACGAGCGAGACGAAGCCCGGCGAGATGGCCTACTCCACCTTCGGCGTCGAGGAAGCCGTCGCCGACGGCATCATCCTCCTTGGCAACCACGACTCGCGCGGCTACCTCCTGCGCACCCTCCAGGTCGTCAAGATGCGAGGGACCGTCCACTCGCGCGCTCGCTACGTGTTCGACCTGACCAGCCACGGGCTCATCATGGTGCCCATGCTCAAGGCGTCGATGCGGGAGGGCTAGCCCATGCCCATCGACGTGGACAAGGTCGTCCAGGGCAGCCTCGACGAGGCGGCGCCAAACGCCGCGATCGCCCTGATGAGCGACCTCAACTTCTACTTCCAGACGATGAAGGCCGTCGTCGAGTGGGCCAACCGCCAGAAGAAGAAGGTCATCTACGTGACCTCCACGATCCCCTCGTCGGTCATCAAGCAGCAGCTCGAAGCCGAAGGCGTGGCGACCGCGAACCTGTACTTCGTCGACTGCATCTCGTTCATCGTCGGCTCCACCGGCGGCGAGAAGGACAACGCGATCTTCGTCGAGTCGCCGACCATGCTCGAGAACATCATGCTGAAGGTCGAGACCTGGCTCAAGCAGATCGGCACGAAGGGCACGCTCCTCTTCCTCGACTCGATGAACACGCTCGCGATGCACAACGACGAGAAGGCCCTCTCCGAGTTCTCCTATTACCTCATCAACTCGCTGCGCGTCCGCCAGGTCATGACGCTCGTCCTGTCGGTCCACGAGCAGACGCCCGAGGACCTCGAAGTCATCCTCAAGCTCGTGTGCGACAGCGCCATCGACGTCCGGGAGACGGCGTGAGCCGCGCGCGGCAGGCGCTGACACTTGATCGAGCGCGTCTCCGAGAGCATCGTGCTCGTCGGCACCGCCCACGTCTCGAAGAAGAGCGTGGAGGAAGTCAAGGCGGCCGTCGAGGCCTTCTCGCCGGACATCGTCGGGGTCGAACTCGACGGCGGCCGCTACGAAGCGCTGCGCGACCGCGCCGGCTGGGGGAAAACCCCCGTCACCACGATCATCCGCAGCGGGCGGGCCTACTTCTTCATGGCCCAGCTCTTTTTGGCAAGCTTCCAGCGGCGGCTTGCCGAGCGCTTCGGCGTCGAGCCGGGCGCCGAGATGATCGAGGCCGTGAACCTCGCCCACGGCCGCAAGGCGCGCCTGGCGCTGCTTGACCGCGACATCGGCGTGACCCTCAAGCGCGCCTGGCGGCTGATGACGATCAAGGAGAAACTGCGCTTCGGCTACGAAGCGTGGCAGCTGCTCTTCGGCCTGCGGCGGCTTGCCGAACAGGCCGAGGACGAGGAGCGCGCCAAGGCCGGCGAGCAGGACGACGAGGCCGAGCTTGACAAGCTGATGGACGAGGACGTCCTCACCTCGATGATGGAGGAAATCGGGCGGATCGCGCCGTCCGTCAAGAAGGTGCTCATCGACGAGCGCGACGAGTTCCTTGCCAAGCGGATCCTGCTCTCGGCCAAGGAAGGCCGCGTCGTGGCCGTCGTGGGGGCCGGCCACCTCAAGGGCGTGCGCGCGGCCCTTGCCAAGGGGCTGGGCGAGCTCCCGCGTTTCAAGGACCTGAACGAGGTGCCCGAGCGCAAGATCCCGTGGGGCACGCTCTTCGGGTGGTCCGTGCCCTTGCTGCTGTTTTGGATCGTGATCTACCAGGCGCTGCAGGGGAACCTCGCGCGGGCCGGCCAGGCGCTGGCCCTCTGGTGGATCATCCACGGGGCGCTTGCCGGCCTTGGCGCCGCCGTGGCGCGCGGGCACCCCTACAGCATCGCCACGGCCGCCGGTGTCGCCGGGTTCACTGCCATCCACCCCACGCTCGCCGCCGGCTGGTTCGCGGGCCTCATGGAGGCCCGGGTGCGCACCCCCACCGTCGCCGACTTCGAGAGCCTCCAGGCGTGGGACTCCTTCCGCGAGCTCTTCCGCAACCCCGTGTGGCGCGTGCTCTTCGTCACGGCCGCCACGAACGTGGGCAGCTCGCTTGGCACCTTCATCTCGCTGCCGATCCTGGCCGGCAGCCTCAGCTAAGCCTCACGGCAGGGCGATATCCGACACGATGCGCTGGTGGTAGTTGATGCGCATGTGCAGCTGGTGGTAGACCGCCGTCATCCCGCGGATGTTCACGCGGTCGCCCCCGTCCACTTTCCCATTGTGGTTCATGTCGTCGTAGGTCTGGTTGTGGAGCGTCATCAGCGTGCCGTTGTTGTCAAGGATGTAGATCTGGAGCGAAGAGTCGTTCCAGAAGAGCTCGCCGTTGCCAAGCTTCGCCTGGACCGTGAAGAACGTGTCGTTGCGCGACGCGTTCGTCGCATTCTGCGTGTAGGGCTGGACCTCGAAGATGATCTGGGAGGTCTCGGGGGGCGGGTTCGCGGGCCCCGATATCATGAGGAAGAGCACGACGACGAGCACGAGCGTGACGGCGACCATCAGGAACACGCCGAGCACCTCGGAGACGGCCCGGCGCGGGGCCCGGCGAAAGACGGAAGTTCGGGGGCCGCGCCCCTTGACGGGCCGGCCCATGCGCTTCACCGGCCTGTCATGGTCGACTAGGCGATCGCGTGGCTGGCGATCTGCTTGCCGCCCGCGTAGATCTCGAGGACCCCGCCATCGACCAGGGTCGAGCCGGAAATCGGGTCGACGGTGACGATGATCTTGTCCCCTGGCGTGATCCGCTCGCCGGAATCGAGGTCCTCGTAGTGGATGGTAATGGTGACCGACTGGGTGGGCACCGCCTGGTCCGCCTTTCCGGAGTACATCAGCGTGTTGTCCGAGTCCCGCAGCTGGTACTCGAGGTCGGCCACCGAGACCGCGCTTGCGCCCGTCACCGACTGGATGACGGCGGTGTTATTGCCGCCCGACCAGCCGAGGCTCGTGAACGTGATGGCCACCGGCGGCGGCGGGGGCGGGTTCAGCATCGAGGAGACGAGCACGAACAGCACGGCGGCCAGCACGACGGTGATTGCCACGAGCATGACCGTGCTCACCACGGGGGCCACGGCGGCCTTGGCACGGCGCAGGAAGACGGGGCTTCGGCTCAAGGTCCCGCCTCCACGCTCCTGTTTGTTTCAGTGCCTCCGCTACTTATACGTTTATTCTGCTAGTGTGAAACGCGGGAGCCACGGGGCAAGAGGAGTCTCGAAGCACCCGCGGAAAAAAAAAAGGAAGAGCGGGCCGTTTCCGGCCCGGAAGAGAGAACCTGTCGTGTGTCCAGGGCCGCTTTACATCTTGCCCGTGGCAAGCGAGTTGCCGTTGAAGTTCACCTGGATGTTGCCGCCCACGAGGGGGTTGCTGGCAACCGGGGTGACCGTGATCTGAATTCGGTCACCTGCAGAGACCAAACCGACGCTGAGGGGGTCCTGGAACACGACGTTGATGGTGAAGCCACCAGACGACGTGTTCAAGCCGGAGCCACCCGAGTACAACGGCGTGTTAGCGCTGTTGGACACGATGTACTCCAGCTGGGTCGGGTTGATGTTGGCGCTCGTTGGCGTAATCGTCGAGACGGTGAAGGTGTAGGTGGAGACAGTGGCGTTTGACGACCAGCTGCCTGCCCCCTGCAACACCGCCGTCGGCGGTTGGTTCGTGTTGCTCGGCCCGAGGCCGGCAACCATTACGTACAGCACAGCCGCGAGCACCACCGTGATTGCAACCATGAGGATGGTTCCAATCACAGGGGACACGGCCGCCTTGTTCTTTCGTCCAAATACGGTCTTCATGTGGTTTTGTCCTCCGATGAGGTCTTTCGACCTCAATCGTGCCAACCCTGATTTCTGGTATTTATATGTTGATCAGCGAATCTCGGTGCTCCGCGGAGTGCAAAAAGTGGGCCGCCAGGCAGCGGAAAAATCACCCGAATCCCGAGCCAGCGGCAGGCGGGCCCGGGAAGGGCTCGCGGGGCCACGGCCGGGCCTTGGCGGGGCCGCCGCGGGAGCGGTCCGCCCTCGGGACTTCGAAGCGCGGGCCTGGAAAAAAAAGGAAGAGCGGGCCGTTTCCGGCCCGGAAGAGCGATCGTTTCGTGTGTCCAGGGCCGCTTTACATCTTGCCCGTGGCGAGCGAGTTGCCGTTGAAGTTCACCTGGATGTTGCCGCCCACGAGGGGGTTGCTCGCAACCGGGGTGACGGTGATCTGAATTCGGTCACCGGCAGAGACCAACCCGACGTTCAGCGGGTCCTGGTACACGACGTTCAGGGTAAAGGCCCCGGACGTGGTGTTCAGGCCAGCATTACCCGAGTACAACGGCGTGTTGGCGCTGTTGGACACGATATACTGCAGCTGGGTCGGGTTGATGTTCGCACTTGTTGGCGTCACCGTCGAGACGGTGAAGGTGTAGGTGGAGACAGTGGTGTTTGACGACCAGCTGCCTGCCCCCTGCAACACCGCCGTCGGCGGTTGGTTGGTGTTGCTCGGCCCAAGGCCGGCAACCATCACGTACAAGACAGCCGCGAGAACCACCGTGATCGCGACCATGAGAATGGTCCCGATAACGGGGCTGACGCCCGCCTTGTTTTTTCTTCCAAATACGGTCTGCATTGGTTTTGTCCTCCATCGAAGCCTTTCGGCCTCAACCCGAGGAGGCCCATTGGCCCTATTTAAAGAATGATCCCCCGATTTTCGCGGTTCCCGAGCGCGTGAAAAACGCGGGCCAGGCATCGCATTCACGCTAGTTCATTCTTCGAAGAGCGCGGGGGGGCCCTTTGGGCGTGTTGGGCGGTGTCGGCCCCCTCGGCGAGTGCCGTTTATGGGGCCGGGCGGCGTTGCCTGCGCCGTGGCGGAAGGGCGGGGACCCGCGGTGCGCGTCGAGTTCAAGGACGCGCGGCGGATGGCGGCGGTGCGCGCGGGGAGCGTTGGACTCGTGGTGACCTCGCCGCCTTACCCGATGATCGCGATGTGGGACGCGCTCTTCGGGGCGCGAGGCGCCCGGTCGTTCGAGGCGATGCACGCCGTGCTCGACCAAGTGTGGACGGAGTGCGCGCGGACGCTTGTGCAGGGCGGGCTTGCGTGCGTGGTCGTGGGGGACGCCCTGCGGACGCACGAGGGGAGGTTCCGGCTGTTTGCGAACCACGCGCGCGTGCTGCAGGCGTTCGAGCGGCTCGGGTTCGACGCGCTGCCGTACATCCTGTGGAAGAAGCCGACGAACCGGCCGAACGCGTTCCTCGGGTCGGGGTTCCTGCCGCCGAATGCGTATGTGACGCTCGACTGTGAGTTCATCCTGATCATGCGCAAGGGCGGACTGCGGAAGTTCGCTCCCAAGGACGGCGGGCGCGAGAAGTCGAAGTACACGAAGGCGGAGCGGGACCTGTGGTTCTCGCAGGTCTGGGACATGAAGGGCGCGCGCCAGGGGCGCGGCAGCGGCGCCCGGCGCTCGGCGGCGTTCCCGGCGGAGGTCCCGCGGCGGCTGATCCGCATGTTTTCGGTGGAGGGCGACCTCGTCCTCGACCCGTTTGCCGGGACGGGGACCACGCTCGCGCAGGCCGCGGCGCTCGGGCGGCGCGCGGTGGGCTATGAGGTGGACGCCTCGATGCGCGGCGAAATCGAGCGCCAGGTGGGGGCCGCCGGCGGGCGCGTGCGGTTTTCGCCGCCACGCGTGCGCGCCGTCCCGGGGCCAAACCGTTAATCCGCCGCCCCGTGTTGCCCTCTCAAGGAATCCTCGTGGCCGCGCCTTCCCCCTCCGGAGCCCCGAAGAAGGGGATGACCTCGGAGGAGGTCAACCGGCTGATCGTGAAACACGCGAAGCCGGGCGTGAAATTCACGCTCGAGGATGTGCGGGGGCACGCGGCGGTCGCGGTGGGGCTCGCTTCGCGGGTCGGCGTGGTGGTCGACGGCGAGTCGGGCGACTTCCTCGCGGCCTACAATGCAGGCGCGCTCGTGGTGGCCAAGGCGTCGGTGGGCAACTATGCGGGCTACGGGATGACGGCGGGCGCCGTGCAGGTTGTGGGGTCGGCCGGAGAGGGGGCCGGCGCGTTCCTGCAGGGCGGATCGGTGCACGTTTTCGGCGACGCGGGGGGAGGCTCGGGTTGGCGGATGGCCGGCGGCGAAGTGGTGGTCAAAGGGAACGCGGGCGAACTTGCCGGAGCCGGGATGTCGGGCGGCGACCTCGCGGTGCTCGGCAACACGAACGGGCCCGTGGGTGCGGGGATGTCGGGAGGTTCGCTCTTTGTGCGCAAGTCCGCGGCGGTCGACCCCTCGTCGGCGAAGGCGGAAGCCCTCGATTCCGCCGGGGCCGAGCGCCTGAAGGCGCTTGCCGCCGCGGTCAAGGTAACCGCGCTTGACCCCGCGCAGTTCGTGCGCGTGACCGCTGCAGCGCCCCCTCTTCCTTCAGGTCCGCCCGCGCCGCAAGGGCCGCGGGTCCGCGTCGATACCGACGCGGCCGGGGGCGCGCCGTGACCGACCCCGCCTCCGCGCGATTTTGGGCCGGCCGGTCGGTGTTTGGAGCGGGCGAGGAACGGCCCCCCACGGTGCCCTTCGCGCTGTGTCCGGCCGACCCGCTCGATGGGGCCGCGGTCGGGCGGGCGCCTTCCGTGCTGCCCGCGCGCGCGGCGCTCGGGATCAAGGGGATGCCCCTGCTGCGCATGCCGTTCGTCCTCGATGCGACCTCGATGAGCGAAGGCGCGGCGCGCTCGTGGGCCGCATCGGCGCGCGGCGCGTCGGCGGCCGGAGCTGCGCTGCTCGTCACGCCCGACCAGGCCAAAGCGCGGTCCACCGTGCTCAAGGCGTCGGGCGTGCCGCTCCTGCTGCGGGTCGCTCCGGGCGATGCCCTCACGCCGGAGGTCGCCAATTCGGCGGCCGCCCTCGGGCTTGCGCTTGCTTCCGAGAGCGGCGCGCCGGCCGTCATGGCGCAGGACGCGCTCCCGGGGCTGGTGGAAGCGGCCCGCGCGCTCACCGAGTACCGGGCGCCCGTGTTCTTCATCGCGGCGCCCGGCCGCGTGCCCGCGCGCGGCGCGCTGCGCGCGGCGGCCGCGTCGGGGGTGCGCGCGCTTTGCCTTGCCGCCCCGGCCGGCCCCGCCCGGTTCCCGATGGCTGCACTCGTGGGCTATGGGTCGGCGGGCCGGGGGGGCGACCCGCCGATGCCCGCGTTCATCGTGAGCGATGAAGTTGGCGACGGCCTTGCGCTTGCATGCGCGCTCGCCGCAGGGTCGGGCCTTGCAGGGTCGGGCTTCCCGCTGCGGGTTGCGGCGGCCGAAGAGTCGGCCACCGACGCCGATTGGAAGGCCACGGGCGACCGGCTCGCCGCCGCGCTGCGCGCGGTTTGGGAAGATGCGCAGCGCGCCTCGGCCCACGCGGGCGTCGCCGACCCGCGCGACCTCACCTTCGAGCACCTGCGCGCCCTGACTTACGACGCGGCGGCGCTCTCGGGCGCGCGGCTTTCGGGGTTCGACGAGCGCCTGCCTTGGTGGGCGCACTAAAGCGGGATGTTCCCGTGCTTCTTGGCCGGGCGCGCCTCGGCCTTCCCCTCGAAGAACTCGAGCGCCTTGATGAGCCGCGGGCGGGTCTCCTGCGGCTCGATCACATCGTCGATGAAGCCGCGCTCGGCCGCGATGTAGGGGTTCGCGAACTTCTCCACATAGTCATTGACCAGCCGCGTGCGCTCCGCCGCGGGGTCGCCCGCTTTCTCGATTTCGCGGCGGAAGATGATGTTGACCGCGCCCTCCGGCCCCATGACTGCAATCTCGGCGGTCGGCCACGCGAGGTTGAGGTCGGCACGGATGTGCTTCGAACACATGACGTCGTAGGCGCCGCCGTAGGCCTTGCGCGTGATGACCGTGAGCTTCGGAACCGTCGCCTCCGCGTACGCGTAGAGCAGCTTCGCGCCGTGGCGGATGATCCCGCCGTGCTCCTGGTCGGTGCCGGGGAGGAACCCCGGGACATCCACGAAGGTCACAAGCGGCACGTTGAACGCGTCGCACACGCGCACGAAGCGCGCGGCCTTCACCGAGGCGTTGATGTCGAGCGTGCCTGCCAGCACCTTCGGCTGGTTCCCCACGACGCCCACGGAAAAGCCCCCGAGCCTTGCGAACCCCACCACGATGTTCTGCGCGTAGCGCTCGTGCACCTCGAGGAAGTCGCCGTCATCGACGACGCGGCGCACCAGGTCTACCATGTCGTAGGGCTTGTTCGCGCTCTCGGGGACCACGGTCTTCAGGCCCTCGTCCATCCGCGCCGCCGGGTCGGACGCCTCGCTGCGCGCCGGCCGCTCGCGGTTGCTCGGGGGCAAGAACGAGAGCAGCCGCCGCACGACCTCGAACGCCTCGTCCTCCGACGCGGAGGCAAAGTGCGCGACACCGCTCTTGGCCGCGTGGGCAATGGCCCCGCCCAAGTCTTCGAAGGTGACCTCCTCATGGGTCACCGTCTTGATCACATCCGGGCCCGTGATGAACATGTGCGACGTGTCGCGCACCATGACGACAAAGTCGGTGATGGCGGGCGAATAGACCGCGCCGCCGGCGCAGGGGCCGAGCACCACCGAGACTTGGGGGACGACCCCCGAGGCCATCACATTGCGGAAGAAGATCTCGGCGTAGCCGCCGAGCGACTTCACCCCTTCCTGAATCCGCGCGCCGCCCGAGTCGTTCAGCCCCACCACCGGGAAGCCGTTCTTCATGGCGTGGTCCATCACCTTCGTGACCTTCGCGGCGAACATCTCGCCAAGCGAGCCGCCGAAAACCGTGAAGTCCTGCGAAAAGAGCGCCACGCTCTTGCCCTCGATGCGCCCGAGCCCCGTCACGACCCCGTCGCCGAACACCTTGCGCTCGGCCATTTGGAAATTCGTCTCCTGGTGCTGCACGAAGGGGTCGAGCTCCACGAACGAGCCCGGGTCGACGAGCGCCTCGATGCGCTCGCGCGCAGTCTGCTTGCCCGCCTCGTGCTGCTTGGCCACCCGCTCGGGCCCGCCGCCGCCGCGCGACGCTTCCCGGTGGCGCCGCAGGCGCTCGACCGGCGTCTCCTTTTCAGTTACGCGCACACCCCCGCAAGCCACGCGAAGAGCCACGTGCCATCACTTGACCGTTTGCAGTCGCGCGCGGGCACTTTGCGCCCTGCCCTCGCGGCGTTCCACAACAACAATAGGCGTGCCTCGCGGAAAACCACAAACGATAAATAACGTCCCACGGGTCTTGCGCCACCTAATGGACAAGGGATCTGAGATGTTCACCAAAAACGCCCGCCTCCTGCTCTTCTCCGCTTCCGCGCTCCTTGCCCTGCTTGCCTGCCTGGCCTTCACGAGCCACGCCTCGGCTGCCCTTGCCGTTGACATCAACTTCACCATGAAGGACACCGACCTGTCCTGCAGGCAGTGGTCCCCCGGCCAGACGGCCATCTGGAATTTCACCCTGTGGATGAACGGCACCGACTCGAGCCTCATCACCACGCCGACGTACGTTTGGATTGACGACAGCCAGCCCAACGGGGGCTCGCCCGCCATGCGCGCGGACTCATGGGTCGTCATCCTCACGGCGTCGGGCAACCAACTCGTCAACCCGCCGTCGTACGACAGCGCCAACTCGAACGAACTTGCCATCGGCTCGGGCGTTTTTGCGCCGGGGGCCCAAACGCTCGATGTCCACCTGTACGCCTCCGAGCACATCCCGCCGGCTCCGCCCACCAACGTCACGCTCCAACTCACGCCCTCCGAGGATTCGGAAAACAAGGACCACAACTTCACCGTTACGGCGACCACCCACCGGATGGGCGTCCCTGTCATCACGCGCAAGGTCCCCGTGTGCGTGCATGTCCCCCCGAAGCCGCGCTTCGAGCTTGGCAACCTCACAAACGTCCTCCAGTCGGCCGCCGACGCCGACATCCAGGTGAGCTTCTGGCTCAAGAACGTCGGCAACACCCAAGACTGGTACTTCTGCAATGTGTCCGTCCCGCGCGACGACTGGACCTGGTCGTTTGCCCAGGGGATCAACATCGGGCCCAACATCACGAACCTGCTGAACATCAACCAGAACATTACGATCCGCGTGAGCGTGCACGTCCCGGCCAACGCGCTTGCCAAAGAGAATTCTACCGTCTCGTTAAACTGTACCTCGATCAAAGCGTCCCCGCCGATCTACGTGTACCCGCCCTACACGCGCATCGAGGTGACGCAGTACTTCTACATCTTCGCAAGGATCGTGGGGGACTCCTCCTTATCGGGGATTCCCGGCGACCAGCTGCGCTTCAACTTCCTCGTGCAGAACCAGGGCAACGGCCCCGACCACGGCCTGGCGCGCATCGTGGCGCCGAGCAACCTCAGCTGGGACGCGCTGTGCAGCCCGTGCGACTTCGACCTCTCGCCGCTGAATGAGTCGGGCGACAGTTCGCCCGCGCAGTTCCTCGTGACGATCCCGCTCGGGACCGTCATCTTCACCTACGACTTCCAGATCAACGTCACTTCCGGCGTGAACTTCACCACACCCATCACGCAGCTGCGCTTTCACGTGCAGGTGAAGCAGGTCTACGTGCCGATCGTGTCGCCCGTGCCGGTGGAGTACGGCGCGCCCGCGCAGGAGATCCTGTTCAGCTTCACCATCAAGAACGGCGGCAACGGGCTCGACAGCCTGCTCATCGACGTGATCAACATCTCCGACTGGCGGGTGTTCCTCTCGCCGCCCATCGGCGAGAAGCTGCTGCAGGTCGGCGAGGAGGCCGCCTTCCAGGCGACGGTCATCGTCCCCAAGGACCTCACGAAGGCGCAGGTCGGCAGCTACAGCCAGCTGATCCGCATCTCGTCGAAGTATGCGAGCCTCGACATCGGGCAGAACATCTTCGTCGAGACAAACCTGACCGTCATCATCCGCCCGCGGGTGTCGTGCTCGATCGACCCGACCGAGACGGACAAGGAGCTGAACCCGTTCACGTTCTCGAACGACGTGGCGACGGCCAATTTCATCCTGGCTCTTGAGAACACCGGCAACGGCGGGGACGCCGTGTCGGTGTCGGCCACGGCCCCCGAGGGGTTCAACGTGACCCTCTCGCCGCAGCACCTCCAGCTTTCGATCCTGGAGACGAAGGCCGTGCTCGTGTCGATCGTGGCGCCGCCGGGGCTCGCCGTCGGCCAGTACAGCATCGTGGTCACGGCGCGCTCCGACGTGGTCGCCAATGCCACCTGCACCTCCGAGTACCGCCTCGACATCTTCCACCTCGACGCGGCGCTCTCCCCGACGGTGCAGTCGAAGGCCGTGAACCCGGAGGACCCGGGCGCGGAGGTTTCGTCGATCACGACCGACCAGCTTACGCAGGTCGAGGGCTACCTCGTCACCTTCCACCTCACGGTGCAGAACCAGGGCCAGCGCGCGATTGCAGCGGGCTCGCTCCACTTCGTCGTCTACGACACCTTCGACTGCCAAGACCGCGTCCCGATCGGAGCGACCAACGAGACCTGCGGGCACCGCGCGATCTACAACTGGACGAACCCGAACAACATCATCACGGGCGTGGGCGGGACGATCCCGGTGGACTACCAGTACTTCGCGCCGGAGTACCTGTGCTTCGATGTCGACGTGTGCCACCGCAAGGACCCGCCGCCGCCGTCGAACGGGCACCACCTCGACTTCGTGCTCACCCTCGCAAACGAAGGCACGGTGACGAACAACAACGCGAGCGTCACGGTGGACGTCCTGCCGAAGGAAGTGATCGTGCACCCGCCGCCGCCGGCGCCGTTCCCCATCGCCATCGTGGCGGTCGGGGTCGGCGCGGCTGGCCTTGTGGGCTTCGTGTTCTGGTACCGGTTTGTGCGCAAGCCGAAGGTCGACGAGGACCTCTACGCGTCGATCTACGGCGGCGGGGCGGTGGGCACGGGCCCCTCCGGGCCGGCGGCGCAGTCGCAGACGTTCACGCAGTACTTCGCGTCGCAAGACCAGGCAGGGGCACCGACGACCCCCGGCCAGGCGCCGCCCCAGGCGATGACCGACGAGCAGCTCGAAGAGGCCCGCCGAATTTACGGCGACCAGTACGGGCGCCAGACGTGAAGGTCGCCGGAGGGCGGCCCCCCGGCGGTTCACCTCGCGGGGAGCAGGCCTCGAAGGGCGCCGCGGTGCTGCTCGTGGCGGTCCTCACCGCGCTCTTTTGGGTCCTGGCAATGATGGGGGTCATGTCGATCGTTTCAGGGCTCGGCACGGGGGGCAACCCTTGGATGGGCCGCGCCCATGGCGAGCTCGTCTTCGGGGCGGTCGTGATCTCCGCGCTGCTCACCGTCCTTCTTGGGTCGATGGTTCGCGACCTGTGGAAGTCCCGCTCGGCGAAGGCGCCGCGTTAGCGGCCTTGGTCTTCCTCTACCCCGAATAGGTAAACGGCCGCGAGCCCATGCAATTCGGTCACAACCGGATCCGAACCCGCGCCTCGATCAATGAGTACCATGAGGAGCGGTGGCGCGATCTTGAGTTTGGCCGCCAGCGCTTTGGCCGGCAGGGCTGCTTCGCCGCGCGCCTCGTACAGGTCGATCGTGAGCACGGGCAGGCCGCCGGCATTCCCGGCATCCGTTAAGACGAACCCCGTCAGAGGACGCCATGCCTTGTCCCCGTTGCGGGCAAGCGACCGCTCTTGGATTCGGGCGGGGGACCGCTTGACGGCCTCGCGGAGGGCGACCAAAACCTCGCCCTTCACGATGAGTTGGCTTCCGGGCCCGAAGCGCCTCAAGTACAGTGACCCCCAAATGAATGCGGGTCCCATGATCGACGGGAGGAACGCCGGGTACAACGCAACCCACTTGAAGCCGCCCCCGGGCGCGGGCCAAACGACAGCTGCGGCTGCAAAGGCGACCGCAAGCGCCACGAGCGCCACGCCAATCAGCATGTAGTATCGGATGAGACCGACCGTCAACTGCTGCGTGGTCGCAAATGGACGCGCATTTGGAGGCGGCAAAGGAATGTGCACCGAGCCGCCCGGCACAATGATGAGCGTTTCGTGGCTGGAAACCCTCACGCATAGCTCGCGGGTGCGTTCGCGGGTTTGCCCGCCTTGAGTTGCGCCTCAACGGTCGCGTCGAGCACTTCGAGGAACTTCTCGCGCCCGTCCTTGGGGATCGTTGCGCCCGACGCCACGGGGTGCCCGCCGCCGCGCCCGCCAACGGCCTCGGCGGCCTTGCGCGCGGCCACCGCAAAGTCCACGCCGCGCCCCGCTTGCGCGCGCGTCGCGCGCGTCGACACCTTCCAGCCTCCGGCCTCCGAGGGCGTGAAGCTCACCACGGGGAACGCGGGGTCGAACAGGTAGATCACGCCGAGCCCGGCGACGGCGGCGGCCACCAGCGGGTTGTCGATGTCGAACACCTGCACCGCGCGCATGCGCTTCGGCGGGTTCGCGACCAGGGCAAGAAGACCAGCGCGCACCTGTCCGCGGTAGTCGTCGGCGATCTTGCGCGCTCGCGCTGAGGCGGGGCTGTCGCCAAGCGCGACGGCAATGGCGGTCGCCGGCTGGCCGCTTCGCCCCGCGCTGTTGATGAGCGCCTGGAGGTCCTTCGCGGTCATTGCGCTCCCCTCCCCGCCGTTGATCTCGATGCGCAGCGTGGTCACTTCCTCGGCGTAGTTCGG
>JBGPJF010000048.1:0-17881 GCA_041485285.1 Thermoplasmata archaeon | reverse complement strand
GCCCGGCGCTTCTTCACGTCGAGCTCCGCATCGGTCTCGCCGGCGCGCCGCTCGGACTCGGTGTCCGAGGAGGTCATCTTGGCCGGCCGCGGCTCGGGCGCCCCCGGTGCCTGTTGAGGCAGGGGCGCAGGGCGGGTCGCCTTCATCCGCCCGGTGAATTCGACTTCGCTGTCGCCCGGCGCGCTCGAGGCGTCGGTGTGGCGCGACGCGATCACGCGCGACCACTCGGCCTCGAGCGCCTGCATCTGGGGGTCTTCGGGGTTCGGCGGCGCGGTGGGCGGCGGGCGCGGGTGGGGCACTTTTTCCCATTCCTCCGAGTGTTCGAGCCCCGCGACGATGCCCTCGACATCCGCGTCGGCCCGGTCTTCCTCGTCGTCGGCCCGGCGCCACAGCACCGCGAACACCGCCACGCCCACGGCTGCAAGTCCGCTGAGGAGCACGAGGGGCAAGGTCCAGCCCGTCCAGAAGGAGTCGGAGAGGTGGTCACTGTTCGACGCGGGCGGCTCCCCGGCGGCTTCTACGCGGAT
This sequence comes from Thermoplasmata archaeon, assembly GCA_041485285.1. Classification (GTDB taxonomy): domain Archaea; phylum Thermoplasmatota; class DTKX01; order DTKX01; family DATEUP01; genus DATEUP01. The sequence goes on along the minus strand of JBGPJF010000048.1, from coordinate 17,354 downwards.
GTTGATGGCCACCGAGGTCGCGCTGAGCCCGCGGTTTTTCGACTCCGTCGCGATCACGCGCACCGCCGTCAGGTTCACCGGCAGGCTGCCGTCGACGACGAGCCAGCCCGACGCGCGGTCGAGCGCCACGCCTTCGGCCGTGGAGGAGAGCGCGAAGGTCAGGTCGTCGCCCTCTTCGTCGCTGAAGGACGTTGAGACGTCCACCGTCTTGTTGAATCCGGGCTCGACTTTGATATCGGCAAGGCCGCCCGCATAGGTCGGCGCGTCATCCCGCGAGGTCACGACCGCCCACACCGGGAACGTGAGGGAGCCCCCTCCGCCCGTCGAGGCGTCGGTGAGCGCGACGACCGTGAGCTGTTCGAGCCGCGTGTCGCGGGTGAAGGTCACGCGCCAACCGACCCCGTTGGTGCCGTCGAGCCGGACGATCGGTTCAAGCGACCCCTCGGCCAGCGGGCCGGTGCCTGCAAGCGACACATTGCTCACACGCGCGCCCACGAGGTCTTCCGCCTGCGCAAACGACCCGTCGAGCACGCCCTCCGCGTCCTCGGCAAAATACTGGACGCGGTCGAGCAGGCGGCTGCGCCCGTCGAAGCCCATTTCGACCTCGAGGATCTCGACGCCGTGCGCGTCGAAGACGCGGGCGCGCTCAATCGGCCAATACTCCCGCGCGCGCACGCTCGCCGGCCACGGCGGGAACGAGATGCGGAACGTGGTGAGGCCCGCGGGCGTGAAGTGGGTCGAGTCCGTGGAGAGCGGGAACCGCGAGGCGTCAAGCGCCATCGGCCCGAATGCATAGGCGAGGTCCACGTCGCGCGCGCCGGCGGCCACCATCGCGACTCTTCCGATGCGCGGGGCCGGCAGGCCGGCGGCCAGCTGGATCGTCCACGTCGTGCTGGAGGATTCGGCCCCCGCGCGCACGGTCACGGGGATGATCAGGAAGGGCGACGCGTAGTCGGCGGGCACCGACAGCGTCAGGTTGTACCCGCTCACCGCCGCAAACGAGTGCGCGACCTCGAAGCTGAGGTTGCGGAAGTCATTGATGCCCCGTGCAAAGCGCAGGAGCTCAATGCGGTGTTGCACCCCGCGCGACAGGGGCGTCGGGGGGAAGGGGGCGAGGTTGAGCCCCGCGGGGACCGGCAGGATGAGGATGTCGATGCCCACGGTCTCGTTGCCGCCGGTGGCCTCCATGTTGACGGTCACGCGTTCGTTGCCCGGCAGGGCGTCCTGGGGGAAGTCGAACGCCAGCCACTCGCCGCTCGAGGAGATGTTGACGAAGTCCTTCGGCGTGCCGTTGATGGAAACGGACCGCACCGTTGAGGCGTTGCCCGTCGCATAGTCGAAGAGGTTGAGGAACTCCGGCCGGCCGGGCACGACGCTCACCAGGGGCAGGGGCTTGCCGAAGACCGGCACGGGCACGGGCACGAAGTAGACGTCGAACGCCTGCGTGTCGGCCAGCGTGCCGTCGGTGACGGCCACAAGGATGCGCGCGGTCGTGAGCCGCTCGTTGGAGCTGGGGTTCCAGTTGAGCACCCCGGACACGTCGTCAATCAGGGCGGAACTGGGCGACGGCGGGAGCAGCGAAAAGCGCAAGGCGCTGGCGGGGTCGCCGTCGATGGCGCGCGCCTGGACGCGCAGCGCGTCGTTCGGCCCCAGGTACTGCGCCGCGATGAACTCGATGACCGGCGCGTCGGGGACATTCACAACGCGCAGGGTGAGGACGGGCGAGGTCGCCGACTGTCCGCGCGCGTCGTCGCCACGCACGACAAACTCGACGGTGCCGGTCCAATTGTCGTTGAGGTCGCCTGCAAGGGCATCTGCGGAGAGGAAATGGCCGTCGACAATCGAGAGCGCAACGAACGTGTTGTTCGTGGCGGCAAGCAGCGCGTAGGTCGCGTTCAGGGGGTCCTCGTCGGACAAGACGGTCGAGAGGTCGAGAAGGTGGCCCTGCGCGCTGTCTTCGTTCAGCGACAGCGGCGGGAACGGCAGGAATTGGGGCGCGTCGTCGAGGGTCACTTGGATCCGCTCGACCTTGACCAGCGGCGCGGTGGCCGGGACCAGGGGCACGCCGGAGAGGTGGAAGGGCACGACCGTCTGATTGCCGACGGGGGCGGCCGTGAGCGCAAACGCGCGCATTGCGCCGGCCAAGTCCAAGATGGGGAGGCGCGCCGTGTACACGACCTCGAGGCCGTCGACGTCGACTTGGCCGAAGTGGCTGGCGTCGAGCGTCACGGTCACCGTTTCGAGCGCGTTGCCGGAGGCGTCGGAGGAGAGGGGCAGTAAAGCTCCCGCGATCGGCCACAGCAACGAGGGGGGCAGGTCGGCGGCAACGGGGGACGACATCGTGCCCGACGCGACCGTCTGGATTCCGGTGCCGCCGGACACGGACACTTGCAGGTCCGCGGGAAGGCCGCCGAGCGACTGGGCGAAGTACACGAGCCCGGAGCGCGAGCCGTAGAACAGGTCGGGCCGGCCGTCGAGGGACAGGTCGGCAAGCGCGGGGGTCGCGCGCCCCACGGCCACCAGCCCGCCGAAGACCCCCGCGCGCGCAAAGGCAGGCGCGGTCGCGTTGCCCGTGTTCTCGAAGAAGGTCACCGAGCCGTCGCCTGCCCCCGCGACGAGGTCGAGGTCGCCGTCGCCGTCAAGGTCGACGAGCGCCGGCGATGCGTCGGAGGCGACGGTGAGGCCGGGGCCAAGCAGCGTGTTCAGCACGCGCCAGTCGAGCCCCGTCCCCTCGCCGTACTCGTTGCGGAAGTGCACCATCGTGCCGTCCGCGGCGCCCACGACGAGGTCGAGGTCGCCGTCCCCGTCGAGGTCGCCAAGCGAGGGCGAGGCATTCTGGTAAGCGGGGATGCCCGCGAAGGTGGACACGTTCTCGACGAGGTCGAGCGGGGAGCGTGCCGCACCGTCGCGGGTCTCGAAGGCGGCGATGCCCGAAGAGGCCGAACCCACGGCGATGTCCGTCGTGCCGTCGCGGTCGAGGTCTGCCACCAGCGGGTCCATCAGCCGCCTTCCTGCGGCAAGCCCGGCCGGCAGCGCGCTTGCGTTGTCTTCGAAGAGCAGCCCCGTCGAGCCGACGCGGGTGTAAACATGAAGCTCGCCGTCGGCCCCGGTGGCCACGAGGTCGAGGCGCCCGTCGCGCGCGAGGTCGCCGGTGGCGGGAGCGGAGTCGGAGGAGAGGTTGAGCGGCACGGCCGACGCGTTTGCAAGCACCGTCACGAACTCGGAGGTGTTCCACAGCGACATGTTGACGCGCGGCGTGGCGGTGAACCGCAGCGCGGAAACCTCGGCGCCGCGCGGGAGCAGGAACTCGAAGGAGGCGGGCCCGGCACCGACGGCAAGCGAGGCCGACGGTGAACCGCTGGAAAGCCGCTGCTGGTAGCCGAACGAGCCTTCCGCGCCCCCGCCGAACGACCAGTCGGGGCCGTCGAGTCCGAGGTCGAGGCTCAGGTTGGCGGGCACTTCAGGCGGCGCGGCGCTTGGCGCCGTCGACACGGTGAGCGTGAAGGAGGTGACGACCGACCCGGCCGGGATCGAGATGTTGAAGCGGGCCGGCAAGCCGCTTACGGGGAGCTGAAGTTCGGTTTGTCCGGCGTCGGTCGTCGCGATGACCGAGCCCTCGGCGCTCAGCGAAAAAAGCGGCGGCCACGGCTGCGAGCTGAGCGTGAGGAGCATCACGAGCGCGAGGGCTAGAGGGCGCGTGCGCTGCCTGGCGGGGAGCGACATGTGCATCCCTGTCCCCGACCTTCCCAAAGGTGCTCCTCCTCATGAAAGTGCCGTACGGCGCGACCGCTGACGCTGGGTGGCGCGTGGCGTGCTTTCGTCCAGCGCTGCTGGGGCCCTCCCGAAGACGGGCCTTAACCTTTGGGGGCGGGTGCGCCAGAATGGTTATCATCGCTGCCTGGCCCCCCCTCGCTCTCCGCCTGGCGGCGCTTGAAAACGCGGCGTAGAGGCGCCACGAGGTCCCGCCGCTCGGCGGCATCGCCCGGCCGCCGACCGATCCACCAGGGTACCGCGAAATCGAGGACGAGCATCCCCACCGTGGCGAAACCCACCAGGAGGTAGGGGAGCGCCGCGCGCAGCGGCTGGACGCCGCGCACGATCGAGTCGCCCTCCACGACACTGAGGGACTTGGTCCCCTCGATGACCACGAAATCCCCGACGGCATAATGCCGGCCTACCCGTCCGTCGAGGTGGAATATGAGGTCGGGAGCGCCGCGTAGCCTGAGGTTCGTCGCGGGGGGCGAGGTCTCCTCGTAAACATTGGCCACTTCGCCCGACACGCGAAGCGGCCCGTCCCCTGCGGCCGCCGCCGCCCGGGCGTCCAGCCCCGCGACGGCGCTGTAGTCGGAGAGCGCAAGGAAGCCGAGCCCGAGGAACACGGCGGCAACGATCACCCCGCCGATGCGCCAGAGCGCGCGCGGCTGGAGCAGCGCCTTGCCTTTGACCGGCAGCGTGACCATGGGGCGCCAAAGGCGCCGCTGGGGCGATGAAAGCTTCGCGCCCGTCCCCGTCAGTAGCGGAGTTTGAGGCGTTTGCCCCTCCAGTCAAACTTCGGGTAGCGGCGCTTCTTCAGGTTGCCCGGCAGCCGCTCGCTCAGCGCGTGCGCCACCATCGGCAGCGCGATTGTCGCGTCGACGAAGCACTGCACCTTCGCGCCCTGCGGGTCGATCTTCCCCCACGAGACGGCCTCTTCGAACGTGCAGCCGGACAGCCCGCCCCAGTGGGGCGCGTCCGTCGTGAACTGGACGGCATATTCGTGGCCCTTGACCGGGTGGCCGAGGCAGTCGGCGATGACTTCCGTCTGGTTCACCCAATTCTTCGGCACCCCGCCGCCGAGGTACACGACGCCCGTGTGGGGCGAGGCCATCGTGATCTGCGTGACTTCGTCGGTGTCCTGCATCTGGTCGACGAAGATCTTGCGGCCGTGCGAGCGGGCCACCATCAGCGCGATCCCGATGGAGGAGTCGGAGAGCGCGGGCAAGAACAGCGGCACACCGGCGAGGTGCGCCGAGGTGATCACGGAATCTTTCGCCGCGCCCTGCTCGAGCAGGTACGCCCCGAGCCGGTCCATGAAGTCGCGCGAGGAGTAGTGGAGCTTGAGGTCGAGCGAATCGACGAACCCGGCGATCAGGCGGTCCGTCTCGCGGTACGCCTTCTCCGACCCGTAGACGTCGTACATGCGGTCGATGCGGTGGCGGAAGAGCTCGACATCGTCCTCCGCGGGGTTGCCCTGGAAGTGGCGCCCGCCCAGCGACTCGTGGATGTCGTGGAACACCTGCGCGCCCGTCGACACGACCACGTCGACGAAGCGGTTCGAAATCAGGTGCGCAAGGACGCGCCGCTGCCCCGCGGGCACCATCGCGCCTGTGACGCCGAGGAACACGGTGCATTCCTTCGCCCGCAGCGCCATCTCCCAGGCGCGCGTCGCCTCCCCGAGCTTGCGCCCTTGGAAGCCCGTGTGCTCCATGGCGGCGATGAGCTGCGAGATCGACCGCGGGCGCACGTCGGGCGGCACGGTGGGCACCTCGAGGAATCGCCCCTGCTCGATTTTCGCCACGCGCGCGTGGTAGCCGTGGGCGGCGTGGTGGAGGTCGCCCCCGACCTTGTGGGGGCGGTGGGCTTTCGAGGATGCCATGGACGAGGCTCCGGGCGGGCGAATGCGCGCCCGGGAGAAAAAGGTGTGAGCCAATCACTGGTCTTCGGACGCCCCGCGCGTGACCCTGCGCAGGGCGTCGCCCTGGAGCGCGAGCGTGAGCGAGGCGACCGTGCCGAGCATCGCGCCGTCGAGCAGGAACACCTCGAAGCGCGGCAGGTCGATGCACCCCTCGCGCAGGAGCGGCCCGATCGGCCGCACGCCCTGCAGGTTCAAGGCGACCCCGGTGCACAGCTCGTTGAACGGCGGCATCAGGATGACCTCGGGGTAGGTGTCGGCTCCGGTCGCCTCGCGCCACCGCTCCGGGTTCACGCGCCCGCGCGCCCAGCACGGCTCCTTGGTGACCCGGCCGAGTGAATCTTCAAGGGCCACTGCGGTGTGGTTGTGGGCAAGCGCCACCCCGCGGGCGGAGGCGGCAAGCGCGCGGTCGGGCCACGCGTGCCCGTGGATGACAAGGAGCCCGCCGCGCAGCAACTCACCGCCAACGGGCGTAAGGCGGACGTTCGGGGCGGCTCCCTGAACCAGGCGCTCCGCGTTCCCGTCGTGGTTGCCCGGGACGACGACCACCTCGTCGAACACCTCCGAAAGCGCGGCAAGCGACTCGGGGACCTCCTCTTCCTCCTGCCGCGTAATCGTTTGAACCGAGTGTTTGAGGTCGCCGGCGATCACGAGTTTCGTCGCGCCGGTCGACGTTTGGATCGCCTTCAACCGCCGGACGATCGCCTGCGTCGCGCTCGGGATCTTCACGCCCCCGAAGGCATAATCGGTTTCGATCCCGATGTGCAGGTCGCCGACCACAAGGGCCCGGGGGCCTCCCTTCGGCGAAAACAGGAGCGCACGTTCGCCGGCGACGGGGTTCGCAGGCAGCGCTTCGTGCGCCGCGCGGGTGCCCGCGCGTTTTTTCGGGCGTTTTTCGGCCATCGTCGCGCCCTCGCAAGCCAGGAGAATCGGTAAACGGTCGCTCACAAGAAAAAAGATAAGAACCTATATAACAGGGCACCCGGATCGATTGGCTCGCGTCGCACCGTCTGGCTCGACCAGAATCCATCGTTGAGCCCATTCATGTCGTTGGAGCGAGGCAATCGGGGGAGAGCTGTGGCGCAACGCGGGCTGAAGGTCATCCTTGCATCCGCCGTGCTCGCGCTCCTGGCCGCGTCGTCAGCGGCCCCCGCCGGAGCCGCCCCGCAGCCCACGGTCATCACGCCGCTGGCCGACACCGGGCCCCCCCAGAACTACTCGATGGACAGCGAACCCTCGTACACCAACGGCACGTCGAACTTGGTTTCATGGCAGGCGGGCGATGACCCGGAGGGGTCCACGCCGATCGAGTATTATGTCCAGGTCAGCCGCCAACTGGGGTTCGGCACCATTGAGATGAACTCGGGCTGGATTTCCCTGAACTCCACGACCTTCGCGGGGCTCCAAGACGGCATCCTCTATTACTTCAGGGTCCGCGCGCGCGACTCCCTTGGAAACACCGGAGGCTACAGCGCCCCCACGGCCTCCACGCAGGACGACGCGGCGCCTCCATCGCCCATCCTCGGCAGCGAGCCGGCTTTCAGCTCCGGCACTTCGAACACCCTCGCATGGGGCGCCTCGGTGGACGCCGGGGTCGGCGGCGTGCAGTATTACGCGGAGGCCTCGACTTCGTCGACCTTCGCCACGATCGCCGCCAACTCCGGGTGGGTCGGGGGCACTTCCAACGCGTTCTCGAGCCTCGTGACGGCCACCACCTACTATTTCCATGTCAAGGCCCGCGACGGCTTCGGCCAAGAGAGCGCGTGGTCGTCCGTCGAGTTCTCGACGCAGGACGCCGACGCCCCCACGGTCCCGGTCGTGAGCGGCGAGCCCTCGTACACGGTCGGGACCTCGAACGCGATCGCGTGGGCGGCCTCGACCGACTCCGGCATCGGCGGCCTCGAGTACCAAGTTGATTACAGCGGAAGCGCGACCTTCGCCTCCGGCGTGGTGACCTCGGCGTGGCAGTCCTCGACTTCGTTCACCGCTTCGCCCCTCACTGGCGGGACGCAATACTATTACCGGGTCCGCGCGCGCGACGCCTTCGGCCAGACCAGCGGCAACTCGCTCATCGCATCCTCGACGCAGGACAACCTCGCGCCGACGACGCCTGCAATCACCGCCGAGCCCGCCTTCACCAACGGGACGTTCAACACGGTGGCGTGGTCGACCTCGGTGGACGCCGGGTCGGGCGGCGTCGAGTACTGGATCGACCAGTCGCGCGTGTCCACCTTCGCCACGCTCGAGGACTCGAGCGGGTGGACCGCCGCGACGAGCTTCCTCTTCACCAAGCTCGACGATGGCGTCACCTACTGGTACCGCGTCAAAGCGCGCGACGGCGTCCTGCTCGAAACGCCCTTCTCGGCAAGCGCGTCCTCCACGCAGGACGCTTCGCCGCCGGGCACGCCGGTCCTTGCGCCCGAGCCGACCTATTCGGCCGGCACGGCCAACGCGATTATCTGGGGGGCCGCCTCGGATGCCGGCGTCGGCGGCGTGCAGTACATGGCCGAGATGTCGTCCTCGTCGACCTTTGGCACCATTGACCAAAACTCCGGGTGGACCGCGTCCATCTTCGCGATCTTCAGCCCGCTTGTGGACGGCACGACGTATTACTACCGCGTGAAGGCCCGCGACGCGTTTGGGCACGAGGGCCTCTACTCGACGGTCACCTCGTCCACGCAGGACAACTCGGCGCCCCCGGTGCCGACCTTCGTCGCCGAGCCGGCGTTCACGCAAGGGCTTGCCAACACGCTTTCATGGGGCGCCGTCGCCGACGCGACCTCCGGGGCCGTCATGTACGAAGTCCAGTCGGCAACCAACGCCGCCTTCAGCGCAGGGCTGGTCACCTCCGGCTTCCAGTCGCCCACGAGTTTCACCTTCGCGGCGCTGGTCAACGGGCAGTCGTACTTCTACCGCGTGCGCGCGCGCGACGCGCTTGGGTTCGCGTCCGCGTTTTCGCCGTCGGCGACCACCACGATGGACAACGCCGCACCGCCGGTCCCCGCCATGGCCGCGGAGCCGGCCTTCACGGTCGGCACCACCAACGCGCTGTCCTGGGGCGCGGTCGTCGACGCCGGAGTCGGAGGCGTCGCGTATTGGGTCGAGTCGTCCAGGGTCGCCGCGTTCACGGTCATCGACGATTCGAGCGGGTGGACGAGCGCCACCACCTTCACCTTCACGCGCCTCGACGACAACGTCCGCTATTTCTACCACGTCAAGTCGCGGGACGGCCTGGCGCAGGAATCCGCGTTCTCGGCGTCGGTAAGTTCGGTGCAGGACGCAAGCCCGCCGCCGGTCCCCACGATCACGCCCCTTGCGGCCATCTCCCAGGGCACGTTCCAGCTGCCGATCTGGGGCGCGGTGACCGACGCGGGCTCGGGCGGCGTCCAGTACTTCGCTGAGGCGTCGACGCAACCTTCGTTCGCCACGATTTTCGCAAACTCCGGCTTCACCGCCAGCACGTTCTGGATTGTGGCGGGCCTCTCGGACGGCGTCACGTACTACTACCACGTGAAGTCGCGCGACGGCCTCCTGCAGGAGAGCGTCTACTCGACGGCCGTGTTCTCCAAGCAAGACAACGCGGCGCCGAGCCAACCGGCGATGAACGCCGAGCCGGCGTTTACGGCCGGCAACTCCAACACGGTTTCCTGGTCGACGTCCCTGGACGCCGGGATAGGCGGCGTGGTCTACGACCTCCAGTGGTCGAACAACGCCGCGTTCACGGGCGCCACGACGGTGTCCGGGATCAGCACGACCTCCACCACGGTCGCGGGCCTCAGCGGCGGCACGACCTACTTCTTCCATGTCCGCGCGCGGGACGCCTTTGGGATTGCCACGGCCTTCTCGGGGGCCGTGAGCTCCACGCAGGACAACAACGCGCCGGCGACCCCCTTGATGGTCGCGGAGCCGGGCTACACGGCGGGCACGACCAACCAGGTCTCCTGGGGCGCGGTTGCCGACGCCGGAGTCGGCGGGGTGCTCTACGACGTGCAGGCGTCGAGGAGCGCGACGTTCGCCGTCATCGAGGCCGACAGCGCCTTCATCGCCGCCACCTCGTACGCCTTCACGCGGCTCGATGACGGCGTGCAGTTCTACTACCGCGTCGCGGCCAAGAACGCGCTCGACTTCCTAAGCGCCTTCTCAGGGACGGTCACCTCGACGCAGGACAACTCGCCGCCCACGGTGCCCGTGCTGGCCGCGGAGCCGACCTTCACCGCGGGCACGACCAACACGGTCACGTGGGGAGCGTCCGTCGACGCCGGGGTCGGGAACGTCACGTACCAGCTCCAGTATTCGGACACGCCGACCTTCGTGGGCGGGGCAACGGTGCTCGTGAGCCCGGCCTCTTCGCCGGCCACCGCAGCGGGGCTTGCAAACGCCGTGACCTACTACTTCCATGTCCGCGCGCTCGACGCGTTCGGCTTCACCTCCGCGTGGTCGAACGTCGAGTACTCCACGCAGGACAACGCGGGGCCCCCTGTCCCCACGATGACCGCAGAGCCCTCGTTCACCCAAGGCACCTCGAATTTGGTGGCGTGGTCGGCGGTGACCGACGCGGGCATCGGCGGCGTGCAGTACTGGGTCGAGTACGCCTCGTCGGCCGCCTTCACCGTCATCCTCGGCAACTCCGGCTGGATCTCGGGCACCTCGAACACCTTCTTCGCTCTTACCGACGGCACGCGCTACTTTTTCCACGCCAAGGCCCGCGACGCGTTTGCCCAAGAGTCCGGCTTCTCGGCCAGCGTGAACGCGCAGCAGGACAACAGCGCGCCGACCACGCCCGTGCCCGCGACGCCTTCGGCCTACACGATGGGCAACGTGTTCACCTTCACATGGGCCGCCTCGAGCGACACCGGCGCCGGCGGGATCGAGTACGAGGCGCAGTACGCGGCAAGCGGCGGGTTCAGCCCGGTGCTCGGCACCAGCGGGTGGGTCTCGGCGACTACATTCACATTCGCCGGCCTCGCGGACGGCACCCTGTACTCGTTCCGCGTGCGCGCGCGCGACAGCCTCGGCAACACGGGGGGCTTCTCCCTCACCCGCAACACGACGATGGACGCCTCGCCGCCGAGCGTGCCGCTGCAGTTCAGCCAGACCCCGTTTACCCCGGGAACCTCGAACACCGTGGGGTGGGCGGCGTCATCCGACGCGGGCGTGGGCGGCATCCAGTACCAGGTGCAGTACTCGCTCGTGCCGACTTTCCCCGGCTTTGGGACGGTCACCAGCGCGTTCGGCGTCACGAGCCCGTACACCGTGAACGGCTTGATTGACGGCTTCACTTACTACTACAGGATCCGCGCGCGCGACAGCTTCCTCCAGACGTCGGGGTGGTCGGCGGTCGAGCAGTCGACGCAGGACAACTCGCCGCCCGCCGTCCCGGTGGCAAACGGCCTCCCGCCGTTCACGGACGGTCCGTCCACGTTTTTCTCTTGGAACCCCGCGGCGGACGCGGGGGTCGGCGCCGTCCAGTACCAGTCCCAGGTGGCGCGTGACCCGGCATTCACGGTCGTGGTGTCGACAAGCGGGTGGGGGCCGGAGAATGCCCACGTCTTCTCGGGCCTTACCGACGCGACGACCTTCTACTACCGCGTCCGCGCGCGCGACGCTTTCCAGTTCACCTCGAACTGGTCGTCGGCCAACGCCTCGATGACCGACTTCTTGCCTCCGCCGGTGCCCGCGCTGTCGAGCCTTCCGGCCTACTCGAGGGGGCTCTCGGCGCTGCTCGTGTGGCCGCCGGTTGCCGACGCGGGCGTGGGGGGCGTGGCTTACGAGGTGCAGGCGTTCACCTCGACCGACACCTCGAAGCCCTTTGTCGCCACCCCGTGGACGGGCGCCTTCCAGCAGCTCGTGGGCGGCCTGCCCGAAGGCACGCTCGTCTACTTCGCGGCGCGCGCGCGCGACGCGATGGGCCACGCAAGCTCGCTGTCGGCCCTGGTGTCCACGCGCCCCGACAACTCGCCGCCGCCGGTGCCCGCGCTCAGCGCGATGCCCGCGTACACGAGCGGCCTCGTGCTCACGGCGCGGTGGGGCAACGTGACCGACGCGGGGGTCGGCGGCGTGCTGTTCCGCGCGCAGGTCTCCTTGGACCCGTCGTTCTCGTCCAGCGTCTACGACTCCGGCTGGGTGACGGGCCTCTCCTACACGCCGCTGCCGCTTGCAAGCGGCGTGCAGTATTTCGCGCGTGTGAAGGCGGCCGACGCGTTCCTCTTCGAGTCGCCGTGGTCGCCCACCGAGCGCACGACCATGGACAACGACGCGCCGGGCCAGAGCGTGCTGCAGCCCCTTTCGTCGTTCACCGCGGGCTCCACCGTCACGCTGGGCTGGCAGGCGGTCGTCGACGCCGGCGTCGACGCGGTGTCCTACGACGCGCAGGCCTCGACGGCTGCGGACTTCAGCGTCATCTCGAAGGAGAGCGGGTGGGTGTCGGGCGCGACCTCGTGGACGTTCACGGGCCTTGCCGACGGCACGAAGTACTACTTCCGGCTCCTTGGCCACGACTCGTTCCTGCACAATGCCACGCCCTCGGCGCCGGTTTCCACGACGATGGACGCGTCGGCCCCTCCGACCCCCGAGCTCTCCTTGATGGCGGCCTATACCGCGGGCCTCCAGCAGGCGGTCGGTTGGAACACGGTCATCGACCTCGGAGTCGGCGGCGTGGAGTACCTCGTCGAATCGGCGACCAACTCCACCTTCGCGGGGGGCGCGGTGTCGAGCGGGTGGCTCACGGCCTTCCAGTACACCTTCGCGGGCCTTGCCGACGGCGGGCGCTACTTCTACCGCGTGCACGCGCGCGACAGCTTCGGCCACATGTCGAACTGGAGCGTGGTGCGCAACGCGACGATGGACGACAGCGCCCCGGCGGTGGTGCTCAACCAGACCACCGTGATCACCGACGCCAGCGCCGTTTCGATTACCGGCACCGCCACCGACGCCGTCTCGGGCGTTTTCTCCGTGATGTACTCCGAAGACGGCGGTGCCACGTGGCTTGCCGCGACGGGGACCAAGTCGTTTACCGCGCCGGCCTCGGGGCTTGCCGAGGGCAAGACCACCGTGCTTGTGAAGGCGCTCGACGTCGTGGGCCACTCCTCGCCGATCGCGAAGGTCGAGGTCACCGTGGACACGGGCGCGCCGATCGTGACGTTCCAGAGCCCGGGCAACGGCAGCCTCATCACGGGGCTCGTCGGGGTCTTTGCGGTCATCGCCGACCCCAACTTCGACTCCTTCCGCCTGCAGACCCGCCCGGTCGGGGTCGGCAACTTCACCGACATCGTGGCCAACGGATCGATGGCGCGCGGCGACAACTTCCTGGGGCTGTGGGACACGCGGGTGCTCGACAACGGGCTTTTCGACCTGCGCCTCACGGCGCGCGACGTCCTCGGGCATGTCACGCAGCGCACGATCCAGGTGCGCCTGCTGAACAGCGACCTCAGCGTCACCTATGGCGACCTCACCGTGTCGGACCGCCAGCCGCTACGCGGCGAGATCGTCAATGTGACCGCGGTGGTCACCAACTACGGCACCGCTCCGGCCGACGCGGTGACGGTGCGCCTCAAGGACAACGGGGCCACGGTCTTCGAGAAGTCGGGCATCTCCATCGACGCGCACGCGGCGTACAGCGTCGATGTCCCGTACAACCTGAGCACGCCGGGCGCCCACGCCTTCACGCTCGAGGTCTCGTACCCGGAGGGCGGCAATGACACGGGGCTCTCCACGGCTGCGGCCGTCGTAGCCTCCGAGCCGCCCGTCCCGGAGCCGAAGCCCTTCCTCGTCGAATTCGCCGGCTTCTTCAGCGTCATTGCCCTCGTGGCCCTTGCCGCGATCGCGGCCTGGGCCTTCGTCCAGATCAACCGCCTGAAGCGCGGGGGTGGCGGGGCCGTGTACGGGGCGGCCGTCCCGGAAGAGGGCGTCGGCATCGAGTGGGAGTCCGACGAATTCATGTAGGGACGCCCTTCCAACGCCAACCAAGTGGCAGACCAACAAAGGCTTAACATAGCGTGGCCAGATCGCCGGAAGAGCGTCGGGGCCGCCTCCGGGCGCAAGGCCCCCACCTTCGATGCATCCTCGCGGAGGAAACCCCTGGATGACGGCCTCCCCGATGCGCGCGGCCGGGGTCCTTCTCGGGCTGCTTGCCGCCCTTGCGGCGGCCGCGTTCCTCGTGCAAAGCGCGGCTGCAACGCTGACCCCGCCGCCCACCGGCGACTGGACGATTGATGCTCCCGAGAACGCGGTGATCACGTCCGGGGTGACCACCGTCACGGGGAACATCACGGTGCGCGGGACGCTCACCGTCAGCAATGCGACCCTCGTGGTCACTTCCCCCGCGCCTTCGGTGCTCCCGCGCCTGCTCGTGCAAGGCCCGGGCCGGTTCACGCTTGACAACGCCACGCTGCGGGCCGGAGCCACGGCCCCCGCCCGCTTCACGCTCGATTCGACGGCGGGGGCCGCCCTCACCCTGCGCGCGGCCCTCGTCCAGGGCCTTGGCAACTCGACGCAGGGCGACCTCAGCCTCGTCGGCGGCCACCTCCTCGGCTCCACGCTTCAGGTCTTCGACACCGTGATCAACGCCTCCGACGGGGGACTCGGCCTCGACCAGGCGAGCCAGCTGACGGGCCGGAACCTCGACATCACGGTCGAGGAGCGGGCGCTGTACATCAACGGGTTCTCGTCGGCCAATGTGGACGACCTCTCGGCCTACGGAAACCCCGCGCGCGAATTCCTCGTGCTCGTGAACGGGTCGACGCTGCGCGGGGGAAACGCATGGCTCGAGAACTCCACGAACCTGCTGATGCTGCTCTCGTCGACCGCCGCGCTCACGAAAGCGACCTTCGAACACGCGAGCCGCTCGGCGATCCTGCTCGTGGGGAGCGTGATCACGCTTGACGGGGCGCTCATCGAGCCGCGGGGAAACGGGACATTTGGAATCGAGGCCTACGGCTCCAATGTCACGGTGAGCGGCCAATTCCACAACTACACCTACGGCATCGCGTCGCTCGGCTCCAACGTCGTGGTCACGGACAGCGCGTTCCAGAGTTCGAGCAAGATCCCGACGAGCAGTTTCGCGGCCCTCTACGCGTTCGATGGTTCGGTTTCCGTGTCGAACAGCACGATGAGCGGGACGTACCTGCTGACAAACGTCCTCGCGTTCGACGAAAACCACACGCCGGTCATCAACCAGACGACGGGCCTCCAGGAATGGTGGCCCGTGGAGGTCTGCGCCCCCTATACGTTCTTCCTCGTGCGCACCCAGACCACGATCGCCGATGTGGTTAGCGACTGCTACTCGACCCACCTCTACGCGGAGGACGCCGCGCTCGTGGTGCGCAACCACTACGCCAACAACGGCTCGACGGCGTGGCTCTTCTTCCACGGGTCGGTCGATGGCACCAACCTCACGGCGCGCAATTTCACGAATGCCGGGGGCACCAGCGTGGCCATGTCCATCTACCAGACGACCGGGGCCATCCGCGGGGCCGACGCTGCCGGCAGCAACGTCGGCGCCGAGATCGTGGCAAGCAGCATCACGCTGTCGGAATTTGTGGGAGGGTCGCCGGGCCTCGGCATCCGCGTCGTCAGCGGCGCGCCGACCATCAGCAATTCGACGTTCACGATCCATAACGAGACGGCCATCGTGGTCCAAGATGGGTCGCCCACGATCGCCAACAGCTCCTTCTGGCTTACAGCCGACCGCGTCGAGACCTTCGGCGTGCGCGTCACCGGAGGGGCGCCCGTGGTCTTGGGCAATGCGTTCCACGGGACCTACCTGCTCACCTACGGCATCCGCGTGGACGTGGGCAACGCGCGCATCGAAGGGAACACCTTCGAGCACCTCGAACGCGCGGCGCAGATGTACCCCCCGCGGTTCATCCTTTCGGGGAACACCTTCACCGAATGCTCGAACGGCGCCGAGGCCCGCGACGGGTCGTCGGGCGCCATCACGGGCAACCTCTTCTTCAACATGACCCAGCTGGGCGCCGGCAACGGCGTTAACGTCTACTTCTCGGCGTCCCTGATCAGCGACAACACGTTCGTCAACGTGAATTACGGCGTGAAGGTGTTCAACACGAACGCGACCCTCGGCGTGGCGCCGCGCGTGAGCGGGAATTACTTCGAAAACGTGACCTTCTACGCCATCGAGGTGCTGAACGTCGACCTCACGGTCCTGCTTGACAACAACACGGTGCGCAATGCCACGCGCGGCGGCATTGAGGCCATCTTCTCCAACCTGACCTCGGCCTACAACACGGTCTTCGACTCGGAAGGCTACGGCTACGAGGTGACGGGCTCCAACCTGACGCTCTTCGGCGGCCGAATCGAAAACGTCCGCGAGGGCATCCACGGGGTGAACACGGGGGTGACGATCTCCTACACGACGTTCCTGCTGAACCAAGCGGGGATGACGATCCAGGATGCCCCGGTGGCCATCGCCAACTCGTCCTTCCAGTTCAACGGGATCGCGGCGCGCTTCATCTCGAACCAGACGGCGTACGTGAACGACTCGATTTTCGTGGGGAATGTGGAGGCCATCATGGCGTTCAACACCACGGAGGTGCACGTGCGCGACTCCAACTTCGTGGGGACGCTCGACTACATCGTGCAGAACCAGCAGAGCTCGACGGGCACCATCGAGTTCACCAAGCGCGGCGAGCTGAACGGCGGGCGCTTCTTCCTGCGCGGGACGCTCACTTCGACCGCCGACTCGCTCACGCTGCGCTCGCTGAAGATGCTCTTTGCCTCCCCGATGGGCTCGCTGCCGGGCGTGTCGATCCGCGGGGCCAGCCAGCTCACCCTGTTCCAGGTGGTGGCCACGAACAGCTCCGTGCCCTTCTTCTTTGAAATCGAGGACAGCACGGGGAACCTCTCGCAGGTCTCCATCCGCGCGGCGTGGCCGAGCCTTGCCCGTCCGGGCGAGGGGCCCTACTTCGGCAACTCGGTGTTCTTTGTGCGCGACTTCGCCATCAACGAGTCGGAGGAGAACTTCACGCTCGACCACAGTTCCTTGACGGCGTTCAACCTCAGCTTGAAGGAGAACAAGGGGGCGGGCGTGGTCATGCGCGCCTCGTCGATTTCGGGGCTCATCATCACCGTGCTCGACAACAAGGCCTGCGGGTTCCGGGCCTCGCAGGGCTCGGCGATCAACGCCACGAACCTGACCGTGCGGGGCAACGCGGGAGGGAGCCTGTGCTTCAACGCGTCGAGCGCCGACATTTTCGACGGCGACCTTTCGAGCGGCTCGAAGGACATGTACTTGGACGCCGGCTCCGTGGTCTATGTCGTTTCCACGGGCATCGGGAAGGGGTACATCGTCAACGACACCTCGCAGCTCACGATCGCCTGGCGGCTCGACATCCGCGTGACCTACCCCAACCAGGCGCTGCTGCCGGAGGTCACGGTTTCCGTCGTGGACGTGAAGGGCCTTGCGGTCGTCGTGCACCCCGGGCTGAACGGACGCGTGAGCGCCATCAGCGCCCTTGCCGAACGGGTGGTGCGATCTTCGGGTGCCGATGTGCGCACCCCGTATGTCGTGACCGCCTCGTTTGAAAACGCAAGCGCGTCGGAGAACGTGGCGCTTACGGGGAACCGGCTCGTCCAGCTCGACCTCGCCGACCGGGTGGCGCCGGTGGTGGCGATCCTGGGTCCCGACGAGGGCGCGGTGTTTGCAAGCGGCACCGTCACGCTGCGCTTT
>JBGPJF010000047.1:0-18434 GCA_041485285.1 Thermoplasmata archaeon | reverse complement strand
GTTGGCGCTCATGTAGATCATCGAGCCGGTGTCGGCGTACATCTTTTCGTTTGGGTTGACCTCGCAGACGAGCGCGGGCATGTTGTTTCCCATGATTTGCCATTTCATTTGGAGCCCCGCGTGCCATCCGCCGCGCCATCCCATAAAGGGTGCGCGCCAAGTGAGCCCCGAGGGAGCCCTGGGTGCACCATTCGCACCTTCTGTGGCAATCTAAACAATCATTAAATATCGACGGGGACTCGATCAGGACGAAGCGTACGACGCTGGTTGCCTTCGCCTTTCTGAGAAAGTCATTAAGTATCGTGCGCCCCGTGGAAGAAGACGGCATCTCGGGCTCCAAGGGATCTTGATGAACAACCCAAAACCCACCCCCGTTCCCACGAGCGTGGACGGAGACGTGCCCCGCTCCGACCTTCCGCCGGTCGAAGAATGGATCCGGACGCAGCAGTTCGAAACGACGGCGGACATCGAGATTCCCGAGCGTTTGCTCGACCAGGTCATTGGCCAAGATGAAGCCGTTCAGATCGTGCGCAAGGCTGCCGAGCAGCACCGGCATGTGATGCTGATCGGGCCGCCGGGCACAGGCAAGTCGATGCTGGCCCGCTCGATGACCGAGCTCATGCCGCGCGAGGAGCTCCAGGACGTCATTGCCTACCCGAACCCGGAGGACTCGAATGCGCCGAAGATCCGCGTCGTCCCCGCGGGGAAGGGTAAGGAGATTGTCGCCGAGCAGAAGGGCGAGGCGATGCAGAAGCGCAAGGACCAGCGCACCTTCTTCACGCTCATCATCATGATGGTCGTGCTGTTCTCCGTCATCATGGCGATCAAGCCGGTGGGCAGCCAGCCGCCGCTCGACGCCGGGACGATCCTCTTTGGCATCATCGCCGCCGCGATCCTGTGGCTCGCGTTCTCCTATCGGGCCGGGCGGCAGGAGACCGCCATGATCCCGAAGCTGCTCATCACGCACGACCCCGAGGAGATGCCGCCCTTCATCGACGGCACGGGCTCGCACGCCGGCGCGCTGCTTGGCGACGTGCGCCACGACCCCTTCCAGTCGGGCGGCCTCGAGACCCCCGCGCACGAGCGGGTGGAGCCGGGCGCAATCCACAAGGCGAACAAGGGCGTGCTCTTCATCGACGAGATCAACACGCTGCGCATCGAATCGCAGCAGTCGCTGCTCACCGCGATGCAGGAGAAGGAATTCTCCGTCGTGGGCCAGAGCGAGCGCTCCTCGGGCGCGATGGTCAAGTCCGAGCCGGTGCCGAGCGACTTCATCCTCGTGGCGGCGGGCAACGTCGACGCCGTGGAGGGCATGCACCCCGCGCTGCGCTCGCGCATCCGCGGCTACGGCTACGAGATCTACGTGCGCTCGACGATGGCCGACACCGACGAGAACCGCCGGGCGCTCGTGCGCTTCACCGCGCAGGAGGTGGCCAAGGACATGAAGATCCCGCCGCTCAGCCGCGAGGCGGTCGGTCTGGTCATCAAGGAGGCGCAGCGCCGGTCGGGCTCGCGCGGCAAGCTCTCCCTGCGCCTGCGCGAGCTCGGCGGCCTCATCCGCGTGGCGGGCGATGTCGCCAAGGAGCGCGGGGCGCCCGTGGTCACCGCGGAGCACGTGCACACCGGCAAGAAGATCGCGCGCCCCCTGGAGCAGCAGATCGCCGACCAGATGATCGAGCGGATCAAGGACTACCGCGGGCTCGTCACGACCGGCGAGATCGTGGGCCGCGTGAATGGCCTTGCGGTGCTTGGCGCCGAGTCGGGCCTCACGGAGCTTTCGGGCCTCGTGCTCCCGATCGTGGCCGAAGTCACCCCGCCGCAGTCGGCGACGGAAGGACGCATCATCGCGACGGGCTCCCTGGGGGACATCGCGAAAGAAGCCGTGCTGAACGTGAGCGCGCTCGTCAAGAAGTACACGGGCGCCGACATCCGGCAGCACGACGTCCACATCCAGTTCATCGAGACGGCGGGCGGCGGGGTCGAGGGCGACTCGGCCTCGATTTCGGTGGCAACCGCCGTCATCTCCGCGATGGAGAACATCCCCGTGGACCAGTCGCTCGCGATGACCGGCTCGCTCTCGGTGCGCGGGCAGGTGCTGCCGGTCGGCGGCATCACCGCAAAGATCGAGGCGGCCGCAGAGGCGGGCATGAAGCGCGTCATCGTGCCGCGCGCGAACCTGCGCGACGTGCTCATCGACGAGCGCTACACGAAGATGATCGAGATTGTCCCCGTGGACAACCTGCGGGAGGTCCTCAATGTGGCGCTGGTCGGCCCCGAAAAGAAGGGCTTCCTCGACCGGCTGGCCGACATGGTGAAGGACCTGGGCCGAGGCCGCCCGGGCATCGCAGCGGGCTTCACGGACATCGCTCCGCACTGAAGCGGCCGGCTTTGAGCGACCTTCGCGACCCCCTTTTCGGCGGGTTAAAGACGCAAAGCGGCGCTTGGCCCCTTCATGGGCGATCGCGTGGGCCTCATCATCGGCCGTTTCCAGCCAGTGCACTGGGGCCACGTCAAGCTCGTCGAGTGGGTGCGCAGCGACGCCTGCGAGGTCCACCTGGGGATCGGGTCCTCCCAGTTTTCGCTCACCCGCGAGAACCCGTTTTCGGCCGGGGAGCGGCGCCGCATGCTCGAGGCCGCGGACGCCGCCCTTGGACTAAAGCTCGCGCGAATCGACGATGTCCCCGACATCTTCGACGACGAGAAGTGGGTGGCGCACGTCGAAGGATGCTGCGGGAAGTTCGACGTCATCTACAGCAACAACGAGTGGACGGCGGGGCTCTTTGCAAAGGCGGGCTACGAGGTGCGCCCGGCGCCGATGTTCGAGCGGGAGCGATACGAGGGCGCGAAGCTGCGCGAGAGCGTGCGCGCGCACGGGCTTGCGGCCATCGCCGACCTTGTGCCGCCGCCGGTCATGCAGGTGCTGAAGGAACTGGGGGCAGAGAACAGGATGCGGATGGCGTGGAACACGCCGACGCCCGCGAGGCGCTAATCGGCCGGTGGTTCGGGCGGCTGGGAAGGCGGGGCGCGCCTTCGGAAGCGGTAGTAAAGGTAGAGCACCAAGCCGAGCGAAACGCCAATGGCGACGATAAATAGGGCGACCGGAAAAGTAGAATCGATGGGGGGCGGGGGCGGTGGGGGGCAGGCGCTACCACAGCCGTCGGTTGGCGGACTTTGGATCACGACCCGCACCTCGATGGTCACGTTGTACGGCACGACCCCGTTGTAGAGCCCGATTACCCGCATTGAAATGGTGTGGATCCCGGGCTCAAGGGGCACCGTTGACCCGCCAAGCGTGGTTGAGAACACGACGCCGTCAAGCCTCCATTCGATCGTTGTGTTCTCGATAAGGGAACTCACGCTTCCCGTGACGTTGACGCTCGTGTGAGCCCCGAAGACCGACCCGTTGGCCGGAGTCAGCAGCTGGACAAGGCCGGGCGGGGCCTCCTCCACCGTGACTTGCCATTGCCGTTGGTCGGACGTCCCGTTGTCAGCAACCACGACCCTAAGCTGGTGGCTGCCGGGGGACGTGAACCGGTGGGAGAGGTTGTCGACCCCATCGCCCGAGCGCACCGTGACCCCGTCAAGCGTCCAAGTGTAGTGGAGGACGGGGCTGTCGGCGTCGGTCGCATTCACGGAGAAGAAGCCTTAGGTGTCGTTGGCGAGCCGCACCATCGGGAGCGCGGGCTGTTTCGCCGTAATGTTCGGGCCGACGTAAACAAACACGGTGAATTGCACGGGGCCGCTTGAAAGCAGCCCGTCATCGGCGACGGCCGTGAGGGTGTGGTTGCCCGCGGACATGGTGGAGGGCGGCGAGAGGCTGAACGAGGTTACGCCTGCGGTGGTCTGGCCATCGATCGTCCAATTCACTGCCAAGGACGGGCCGTCGGGGTCGGTAACGATGACAGAGAACACCTGCGTGCCGACGCCGGCGTGGACGGAAACGGCGTTGGGCGCCACGGCCATCAGTTCGGGGGCATCGTTGACGGGGCGCACGGTCACCGCCAACACCGCGTCAAGGTAGTTGCCCGCGGTGTCGTAAGCCGTAACGCCCAGGGCGGCCGCGCCGTTGTAATCGACGGGGGGGCGCAAGGTGAAGACGGACCCGTTGTGGGAAATGAGGTAGAGGCTTGATGCGCCGTTGTAGAGCACGGTCACGGGGTCGCCGTCGGGGTCGGTGAAAAGCGTGGCTAGGTCGACCGTTATTTCAGTGTCCTCATCGAGGGCAAGGGGCGCCCCGGAATACACGGGCGGCCCGTTGGGGTTGGAGGGCCCCCGCACGAGGATGACGAAGGGGAACGACGCGTTTCCCGAAAAGGCGCCGTCATCCGCGGTGAAAGTCCCGTTCAGCGTCGCATTGACGCCGCTCGGGGCGGAGACGTTCACCGCTCCGGAGGGCGAGATCGTACATGACGCGGGCGCCTCGGCAGCGCAGGCGGAGAACGTGAGGGGGGATCCTTCGGGGTCCACGACGTAGGCCGACGCGTCGAGCGAGTCGTTGAATGAGCCGGCGGCGACGCGGACGGGCGGGATGGCCCCCGACAATGCTGGCGGGCGGTTCACAAAGAGGCTCGTGAGCACATACCCGGCGGGGTCGACCACCCGCTCCTGTGCCTTCGGCGAAAGGAGGGACACCTCGGAGTAGTTGTACACGGTTCCGTTGTAGTCGACCGTGCCGAACCCCGACACGTTGTACGCGTCGAAGGTGCCGGCCGGGACGGTCACCGTCTCCGTCTGCCCGACGCTGAGGTTGTAGTCGAGCACCATGTAGGCCGAGACGTTCTGCGCCGGCGCGGGGACGATCTGAATCCATCCCTCGGAGGTCAGGTTCGAGTAGACGCGCCACGGCGTCCCATCGGCGGGGGCGCCGAAGGCGATTTCGGCAAGCGGCGGCTCGGCGTAGGTCTCGTTGTGCGCCTTGCCGTGGATGTCGCCGATGATGTTGATGTGGGCGGTGATGTTGAGGTCCTGGGTGAAGTTGAGGATGGCGAGGTCGGACTTTCGGATCGTGTAGAAGGTCTCCGAGGTGAAGTCGGCGGTGCCCGGCCCGAAAGGCGAATTGCCGGCCATGGTCCCTTGGTGGTAGTTGCGCTCCACCCACGCGTCGCCGCGGGTGGTCGTGGTCTCGCCGATGATGGAACTCGTGTAGGTGTCGTTGATGGAGGTCGACGAAAAGCCGCCGAAGGACTGGGAGTCGGGGCCCGCGTAGTGGTAGGTCCAGAAGAACCCCATCGCCCACGGGGGTTTCTCAAGGACGGGGGGGAGGGTCGGCCCCGCGGCGGTTGAGGGAAGCGGCAGCGCGCTGACGAGGAGGAGGATTGCCACACCCGAGGCGGTGGCCCGGCTGCCTTGCATGCCAATGGCCACGGCGCGAGGTTGGATTAAAGCTAGAGGGGGGAGGGCGCCGGACACGGAGAATCGCCAGAGGCGCGCGAGCGAGCCGCCCCGTGGGCGCCCGGGAAAAACGCATTAGGCGAAGGGCACTTGGCGCGGCGATCCCCCTTGGTTGACCGCGCGGTTCACCTCTCGCTTCGAGGGCTCGTGGAGGGAGTGCCGCCCGTGCCGGGGGCTGCGCCGGCGCCGGCCCAAAAGGCGCAGCTTGGCGGTTTCGAGATCGCGCTGCAAGCGGCGCGCGACCGCATTCTGCCCGGCGAGGAGAACGAAGTGGTCATCGCGTGGAAGGCGCGGGAGCCGGGCGCGCGCGCGAAGGTGCAGCTTTTCATGGAAGTGCCTGCGGAGCTGCAGGCGCAGGGCGAAGCGCAGACGAAGCCCGAGGAGTGGGGCGCGGCGGCAAGCGAGGGCGAGGTGCGCTTCCGGATCTCGGGCGCCGAGCCGGGGGGCGTTTGGGTCGAGGCCCTGCTCACGCTCGAGGACGACATGGGCGCGGTGCTCGCGCGGGCGAAGGCCGGATTCGGGGTTGCGCGCCACCGCGTCGTGATCGCGAGTGTCGACGTTCAGCCGCCGGTCGTGGCGGCCGGCCAAGCCTTCTGCGTGAAAGCGCGCTACGCGTGGACCGGCCAGTCGCGGGTGCGCGGAACGATCGGGGGTGCGATGCGCCGGCGGGAAGACGGCGCGGAACTGGAGCTCACCCGCGAGAAGGTCTCGGCGCTGGGCGAACGCGAGCAGGAGTGGAAGGTGAAGGCACCGGTGGACGCAATGGTCGCCGACTACGATGTCGAACTCTCCTTCGAAGGCAAGGAGGTCGGCGCCCGCGCGCAGTTTGGAAAGACCGGCGCGCTCGCCGTGAGGAAGCTGCGCGATGCGGAGGCGGTCTCGCTTACCCCCGCGAAGCTCAAGTGGGGCGCGGACGCGGGCGAGGCGGTGACGGGCGTCGTGCGAAACACGGGCGTCGAGGCCCTCGAAGGCGAAGTGGCGCTCGAGGTGTCGGTTCGCCTGCCGGGCGCGGCCGACCCGGTGGTGGTGGCGCGGGCGGCGGAGCCGGAGCACGTGAGGCTGCGCGTGGAGGCCGCCTCGTCGGCGGAGGCCTCGTTCGTGGTGAAGCTGCCGCGCGGCATGGAGGGGAGGCGCGTGGAGGGGCGGCTTATCGCGACCTTCGGGAGCACGGTGGCCGAACGGCGAGAGGTGCTCGGCCATGTGGTGGCCGACCATGTGCTGGAGTTCGACGGCTTTGCTGCCGACAAGTACGCGTACGGCCCCGGCGACGAGGCGCGCATCGAGTGCCGCGTGCGCGACGACGGCGCACGGCCGGGGGGGCGCTTCGAGGTGGCGCTGCGCCTGAAGGCGGGGCCGCGAGAGGTCGCATCGGGCTTAGCCATCGTGGAAATGGCCGGGGCGGCCGCGCCGCTGCGGGCGGTGCTCGCGCTGCCCGCCGCGATGGAGGCGAAGGGCGCCCTTGACCTCGAGGTCTCGGTGAAGGAGGCCGGCGCGATGCGCAGGCTCGAGGGATTCTTGCGCCTGCGCCAGCCGGTGGCCACGCGCGTGGTGGTCGTGAAGCCCGCCGCGGCGCAGGGGCAAGCGGCCTACCTGTTCGATGGAGAGGCCGTTGCCGAGACGGTGGAGCTCGGCGAGGTGGAGGGCGCGGGGAAGGCGCGGCTCGTGATCACGGATGAGCCGGGCTACTTCGTCGAGGTCGACGGCGCGCCGGTCGCGGGAAGCGAGGGGGCGGCCCTGGAACGCGCGGCGGCGAAGGCCGTGGCCGCGCAGGCGGGAGCCCCCCCCGCCGCCGGCCACGACGCGGAGTGGCGCAAAATCCTCGCGACCTTTTCCAAGGGAAAGAAGCGCGAGGCTGGCGGGCCCACCGGGGGGCCGTCGGACCTCCAGGAGCGGATGGCCATGGGCGTGCTTCTTTCCGCAGCGGGCGCTGCCTCGGGCGCCCTCAAACGGGCGATCCGTGACACCGCCCTTGCCTTCGACCAAGGCCGGGTGCCGCCCGCGGAAGTCGCGGCTTCATGGCTTGCGGCCGCGGAGGCGGCCGCCAAGGGCGAGCGCGAGCGGGTGCCCGCGATGGCGCGCGTGGCGCGCGCGCTGCAGGCGGCCCGCGATGCGGAGGGGGGCGCGCTTGCAAAGTGGGCCGCGGGGGGCTTGAGCGCCAAGGAACTGCGCGCCCTTGGGGAGTCGGCGGTCTGGCGCCGCGCGCTCGAATCGGAGCTGATGGCCCTCGCCCTCGATGCCGACGGCCACGACCGGGTCGTGCATCTGAGCGGCGCGCTCAAGGGCGGCGAGGCGCGGCTCCGCGACGTCGTGCGCTACTACGCGCGCGCCCTCGGGTCGGCCGCCGCGGTCGCTGCCCGCGCGGGGGCCGAAGGGGCCGACCGCAGGCGGCTCGCCGCCCTGCGCGCGGCGAAGGTGGAGGTCAAGGGCGCGCAGGCAATCGTCCCGGGCGCCTACAACGAACTGCTTATCGAGGTCTCGCTGCCGGGGCTTGCGCCCGCAAGCGGCACGGTCGAGGTGGCGGTGTCCCTGCCCTCGCAGCTTTGGATTGTGGCGAGCGACGGGGCAAGGCTCGTGCGCGGGCACTACCTCCTCAAGGAGGCGGCGCTCCAGCCCGGCGGGAAAACGACATGGAAGGTCGACCTTTACGTCCCTGAGCGCGTCGGCGAAGAGCCCGGTGCCATCGAGGTCCGCGTCGGATTTGTGGAGGGGAGCGCGTGACGGCGGACGGGAAGGCGCCCGGAGGCGCCGTCGAGGAGGTCGTGCTCGCGGAGCTTGGAGAGGCCGCGGCCGGCCGCGGCAAGCGCGCGAAGATCGCGGAGGGCGCGGCGCTCGTCAAGCCCACGGCGAAGCGGCTCGGGCTGGCGGAGAGCGCGGTGGAAAGCGCGCTTGCCTCCAACGGGGCGCTCGAGGTCCGCGACGTCCGCGCGACCCGCCTCTTCGGATTCTTCAAGCTCACGCGCCCGGCGCGAGGGGTGGCGCTGCGCACGCCCGCCGAGGCGGTGCGCTCGCTCGAAGCGGGCGCCGCATCGCCCACGACACCCGCGCTTGCCGCCTATTGCGCGGCCGCGTTGGCCGCCGACGAGGCCGCCGGCCAGGAGACCGCCGAATTCGACGGCGCGTTCCCGGAGGTCGCAATTGCAAGGCGGGGCCTCGGAGCGCTCACCGTCGGCGGCGAGAGGCGGGAAGAAGCGGCCGGCGAGCTCGCCGGCGGCGAGGCGGCCCGCACCAAGTCGCAGCTTTCGCGCCTGCGAAAGGCGGCCCAGGGCGGCGGGTTCGAGCTCGGCGAGCGCGTGCGCGTGAACACGCCGATGGCCGCCGTCGAGGCGCTCCTCCAGTCGCCGCCCGAGGTCGTGGGGCGCGCGCTGGCTGACGAAACCTTCGAGCAGTGGCTGCGCGACGAGTGCAAGGAGCGGGAGCTTGCCGACCTTGCGACCGCCACGCGCCTGCGGGCAGCCGCCGACCACCTCCCGGCCGCCGCGCAGAAGGCCCTGTTCGTCCGGCTGCTCTCGTTCTCCCCGCTGCGCGAGGCCGTTGCGCTCGGCGTCGTGCCCGCGTTTGTGGGGAAGCTCACGAACGCGCCCGCGGCGGAGGTCGAGCAGATGGTCGCGGCCCTCGAAGGCCTCGGCACCGAAGGCGTGCTCGAATCGCTGGTCAAAGCGGTGTACGAGGTCCCGGCGGAGGCGCGCCCGCGCGTGCTGATGGCGATGGGCGCGGTCGGGAGCCCCCGCGTCCTGGAGCCGCTCACGCGCCTTGCGCTCCATTCGAAAGGCAAGTCCGACCGCCTCGAAGCGGCTGCCTCCGCCCTGCGGATCGCGGGCCGCCACCCGGGCGCGGGCGCAACCGCCGCGCGCGAGGCGCTTGCAAAGTCCGAAGACGCCGAGGTGCGCGCCATGATCGATGGCGTCCGGTGAAAGCGAGGAGCCTTTATGAGGCCCTGCGCCCCCTCATCGCACGAGGCGCCGCCTTTGGGCGGGGCGGGGGTGCTCGAGCGTGGGAAGAGCAAACGACCTGGACGCCGCGGGCGTCACCAAGCCCTGGACGATGCCTCCGCCGCCAGAGCCCCCCAAGGACCTCCCGCCCTTGCCGCCGCCGCCTCGGCCGGCCACGGCGCCCACCTGGAGCGAACCGGGTGCAGCTGCGCCCGCGAAAGTCCCCCAGACGTTCGAAGACTTCGCGTCGCGGATGGGCCGCGAAATCGTCAAGGTGGGCCCGCTTTTCCGCATCGGGGCCGTCCTCATCCTGTGCGGTGCGCTCATCCTCGTCGCGGAAAACGCGATGATTTTCTCCAGCACGGTGGGCCAGATTCAAACCGCCCAGCAGGCGTTCAACAACCCCGGCAACAACACCTCCGCGCAGGGGACGGGCAACACCCTTTCGAACATGCAGAGCTACTTCGCGATGCTCACGGTCGCCACGTCCCTCGACGTCATCGGGTTCTCGGCGCTTGGCGGCGGCGCGATCCTCATCGGCATCGGTTCGCAGTTCATCGTGTTCCGCAACCGCTTCGACGGGCAGGAGCGGCGCCCGTCGAAATCCGTCCTGATCTTAGCTTGCATCTCCGGCGCCTTTGCGTTCATGTGGGTTTTCTACACGACCACGTGGAGGATGGAGCTCACCGGGTCTTCGACGGGCGTTTGGTCGTGGGTGCCGCCGATGTTCGACGTGGGAGCATGGGTGAACAACCGCGGTGTCCCGCAGTCCGTGCACGACTTCTCCGAAAGCTTCCCGCGCGCTTCGACGGGGTGGATCTACGCCGCGGTCATGCAAGTCCCCGCCGCGCTCTTCTTTTTCCTCGCGGGGTGGCGGCTGAAGAAGGAGACCGGCATCCGGTTCGGCGGGACTTCGTGGCTCGTGTGGTCCATCACGAACCTGCTCGGGACCATCGTGTTCATCGCCGCGACGATCGGCGCGCTGGAGGCGGCGACAAGCATCGACTTCTCGAGCCCCGACAGCTGGGGTACCGCGATCGGAGGAGTTGCCATCCAACTGGGGGTCGCGGCGGCCACCAAGCTCTTCTTCATCCCGTTGTGGGGGATCATCAGCTTCGCGATTCTCTCGATCTCGGGGCTTAAGCTCCTGCGGATCCGGCCGGGGAAGGCCGTCATGTCGGACAAGATCCTGAAAGAGATCCTGAAGGCGGAGCCGACCCCCGCGCCGGCGCCGCCCGCCGACGGGGGCGTTTGGCCGCTGGGAGCGCCGGCCCCGCCGCCGCCGGCGCCCCCCGTTGGGGGGGCCACGGCGATGGCGACCTCGCTTCCCGCGCCGCGCAAAGGCGACGATGTGTGGGTGCCGCTCTCGGGCCCGCCGCCCGAGCCGCCGGTAGAGTAGCGGCCGCCGTCATTTGTGGACCGGGCAGGGCCGCCCCAGCTTGCAGCGCGGGCAGTCCTCTTTCGAAGGGGTCGGCCCCACGCCGTGCACCATCCGACCGTACTTGCGGCGGGGCATCGGAGCAACCGCGCGTGCACGAGCGGGTGCGGGCAAAAAGCTTCGCCCTCGGGCCACTCCGATCATGCGCCGGGCTTGATGGCGTGCCGGCGCTCGGCCTCGCCGTGGAGTTCGCCGAGGTAGGAGCGCAGGCGTAAGAACGCGATGCATGACAGCGCGGGGCCCGCGACGAGGAGCAGGAGCTCGGGGTGCGCAGTCGCCGGCGCCCCTCGCGTGGGCGCCTGCAGCACGGTGTAGAGCACAACGAGCTGCACGGCCGCAAAGGTCGCCGACCCCAACACGAAGAGCGCCGCGAACTGCCGGAAGACGCGCCGGGGGACGAACGGCGCAAGGTGCAGGAGGGCCGCCCGCAGGCCGAGCACGATAAGGAAGGATGCGGCAAGGCCGGCGAGTGCCACGGCAAAGGCAGTGGCGCGGTACTCGTCGAAGAGCAGCGCGAGGCCGAGGTCCGAGGTGGTGCCGAGGCCCGGCAGCGAGCGCTGTACGCTGCTCATGTGGACCCACGTGACCAGGCCGGTGGCAACGGGGACGATGAGCGCGAGGGCAAGCAGCTGGAGGGGGCGGCGAGTTGGCTCGGCCGCGGGGATGCGCGCCTCGGCTTTGGATTCGCGCAGGCGCAGGAGGCCCGAGGTGCACGCGGCCATCGCAAGCGCGGCGGCCGCGGCCTCGGAGGCCCAGAGGAAGTACGACAGGAACTGCACCCCCGGGGGCACGCCTTGCGCGCCGCCGGGGATGTCATTGGCGCCCGTGAGCGCCGCGTAGATCCGGTGGAGGGCCGCGAGAACGAAGAACGCGATGGCGAGCCCCGCGGCGACGCGGAGGCGGTAGAGCCCCTCGACGGTGGGCGAAGGCGCAGGCCGAGGAGGGAGCGGCGCCGTGAACGTCGTGTAGGGGTAGGGGCCAAACGTCCCCGGCGTTGGATAGGGTGGGTACGCGGGGTAGGGCGAAGGATACGGCTGCGGGTACGGGTAGGGCGCGGGGTACGGCGTGGGCGCGGCCGCGTACGGTCGCGGGACCGGCGAAGGCGTCGGCACGGGCGCGGCCGTTCGGACGGGCGCCGGGGCTTCTGCGGGCGCGGGAATCTGCGGGGCGGGCGCTGGCGCGGGCTCCGCCACCGGCTCGAAGGTGGAGGCGGGCCCGCTTGCGCGCGGCGGTCCGGGAGTCGGGGCCGGCGGGGGGGAGGGCGCGGGGTCGACGCGGCCGGGCCGCGGCCGCGGGGGTTCTCGCGCGCGCTCGCCTCCGGAAGGCGCAAGCGGCGATGACTCGGGGCCCTGCGCCGGCGCAATGGCCGGTCCGGCGTGTTCGGCGGAAGGCGCAGCGCGCGTGGGCGCCGCGTGCGGGCGCGTGGCGCGGTGGGCCGAAGCGGTGGGCGCCGAAGACTCTCCCTCGGGCAAGTCCATCGAAGGGGGCATCGGACGCTGCGCCAGCGTCGCGGGAGGAGGTTGCGGGGGCGCCGGCTTCTTCGGGCCGTCCCCGACGTCGAGCCCTGCCACTTTCTGGGCCTCGCCGTCGAAGTCGCTGAGGTCGATCCCCTCGACGTGCTCGTCCTTGAGCAGCTTCTTCGGGGGTGGGTCGGGAGAGGTCATGGTCACACGCGGGGCCCAACGAGGGCCAGCGGCTAATGCCCCCAATCGCGGAGATAATGGCTTGCTCGTTGCTTACTCACAAGGTGCCGACCGAAGCCGCGGAACCGCGCGTTTAGGCAACCGTCTCGAAGGAAACGGTTTCGCCGTCCGTGGCGCGCAGGCGGGCGACGGCCTCGCGCGGCTCGGCGGCCCGGGGGTCGAACAGCCACAGGCGGACCTGCCACTCAATGCCGGCAAGTTGGCACCCGCGGACGACCGCCCGCATCCCGGGCGCCTCGCGCTTTGCAAGGAGCATCGCTCGCTCTTCAGCCACTGCCTGGGGGAAGCCGCGCCACATCGTAATCAGCAATCATCGGTCAACCTCGGTATTTGAGTCTTGGCAAGCGAAATTCGATTTGAACACGATCGTTATGGGTGGCCCCGGCCCGAAAGTGGCGCCGACTGGGAACCGGGTTTCGCGTGGAGGTTGGGGCCGTCGCGCGCGCCGGGGCCACCGACCTCACCGCTGTTGAATGCCCCGACGCATCCGGCGTGACGGCGCATCAATCTCGGTGGCCAACTCGAGATTTGGGTTGTGCGTGCGCACGAAATCGAGGAGAAAGGGGGGTTCCCCCTCGCGCACGGGAAACGTTCATGGAAGTGCCATTGTGCGCGCCCGATTGGGGCATGGCCGGCGGCGATCCGCTTGTTGCGGCCGCACGGCGGGCGCGGGCACGGCCGCCGTCGCGTCTTTCATCGCCGGTCACTGCGCGCGGCGGCCACCGTGGCCGCCCAAGAGCGCCTTCGTGGGCCTCAGCTCGATTCGCGCGTCCTCGGCGCTCACAACGAGGTCGAACGCGGAGAGGAGGTCCCACCCGAGGACGGGGTGCTCAAGGTCCTCTGAGGCGACCACCATCTCTACCGGAAAGGAGGAGAACTCCCAGCACGAGATCGACGGGAAGCTCGCATCCACGATTCCAAGGTCGAGGACGACGGAGACCGCCTCGGCGCCGCGGCCGAGGCCACCGATACGATGGCGATCTTGCGGGCGCTCGATTCCGGTCAATTGGTCGATCCCCGCGGGGAAGACCGTTTTCGTTGACCCGGTGTCCATGATTGCATTCAGCGGGCGCGTCCATGGGCCGCCGGGTTTTCGAAGCCGAACTGGGAGCAGCGGAAGCGCTGGGCGCTCCTTCCCATCCGCATGGAACCCCGAGAAGGGGAAGACGTGGGCTCCGAAGGCCACACGATCGTGGGGCACCGTCAAAGGACGACGTCTCCCGAGCGCGGGACCCTTGTCAAGATCACATCACTGCCGAAACCCCTTGCATCGAGCGACTTGTTCACGCTGACGAGTTCGGCTCCCGAGGCTACAACATGGCCCTTGAAGGTGGCAATCCACTTTCCGCCGTACCGGTCGGCGTCCAAGACCAGCGGAATCGGCAAAGCGCCTTTTGGAGCCGGCGCTCCGTTTCGCCGGGCCGCCCGCTTCAATGCCGCTTTGTGGACCACGGAAACCCGGCAAACCATCCTCAGAACCCGCTAATAAGGCCGCTGGTTGGGGGCGAAGTGGCCACCCCTGGGAGCGAGCCTGGGCATTCAACAAGGACGATTGCCACCCGCCGCTTTCGCTGTGTCCGGATACCCCCCTCCTACGTTCATGACGCATGCGCGCGTCATGAGGGCGGGATGGGTGGGGGCTTGCCGCTCCCGCGTGGCGACCACAATGGAGTTATCCCCCGGCGAAGTTCCATCTGCGGGACAGCACGATGGTCGCGCACGCCTACCCGTTCAAGCACCGCCCGGTGAACACGACTGAGGACATCTGGTGCCCGTACTGCGTGACGCGCAAGCGGCTGTACATCTGCGACATGCACCACTGGGGCAGCGCGCCGTACTACGACGGGCGGCTGAAGAAAAATGTGCGCGCCCCACCGGCGCAAGCGCGCATTGTGAAATGATGCGCAGTTGCAAGGCCGGGCCGCTAGCGGGGCTCGGCCGATTCCAGCGCCTTCGCTTGGCGCCGGTCAAAGGTTCGCAGCTTCAGACCCTTTCGACGCGCCAGCGCGACGGCCGTGGCGTCGGCGTAGCTTAAGCCCGCATGACAGCGCCACTCGGCCGCGCTGTCTGCGTGCGGGACGCCTTCGCCGATCGCGAAGTGGGGCAAGCGCCCGAGCCCTTCGAGGGCCTTCTTGGCCAGCGGCTTGCCGTGCCGGTACCGCATGAGGTCGAGCGTTTCGGCAAGGATGGCCTCGGGCACGGCGACGGGCTCCGCGAGCATCGCCTCGGAGCGCGCGGTCCGGTGGTGATAATCGGCCTCGTCGAAGAGGGCGTAGAGCCAGCTGGTGTCGGCAACCCAGGTCATCGCCGAAGCTCCTTGGTGCGCGCTTCCGCGAGGATCCGGTCATGCTCGCGCGCTTCGCGGCCGTCCCCGCGGAAGGTGGGGAGCCCGCTCAGGTCCACCTTCCCGGGGTCGCTGGATATTGTCACGGTGATTTCGGCCCCGACCTGGAGGCGAAGTCGGCGAGCGTCATGCTTGGAGATGCGGACGCCGAGGCTGTTTCCCCAACGCAACAGGCGGCCCTTCACGATGGCTTCGGCCACGGCGCAGGAAGGAGGCGTCGGTTAGATAAGGATAACTATCAAAGTTATACATCGAGAACTAGCGCCGCGCGCTGGTGCGCGGATGGAAGAGCCAGACCGACCGCGCGGCTCATTCCCGCCCCTGCCCGGTCTTTGCCGCCATCTCGACGTCGGCCTTGGTCCCGACCGAGAGGAACTCAAGCGGCCGCAGCTGCAGCTCGCCGACGCTCTGCTGCTCGTCGAGAAAGGCCCCGCCGCGCGCGATTACGATGTCCGGTGACTGCAAGAGCGGCGCGAGCCGCCCCATTGCCAGTTCCCGCACCACCCCGAGCTTCATCCCGCGGCGCACGAACATCGCCGTCGTGGGGCCGTGGGGCTCGAGCCGGATGACGACGGAGACATCATCGTCGTCCGGGGGGGCCGGCGCAGGCTCGGGGGGCCGGTCCTGTGACAAGGATGGCGGGCCTCCGCGTTACACCATGACCTTCATCCACGGGCCCGGGTACGCGAGCGTCGTGGCGGGGTAGTTGGACACGTACCAGTTGACGGCGTCGTAGCCGATCCATGGGTCGGCTTGGTTGGCGATGTAGAGGTTGATGGTCTGCCCGCTCACGTATCCGCCGGGGTCGTTGGCCACCTCGCCGGCTCCATACCGCAGCATGTACCACTTGGAATCGTCCGACGAGTAGGGTTTGACGACCACTTTTTGGTCGGTGATGTACCCGTTGCCGGACTGGTCGGTGTCGAAGTCGCGCCACTCCCAGCCGGACGCGTTCGACTGGTAGGTTGAATCGAGCACCGCGGCCTCTGTGGCGGGCGTGGTCCACGCGAAGCCGTTGTAGTACTGCTGGTTGTCGTCCGCGCTCTCCCCGAGGTCGAAGTCGAAGCGTTGTCCAACCTTCACGGACATCTGCACACTGTGCGTGTCGACGAGCACCCAAGGCTCCACGTTCCCGTTCCCGTAGAAACGGGTGATGACGGTCACATCGACATTAGGGTTGCCGAGGTTGTAGCGGGCTCGCACGAGGAAGGAGCCGCTGTAGTACACCCACATGTCAGGGCCCTGCACGAGGTTGGGGATCGTGAGCGCGCGCAGGTTGTTGTTGATGCGGACCCACGGCACTTGGTAGTCATAGAGGATGAGTTCGTTCTTGTAAAAAACTCCGTAGAAGCGCAGCCCGTCGTTCGTCGGGTACCACGAGTAGATGGTCCAATTGTACAGCTGAAGGGGCCATTCGACGGTCGAGGCGCCTATCGTGAAGGAGGCGCTGCCCGCGGCCATCGGCGCATCCCCGCCTGGGCCCTTGTCGCTGTAAGCGGGACCCACCATGTTTTCGTACACCTCATCGGGCGTGCCGTCGTCGGGCCGCCCGGCCGTGTCCGCGTAGGCCGAGACCGACGCGAGCAGGAGCGCTGAAAGGACGAACATCGAAGCCATGCTAAACGATACGATTGTTTTGTACGAAATGTCGACCCCGCCGATTCTGCCTAGGCAGGGTGAGTATGAATCGGCAAGCCCTTTAAAAGAGGACTGGTTCACTTCTAGAAAGAATCGATGCTGGCTCTGTGCACGGTGTGCGTCGAATCAGGCCGGTTTTGGGCGTTTGGCCGGGCGTCCGGGGCTATTGACCGGGGCCTACCCAATACCGGCGGCGGCCTCGGATTCGCCTAAGCTTGACCTGGCGGTCTGCCTGCAACAGGCCGACGTGGTACGCCAGGTTCGTCCAGCCGATGCCGAGCCGCCGCGCTAGGTCCGAGTGCCCGATTCCAGGTGCCTTTGCAATCTCGCGGACGATCCGCTGCCGGATTTCGCGGAACGGATCTTCGGCGATGGGGTTCTTGCCAGCGACGAAGAATTTTACGTGGCGCCCGCCGCGGGTTGCGTCAACGAACCCGAAGCGTTGCAGGACGGCGAGGTGGTGTTGGAGTGCCCCCGGGGCAATCCCCGTCCGCCGCGACAGCTCTCGCATCCCGATGCCCGGCGTGTCCCCGATGACCTGGACGATGGCGCCGCGGCGCATGTGGCCGATCATCACCTTCTCGCGGTGAAGCATCGTGTAAAGGGGCCCGCCGAGGGCGTAGAGGAGCCACTGGAGGCGGTCGCCGAGGCCGGCGAATACGACGACGGTGGCCCCGAGGAGGAGCAGCATAACGGCGGGGTCGGCCGACCCGCCAGATGGCGTCACGGTTGGAGTGGCGGGCCTCGCACTGGCAAGGCCCTGCAAAACGGACACGGTCTGGAGCGCCGGAGGGGAGCCCAAGGAGAACGCAGCAGTCGCATGTTCGTCGATCGACACGGGCGTTGCGCTCAACGCTTCGGCATTGCTCACCGGCGCCAAAAGCGACATGTTCCGGTCGAGCGTTGCTTCAACGATTGCGATGCGTTGCGTCGCGGGCGGATCCGCAGGCGTGGCTCGGTCTTCTGACCATGCGGCGACGGTGAGCGGCTCGTCGCCGAGCAGCCGCTCGTCGAGTGCAAGGCCAAGCGGGTGCGCCCTTACGCTCGACAGGTTCGCTTGGCCGATAGGGCCGCTCGCGGAGGCGCTTCGCGTTTCGATGTGGACGACGATGTTGCCGGTGCCGGCCGCCGGGTAGGCGAGGGCCAAAACGACGGCATCGGAGGGCGCGGGCATAACGTCCAGCGCACCCCAGACGACGGTGGTGCCTACGCGCCCCACCAAGAGCGTGGGGAATTGTGGAACGCCCGTGCCTGAAACCCGCGCAAGAGCCAGGTCAAACGCCTCCTGGACCGCATCGTACGAGCGCCACATGACCCAAAGGCCCCCGTCGTCTGCGGCCGCCACCGCGGTCGTAACAGGCAGCGCGAGCGTCCCGGCGTCGAGGTGGACGGGGGCTGAGGTGGCGTCACCGGCCGGCCCAAGGTCGAACATCCAGGGCCCGGAGGCACTCGAAGAACCGGGGGAGAAGAGGTCGCACACTGTGGCCCATGATTTTCCTCCGACCGCTACTTGGCACCCGTTGACGGTTTCGCCCTTGGTGAATAGCAAGTGAGCAGGCGAAAACGTGCCGTTGGAGAAAACTGCAACGTTCGCGGTGTCCGCCGCAACCCATACGATAGCGGCCCGCGAGAGGCCGTCCGAGGCCACGTCGAGGGTGGGTTGCGATGCCAAGCTCCCCGCGAGCAACACGGGCCCGACGATGACGGCCCCGGCTTCGTTGACGACGGCCCCGAATACGCTCTCGCCCGAGGCGGCGTTCGTCGAGTAGCCGATGACGTGGAGCCCGTTTGCGATACCCGCACCTTCGATGACATCAACGGGGTCCGTTCCCAGCGCGATCGAGACGGGCTCGCCGAACTGAACCGAAATCTCCGCGCTCGCCGGCGCGGCGATCGCGGCGAGCACGACGGCGGCGATGAGGAGTGGGAGTCTTCGGCCGACCACGCCTTCCCCCTGCGGCCGATGCCCGCGGCTTCCAAAAGAACGTGCC
>JBGPJF010000046.1:0-18775 GCA_041485285.1 Thermoplasmata archaeon | reverse complement strand
CCAAAGGTTTCCTCGCACCGTTCACAAATCGGTACCTCGGCTCCGGTTCTTGGCCTTACCGCTTCGGTGAATCGGTGGTCCGCGGCGTCGCCGCCCAGCTTCTGTGCGACTGGATTCTCGGCGCGTAGGCCGTCGCGGACAACGGGGTTTACCGGCAAACCCGCGCCCAAATCTCCCCCTCGGCATCCCGCCTACGGCCGAGGCGGCGTCCGCTAAACGCCGGGCTTTTCGGAGACGGCCCCCTGAAGGGCGGCCTCCCTCAATACGTCAACCAACGTGCTGGCGTCGACGACCTCGATCCGGGGATCCGTGCTCGTGTTGGTGAACGCCGACGAGTAGACCACGGCGCGCGCCGCACCGCCCTCACCGATGAAGTCCTTCAGCGCGAAAATGATCCGCTCGCCTGGAAAGTCGCGCCACGTCGAGGTGACGATGACCGCCGTCACCGCGAGCCGCGATGCAAGAAAGCCGAGCGGCGGGGGCCGCGCGCCCGCCGGGTCTACGTCGTACCCGAGCTTCTCGTACCGGCTGCGGACGATTGCATCGAACTCCCCGGCGGAAAGCGCTTGGGGGTCAGCGAGCCACACCCCCACGCGCGCCTCTGCAAGGGCTCGTGCGAACATCCCGAGGCGGTACTGCTCATCGGCATCGCGCACCCGGTCCCGCACTTCGCGCGTCCGGTCGAGCTCCGGGTGAAGTTGGAGGAAATCTTTCAGCCGGTTGATCTCCTGCGCGGCGGTCTGGGCCGCCGGCGACACGTCCCGCGCGCGGTGGAACGCGCGCTCAGCCAGCGGGAGCGCCTCGTCGACCTCGCCCGCGGCGAGCCGCTCGCGCGCCTGATCGAGGAGCGCGGGCGCCTCCACGTCCTCGATCCCCTGCGCAGCGCTTGACGCCAGCGACGCTTGAGTCGCATCAAGGAGCTCACGAAGCGGCCGAAGGTTCGCCATCATCCTGAGCGCGCGCTCGAGGAGCTTCTCGGCCTCCGGGACGCTGCCGTGGTCCCGCTCTTGCGTCGCCTGGGCGAGCAGCTTGTCGACCGCGCCTGCGGCAAACCCCGCCTTGGTTTCGCGCGCGACCTCCTCACGCACCGCGGCGAGAGCCTCGTCGAGTTTCTTCGAGCGATCGAGCTGTGCTTCGACGCCCTTCAGGGCCGTTTCGGCGCTGTCGTACTGCCCGCGGCGGACCAAAGCGGCGGCGCCGTTCAGCTCCTTTCCAAGCGCCGCGGCCTTCGAGGCAGCCGGGTCGGCGGCGCGCGACGACTGCGCGGCGGCGACGCGGGCCTTCAGCGCTTTCGCCCGCCCGGCCGTGCGCGCGAACTCCTTCCAGGTGGCAACTCCCCACCCGGCAACCGCAAGCCCGAGCGCAATCCCGGCAAGCGACGCGGGGGAGCCGCCGGCTGGCGCGGTCTTTCCCTCGTACGACCAGCGGTGCCCGAAATCGGGGCCGCGCGATTCGTTTTCGCCCGCGTGGGTCGCGCTGATGCGGACCCATTCGCCGACGGGGCCGGTCGCGGCGTTGTAAGCGGTGACGTTGAACCGGATCGTGGATCCCTCGAGTTGGACGATCCGGAAAGGGGCGCTCACCAGCGGCGATGGGTAGACGCTTGTCACTTGGCCGTCGACGACCAGGGTATCGCCGGAGGCGATCCCCGCATAGCCGCCCGCATCGAGCGTTTGGAATTCCGCGGGGGTCATGACCGGACACACGCAAGGCGGCGGGGGCGGCGCCCGCGCGGGCGCAAGCAGCGCCGCAGCGACAATCGCGACCCCGAGCAGCAGCGGCAGCGGCCCCAGCAGTTCCTTCCGCACGCGCTACCGACCGTGCGCGGCCGCCTTAAAGGTCGCGCGCCCCGCGCGCGCGTGTTCGCCCTTGGGCACATCGGCCGCCTTCTCGGAGGCCTTCACGATCACCGCTACGCCCGCGAGGATCACGCCCGACGCGGAGGCAAACACGAGGAGGAACGAAATGTGTTGGGCCAGGAGCCCGCCGATGAGCGACCCCGCGATGGCCCCGGCCCCGATCGCCGCGTTGTAGACGCCCATCACTTGGCCCTTCGCGTGGGCAGGGGCAATCCTCGCGGCCAGCAACGACCCGCCCACATTGATGTACGCCCACGTGGCGCCGGCCGCGGCGTTGAGCGCAAGGAGCAGCACGATCGTGGCGCTCGAGCCCGCCCCGAACAGGAGCACCGCCACCGCGCAGCCCGGATAGATCGCGGTCCGCGCAAGCGCGGCGGTGGCGAGCAGCCGCCGAGGAGACGAGGACTCGCACCGCTTGCCCGCCGGCACATACAGCGAGGCCGCGATCAGCGAATTGGCAACGTAGACCCAGAAAATGTCGACTGCGCCAGCCCCGCCTCGGTAAGCAGGAACACCGGCAGCGGCGCGTTGAACACGAGGAACCCGGTGAACAGGAGGAAGATCCCCGCGCAGTACGCGACCGTCGGGCCCTTCGCGTGCTCGCGGAAGCCCGAGAGCGAGAGGGTCGGCAAGTGCGTGACGCGGACGAACAGCCCGCGGCGCCGCTCGAGGATGGAGTGGCCGAGGTGCGCGATGACTTCGGCCGCGTGCGCCCGGTCGACGTGCTTGTGGCCCTCCTTGATCGTGAAAGCCCCCACGATCGCCGAAACGGCGGAAAGCGCTGCGCCGATCAGCATCATCAGGACGAGCGCCGAGTGATCGCCCCCCACGCCCGGGAACGCCGCGAACCAGAGCGCGCCGGCCACCAGGCCGCCCACGAAGGCCACGCCCGACACCTGCGCGAACTTGCCGATTTCGCGCGCCCAATCCTTTTCGGGGAAGTTTTCCATGATGAGCACCGACGAGGTCGCCGCCGCCGCGGCCTGGAGGAATCCCAGCGCCGCATTGGCAGCGAGGTAGACGGCCAGGCTGTTGGTGAAGGCCATCAGGGGGAGGGTGACGGCGAATGACGCCAGGCCGAGGAGCACGAACACCTTGCGCTTCTTCAGCCGGTCCGACAGCTTCCCCCACACCACCGAGCCGGGCACCGCGGCAAGCGAGGTGAAGAAAAACACGAGCCCCACTTCGAGCACCGAGGCGTGGAGCGCGATGATCATGTACAGCGGGATCAGCGGCGAGGTGGCGCCGTTTGCTATGTTCACCGGAATGAACGCGTAGAACCAGCGCGGCACCGCCGCCCCGGGCTTGCGCTCGGCCTTCGGGCTACCCATCCCATCCCCAAGCGCCGCAAACCAGCGACTTGGAAAAATAGGTTGCGCCGCGCCCGGCGCGCGCCCGCGCGCGCCCGCCGCACGCGAGGGCTTATGGGGGAGGTCGCGCTGGGCCGGGCCCATGCGACCGCAAAGGCGCTACGGAGCGGAAGGGCCGGAACGCCGAGGCCCCCCACGGCGCGGCCCGCCGCGCAAGAACAAGGTCTGGCGCGAACCGCCCGAACGGCCCGCGGTCCGCGAGGGCCCCGTGCGCGACGGCCCCGCCGACGACCGCTTCCGGCGCGAGCACCGACCCGCGGCTGGCCAGGGGTTGGCCGGCGGACGACCCCAGGTCGAGGGGCGCCGCGCCGTCCTCGAGGCCCTGCGGTCCGGGATTCAAGTCCTCCACCTGCGCGTGTCCGACGCGGCCGAGCCCTCCCCCACCCTCGAAGCCGTTTTCGACGAGGCGCGGACCCGGCGCATCCTCATCGAGAAAGTGCCGCCTGCCTCCCTCGATGCCCAGTCCGAAACGGGCCGCCACCAAGGCGTGATCGCCGATGTCGTCCTCCCGGAGCCCCTTTCGCTCGACGAATTGCTGAAACTCGTCGCGGAGCGAGGGGGCGACCCCTT
Organism: Thermoplasmata archaeon; assembly: GCA_041485285.1. Taxonomy (GTDB): domain Archaea; phylum Thermoplasmatota; class DTKX01; order DTKX01; family DATEUP01; genus DATEUP01. The sequence continues at coordinate 14,976 of JBGPJF010000046.1, read as the reverse complement.
TTTCGTCGTCCTCGACCGGGTCGAAGACCCGCAGAACCTCGGCGCGATTGCCCGCTCCGCGGAGGCCGCGGGCGCAAGCGGCCTCATCCTGCCCGAGCGCCACTCCGCCCAGATCTCTCCCGGGTCCCTTCGGGCGTCGGCGGGCGCCATCCTCATGCTCCCCGTCGCGGTCGTTGCCAACACGGCGCGTACCCTCGAGGCCCTCAAAGCCCGTGGCATTTGGATCGCGGGGGCCGACCCCGAGGGCGAAAAGCCCTACCACAAGGCGAGCCTGTCTGGACCGCTTGCCCTCGTCATCGGCGGCGAGCACCGCGGGCTCCACCGCCTCGTCCGCGAGCGCTGCGATTTCCTCGTCAAGGTGCCCCTCCAAGGACGTGTCGAGTCGCTGAACGCTTCCGCCGCCGCTGCCGTCGTCCTCTTCGAAATTGCCCGCCAGCGAAGCGTCGCGGTCGCCGATCCCGCAGCCCATACAAAAACGGCTAAATAGCGTCGGCCAGGGTCTTCGTCCCGAGGTTCGCCCGCATGCGCGCTCGCCCCACCCACGTGTCGGTGGGAACTGCCCTTGCCGCCGTGGCGCTCCTGAGCGGCCTGGTCTCCGCGGCCTGCCCCTACCCCCTCGGCCCGTTTGCCGCCGCGGGGCACATCCAGACCTGGAACTGGAGCGGGAACGTCACCAACCTCGAGACCGAGATCGTTGAGGCAACGCTCGTCCACGGCCAGAAGTCCTTCGGGATGGTTGTCAACGCCGCTGGCCAATTGCACTTCCTCTACGACGACGAGGTCGAATACGAACTTCCCGATGGAGAGCCCGCCGAAACGCAGGCGATCTATTACAAAGAATACAGCAACGCCACCGGCTGGGACGTCCCCATCCTCGACCTCTCCGACCCCGATGTCCACAACGAGCGGCCCGAAGGGCGAAATGTTGCGCCGTATGCGACCGCCTTTGGCGCCACGATGTGGGCCGTGTGGGAAGTGTCGGGCAACCCCATCAACCCCGCCAACGGGTCGTACGTGATGTTGCGTGGAAAGTCGCCGGCAGGATTTACCGAAACGCGGCAGGTGTCGTACAACCTCACCGACGCCTCGAACAAGCTCTCAAAGATTGTAACGATGAGCGACAAGACGTTCATCGCCTTCCAGACCAACGAGGGGCAGCGCGATTCCCTCGAATACCGGATCGCCGGCCGCACGTGGGACGGGACGACGCTGGGGCCCCTGGAATCTATCTCCGGCCCCAACGACGGGTGGTCCGACCAGGTCGTCACCCTGGCAAGCGATGGCACGCGGGTCGCCGCCGCTTGGATGACGCTGAACACCACCGACCTTGCCGGCGAGGGCAACTGGGACGTGATGCTCTCGGTGCGCGACGGCGTCGGCAGCTGGTCGTTGCCCGTGACCCTCAGCGGCGCAAACCGGTCGGCCGCCAAGACCCCCGCCGTGGCCTTCTACGGCGGCGGCGTGGTTGTCATGTGGGCAAGCGATGACCCCGAGGTGAGTGTGAACGGCGAGTACGACCTCGCGCTGCGCTCCTTCGACCCGGCCCTCGGGACGATGTCGGCCGTGAGCACCCCCCTGGGGAGCGACTTCACCGGCCAAGAACAGGACCCGTCCCTTTACACGTGGCCCACGGCGGAGGGCGGCGACGGGAAGCTCCACCTGGTGTTCTCGTCGAACTCCTCGCCCCGGGGCGTCGGGAGCAGCGGCTCGGAGAACGACATCTTCTACGGGATCTTCGACGGGGCCAACTTCTCCCCCATCCTCCTCGTCTCCGATCCCCTTGACAACGGGTTCATCGACCTCCTGCCCGGTTTCTTTACGGCCGACGGCGGGCTGTTTGCCTACTACCTTGCCAACATCTGCCTGCCCGGCTGCGGCCATGAGACCGACTGGCGCGAGATGACGCGCCTCCTCGCGCGGCCGGAGCGCTCCTACGACGATGTGAGCGCGTCCTACATTCTTCCGGCGGGGAACCACACGACCTCGCTCCTCGTCAACTTCACCCACGCGGACGGCTCGCCCGCCTCGGGCGACGGCTACATGGTGAAACTGCCGAACGGCACGATCTATGTCCTGACGCTCGACCACGGCTTGGTCACCGTGCCCATCGAGTACAACGGGTCGCTGGCAAGGCAGCTCACGGCCACCTACTGCGGCGCGCCTGTCGCCACCACGGAATTCCAGGCCCCACCCCCGCACCCGAATTCGACGGCGCCCCCCACGAGCAACAATGGCGTGGTGCTCGGGCTCGTGGCCGTCTTGGCGGCGGTCGCCGTGGTCGGCCTTGCGCTGTGGACGCGCAAGCCGAAGCAGGGCGGGCCGTGACCCCTCGGGGGCCCTTCCCCCGCTCGCTCTCACGCGCCGATAACGCCCGCGTCCACCGAGAGCACCGACGGCAGGTGGTCGGCCATGAGCGACCACTTGTCGCCGTCATTCGTGCTGTAGTAAAGCTGGCCGTTGGTCGTCCCGACGTAGATCCCCGCCTTGTCGTGCGTGTCGGCGCGCGCGCCGTCGCGCAGCACCGTCATGAAAGTCCCCTTCGTGGGCAACCCCTTCGACGCGTTGTGCCAGGTGCGCCCGCCGTCCTTGGTGCGCCACACGGCGAGCCCCCCATCGATCCCGACGCGGTTGAAGTCGCTCTCCATCGGCACGAGGTACGCCCACCCCTTGCGGGTCGGGTGCGACATCACCGGGAAGCCGAACGACCAGCGCCGGCCCTTCTCCTTTTTCGTGCGCGGGAGCCCGCTTTCACTGATCACCCACTTGTCGTCCCCCTCCGTGCGGCGGTAGACCCCCGCGTGGTTTTGCTGGTAGAGGACGCGCGGGTCCGCCCCGTCACGTACGATCTTGTGGGGGCAGGTGCCGATCTGGCCGTCCTTCATGATCTGGTCCGGCTCAAACACGCCGTGGATGCCGCCGTTCATGACCTTCCAGGTCTCCCCGTAGTCCTTGGTGCCAAAGATTCCAACCGACGAGATTCCAATCACCATCTTCTCGGGGTTGTCCGGGTACGGCAGCACCGTGTGCATGCACAGGCCGCCGTTGCCCGGCTGCCAGTCCTTCCTGCCGCCCCAGGCGTTCATCCCATCGACCGACTCCCACGAGTCGCCCTTGTTCTTCGAGCGGAAGAGCCCCGCAGGTTCGACGCCTGCATAGAGGGTGCCTTCGGAATCGGTGCGCAGGTTCCAGATCTTGTCGACGGAGAGGCCCGACTTCTTCGAGAAGTGCGGCGAGTCCTTTCCCTTCGTCCATCGCGCGCCCAGGTTCGTGGTGCGCAGCACGCGCACCCCCCAGTGAAACGAGGTCATGCCGGCGTAGATGGTCTTGCCGTCTGTGGTGTCGAGCATCGCGTGCTGGATCGGGTAGCCTTCGTGGAACGGCCCGCGCGCCTTCCACTTCTTCCGGTCTTTCGAATGGAAGACAAAAAGCCCTTTCTTCGTTCCGGCCATCACAACGGTGTCGCCCTTTTTCGCTTCTGCCATGTTAGCCACCTGCCACGTGCGGGAGCACATGCACCGCGTCCCCACCCTTCAGCCGCACGCCTTCGGGGGGAAGGTGCGTCACGGCCTCTTGGTTCAGGAACACGATCACGTTCCTCCGAACTTTCCCTTGGTCGTCGAGGACCGACCCGCCCAAGCCTGGGTGCCGGCGGTTGAGGTCCGCCAGCGCCTCGGCGAGCGTGTCGCCCTTTACGTCGACAGGCCCCCGCAGGGAAAAGTCCCGCCGCAGCACCTGCGGCAGGTGGACTTTCACATGCGCCGGTCCAGTCGCCATGGGGAACGATGCAAGGCGCGGGGCTCTCTTGAATGCTTGCTATCGGGTTGAATAGTCCGTTGCGATGAGACGGCTGCGAGACTGTTTGGGGACCGCCGCCAACCACACAAGGTGTTACCACAGAATCATCAAATACCAATGTTCGGGTAAGCGCGCGTGGTCGCGGACATCGTCAACACGCAGGGCACGGGCGGTTGCGAGCGCCTCGCCTCGCACACGACCTTCGCGGAGCTCCCCACGAAGTTCGGCGACTTTCAGATCATGGCCTTCGGCTGCAACCAGCCCCAGCTCGCGCGCGGCGGCGACCACGTTGTAATCATGAAAGGGGACGTCCGCGGCCGCGAGGGCGTGCTCCTGCGCATCCACTCGGAGTGCCTCACCGGCGACGTCTTCGGGTCGAAGCGCTGCGACTGTGGCGAGCAGCTCGAGCGCGCGATGGAGACCATTGCCGCTGAGGGCGAGGGCCTCGTGCTGTACCTGCGCCAGGAGGGCCGCGGGATCGGGATCGCGAACAAGGTCCGCGCCTACACGCTCCAGGACCAGGGGGCCGATACGATCGAGGCCAACGCGCTCCTGGGATTTCCCGCCGACCTGAGGACGTACAAGTGCGCGGGGTGCATCCTCTCGTTCCTCGGCGTGAAGAGCGTCCGCCTGATGACGAACAACCCGCTGAAACTCGAGGAGCTTTCCAAGCACGGCGTGAAGGTCACCGAGCGCGTGCCCATTGAGATTCCGGCGAACCCCGAGAACGCGCGGTACCTCGCGACCAAGAAAGAGCAGATGGGGCACATGCTGAAAGAGGGGCCTTAGCCCGAACGGCCGCCAATTATTTCCCGTCCGACCGCTAGCAGATGCCCGTTGCGAGAGTTTTCGGTCACCTCCCCTCCGACGATAGTGCGCCTCCATCGCCTGCGGCGAGAGACGCTCCCGCTGCTCGTCCTAATGGGCACCGTCGGCGGCCTCGTCCTCGCCGCGATCCCCATGGTGCTTTGGGCCGTTTGGCCCGATCCGCTTTCGTTGCGCGCGATGTTGGGAGTGATCGGACTTGGCCTTTGCCTGATGATCGCCGTCCCAACGCTGTGGGTGGTGTCGTCCATTCGGAAGCCAGAGGCGAGCCGAGTGGAGCTCGGACCCGACGGGGCGCTCGTTCCGAAGTTTGGAAGCTGGGACCTTCCGAAGCGAGAGGAACGGCTGGTGCCTTGGAGGGATATGGAACGCGTGGTGATCGTCGAAACCGCGGAAGAGATGGCTCTTGTCCCGGGGCTAATGGAGCGAGAATGGATGCCGAGCCCCGACCCTCTTCTTTCCGGCGTCTTCGACCGGACGCGCAAAGTGCGCCGGCGGGACGTACCGCTGATGGCGATCCGGGCATCACGAGACCGGCTGTTCATTTTCTCAAGGGTTTTCCTTGACGGCTAACCGATGCGAAGCGCAGTCCCACCAAGCGGAGCGGGCCTCGCGCTGACGCCTTCAGGAACGAGAATCAGCCCCGTCGGATCCGCGAGCAGTGCGGGCCCCTTGGTCGGCGCCTCCGCCGACAGCGCCCCCGAGGGCACGATCCGCAGCGCGACCGCGCGTTTGGCGCCCGGGGTGATCACGCTGCGCTCTCCCTGCGCGGCGACCGGCGCCGTAATCTCGGGGAACTTGACGGAACGGTCGGCGGTCGCCGGGTAGGCTTCCACTTCGAGCGTGAACCGCCCCTCGGTGGGGACGCGCTTGTACAGGTCTTCGGCCGCCCGCGCGATCGCGTCGCGGTCCATGGCCGGGTAGACGCCGTGGGCGTCGCGTACCCCGCCGACCCACGCGACCGCCGCCAGCGAGTCGCGCCGCAGCCCCGCGTCTTCGAGGTCGGCGACCGCGGTCGCGATGAGTTCCTCGATGGCCCGTGCGGCATGCGCGGCCGTCCAGCCGCCCTGGGGCGCCTCATGGACCTCGGCCGCGCGTGACGCGCGCGGCGCTTGGCGCGCCGCGACCGCGCCGCACGCGGCAAACGCGGGGGGCACATACGCGTCCATCACCCCTGCCCGCTGCGCGAGCGTGCCGGCCAGCGCGCCCGCCAGCGGTCCCGCGAACACCACCGAGGGCGCGCCTGCAAACGACGCGCGCATCCGCGTGCCGAGGCGGTCCACCACCGCCTTGAGCGCCACGCCCACTGCCGCTTCCCCGTCAACCTTCAGCCATTGACCGAGCACCGCCCCGGCCCCTGCCGGGCCCGGGCCAAGTCCCGCCGCCGCAAGCACGGCCCGCACCGGCACCGCGCCCGCCGGCGCCCGGTCATCGGCAAGCGTGAGCACGCCCTTCTCCATGAACAGCCGGCTCTCTGCGCCAATTCCCAAGCTTTCGATCCTTGCGCCGAGCAGCACCGACTCAAACGACTGCCCCTGCGGGCGCGAGCCCACGCGCGCGACCGCGCATGACGTTTCATGGAGCGAGGCCGCCGCGAATGCGCCCTCCACCGTCAGCTGCCGGACGTACGCGAGCGCCGCGGTGAGCGAGAGGATCGGGAGCCCGCGCATCACCGAATACGGGTGCCGCTCGGCGAGGTTCATCGGCACGAACGTGCCGTCGAGGGAGGCAAACCACACATGGACGTGAGCGTCGGCCAGCCCTGCGCGGATTCCGATCGCGGCATCGGCGACCACGGGCAACAGCCCGGCCGACACGAGCGTCTTTTCGACCGGGTGGTCGGCCCACCCCCAGAGCGGCGCAATGTCCGACGAGAGCAAGACCGGCAGGCCGGGCAGGAGGTCGCGCAGCGCGCGCTCCGCCGCCCGCTCTTCGCTTGGCCGCTCCCGCGCGGCGCGAAGCGCTACCGCGAGCGCCCGCGGCTTCAGAAGTGCGGCCGCCTCCGCGACCGGCTTGACCCGCGCCTTCCAATCGGTGCCCGCGGCCAACCGCGCGACGCGGCTCGATTCCATCATGCTCGTCACGAGGCGCCCGGACGTCTCCTTGTCATAGGCGTCCTCGGCCCCCTCCGCAAGCGGCGAAACGGCGAGCATCACTTCGCGCGCACCCTCGTGGAGGACGGGCCACAGCAGCGACCCGTCGAAGGCCACCACGACCTCGAGGCCCGCCTGCAAGTCCTCGGCTGCAAGCGCGAGCCGGGCTTCGTTGGCGGCCTTCTGCATGGCCCCCTTGAGGGGGCCTTCGAGGGGGATTTCCCCGAACAGGACGGTCCTGCTTTGGGCCGGTTGAACGGCCCAAAGCACCCGGTGCCACCCCACTTCGAGGGACACCGTGTTCATGCGCCTTGGAAGGCCGTGTGCATATAAAGAGGGGAAAGAACGGGCCAGAGCCAGGCAGTGAATTCACGATTTGAGTATGGTCGGACGTGACTTATATACAAGACAAGCATAGTGTTGCTATGTAAGCAGTGTTGAAAGGTGCATAGCCTTGAAATTCTGCTGAACCCTCACGGAGGCTGGACGAATGGAAACGGGAAGCGGGCTTGTGCGGAGCGACTTTGTTGCGCGGCTGATCGCCGACTACAAACTCGCGCTCTTCGCGCGCACGCTCCTCGAAACCCGTTCCGTCGCTGCCGCCGTGGGCCGGGAGGACTAACAATGCGACAAACACGTGAGCGCGTTGCCTTCGGCACCCTTGCGGCGGTCGCCCTGCTTTTGGGCACCTCCGCGCTGATGCCCTTTGGCAGCGCCGATGCAGCCCCCTCCCTTGACGGCGACCGCGCCCTCTCTGCAGAGCTCGGTGGCCTCGAGGGAGTGCACAAAGACCGCAATGGCGACGGCCACCCCGACTACACGCGCGCGTGCAACGTCACCGCGCGCGAGCGCACCGACGCCAACCACGACGGGAACGCCGAGTTTTCGTACCTCGAAGTCGTGTGCCGCGAGACCGCGGACATGGACTTCGACGGTGTCGCCGACGCTTGGCGCTCCACGACCGCAAACTGGACGCGCGTGGACAGCAACGACGACACGCACCCCGAGCTTGTCGAGGTGCACATCGCCGTGGCCGGCACCGCTGACCCCGACCAGGACGGCACGATGAACGCCGTCCGCGAGGCAGCGTACAGCGCCCGCGCGGTGGACGAAGACTCGAACGGCCGCCTCGACGGCGCCTCCCGCGAACTGCGGGTCGATGGATCCGTCGACAAGAATGGTGACGGCATCGCCGAGCTTACGAGCACCGAGTTCAAGGGCGCGCGCGCTACGGACTCCGACGGCGACGGCAAGCTCGACACGCTGGCATGGCGCCACGCGGCGAGCGTCACCTTCGACCCCAACTCGAACGGCACGGCAAACGCCGCGGCCTCCTTCGACCTCACCGGGGTCATCAAGGACCGCAACGGCGACGGCATGGCCGACTACGCGGAGGTCTCCGGCGAGCGCGGCTACTGGGTAGACCGCAACGAAGACGGCAACAAGGAGATCGCCGAGGGCGTCTCCTTCGAGGCTTGGAAGGCCGACGTAAACTTTGACGGCCGCTTCGATGTGGCCTGCGTGAACGCGACCCACCGCCTCACGGTTGACCGCAACAGCGACGGCCGGCCGGAGCTGCGCCTTCGCGAGTCGGTGAGCCTCTGCGGGCGGCACGGCAGCGAGGACCGCGCGGGCGGCGCCCGGGCGGTCTATGAGCGCGCGGTCGAAGTCGACCGCGACAGCGACGGCGTCATCGACTTTGCCCGCGAGGGCCGGGTCGAGCGCGTGCTCGTGAGCTTCGACGGGCGGCCGGGCGCGGACTTCGTTCACGGCGAGCGCGCCTTCGGCGCCCTTGCCGACCTGAACGAGGACGGCCGGGTCGACGCGGCTGCAGCCACCCACACGGAGGGCGACCGGCTCCTCTGAAGGGAGTCTTCAAAGCCACCCCAATCAAAGGAGGAACAACGATGGGAACCTACACCAACGCCCGGCGACGGGCGGGGCTTACCGGCCTTCTGGCCGGGCTGCTGATCGCGGGCAGCCTCGTTTCGGGGCTGCCCGCAGCGGCGGCCGTCGACAGCACGCAAAGGCCGCTCATCGACCTCATCAAGGTCGAGAACGGCACGAAGGACGCGCTCGACGGCGGCGACTACACGGCCATCACCGTCGGCAAGCAGACTTTCGGCGTCCTCTACGGCTCGGCCGACCACCCGCTCTCGGCCGTCACGCTCTTCTCGGTCGTCGTGCGCACGCTTGGCACCGCCACCGTGCGCGACGCCGACACCAACCGCATCGTCGCCAAGGACGTCACGCTGCCCTACTTCACGCTCGTGGCCGAGCGCCTCGACGCCATTTTCGAGTTCCGCGACCAGAACGCCGACGGCCTGTTCAACTACCGGCCGAACCTCGCAACGCGCGACCCCTTCGACTTCAACGGGTCCGAGTTCATGGTCAAGGGTGCAGCCCTTGCCGGCGACTGGAACCAGACCGGGTTTTCGCTTGCCGCCGTGTCCGACGACCAGGTGAACGTCACGATGGTGCTCACCCTCGAGGGGATCCACTACCGCAAGGCCTTCGACGGCATCGGCGTCGGCGATGACCGGCTGAACAAGGTCGAATTCACGATCCACGTGGCGATCACGCGCGAAACGGTGCGCGGCGCCACCATTCCGCACTTCGAAGCGACCGTCGACCGCCAGGGCGGCGAACGGCGACTCGATTCGCTAACCCCCTCGGGCACCACCGTCAAGACCTACAACTCGACGCGCGCGACCTTCAAGGTCGACCACGACATTGTCGGGTGGGACTTCGCGCCGCCGCGGCTCGACGTCCAGTCGAAGCTCTTGCTCCACGCCACGATCATCTACGCGACCGGTGTGAACCGCCAGCTTGCGCCATGGCTCACGGACACCGCGCTGAACGGCGAGCGCGCCCCGGAAGCCAACGTCACCAACGAGCACAACAGCACCACCGTCTCCCCCGACCGGCCGATGGGCGAGGTCCGGCCGGCGACGGCCGTGGGCCTGCGCGACGGGCTTGGAAGTGCCGGGTCCGTCGGGTGGGTGCCCACCGCGTCGGTTTGGCCCGAGCCCACCTCCCCCGAGCCCGTGCAAGAGCGTGTCCAATTCCAGATCCTTGGCGGCGCGCGGTTTGCAGGGATCGTCGACCAGCGCGCGTTCGCCGGCTTCGTCCTTTCGGCCGGCTTCATCTACCCGCCAGGGTCGCGCATCTACCACGACCCCGAGCTTGAGGCGCAGTCGGTCGAAGTCGAGGGCAGCTCGCTCTTGCCCTCCGTGCTCCCGGCGCTCATCCTCCTTGGCGAAGCGGTCGTCGTCATCGGCGCAATGGCCGGCGTGCTCGTGCTCGTCGTGCGCGCGACCTCCGGGTCGTCCAAAGCGCAGGCGGCCGACGAAGCCCGCCGCCTTCAGGCGCTCAAGTCCCGCTACCAACTTCCGCCACCGGGGTCGCCGCCGCGCGAAGGGGGTGGCTGAGGTGACCGTGTGGAAGCGCGTGGTGCTCACACCCCGCATCTTCGCGGCCCTTGCCTCCCCCGAGCGCATCCGCGTCCTCAAAGCGCTCGAAGAGCACAACATGACCGGCACCGAGGTCGCCGAACGCCTCGCGCTGTCGAAGAGCACCGCGTTCAAGGAGCTGTCGAGGCTCGAGGCCGCCCAGCTGGTCGTGCGCATCGAGGGAAACCGCAAGTGGGTCTACTACCGGCTCACCGAAATGGCGCGGCGCATCCTACACCCCGAAGACGTCATCATGACGTTCACCTCGGACAACGAGGCTGGGGCCGGGGCCGTTGCCGCCGACGTCGCACGGTTCGGGGTCCCTGAGGAGCGCGGGGCCTGAGCCCACGCCCGTCGAGGGCGTCCCCGCCGCCTTGCACGCTCGCGTTTAAGTCGGCCGCTGAGGATCGGTGGCGCACCGATGGGCGAGAAGCCGTGGACGACCGAACTCAAGAAGGGGACGGTGCAGCTTGGCATCCTCGCGCTCCTTTCCGAGGGGCGCCGCTACGGGTTCGAACTCATTGAAGAGCTGAAGGGCCGAACGGGGGGGTACCTCGACCTGAAGGAAGGCACGCTCTACCCGGCGCTCCACCGCATGGAGAAGCAGGGGCTCCTCGTGTCGGAGTGGGTCATCCAGGATGGGGGCGGGTCGCCGCGCAAGTATTACTCGATCACGCAGGTCGGCGTGCGCTCGCTCGACGACGCGCGTGGGCAGTGGACCTCGATGGTCGCGGGCCTCGAAGGCGTGCTGAAGCTCAAACCAGGAGCCCAAGCCCAGGGGAAAGGGGGGCCGCCGTGACGGGGGGCCTTCCGCCGCAAGGCGCCCGCGGGGTCGAGTCCGTCGAGGCGTACGCGCGGCGCCTGCGGGGCGCGATGCGCCTTCTCGACGGCAAGACGCGCGAGTCCGTCGTGAAGGAGATCACCTCGGGGATCGAAGCGCAGGTGAGGGCCGCAGGCGGCGACTTTGCGCGCGTGGCGCCCACGCTTGACGACCCCGGGTGGGTCGGGGCGCAGATGGTGAAAGTGTACGGCGTGGCCGTGTGGGCCAAGGCCGCCGCGCTCGCGCTTGTCGCGGTGCTTGCCCTTGCAAGCGTGCCCGGATTCGTGGCGCAGCCGGCCGAAAGCCCGGCCGCCATCGGCGTCGCGCTGCTTGCGTTTGCACTCCTCGTCGCTGTCCTCTTCTTGGGCGCGATGCGCGTTTCGCCCGGCCTTGCGGCGGTAGGCGGCGGGGTGGCAGCGGCGCTTCGCATCGTGGGCTTCATGCTCCCCCAGGGCGGGATGTCTCCCATCGAAAATGCGTCGGGCGGCGAACTTGCCCTCTTCCTTGTGGCGACCGCGCTCCTTGTGGTCGTCGCCGTTGTGCCGGCCCTCGTCCTTCGCACACGCGCGGTCGGCGACTAGCTCGCGTTTTCCAAACGTGCAAGCCCCCCGGCTTACCCGGCAAAAAGCCTCAAGTATGAACGCAACCGATTGCCGCTTGGCTGCGCCCGCGGCCGCCTCGGAGGCTCTGCTTGACGACGCACGTGAAAAGCGAGCACCACCCCCTCACCGCAAGTGAGGCGTTCGCCGCCGTGCTCTACGGAGCGGTGGCCGCCGACGGCGTCGTCACCCAGACCGAAGCCCTCTCGCTCACCGGCGCGCTCTTCAAGACCTCGATGTTCCACGGCCTCCACGAAGGGCAGGTGCGCATCATCCTCGGCCGCGTCCGAGCGCTCCACAAGGAGGTCGGCCTCGAAGCGATGCTCGCCGAGGCGGCCCCGCGCGTTCCCCCCGACCTGCGCGATACCGCCTACGCGCAGTGCGTCGACCTCGTGATGGCCGACGACGAGGTGGGCGAGCACGAGCTTGCGTACCTGCACAAGGCCCAGAAAGCGCTCGGCGTGCCCGATAGCGTGGCCCTCAAAGTCGCCGAGGTCATCTCCATCCTGAACAAGGCGTGAACGGGAGCCGCGCGCCTTCGCGGGCCGCCGGCTACCGCTTGCCCGGGCGCAGGATCTGCTCGACGCCGCACGACACGCACCGGCCCATGCCGGTGCCGAGGTCCATCACGCCGCCTCCGCAGTTCTTGCACACGCCGACGATGCTCATGGCCGAGGTCCCCATCGGCGCGCGCGGCGCCCTCCGGGAGCCGTCCTGGACGGTGCCTGAAGTCGCGGCCGGTGCATCGGCGTCGTAGCCCCGCGTGGGGTCGTACTCGCCGCTGTTGGCGTCCTCCTGGGTCTGCACGATCACCTGCGGAGCCGGCTGCCTCTTGGACGCCTGGCGCCTCAGGTACAGCAAGCCGATGGGCAACGCCGCAGCGACCACCACGATGACCCCGAGCAGGCCGTTCAACAGCCCCTGGTCTCCGGCGGGGTTGACCGCCGTGACCGGCGGCGGCTCGACCAGCTCGTGGATGTTGAGGTACAAGCCAAGCGGCACCGAGATCGACTCGTCAGGCCCGGTGCGGACGTCCACCGTGAAGCTGTGCAGCTTCGCCTCGGCGTCGCGCGCGACGATGACCTGGAAGGTGAACTTGGCCGTCTCATTGCGCTGCAGGATCGCCGACGGCACCACGGCGATGATCGTCACGCCCGCGGGCGCCAGCACATGCGGGGTGACCTGCGCGGGGCCGTTGCCCAGGTTGGTCACGGTCACCTCGAAGGTGTTGACTTCGCCCTGGCCCATCTGGAGCGTGTAACCGGGGCCCTCGACATTGAGCTCCCAGCTCTGGCCGACGTCGATCGAGATGAACTGCCGCGTAAAGTTGCGCGCGCCGCCGTACTTGAACTGCAGCGTGTAGCTGCCGGCAAGCGCCCACCGGTCGACGCGGACCGTGGCGACCGAACTGAGGTTGCCGTACGGGAGCATGACCAGGCGCGTGCGGGTGAGCGCGGCCTGCCAGCCGGGCGGGGTGGTCAGGGTGACGTTGATCTCGTCGATTCCGTTGCCGAGGTTCTGCGCGCCGATTGGGATCTCCACCGTGGAGCCCGCGTCGACCGCGCTTTGCGGACCGGTGGCCCCCGCCGTCCACCCATACACCTGGATGACGCTCATGCTGAAGTTCAGCGACTGCGAAGGCGCGCCGTTGGACGCTGCCTTCACGCCGACGACGAACTTCGAACCCGCGTCGACATGGCCGGGCGCCCTCACACGCACGCCCACGGTGGTGGATTCGTTGTCGTTCAGCGTGACGAAGTCCGCGTCGAAGGTGAATTCCCAGCCCCCGGGGACGCCGATCGATGCCAGGGTCACGCGGTCCACCCCGTTGCCCTTGTTCTCGAGCGTGACGGTGGAAGCTGCGCCTTGCGTGGGAGCCAGCGCGACGGCATCGGGCGCCATCGCGAAGTTGAACCCGTAGATCTGGTTCACCCGCACGATCGTGGTGAAGGTCGTCGACAGGCGCGCGTCTCCAAGCGACCGCGTCGTGAGCGTGAGCGCCACATGGTCGCCGGCCTTTGCCGAGGCGGGCACGACCACCGTGAGGTGGAACTGCTTCGACTGGCCTGGCAGCACGGTGACGCGGACGTAATCCAGGAACGCCGCCATCCCTAAGTTGTCGGAGCTGACGAACGCCGTGATGTTGTCCACGACGTTGCCTGTTTGGGTCACGTTGAACGTGAGGCTCAGCGTCGCGCCGGGATTGACGTCATAGAGTGCAAGCGTGTCGGTCTGCACCCCGTAGCCGTACCCGCGGACGAAGAAGGAGACGTTGGCCTGGTTATTGGCCGTCGAAAACTCGGTGGGCCCGGCCGGTGGGGTGGCCCGCGCGACGAACTTGATGAGCCCCCGCACCGTCGTCCAGTTCGTGGTTATCGTGTACTTCTGGTTGGGCGCAAGGCTCGCGATGAAAACGGTCGTCACCGGGGAGAGGCCGCCAGGCGTGACCGCTTCGAGCGTCACCGAGGAGCTGTTGACCCACTGCGTGCCGCGGTTCCACACGGTCGCGTTGAACGTGACGCCGTCGCCCTCGATCGGGAGGCTCGCGTTGGTCCCGACATGGTCCATCACGAGGTCGAACCAGTCCGTCGCGAGGTTGCCGCGGATGGCGAGCGAGAAGTCCTGGGGGCCCGAGGGGATGTTGGCCCCCTTGACGTGCACCTCGTAGTAGCCGCGCGTCGGCGTCGTGACCTTGACCTTCTCGACCGTGTTCTTCGAGTCGGCAACGCCGTTGGTCAGCGAGTTGCCGTCGGCGTCCATCGAGTTTCCGCGGTAGATCTCGCCATTGGGGCCGACCACCCAGAGGTTGAGGTCGTTGACAAGCTCCGTCGAGGCGCCCGTGTCGCCGGGCTCGTCTAGCCAGGCCATCGTCACGACGAAGGGTTGGACGGAGTCCGCAATCGGGTAGGTGTACACGACTTCGTCGCCGGTGGAAAGCGAGGTCGGGCGCTCCTTCCATATCTGCTGGCGGTTCGGCAGCGTTAGGAGCGAGGTCGATAGGTTGAGGCGGCCGAAGCCCTGCTCGGGGCCAAGCACCGTGTACGCGTCCATCTCGTCAACGCCGTTGAGGAGGATGGCCTTCATCATGTCCGCGGGCGGCGCGTGCCCTTCGCGGTCCTTGTAAAATTGGTAGGCCACGGCCGCAGCGCCGGCCGCGCCTGGGCAAGACATCGAGGTGCCGGACTGCTCGCCGTAGCTGGTGCCGACCGCGTGGCTCACCCCCATGCTGCAGGTGGGGCAGTAGGCGCTCATGACGTCGACGCCGGGCGTCACGAGGTCGGGCTTGATTCGCCCGTCGTCGGCCGTGCCGCGCGAGGAGAACCCGGCGATCTGGTTCCACGAGACGTTCTTGTTGTCGCCCGTGGCGCCCACGGCGATGACGTTCTTGCCCT
>JBGPJF010000045.1:0-18811 GCA_041485285.1 Thermoplasmata archaeon | reverse complement strand
GGCGCCGGCCAAACGCAGGAATTTACGGCGACCGTCACCGACGCCCACGGGGTCGTGCCGAACAACGCGTCGGTGAAGTGGACCTCGACCTGCGGGGGCCTCTCGGCAAGCGTGGGCTCCAAGGTCACCGTCACGGCGCCAAGCGACCTTGGCGGCGGCTCTTGCAAGGTGAGTGCCTCCGTGGCCGTCGGCGGCACGACCTCCACTTCCGAAGGGTCGGTGACCACCGGGATGTCGCTGATCATCCCCATCCTCATCGCCATCCCCATCGCCGTCGGGGTGGTCCTGTTCCTGCGGTGGCGGAAGAACCGGCCGCCGCCCTTCGAAGACATCGGCAAGGGCCTCGACGACACGAAGAAATTCGAGGTCGAGATCCGCTAGCCTGGGCGGCCTATTTGTCGCCAACCGCGGCCGCGTCAAGCGCCGCAAAAGCCTCTTCGAACACGGCAAGCGCCGCGCCCGGCTCCGTTTTGGCCATCCGCTCCCTCCCGCGGCGCGGTGCTTGCAGGCGCAGTTCGCGCTGCCACCATCCGCGGGCCTTCCACGTCTCGCCCTGCGTTGGCCACCGCGCGTTGAGCTCCGCCGCAACGGTCTCCACCTCGTGTACCGCGCTCACAGGCCGCGACACGATCCGGTAGCTAAGGTGCGGGCGGTACCGGAATTGGTAGAGGAAGCCCCCGTCCACCGCCGCTGCCTGGAGCAGCCGGTCGCCCTTCGTGGCCGCGACCACCGCTCGGGAGAGCAGGAGCCGCGGGGCAACCACCATGCTGAGGTGGCGCGCGCTGCGCTCCTCCACCCGCGCGCGGCCCGATTCGAGGAGCGCAACCTGGCCGGCCACCTCGTCGTACGGCTTGCGCCAGATTCCCTCCATCCGCTCCGGGTGCAGGAGCAGTTCCGGCAGCTCGCGCAGCACCGCCCCGTACAACCCGTCCCCCCCGCGGCCGAAGCGCGATCCGACGGCTTCGCGGGCAAGCGCCGAGAACGCGGGGTCCTCAAGGTATTCGCCGAGGATCGCGAACTGCACGGCCCGGTCGTCCGTCCACTCGTCGAAGTCGCCGGCCGCCGCCGCTGCGAGCACCTCGCGCCGCAGGCCGAGCGCCTCGTCCGGGTTCAGCGCCACCCACGCCGCGAGGAACCCGTCGACATCGAAGTGGTCGTTGTACACGACGGCCGCCCCGGCGAGCCACTCGCGTCGCTCCGGGGAGGCCGCCCACTTGAGGGCCGCCCCGGCCGCGAGGTCGTCGCGGAAGGGCGCGGGCGTCGCGTTCCCCCCGAAGTGGTGCGACAACGTGAGGGCCGCGCCCGGCGGGTCGCTGTCCACCGCGACATACTTGCCCCCGCGAAGCGCCCGGCCGTCCGTCGCGAACCGATCGAGTGGCGCGCCTTCGGCCACGCCCCGCCGTTGGCGGCCAGGCTAATAGGGACTCCCCTCTGGCCACGCACGGCGCGCCGCCTCACTTCCCGATCTTGTGCAGCAGCGTCCGCAATTCTTCGAGCCGCCTGTCCGACACGCGCGCCACAAGCTCGTGCGATGCGCGCTCGAGGTGGATCCGCACGAGCCCCGCATGCTGCAGCTCGTTCAGCGTTCGGACGACCTGGTTCGGGTCGCCCGTGCGCCGCTCCAGGTCCACGACCCGGCTCCCCGCAGGCTGGTTGACAAGGGCGCGGATCGTCTCCACGGCGGCGGGCCTCCCGCCGATCCACCCCTCGATCCCCGGGGGCGTGATTGGACTGCGTGATGCGACCAACTGAAACCCCCCGACCCGCCTAACCGTAAGACCTCGTTTTCCCTGCCTTAAAGGGTTCCTTGAAAACTGCACTTCGAGGGATGAACTAGCCATATTTAGGGCGGCCTGGCGGCACCTTCACCCCCCCCGCAAAAACCGCCCCGCCTCCCCTTCCTGCGCGCCCTTTTCGTCAAAACAAACGCGCGCGCGGGGTCACCACGATTAAAAACCCCCCTCCGCCATCCCGCAAAGGCTCGGAGCGTGCAAATTGCCCGTCGAAATCCTGCGCAAGCTCCCTGACCGACCCGGCTACGCCTCCCCCTACCTCGTCGGCGTCCGCGGGGGCAAGGGGCTTGTCCACCAGGAAGTCCCCGACGCGGCCTCCCCCCCGTACCTCCCCTGCGTGGGCACCTTCACCATGTTCGGCGAGAAGCCGTTCTGCCTCGAAGTCCAGCCCACCTCCGACTCCATCCCCACGCTCATCTCGACGGGCCCCAACGACCGCTCCGCCATCTTCCCCCCCGAGCCCACCATCTCGCGGCAGCTCCTCGATGTGAAAGTCCTCAGCGAGAAGGAGATTGCGATCATCGCGCCCGTCCTCGAACTGCTAAGCAGCGGGTTCTACACGGTCTCCCTTGCTCAGCATTGGCCCACCGTCGGCGACGAGTTCCTCTTCTGGGAAGCGTTCGGGAAAAACTGCCGCCCCCCCGCCCTTTCAAACGGCAGCGACCCGCGCGACGGCCTGTTCCTCTTCCCCACGTACTCCGACAGCAAGACGAGCGAAAACCTCGTCGCGAAGTACGAAGAGGGCATCGCCTCCGGCCGCAAGCCCGTGGGGATCGCGCTCTACCACAGCGGTCGGCTCTCCCTGCTTCTCGACGGTCACCACCGCGCGGTGGCCTACACGCGCCTCGAACAGGAGGTCCCGTGCATCCTCATCGAGCGCCTCCACGCCGCCACGCGCATCGAAGGACAGATGCGCCAGGTCGTCCTGGAGGTCCCCGGCGTTGGCGAGGTGTTCACCGACAACCTCCCGGCCGCGGCCAAGCCGATCGCGAAAGAAGCCATCGAGCGCGGCACGGGCAAGCGCACGATCCCCAAGGACGTGGCGCGGACTTTCGTGAAGACCACGGGCGTGGACACCCTCCTTCGCACCGAGGCGTACTGACGCCTCCCCGCGCGGTTGGCCCCGGCAAGGCCGCAACCGTTAAGTCGGGCGGCCCCGCTCTTCTCAAAGGTTTCCATGGCCCTTCGCGTTGGCACCATCCAGAAGGCCTTCCAAGGGGTGGAAGCCAAGTACGGCACGGGCCGCATCTACGGCCGCTTTGCCGAACCCGTGCTCTCCGAGCCGCGCGCCACGGCCGCCTTCCTCCACCTCACGCTCGAGCAGGGCGGTACCGACTTTTCGCCCCTTTTTGGCCACCCCGTCAATGCAACGGGCCCGCCCGAGCCCACCAAGTACGCCCCCGACGCGAAGCTTTCCGCCACCATCCTTGAACTCGCGCAAGCCTGGGCCGAAGCCAAGACCAACGCGCCCTTCGACCACACGACCACCCTCAACAGCTTCGTCGACGGCCACTGGGGCCAGGACCCGACGTTCCCGAACCGGTTCGCGGCCGCGGTCGGCAAATTGACGAACGCCCCGGCGCTTCGCGCCCACACGCTGCGCTACTTCCAACACGCGTCCTTCCCCGCCTCTGAGCGACCCCGGATCGGCGGCCACCGCGGCGTGAAACTCTTCCAAGGGCTGCTTCAAAACGCCGCCAAGGTCAAAGCCGGCGGGATCACCGGGGCGCTTCGCAAACTCACCTCCGAATACGCCGAGAAGAAGGGCGTATCCCTCGCCACCGTCGAGAAGGACTTCCCGCGGCTTGCGGCCGTCGACAAGGCCAAGTTCAGCCCCGAGCAATTCGCCCGGTTCCTTGAGGCGCGCCTCTCGCAAGATTTCGCGGAAGTGACGCCCAACACCGCATCGTACTTCCTGCGCGACCTCGCGCGGCGCGGGGCGGGCCAGCTCCTCGGAGGGTCGGAGTTCGCCTATTTCGCCGACCGGGACACCACGATCTTCCTCACGCGGTCGGGGCTGCAGGGCGATGTAGCGCCCAAGGCGAACCTCCAAACCCTCGATGAGCGCGCGCTGCGCGAAGTCCACCAGAAGGCGTTCGAACTCGTCCAGACGGAATTCATCATGACGCCCGCCGAACTCAGCGAGCGCATGGCGCTCGCCGCGCGCGAGCGGTTCGTTTAGGGGCCGGGGCCGCCCGGTTTCTCCGGGGGCGGGGCGCGCGGGCGCACGCGCGCAAGCGACACCCACGCGGCGGAGATTGCCACCAGCGCGAACAGCGCGATGAGCACGGCGCGCACCACTTCGTTGGGGCCCGCTGGCG
Source organism: Thermoplasmata archaeon (assembly GCA_041485285.1). GTDB lineage: Archaea > Thermoplasmatota > DTKX01 > DTKX01 > DATEUP01 > DATEUP01. The sequence goes on along the minus strand of JBGPJF010000045.1, from coordinate 14,697 downwards.
CGGGCTGCCGCCCCTGGCTGTCGGCGCACGGCGGCTGGGAAGGGAGCGGGAGCACAGGTTCCATCAGCGGGAAACGGTCGGTGCCGTTGCGCAGGCCGGGCGGCGGGGCATTGTACGGCGGGAACGGGACCGAAAAGCCCCCGGGCCCCACGAGCACCTGCCGCGGCGTGTCGCCGAACCCGTCGCCGGCCGTGCACTGGTCCTGGCCGGGCCCGGAGCAGTGGTCGTGCCCCGCGTAGTCGCTCCAATAGTTGCCTCCCTCGTCGGCCGTCCCGTTCCAGAAGTTGACCGCCGTGTTGTCATAGGCTTGCACGGTGTTTCCGATGAAGAAGTTCCGCAGCACGATGATGTTCCGGCTGTATTGGAGCGTGGCGCCCACCGCGTTGTGCGTGAGGTTGTTCTCCTCCACGCGCCCGCCCTCCACGCGGCTGAGGTTCAGCGCCTCGCCGCTGTCGCGGATCGCATTGCCGCGGATGTACGGCGATTTGCCGCGGTCGAGGAAAATCGCGAAGTCGGTGGAGCCGTTGAAGTCGTTGTAGGCGACCACCGGGCGGTCGAGGTCCCGGAGTGAAATCGCCTGCGGATTCCCCTCGAAAACGTTTTGCGCCAGGTTCAGGCCGGGGGTGTCCCCAGCGGCGGCAATCGCCAGTTTGTTCCCTGAAAAGCGGCTCCCGGCCACGGTGCAATCCGGAGAACTCGAGATGGCAAGCGCCGACCCGTTGGTCCCGTCGAACGTCGAATTGGCGACCGTGACATTGTCGCTCAAGCCGATGTACAACCCCCATGTGGCATCCCTCGCGGCGCGCAACCGTTCAATCGCCACCCCGGAGGACTTCCCCACATAGACCCCCGTGCCGACGTCGTACTCATACCCCATGTACCGCCACCGCGCATTGAGCGCCGATGCTTCCACGTCCCTTATCGTCACGTTGCTGGAGCCCCAGACCGAAAGGCCCGTCCCGTTTGTGCCGCTGACATTCAACCGCTCGAAGGTGAAGTCGCGAACCCTGTAAGCGGAAATCCCTGCGCCGCCGGGCGCCAGCGAGAGGTCGCGCAGTGACGAACCCGTGCAATTGGCAATGATCACCTGGCCGGCCCCCGCGGCCGAGAGCGAGCTCCCCGTGCAGTTCTTGAAGTACCGGATCGGCTGGCCCGCCGCCAGGTTCGATTCATCAATCTCATGCGTGGCGAGCGTATCGATGGCTCCCGCGCCGAGCAGCAGCCCGGTAGCGGGCAGATGATTCCCGAAAAAGGTCAAGTGCGACGACCCGTCCACGTAGAGACCTACGGACGAATCACTGTCGATCACGTTCAATGCGACGCGCCCGCCATCCACGCTCGCCATCATCACCCCCCATCCGCAGTGCGCTACGCGGTTCGAAAGCAGCTGCAGGCCCTCCACCCCCTCCAGGTAGAGGCACTGGTCACCGTCGCGCACGGTATTCCCCTCCAGGCGCAACCCCTGGGCCGCGTAGCCATAGATGGCGCGCGAGCCGCCCACCACCGTGCTGCCCTCGAGGGCGGAGTCGGCGACAAACGCAAAGGTCACCGGCTGCTCGGGCCCCGCGATCGACAAGTTCGAGGCAACGAACCCCGTGCAGTTGAACACAATCAGCTGCCCGGTCGCCTGCCCGTCAAGCCTCTCCCCTGCACAGTCGTGATAGAACCGCAGTGGCGCCCCGTTCACGAGGTTGTCGTCGCCGATCACCATGTAGTCCGTCATCCCCGGCCACCAGGAGTCAACGACCAGGCCGTCATCGGTGAGCCGGTTGCCGGCGACCGTGAGGTTGAACAGTCCGCCGCCGAGGCTGATCCCGCCATCGGGGTGCCTCGCGATGTCGTTGTCGCTGACATCGACCAAGTACGCTTCTTCCAGCCGGATGCCGGTCCCATTGTTGTCGCTGATCCTGTTCCCTGTCAACGACACGTTGTAGGCATTGGTGACTTGCAGGCCCGTCCCCCCGTGGGTGAGGCTGTTGCCGGCGAAAGTAAGGTTGTACGAGCCGTACAACCGCGCGCCGGTATTGCACAGGTCAACTGAGTTGTTGAGGACGGCAATCTCCTGGGAGGAAGTAACGGAGACCCCCGCGGCCGTGCAATTGGCGACGAGGTTTCCCTCTATCGTCCCGCCAGACACGTCGTTGACCTGCACGCCGTTGGCCACGCCGGACACGCGGTTGCCGGCGATGGTGATGTTCTCCCCGGACCAGACGCTGAGCGGGCTGCTAGCGCCAAGCACATCGTTGTCCGTGAACGTGACGCCGACGCTCTGCCGGGAGCCCAGCGCAAACACGCTGCTTTTCTCGACGGTGACGAGCTCAGAGGAATCGACGCGGACGTACAAGGGCCTGGTCCCCCCGGAGACGTTCGAGATCGTGACGTTGATGGAATCGACGATGTCGAGCTGCCCCACGACTTGGTCGGCGACCCGCGTCCCGTTGGCGCCGGCGATAAACATGTAGGGGGCGCCGCCGACCGTGTTGTCCGGCGTGACGTGGATCGTGCTTGACCGGGATTGGTCATTGGCCGACAGAACCGTCGGCCCCACCGGCGCATCCAGCGTGTTGCGGCTTAGCGTCGCGTTCTTGGCCCGCAGCAGGGAGACCGAGTACCCCGAAATGTTCCGGAACGTGGAATCGACGATGGTGGTGCCGGAGTTGTCATCGAGGTTGACGCCCCCGTAGCTGTCCAGCACCGTCACGTTGGACACGAGCGCGTTGTTCGGGAGCTTTCCGATGCCGTAGGTGCAGCAGTTCGTGGGGTTGTAGGAGCCCGGAGGCGCCGGCCTGGTCGTGTTCCGGATGAGCAGGTCGCGCACCACGACGCTCACCCCGGCGTAGTCGTAAGACCCGACGTAGACGCCCGAGGTGCCATGCGCGTCGATTTCCCACCCTTCGATGATGTAGGGGTCCGTAGCCGTGCCCCGCCCGGCCGTGACCCCGTTTTCAGCAGTGAAGTTCGCGTGCCATGAAATGTAGATGGGGCCCCGCGGGAGCAGTGCCAAAGGCGCCCCCCCGATGTGGCCCACGGGTAGCGCCGAGGCGACCACGATGGCGACGAGGATGACTGCACCCAATCGCCTGGCTATGGCCGCGCGGCGCATCGCCATTCGACGGGGGAGGCGCGGTAATATCGTTGTTGGTGAGGGATCGCCGACTGCGCGCCGGCTAGTGGTTTGGCCCATCCGCCTGCGCGGAGATTTCGGCCTCGGCCGCCTCGGCGTCCGTGCGGGCCTTGCCCCTGTGGTGGATCAGCGCAAGCGCGGCCGCTCCCGCGGCGGCGACCGCCATGACCGCGAGCAGCCATGTGACCGAGAATCCCGTCGGTGCCGGGGCCAGCGTCTGCGGGGGCGGCGGCGGCGGGTTGCGCGCCGGAGGCGCCGTGGGCCCCATCAGCGGGTAATGGTCAACGGATTCGGCCGAAACGCCCATCGCCCCCAGGCAGTAAGGCGTGTCCCCATAGAGGTCCGGGCCCGTGCAGATGTCCTGCGCGTAGCCTGTGCACTCGTCCTTTCCCTGGTAGTCGGACCAGTAGTTGCCTCCGATCAGGTAGCCTGCATCGTACAGGCCTCCCGGGGTCACGCTTGCCTGCACCGTGTTGTTGATGAAGCGGTTGTGGTAGACCGTGACCCGCACCGACGCGTTCCCGCGGATGCCGACCCCATTGCGCTCCACCGTGTTGTTCACGATCCACACGGGGCCATCGCCCCGAGTTGCGCCGGGCCGCGCGGTTTCCACGTTGATCCCGACTTGGTTTCCCGAAATCGTGTTTTCGGAAACGGTCACGTTCATGGTCCTTGACCCAATCTCGATTCCCTCGCCGCCGCCCTCAATGATATTAGCCCGGATCGAAACATTCGAGCTGTCCCTAACGGTGATGCCTGCAACCGACAGATTCGCGAAACGGTTGCCCTCCACGAGAATCTCCGCGGTGCCCCCCAACACCAGGCCGGCCCCCCCCGTGAAACTCGAATTCCGGATGCTCACCTCCTCTGCGGCGCTCGTGTACAGCGCGTAAATGCCCTCAAAGGAACTGTCGGTCGCGACCAACGACCGCATGCCAGAAACCATGGTACCGAAATAACCCCCGTCGATCGCGCTGCGGTGGATCGAGACGTTTTGGGCGTCGCTCACATAGAGGCCATACGCATCGCCGCCCGCGACCGTGGTATTGGACAGCGACAGGTCGCCGCCCCCTTGCACATTGAAAGTGACCCCGTAGGAGGCGTCGGTGTTTGCGAGCGCCGAGAAGTTGCCGCGTTCTACGGCCATGCCCTCCACTTCAAATGCGTTCAGCGCCTCGTACTCGCCAAAAGCCGTCACATTCTCGAGCTGGACATCCGAGGAGAAGGCCAACACCAGCGGCGGCTCGGCCCCGGTCAGCCGTAGATTGCGAAGCGTCGCACCCGTGCAATTGGCAACGACAAGCTCCCCGATTTCACGCCCCTCGAGGAGAGGCCCGGCCTGGTTGGCGACATACACAATCGGCCTTCCCATCACCGTGTTCGTCTCGTCGATTTCGTGCGAGGCAAAGTGCGCGGCCTCGTCGCCCCAAAGCTGCAGCCCTCCGGCCGCGAGGTGGTTCCGGTGCATCGCAACCGACCACGCGCGCTCAAGGTAAACGGCCCCGTACAGGCTCCCGGTGAAGTCGTTGTCTGAAAGGTCGATGGCCCCCGACCAGCGGATGGTGAGCGCGCCGGTGCTGCCGTTCATTTGGTTGCCCACGAAGGTGACGTTGAACACGTCGTAGGCCAGCACCCCGCGATCGGAGTTGAGGGTCGAGTTTGCAACGCGCCCGTCCCAGGAATCACGGAGGTACAGGGGCGTCTTCGCGCCGTCGGTGACGAGGTGCTCAATGTCGAACCCGCCTACGCGCGTCAGGGTGATCGGGTTCGATATGTCTGCAAACGACAGATTGGCGATCGTGACGTTCGCGCAGTCCACGAAAAACAACTGGCCCAGGACGGCGCCGTCATACTGCACCCCATCGCAATCCTTGTGGAGCACGATCGGTAGCCCATTCACCGTATTGTTGGGCCCGAGGGCAAACGCCTCACCGGTGTCGGGGTCGGGCACGACGCCCCCGTGGAACATTTCGTTGCCCCACGAGAGGGGGCTGCCGCCATAGTCCAGGCGCATCCCCGCCTCCTCGGCCGCGATCTGGTTGCCCGAGGCCTCCACAGCCGGCCCTATATCCAACCCGGTCTCGGTATTGGAGATCGAATTCGCGCGGATCACCACGCCCTCGCCCGTGGCTTGGACTGCACGGCCACCGGCCACCCCCGGTCCCTCGATGTGGTTGCGCTGGATCGAGAGGCCCCGCTGGTCGCGCGCCTCGATCCCGTTGGTGTGGTTGATGATCCGGTTGTCCTCGACCATGGCGAAAGCCGCGTCGTACAGCGTGATCGCCGAATCCGTGCCGTCGGACAACGTGTTGTTCGTGATCACCGTCCTCGTGACCCCCGTGGGAGGCGCGGGGCCGAGGCACGAGCACCAATGCTCCACCGGCGCCCCAACGGCGAGGATTGAGTCGCCGCGCAGATCATTGCCGTTGACGAGGAACCCCGTGCCGTTTCGGGCAACGACGTGCGTGAAACTGCCCGCGGGCGTCCGCCCATCCGCAAGCGTGACATTCGTGAAGTCGTCGAGGGTGACGAATTGCGCTTCGCTGCCGAGGATGCTAAGCGCGTCCACGCGTTGGGCCGTGAACGAAGGCGAGCGGACACCCGAGAATAGGATATCATGCGAGTTGCGCACTTCCACGGCCCCAACGCCCGCTGGAAGGTGGCTGTTGCGGATCGAAAAGTCGTGGCAGTTGAACAGGAACACGGCGCCGAAGTCACGGTCCGCTTCCGCGCCGTTCTCGCACCCGGAGCGGTACATGATCGGCAGCCCATTCACGGTGTTGTCTTCGCCGATGTGCAGGGCGGACGCATTTTCGGGGGGGAACACGGAGACCACGAAACTCGAATTCACCAGGGAATTGCCCGACAAGGTGACATTCGTTCCTCCGGTGACCACAATCCCCTTTGGTGAATCCACGATGACAGCGCCGCGCACCGTGACATTCTTCGCAGAAGACAACCCAAGCCCAACCTGGATCCGCTCGAGGCGCACCTCCTCGATCCGCCCGTTCTGTGCGCCCCCGATACTGATCCCGGAGAAGCAGCATAGGCCGCTTCGCTCCGCCGGCGACCGCAGGTCACGCACCGTCACATTTCGGATGAGGAAGTGCGCCGTAGTGGGGCCGATCTTGATTCCGTAGAAGGTGCTCACCACGACCTCGCGGTTCTCGATCCGGTAGGGGTCGTCGGCCGAGCCCGTCCCGCCAGTGACTGCCGGATTCGTCTTGAACTGCTCGTCCGTCACGATCGAGATCGTCGCGCCGTCATGGTTCGTGGAGGTCGAAACCACCGCGGCGGGCAGGCATGCTTCGGCAGGGACCGCCGACGCCAACGCGACAACGGCTACTGCCAGGCAGAACAGCCGCCGCACCCGCAACCGGCCTCCGCACAATCACGCCTGCGCGGGTGTAATAGAACTGTTGGTGGCCGTTCAGACTTTCTTTCGGGGCAGGCTCGCCTAACCGGCCGTGGCATCGGCCTGAGCCTGCCCCTCAGGCGGCGCCTCATCTACGGAAGCGACCGGCTTGCCGCCCGGCCACCCGTCTGCGAGTTCTCCGGCCTTCGATGCCGCGAGCGTTGCGCCTAGGTGCTCGCAGAAGGAATCCTTCAGCGCTTCCTTGACCTCATCGAACACGATGCGCTGGCCCACCTGCTCCGCCATCGAGGTCATCGTGTCGGACGAATACCCGCACGGGTTGATGAGTTGGAAGTAAGCGAGTTCGGTGTTCACATTGAGCGCGAACCCATGGTAAGTCACCCAGTGCGACACCGCAACCCCGATCGAGGCGATCTTGCGCTCGCGGCGCCATTTGTCGGTGAGCCACACGCCCGGCTTCTTATCGACGTGGCGGGCGTAGATCCCGTAGCGCTCGCAGGTGGAAAGGAGCACCTCTTCGAGCGAGCGCACGTACTTGCGCAGGTCGTTGCCCCGCGACGCGAGCGAAGTGATCGGATAGCCCACGAGTTGGCCCGGCCCGTGGTAGGTGACATCGCCGCCGCGCTCGACCCGCAGCACGGGGACATCCTTGTGGTCGATGATGTTCGCCTCTTCGCCCCTCCGCCCGAGCGTGATGACGTGGGGGTGCTCGACGAGGATGAGCGTGTCCGGGATGCCCCCAGCCACGCGCTTTCGCACAAGGCGGTGCTGGAGGTCGAGGACGCTTGCGTATTCCGCCCGCCCGAGGTCAAGGAGCGCCCATTCGGCCATCAGCGGCCCCCTATCGCTTCGCTCCCATGAAGTGGATGGAGTGCCCGAGCGCCGCCTCGGCCGCTTCCATGATTCCCTCAGGCATTGTTGGGTGCGGGTGCACGGTCAACGCGATGTCCTCAGCCGTGGCGCCAAGTTCGAGGGCAAGCGCGAGCTCCGAGATGATTTCGGACGCGCCGAGGCCGACGATGTGGGCGCCCACCAGCGTCTTCGTCGCTTTGTCGAAGAGCAACTTCACGAACCCATCGGGCGCGTTCATCGCGATGGACTTGCCCACGGCGCCGAAAGGCACCTTGCCGACAAAATACTCGATCCCCTGCGCCTTCGCCTGGTCCTCGGTTAGCCCCACCGTTGCGATCTCGGGGTCCGTGAAGATTGCGCCCGGCATCGCGCGGAAGTCCGACGCCGACGGGAGCCCCGCGATGACCTCGGCCGCGACGATCCCCTGCTTCGAGGCGCGGTGCGCAAGGTAGGGCGGCCCCGTGCAGTCGCCGATCGCAAAGATCCCCTTTACGTTCGTTGACTGGCGGTCATCCGTGAGGATCCACCCGCCCTTGTCGGCGCGCTTTACCCCCGAGTTTTCGAGCCCGAAATTCTCCACATTCGGGCGCAGGCCGACGGAGACGAGCACCTTCTCGACCTCAACCACCTTGCTTTCGCCCTCGTCTGTCGTGAACGTCACCTTCGCGCCGCCCTTCGTCTTCTCCACGTTCTTGGCGGCCGCCTTCGTGAAGAACTCGACCCCGTGGGCGCGCAGGCTCTTCTTGACGACCCGCGTGCAGTCGACATCGACGCCCGGCAGCACTTCCTCGAGCATCTCCACGACGGTGATCTTTGTGCCGAACTTGGCAAGGAACGATGCGATCTCCAGCCCGATAATGCCGCCGCCGATCACGACCATCGACCTCGGGATCGCCTTGAGCTCAAGCGCTTCCTTGGACGAGATGATCGTCTCGCGGTCAAACCGCGCAAAGGGTAGGTCGACCGCCCGCGCGCCGGTGGCGACGATGACCGCGCGGGTCGTGAGGTCCTTCTCGCCGTCCTTGGTCTTCACCTTCACGAGCGTGGGCGAGACGATCGTGGCATCGCCAATGAGGGCCTCCGCGCCGTTGCCCTTGAGAAGCGCGGCGACGCCGCCGGTGAGCTTCGACACGACCGTGCCCTTCCACGCCTGCAGCTTCTCAACATCGAGGGTCACGCCGCCCGCGCGGATGCCGAGCTCCTCGCTGTGCCCCGCGGCCTCGTAGACGTGCGCCGCGTGGATGAGCGCCTTCGAGGGGATGCAGCCGTAGTTCAGGCACACGCCCCCGAGCCGGTCGCGGTCGACGACGACCACCTTCTTCTTGAGTTGGGCGAGGCGAATTGCCGCCACATATCCGCCGGGGCCGCCCCCGATCACGATGCAGTCGTAGTCCCCCATTTCCTCACCTCCCAAAAGCCGAGCCACCTGCGACCCAAAACACTCCACTTGGCCGCCCTCCACCTCAGAGGAGGAAGTGGTTCGGGTCCTCGAGGTACTTGATGACATCCGCGAGGAACACGGCGCCCACATACCCGTCGACGACGCGGTGGTCGAGCGATAGCGAGAGGTTCATCATGTCGCGGATTGCGACCTTGTCGTCGCGCACCACGGCTCTCTTGTCGATCTTGTTGACTGCGAGGATCGCAACCTCGGGGTAGTTGACGATGGGCGTCGAGATTACGCCGCCGAGCTTCCCGACCGAGGTAATCGTGAAGGTTCCGCCTTGGATGTCGGAAAGCGAGAGCTTGTTCGTCCGGGCGCGCTCCGCCAGCGCCTCGACCTCGCGTGCAAGCTCCATGATGGTTTTCCTGTCGGCGTCGTGGATGACCGGCACAACGAGCCCCTGGTCCGTGTTCGCGGCCATCCCGATGTTGTAGAACCGCTTGACCACGATCTCCTGGCGCGCCTCGTCGAGGCTCGCGTTCAGCATCGGGTGGTCCTTCAGCGCGTGGGTCACGGCCTTGATGATGAACGGGAGGAAAGTCAGCTTCACGCCCTTGGCCTCCGCCACCTTCTTCGCGCTCTCGCGAAGCCCGACGATCGCGGTCATCTCGGCCTCGTCGACGTACGTGAAATGCGCCGCATGGCTGCGCGCCTCGTGCATGTGGTCGGCGATCCGCTTGCGCATGCCGCGCAGCGGGATGCGCTCTTCGCGCTCGCCGGGGGCGATCGCCGTCGGCGCGGGCGCGGACCGAGTCGAGAGCGGTGCGGCTGGCGCGCCCGCGGGATCCCCCTTTGCGCCCGAAGCCGCCGCCTTGACATCGGCTTCCGTCACGCGGCCGCCTGGGCCCGTTCCTGCAACGGCGTCAATGTTGAGGCCCAATTCGCGCGCAAGCTTTCGCACAGCCGGCGTGGCCTGCGCCTTCCCGCCCGGCGCTGCGGCAGGGGCCGCACCCACGCTTACGCCGCGGTCGGGCGCCGCGTGCGCGGCGGGAGCCGCGGCCGGCGCGGCGGCCGCCTTGGGCGCGCTCTCGCCGGCGTCGCCGATAACGAGGAGCACCGACCCGACGGTGATGACTTCCCCTTCCTTGCCGAACCGCTTCAGGATCTTGCCGGCGCGCGGCGAGGGGATGGCCGCGTTGACCTTGTCCGTCATGATTTCAACGAGCGGCTGGTCCTCTTTGACCACATCGCCCTCATTGACGAGCCACTTGAGAATCTCGCCCTCGTGGACGCCTTCGCCGATGTCGGGCAGTTTGAACTCGAACGCCATCTGAACACCTCTAGTACGTCATGACCTGCTCGATCGCACGGTACACTCGGTCCGGGTTCGGCATATACAGGTCTTCAAGCGCGTACGGGAACGGCGTGTCGAACCCCGTCACCCGGACGATGGGGGCCTTCATCGACAGCATTGCGTGTTCCGCGATGAGCGCCGAGATCTCTGCGCCGTACCCGCAGGTCCTTGGCGCCTCGTAGACGATGACCGCGCGGCCCGTCTTCTCCGCCGAGGCAAGCACCGCCTTGATGTCGAGCGGCACGAGGGAGCGCAGGTCGACGACCTCGACGGAGGTCCCCTTCGTCTCTGCGTGCTTGGCGGCTTCGAGGCACACCGGGATCATCGAGCCGTACGCGAACACCGAGACATCGTTGCCCTCGCGCGGCACGGCGGCCTTCCCGATGGGGACGGTGTACGCGCCCTCGGGCACCTCGCCCTTGGCGGAGCGGTAGATGCGCTTCGGCTCCATGAACATCACCGGGTCGGGGTCGCGCATCGACGCGATGAGCAGGCCCTTCGTGTCGTACGGCGTCGACGGGATCACGACCTTCAGCCCCGGCGTGTGCGCGAAGTGTGTTTCCCCCGACTGCGAGTGGTAGTGGCCGCCGCGGATTCCCCCCCCGTACGGCGTCCGGATCGTCACCGGGCACGGGTACTGGCCCCCCGACCGGTAGCGGAACTTCGCAAGCTCGTTGACAATCTGGTCAAACGCGGGGTAGATGAAGTCCTGGAACTGGATTTCCGGCACGGGTCGAAGGCCGTAGAGCGCCATGCCAATCGCGCTGCCGATGATGCCCGTCTCCGACAGCGGCGTGTCCACCACGCGGTCCTCCCCGAATTCCGCCTGCAGGCCGTCCGTCGCGCGGAACACTCCGCCGAGCTTCCCCACATCTTCGCCGAGCACGACGATCTTGTCGTTGAGGCGCATCTCGGTGCGCAGCGCGTCGTTCACTGCCGCCAAGATCGTCATTACCGCCATGTCGTTTCCTCCTCCCTTTGTCGCTTGATAATGATCAGCTCGCCCGCGCTTCCTTCCACTGGAGGAAGGCCTGCAGGTCGTCGTGCTGCATCTGAAGGTGCTGCGGGAGGTCGGCGTACACGTCCTCGAGGAGGGTGGGCCAGGCCGGCGGCCCCGCGAGCTCCGCGGCCGCGATGGCCTTCGACACCTCTGCGTCGGCCTCCTTGTGCAGGCGCGCGTCCTCGTCCTCGTCGTACCACTTCTTGGCGCGCAGGTAGTGCCGCATCCGCTCGAGCGTGTCGCGCTTGCGCCACAGGTTCACCTCGTCCTCGCTGCGGTACCGTGACGGGTCGTCCGAGGACGAGTGCGGGCCGACGCGGTAGGTGAGCGACTCCACCATCGTCGGGCCCCCGCCGCTGCGCGCCTTGTCGGCCGCGTACTTGGCCGCCGCGTAGGTCGAGATCATGTCCTGGCCGTCGACCTGGATGCCCTCCATCCCGTAGGCCTCGGCCTTCTGGGCCAGCGTCTTCGACGCCGTCTGCCTCTCACGCGGTACGGAGATTGCGAACTGGTTGTTGTTGCACCAGAAAATGCAGGGTGCCTTGAACACGGCCCCGAAGTTCATCCCCACATGGAAGTCGGCCGTCGAAGTCGCGCCGTCGCCGTAGTAGACGATCGCGACCGCCTTCTCATGTTGGAGGCGCATCGCCCACGAGGTCCCCGCCGCGTGGGGCACCTGGGAGGCCACGACCGAGGAGATCGTGACGAAGTTGATCGCCCGGTCGCCGTAATGCACGGGCATCTGCCGGCCCTTCCCGATGTCCTTGGCCGTCGACATGAATTGGTAGAGCAGGGTCTCCATGCTCATCCCACGCACGAGCGCCGCACCGGGCTCCCGGTACTGAGGGAACACCCAGTCTTGCGGTTCGAGCGCCGCCGCCGAACCCGTGGCCGTTGCTTCCTGCCCCACCGACCCTCCATAGAATCCAATGCGCCCCGCGCGCTGGAGGTTCATCATCCTCCCCTCGAGCGTCCGCAGGCGGATCAGCGTCGAGTAGAGGGAGAGCACCTTCTCCTTGGGGATCTTGGGCTCCTGCTTCTTGTTCACGTGGCCCCCCTCGTCGACGACTTGGATGTAGCGGATGTCGTCGGCCATTTCGTGTCCTCCTATAGCGGAAATTTCCCTTCGGCCTGCTCGTACTCGACCACGGAGGCCTTGCTCCGCTCCCCAAGGAGCGCATCGCGCTGGAGCCTAAGGTGGTACGGCAGCTCCGCGAACACATCCTCGAACATTTGCTCGGAGGGGACCGCGCTTGCCCCTTCGACCTGGACGACGGCGGCCTCCACTTCTTGCACGCACGAGGCTTCGAGGTCTTTGGCCTTTGCCGCGCTCACCATTCCGTTCTTCTCCAGGAACCGCCGGTAGCGCTCGATCGGGTCCTTCTTCTTCCAGGCATCGAGCTCCTCCGCGGAGCGGTACCGCGTGGGGTCATCGGACGACGAGTGGGGGCCCATCCGGTAAGTCAGGGCCTCGATGAGCGTCGGGCCGGCGCCGCCGCGCGCCCGCGCGACGGCTTCGCGGGTCGTGCGCACCATGGCAAGCACGTCGTTCCCGTCGCAGCGCGCGCCCTCGATTCCGTAGGCCTTCGCCTTGATGGCAATGGTGGCGGAAGCCGTCTGCCGTTTGAGCGGCACCGAAATCGCCCACCCGTTGTTGTTGCAGAAGTAAACGCAAGGGACTTTGAAAACGCCGCCGAAGTTCAGCCCCACGTGGAAGTCGCCCTCCGAGGTTGCCCCGTCGCCGAAGTAGACGAGCGTCACTTTCGGGTGCTTTTGGATCTTCATCGCCCACGCCACGCCCGTGGCGTACACGATCTGCGTCCCCACCGGCGAGGAGGGCGTGATCAGGTTGATGTCTCTCGAGCCAAAGTGGCTCGGCATTTGCCGCCCCTTCTGATTGTCCGCAAGGTTCCCGTAGCACTGCGCGATCAGCGCGCTCACTGGCGCGCCCCGGAACAGTGCGGCGCCGGGCTCGCGGTACGCGGGCGCCACCCAGTCCTCCGGGGTTAGCGCGCTTGCCGACCCGACTTGGCAGGCCTCCTGGCCATACGAAGGGACGTAGAACCCAATGCGCCCCGACCGTTGGAGGTTCATGGCCTTCGTGTCGGTCGCGCGTGTAAGCATCATCGTGCGCAGCAGCCGCTCGTGCTCTTGGCTCGAGAGCTTGGGCTCGAGGCGCGCGACGGAACTGCCGTCCTCGCGAATCACTTGGAGGACATCGTCAGAGGGCACGGTCGCGGTCACCAATCGGTCACGCCCCCGTTGCCCGGGCGCGCGTCCGCTTGGAGCGGAGCAGGCCCTCGATGAACGCCTCGCCCGCGCGGTACGAACTGCGGACCAGCGGCCCCGAAGCGCAGTACTGGAAACCCATCGCGTAGGCCTCGGCCTTCCACGCATCAAAGCGGGCGGGGTTCACGTAGGACTCCACCTTGAGGTGCCACGGAGAGGGCCGCAGGTACTGCCCGAACGTTACGATGTCGACGCCGGCGCCTCGCAGTGCGGCCATCGCTTCACGCACCTCCCCCTCGGACTCCCCCAGCCCAAGCATGATCGACGACTTCGTGAGAATCCCCGGTGACAGCCGCTTGGCGGCCGCGAGCATCCGGACCGATTGCGCGAAGTCCGCCCGCCTGTCGCGGACCGTGGGCGTTAGGCGCGCGACCGTCTCGAGGTTGTGCGCGTACACGTCGGGTTCTGCCCGCAGCACCCGCGCCACGGCGCCCTCGTCCCCTTGGAAATCGCCCGCAAGCACCTCGACGAGCAACTCCGGGTCGCGCCCGTGCAACTCTTCGACCGTCCGTCCCACCACGTCCGCGCCTCCGTCTTGCAGATCGTCGCGGTTCACCATCGTGAGCACGACATACTTCAGCCCCCACCGCGCGATCGCCTCAGCGACCCGCACCGGCTCGCCTTCATCGACGATGCCCGCGGGGTTCCCCGTCTTCACCGCGCAGAACCGGCAGCCCCGGGTGCAGAGGTCGCCAAGCAGCATGACCGTGGCCGTCCCGCCGGCCCAGCACTCCGCCACGTTCGGGCAGTGGGCCTCTTCGCAAACGGTGTGGAGCTTCAGCTCCCGCAGCGATGATTTCAGCCCCGCGTAGGCCCCGCCCCCAGGCGGGTGGACTTTCAGCCACTCCGGCCGGCTCGGGGCCATCATGCGATGCACCTAACCTAAATCGAACTCCAGCGGGATGGAGAATGCTGGCCGGGGATTGCCTTGGGGCTTAAAGCCGTTGCCCTGGCCGCTTCGCGCGCCGCGAAGCCTGGCCAAGGTCGTTGACTCGCGCACCGTCTCCCACTCGCCCTCGAGCGCGCCCGCTCATCAAGCAGGAAATCGCCCTCCCCAAAAGGGGAGGGAGCCCTCGCAAGAGGGGAAAGGGAAGGTCGATCAGAGGCGAATTCACGCCTTGACGGTCTGGGCCTGGGGCGCCGTGGCGCGGAGGGTCCATGCCTGCTTTTCGTGGGTCTCGAGGAGCCCCGCGAGGAACTCCACGGTGCCCGCGTCGTCGAGCTTGGTGATCTTCACCAAGTCGGCGCGGATCGAGCGGATGATGGCTTCGGTGTCCTGCTGGAGCTTCGAAACCATTTCCTTCGCCGGGAAGGTCTT
>JBGPJF010000044.1:0-19379 GCA_041485285.1 Thermoplasmata archaeon | reverse complement strand
CCCTTCCTCGCGAAGCGCTTTTGCAATGTGCTCGCGCTCCTCGCCGTGGATCAACACGACGCGCTCGGGGTCCGACCCCTTCGTGAACTCCACGATCCCCGGGTGGTCGAGGTGTGCGGAGAAGTCGAACTTCTTGACCTCAGCGGCCACGGTGTGCTTCACGCCGTCGGCTTCGTACTGCTTTTCGTCAAGGATCCTGCGGCCGCCCGTCCCTTTCACTTGGTAGCCCGTCAGGAACACGGCGTTTCGCCGGTCGCGCTCGAGCTTCGAAAGGTAATGGAACACCGGGCCGCCTTCGACCATGCCGGAGGTCGTGACGATGACATCGCCCTTGAGCGCCATCTCCCGCCCCTTCGGGGTGCGCACGACGTCGATGTCCTCCAGCGCGTTTTCAAGCGCGGGGAAGTCGCGGACAAAGCCCGGGTTGTCGAGGTAGATCTCGGTCACCGTTCGCCCCATCCCGTCGAGCCAGGTCTCGTAGCCGCCTTTCTTCAGCACCATCAGGATCTCCTGGGTGCGGCCCACGGCGAAGGCGGGCACGATGGCCACGCCGCCGCGGTCGACGACCTCGTCGATCGCCTCGAGAAAGTCCGCCTCGGTTTCTCGGCGCGGCAGGTGCGTTTTGCCCGAGTACGTGGACTCGATGATGAGCGTGTCGCACGGGACGGGCTTGGCCGGCGCCATCAGGCGCGTGGGGCGGGTGTTCAGGTCGCCGGTGAACACGACCGCCTCGTCGCCCTGGACGCGGAACATCGTGGAGCCCGGGATGTGGCCCGCCGTCACCGTGTCGACCGTGAGGTCGCCGACGTCGAAGGGCCGGCCGAAGGCGACATTCACCCACGACTGCTGCAGCTCCTCGATGTCGCTGGCGGTGAAGGGGTCCTTCCACCCCTCGGAGCGCGCGATCTTCAGCGAGTCGCGCGCAAGCAGTTCGGCGACGCGCTGCGTGGGCGGCGTCGCATAGATCGGGCAGGGCCGGTTGCCCGCGACCCACGACGACATCCCCGAGTGGTCGAGGTGCGCGTGGGACAGGAGGAACGCGTCGAGGTCGGGGGGCTGCAGCGGGTAGGCGGGGGGGTCGTCCGGCGAGAACCCATAGTCGAGCAGCAGGTTCTTCCCGCGCATCGTTAGGACGATGCCAAGCGAGCCGATCTCGTCGACGCCGCCGAGGAACTTGAGCTTCACGAGGGCGCGCGAGGGAAGGGCTTGATATCAACACTTGGGTGGGCGCCTTGGGGGCCAAACATCCGCAAACCCTTTTATGACGACGCCCCGGATGGGCGAAGCCCTGAGGAACTCGCGTGGCGAACCGCTCTGACCTTCCGATCCTGGAGAAGCACACGAAGTCGCTCTCCACCTCGTGCACCCAGTGCGCGGAAGGGAAGAAGCTCGTCCTCTTCGTAACGGGCGTCTGCGACACGGGCTGTTTCTACTGCCCCCTCTCGGACGTCCGCAATCACAACCCGGCGATGTACGCCAACGAGCGTCTTTGCCTCGGCAAAACCCACGATGACCTCGCGGCGCAGCTGATCGAGGAGGCGCACGCGATGGGGGCCGCGGGGATGGGCGTCACCGGCGGCGACCCGATGCTCGTCCCGGAACTCGCCACGGAAATGATCCGCGCGGCCAAGGCGGAGTTCGGCCCGAAATTCGACATCCACCTCTACACCTCGAAGCACCCGTCGAAGGAGGTGCTCGATGGCCTTGCCAAGGCGGGCCTCAACGAGATCCGCTTCCACCCGCACGAGTCCCACTGGATGCGCCTGCCGGGGTCGCCCTTCGAGCGGGCGATGCGCGACGCGCGCGCCGCAGGGATGCGCGTGGGGTTCGAAGTGCCTGCGATCCCGGGCGTCGAGGCGGGGCTGCGCAAGCTCCTCGACTTCGCGGCGGCCTTCCCGGTGGACTATGTAAACCTCAACGAGCTCGAATACACGCACACCAACGGCGAGGAACTGGCACGGCGGAACTTGGTCGTCGCCGATGACGGCAGCGCCGCGATCCTGCACTCGAAGGAGCTCGCGGTGCAACTCGTGAAGGACTACGGCACGAAGCTGCCGATGCACTATTGCTCGTCGCGCTTCAAGGACGCGGTCCAGCTTTCGAACCGCGTGCTGCGCCGCGCGGAGCGCACGAAGCGCCCCCTCGACCTGATCTCGGGGGACGGGCTCCTCGTCGTCGGGGTCATCGAGTGCAAGGACCCCGCCGCAACCGCGAACCTGCTGGTCGAGGAATTCGACGTGCCCCTCGACCTCGTCGTGATCGACCCCATCAAGTCGCGCGTCGAGGTGGCTGCGTGGGTGCTCGAGGAGCTCTGCGACGCGCTCGACGAGAAGTGCTTCATCGTCGAGCGGTACCCGACGAGCGAAGCGCTCGAAGTGGAGCGCCGCCCGCTCAACTAGTTCATCTGCCCCGATGCCCGATGGGCGCGGGAGGGACCCTCGTGGCGCGGAGTGCGGCGGTGCCGGTGTTGGAATTCCGCATCGCGGATGCCAATGCCGCGTACCGGGGAGTGGCACTGGACCGCTTGATGGAGAACGCGGGCCGGGCGGTGGCGGAAAAAGCCCGGCAGCGCGCGGGCGGCGACCGCCCGCACATCGTCCTGTTTTGCGGGAAGGGCAACAACGGCGGCGACGGGTTCGTTGCGGCTCGCGAACTGGCTGCCCACGCGCGCGTCACGGTCGTGCTCGCCGAGAGCCCGGACGCGATGGCCCCCGGCGGCGAAGCGGCACGCGCGTTCAAGGGGATCGCGCCGGACGCTGCCATAGCTAAGGTGGCGTGGGCAAAGGCCGGCGCCAAAGGCGTTCGCGCCTTGTGCCGCGGGGCGGACCTTGTGCTCGACTGCCTGTTGGGTTCCGGCATTTCGGGGCCTGCCCGGGCGCCTTACAAGGAGCTCATCCAGCTTTTGAATTCACTCGATGTCCCCGTGGTCTCCGTCGACGTCCCCAGCGGGTTTCCCTATGCTCCCGCGGTGAGGCCGGAACGGACGATCACGATCGAAGCGCCCAAAGAAGGCATGACGCGCAAGAATAGCGGGCGGATCATCCCGGTGCGCATCGGCTTCCCGCCCGAGGCGTGGACCCACACCGGGCCCGGCGAGATGCTGCTCGTGCCGCGTGTAAGCGACTTTGCCGAGAAGCGCGACCGAGGTGTTCTCGCAGTCGTGGCAGGCGGACCATATTCGGGAGCGCCCGCCCTCGTTGCGCTCGCCGCTCACGCGGCGGGAATCGGCCTCGTCCATGTGTACACCCCGGAGAGCGCCGCGGACGTCGTTCGGCGGTTCGACCCCACGCTTGTCGTTCACGCGCTGTCGGGGGACGAACTTCGGCCCGACCACATCCCAGCGCTTGTCGCGGACATCGGCAAGCGCCGCTGCGGCGCGGTCGCCGTTGGGCCCGGGCTTGGGCGCCCGCGCGTGACCCTCGCGGCCGTCGACAAGCTCGTCACCGCCACGCGGCTCCCGCTCGTGATCGACGCGGACGCGATCGCCGCGGCCGCGAAAGCGCCGAAGGGCGCACTGCGCCGGGCGATCCTCACGCCCCACGGCGGCGAGTTCAAGGCGCTCACGGGCCGCACCGCGGGCGCCCCCGAGGACCTCCCCGCCCGCACGCGCGGCGCAAAAGCGGCGGCGCTGTCGTTTGGCACCACGCTGCTGCTGAAGGGCCACATCTCCGTCATCACCGACGGGCGGCGGGTGAAACTGAACGACGCGGGCCACTCGGCTATGGCCGTCGGCGGCGCAGGGGATGTCCTCACGGGCATCATCGGGGCGCTCCTCGCCAAGGGGCTTTCGCCCTTCGATGCCGGCCGCACGGGCGCGTTCATCGCCGGTAAAGGCGGCGAGGTCGCCTTTGAGGCGCGCGGCCACTCCCTGACGCCGACCGACCTCATCGAGGCCGTTGCCCGCGTCTTCTCACGTTACGTGCCGTGGTGGGGCGGCAAACCCTAAAACGGCAAGCGGCCATTCAAGCGCTCCCGAAGGAGCCCTTCCGATGACTCACGTCACGCGCGCGCTTACCGCCGCCTGCCTCACCGACCTCGACCTGGCCTCAAAGCTCGGCAAGCAAGGCACCGAGACGGACATGACGATCTTCGACCACAAGAAGAACGAATTCGTGCTTTCCATCGTTGTCCCCCACCGCTTTCCCGAGAAGCTGCCGCCCCTCCTCTTCGCGCTGGCGATGGCGGACGTGGCCGTCCTCTCGGCCCGCGAACTGAACCGTACGCTTGCCGAGGAGGTCGTTGCCATTGACATGCTCTCGCCCCCCGCCGGCATCATCCACGTCCAGGGGGCAGTCACCGCCGACATGCTCGCTCCGCTCCTCAAGGGCACCGCCCTCGAGAAGTACCCCGTCGTGGCGAGCCACTTCGAGGTCGCCGACTTCCTCATGGACCCCGAACGCCGCGCGCGCAAGTGCGAAGGGACCGTCGTCCTCGTCGACCAGGCCTTCGAAGTCAAAGGCGTCGGGACGGTCGTGCTGGGGAAAGTCCACGGTGGCCCCGTGAAGGTCCACCAGAAACTCAAGGTGCTCCCCGGCGGCGGCGAGGCGCAGGTCCGCTCGATTCAGATCCACGACGACGACCACCCCGAAGGGCCCGTCGGCGTGCGCGTCGGCCTTGCGCTTCGAGGCACCGACGCGAAGTCCCTGCCGCGCGGGACGGTGCTCGCCGACGGGACGAAGATCGAGCCGTCCGACGTCGTCGAAGGCGAATTCACGGCGAACAAATTCTTCAAGCCCGCGCCGGCGGCGGGGCAAGTTATCCACGCTGTCTGCGGCCTCGATGCGGTGCCGGGGAAAGTGGAATCGATCGGCGGCGGCACCGCGCGCCTGAAGCTTGAGCGGTCGATCGCCCGCGTGAAGGGGCTGCCCGTCGTTGTGGCGTCGCTCGACGCCCCCGGCTCCAAGATCCTCGGCGCGTTCCGGTAGCGCCGCCCGCGCTCCCCCGCGAAGCGCTCCTTCGGGGCCTCCCTCGCATCCTTGGAGCGCGGCGCGTAAGGTTCTTTTACGCTAGAGGGGTTGGATTGCCAGAACCGGGGGCAGGTTCGGAGGGTTCTGCATGCCAGAAACGGTCACGACCCGGAAGTACAAGCTCTGCCTCATCGGCGGCAACGGCGTGGGCAAGACCTCGCTCATCCGCCGCTTCGTCCTCGACGAGTTCGACGACCGCTACATCACCACGATCGGCACGAAGGTGTCCAAGAAGGACGTCGTGGTGGAGAACCCGCCCCAGAAAACCAATGTCACCCTCATGATCTGGGACATCATGGGCCAGAAGGGCTTCCGCCCCGTGCTTGCCCACTCGTTCTACTACCGCGCGCGCGGCGCGCTTGCCGTATGCGACCTCACGCGCAAGTCCACGCTCGACGACCTCGACGGCTGGATCGAGTCGATGTACGAGATGACCAACCAGATCCCCCTCACGATCCTCGGGAACAAGGCGGACCTGACCTCCGAGCGCCAAATCTCGGAGGACGACCTCAAAGCCTTCGCGGCCAAGTACAAGGCCCCCTACAAGCTCACCTCCGCCAAACAGGGGTCGAGCGTCCGGGAGACGTTCAACGAGATCTCACGGATGATCCTCGAATCCACCGGCGGCGCGGCCGTCGACGATGACGCGTCGTAAGCCCGCTTTCGCATCGCGATCTCGCTCGAGCCAGATGTCCGATTCCGGGCACCGTCCCGCTTAAATATAAGTAGCCCATTGCCCGCGATACTCGGCCAAACGACCGAAACCAAACGGTAACATGCGGGCAATGCTCCGGCACCCCGCGACGCGCGAGCCAAGTCTTCTCGCGCGCGTCAACCGTTACGGTTCCGGGGCGGGGAAACCCGCTTTCGCTTGGCGCGACAAGCCCTGTCGTTGGGCTGCCCCTTAGCAGGGGCCGTCTAACGCCGGGGACACCCGACAAGGAGGCGCAACAATGGGGACACCCCACCACGGCAAACGAGGCTCCCTAGCGTACAGCCCGCGCAAGCGCGCCGCCTCGCAGAAGGGCCGCTGGCGCTCCTACCCCGAGACGGACCTGAAGCGCGACACCGCCCTCGTCCGCCTGCAGGGCTTCCCCGGGTACAAGGCCGGGATGACGCACGTTTTCATCATGGACTTCCGCGAGACCTCGACGACCACGAAGCAGGAAATCGCCGAGCCGGCCACCGTCGTGGAGGTCCCCGCGATCAAGGTCGCCGGCATCCGCCTCTACGAGCGCGGCGACGAGGGGCTGCGGCCGCTCACGCAGGTCTGGGCGCCCAAGCTCGACAAGGAACTGCGCCGCGCCGTCGGGGCGAAGTCCGTGAGCAAGCAGGACCGGCGCCTCGACGCCGACCCGCGGCTGCCGACCTCGAAACAGAAGGCCGCCGACCTTTCAAAGATGGACGCGACGGCCATCGACGATGTCCGGCTCGTGTGCCACACGCAGCCGTGGAAGGTGCGCTCTGGCGGCCAGGCCAAGCCCGAGGTCCTCGAGATCCGTGTCACCGGCGGCGACATGAAGGGCCGCGTCGAGTACGCGGTCAAGAACATCGGCAAGGAGCTCAAGTTCACCGACTTTTCGGACGCCGGCAACATGGTCGACGTCACCGCCGTCACGAAGGGCAAGGGGTGGACCTCGGGCATCAAGCGCTGGAACATCAAGCTCCTCACCCACAAGAACTCGAAGCACCGCCGCCAGGTGGGCACGCTCGGGCCCTGGCACCCGTCGTACGTGACCTTCCGCGTCCCGCAGTCGGGCCAGATGGGCTACCACCAGCGCACGGAGTTCAACAAGCGTGTGCTGAAGTACAGCGAGGACGGCGCCGAGATTTCGCCCAAGGGCGGATTCATCCGCTACGGCGAGGTCAAAAATCCCTACATCCTGCTCCACGGGTCGATCCCGGGGCCCGCCAAGCGCCTGGTGCGCCTGCGCGACCCCACGCGGTTCCACCGCAAACAGGGCGTGAAGGTCGAGATGACGTACGTCTCGACCGAGAGCAAGCAGGGCAAGTAAGGAGGTGCGGCGGTGGCGGACGAAAAGACGAAGGAGAAGGCTTCCGCGCCGCCGGAGGCTGCAGCGGCGAAGGCCGCACACCCGAAGTCGCCCTCGCCCCCGAAGGCCGAGGCCGCCGGGAAGGACGCGGGCGACAAGTCCGCCAAGAAGAAGGTGAAGAAGGAGGAGACGACGTATGCGCCCTACTCGGACACCGAGGGCGACCGCTCGTCGATCTCCGTACCCATCCTATCCACCGAGGACGCCAAGGAGCTGCGCAAAGTGCACCTCCCCCTCGTCTTCGACGAGCCGCTGCGCACCGACCTGATCGGCAGGGCCGTCCAGGCCGCGCGCGCGAACCGCCGCCAGCCCTATGGCGCACCCGCCGAGGGCGTGTGGGCAGGCCGGCGCCACTCGACCGAGTGGTCGGGCAAGGGGCACGGCATCTCGCGGGTCCAGCGCCTCAAGCAGGGCAACGGGGCGGCGACCTCGCCGAACAACGTCGGCGGCGCGCGTGCGCACCCGCCGCGCGCGGCGGCGAACCGCGACGAGAAGATCAACGTCAAGGAGCGGCGCAAGGCGCGCCGCTCGGCGCTTGCCGCCACGGCCAACGAGGACCTCGTCCGCGCCCGCGGCCACCAGTTCGAAGACGGCCTCAAGCTGCCGGTCATCGTCGACCACCAGTTCGAGACGCTGTTCCGCCGCGCGCAGAAGTCGGGCGAGGGCGAGGAGCGCACCGGGCCGACGCGCGCGCTCCACACCGCCCTCGAGAACCTCGGGCTGGGCGCCGACCTGCAGCGCGCCCGCGCCGGCACCCACGTGCGCGCCGGCCGCGGCAAGACCCGCGGGCGCCGCTTCCGCGTCCCGCGCTCCATCCTCATCGTCGCATCGAACTACAAGGAGATCGGCCGCTGCGCCCGGAACCTGCCCGGCGTCACGGTCGTCTCGCCGCGCGGCATCTCCACCGAGGCGCTCGCCCCCGGCGGCGCGCCCGGCCGCCTCACGCTGATCACGGAGACCGCGCTCCTCGAACTCAAGGCCCTGAGGTGAACACAAGATGAGCGGCTTCAACCCCTACAACGTCATCATACGCCCCGTCGGGCGTTTCACTTCAGAAAAGGTTCTGAACGCCGCCGAACGCATGGACGCAGGACAACTCGACGAATTCCGCAAGGCCGGGCGCCTCGAGCTCGTCGCCAAGCGCAAGGAGATCCGCGCCTACGCCACCCTCTCCGACCTGTCGGGGGACGACCGCGAGAAGGCGGTCAAGCGCCGCCTGCTTGCCGCCAAGCGCGTCATGACCCCCGAGGAATTCAAGAAGGCCAAGAAGTCGCTCGAAGAGGACGAGACCTTCTCGAAGGCCGACAAGGCGCGCATGATCAAGGCATTCACGGCCACTGAACTCAAGCACCGCCGCCCCGAACGCCGGGGCCAGAACACGAACCAGAACAAGGTCGTGTTCATCGTGCGCAACACGGCCACCAA
Organism: Thermoplasmata archaeon; assembly: GCA_041485285.1. GTDB lineage: Archaea > Thermoplasmatota > DTKX01 > DTKX01 > DATEUP01 > DATEUP01. The sequence goes on along the minus strand of JBGPJF010000044.1, from coordinate 10,933 downwards.
GCCCGAGATCCGGCGGGCGATCGAAGAGGTCTACGCCGTGAAGGTCATCCGCGTCAACACGCTCCACACGCGCCGGGGGAAGCGCGCGATCATCAAGCTCAGCGCCAAGGACAACGCCGAGGACATCTACACGCGCCTCGGCCAGATGTAAGGAGGGAGCAACATGGGGAAACGAATCCTGCAGCGGCGCCGCGGCAAGGGCCGGCAGTTCACCTCCCCCTCCCACCGGCACAAAGGCGGCCCGGGCGGCGTCAAGTACCCCGGGATGGCGGAGGACTCCGGCGACATCATCGACATCATCCACGACCCCGGCCGCACCTCGCCGCTGCTCAAGGTCCAATTCGGGGGGGCCGGCGAGCACCTGCTCATCGCCCCCGAAGGGTCCCAGGTGGGCCAGAACGTGCGGGTCGGCAACTCCGCGCCCGTGGCGGCCGGCAATATCCTGCCCCTCATCAAGATCCCGATCGGCGCGCGCATCTTCAACATCGAAGCGCGCCCGGGCGACGGCGGGCGCTTCGCGCGGGCGGCCGGGTCCTCGGGCGTTGTCGTGAGCCAAGGGGCCCGCGTCATCGTGCAGTTCGCCTCGGGGCAGTTCAAGTCGCTCGACCCCCTGTGCCGCGCCACCCTCGGTCGGCCCGCCGGCGGCGGGCGCAATATCAAGCCGTGGACGAAGGCCGGCAAGAAGTGGCACGGCGTGCGCTCGAGCGCCAAGGTCTACCCGCGCGTGCGCGGCGTCGCGATGAACCCCGTCGACCACCCCCACGGCGGCGGCGCGCACCAGCATGTCGGGCGCCCCTCGACCGTGAGCTCGGGCACCCCGCCGGGCGCCAAGGTCGGCCGCCTGTCCAAGCAGAAGCGCAAGAAGGGCTTCCAACTCAACCAAGGTCAGTAAACGGCGGTGAAAAACGATGGCCAAGAAAATCCAGGGAGGCTCGGGCAAGTCCGCCCGGCGGCGCCTGCGCAAGGCCCGGTCGAAGATCACGGCGCGCCTCAAGCGCGAGTTCACCTTCCGCGGCCACACCCTCGACGAGCTGAAGGCGATGTCCATCGAGGACTTCTCCGAGCTCTTGCCCTCTCGCCTGCGCCGCTCCATCGAGCGCGGCGCCTCGGCCGAGCAGGCCAAGATTTACGCCCAGATGCAGGCCGGAGTCCCCGGCCCCTACCGCACCCACCGGCGGGACGTCGTCATCATGCCGTTCATGGTCGGCAAGCGCTTCCAGATTTACTCCGGCAAGGAGTTCCAGGACGTCGACATCCAGTCGGACATGCTGGGCCACTATGTCGGGGAGTTCGCCCTCACGCGCAAGTCCGTCAAGCACACCGGTCCCGGTGTCGGCGCCACGCGCTCGTCGAAGTTCTTGCCGCTCAAGTAGGGAGGAGGAAACGACCATGGCGGGCTACACGTACCAAAAATGGCGCGACGCCGACGGCACGCTGGAGCCCCGCTGGGACGACCTCACCGAGGAAGGGAAGGCGAAGTACGCCCGGGCCCTTGCGCTCGACCGCGACATCTCCTGGAAGGCGTCGCGCGAGATCTCCGCGACGATCCGCGGTTGGCCGCTGCAGGACGCCATCGAGTACCTCGAAGCCGTGCGGCGCAAGGAAATCCACGTGCCCTACCGCGTCTTCACCAAGCAGATCACGCACAAGCCGGGCAAAGTGCTGAAGGGCCGCGTGACCGGCGAGATCCACCGCATCCCGAGCGCGCCGGGCCGCTACCCCCAACTTGCGGCCAAGGAGTTCCTGCGTACGCTCCGCTACGCGCAGGCCTACGCGGAGGAGCGCGAACTCAACACGGACTTCCTGCGCCTCGTGCACGTGGCCTCGCACCTCGGGCCGACCCACACGAGCTGGATGCCGCGGGCGCAGGGGCGCGCCACCGAGAAGAAGCGCCACCGGATCAACATCGAAGTCGTCGCGCGGGAAGACCCCCAGCTGCAGCAGAAGAGCGAAGAGCGCGAGTCGCAGCGGGAGGACTAAACCATGGTTAGCGAGCGGAAGTTCATCAAGGAAAACGTCCGGCGCGTGCTCCTCAAGGAGTACCTGCGCGCCCAGACGGCCCGCGCGGGCTTCGGCGGCATCGACATCCAGCGCACGCCGCTTGGCACGCACATCACGCTCATCGCCGAGCGCCCGGGCCTGGTCATCGGAAGGCGCGGCTCGACGATCAACGAGCTCACCCGCGCCGTCGAAGAGGACTACCACTTCGAGCACCCGCAGATCGAGGTGTCCGAGGTGGCAAACCCGGCGCTCAACCCGCACATCATGGCCCAGAAACTCGCGCTTGCCCTCGAGCGCGGGTGGCACTTCCGCCGCGCGGGGCACTCGACGGTGCTTCGCATCATGGAGGCCGGCGCCAAGGGCTGCCAGATTACGATCTCCGGCAAGCTCACCGGCGAGCGGCACCGCACGGTGCGCTTCAAGGCCGGCCACGTCAAGTACTGCGGCGAGCCGCGGCTCACCTTCATGTGGAACGCGTACGCGACGGCCATGAAGAAAGCCGGGATGATGGGGATCAAGGTCCAGATCATGGACCCGAACGCCCGCCTGCCCGACGAGATCGACGTCATGGATCCCGAGGAAGCGCTCGCCAAGGGGCTCGTCCCCAAGAAGGTCGAGGCCGTCGAGGTCACCGGCACGGGCGAGGTCCCGCTTGCCCCCCCGGAGTTCTCGGAGGAGGACCTGAAAAAGATCCTCGAAGAGACCCCGAAGGAGCCGAAGCCGCGCCGGCAGCGCGCCAAGAAGGCGCCGGCCCCCGCGCCCGAGGGCGCGGCCCCCGCGGAGGGTGCACCTCCCGCCAAGCCCAAGCGCACGCGCGCCAAAAAGGCCCCGGCCGCCGAGGCCCCGAAGGACGCGGCCCCCGCCGCCGCCCCCGCTGAAGACCCGAAGCCCGCTGAGGGCGCATAGTCGAAGGAGGAACCGCCATGCCCACGCTCAAAGCCAAACAGGTCCGCGCGCTCAACAAGGAGGACCGCGCCAAGAAGCTGCGCGAGCTCCAGAACGAGCTGCTCATCGAGCGCGGCAAGGTCGCCACCCACGGCGGCGGCAAGAGTGCCGGACGAGTGAACGCCCTGCGCAAGCAGGTTGCCCGTGTCTACACCGTGATGCGGGAAAAGAACGAGGTCTAAGATGGCGGGGATCTGTCCGACATGCGGGCTTCCGGAGGAAGTCTGCGTCTGCGAAGAAATCGCAAAAGAGCAGCAGGACATCTCGATTTACACGGTTCGCAGGCGCTACGGAAAGGTCGTAACAATCGTGGACGGCATTGACACCGCGGACATCGATATCGATACTCTTTGCAAGGAGCTGAAACGGGCATGCGCGTCGGGGGGGACCGTCAAGGACGGCCGGATCGAACTCCAGGGCGACCACAAGTCGCGCGTGAGCGAGAAGCTCGCCGAGATGGGATTCTCAATCCAGGACAAGTGATGCAGATGCGCACGAAGGCAAACCTCGCAAGGCACGAGTGGATCGGCCTTACGGCCTCCGTCGAGCGCGCCCTCGACCCGACGGTCGTGGGGGCCGAGGGGCAGGTCGTCGACGAGACGATGCGCACCGTGACCCTCGAGAAGGCCGGCGGCCGCGAGGTCGTCGTGGCCAAGCGCGGCAGCGAACTTGCCTTCACCCTGCAAGGCGGCGAGCGCGCGACGCTCGCCTTGACCGGGCTTGAAATGCGCCCCTGGGACCGCGTGAAGCGGGCCAAGAGCGCTCGCAGTGCGGCGTAAGGGACGGGAGGGTGCAAACGATGGCGGCGACGGCAAAGAGCACGGGGCGCGACATCGGCCTCGGCGTGAGCGCGCCCAGCCGCTCCTGCGACGACCGCCACTGCCCGTTCCACGGCCACCTGCCCGTCCGCGGCTCCGTGTTCGACGGCGAAGTGGTGTCCACGGCGATGGCCAAGACCGTCGTCGTGCGCCGCGAGCTCTCGCGCAAGGACCAGAAGTTCGAGCGGTTGCGCCGGGTCCGGCGCAAGTACTCCGCGCACGCGCCGCCCTGCCTCAGCGTGCGCATGGGCGACTTCGTCCGCATCGCGGAGTGCCGCCCGATTGCCAAGACCGTGTCGTTTGTGGTCGTGTCGGTCGTCAAGGCCGCGCCCGCGGCAATGGTCCTGAAGCTCCCGACCGCCAAGCCCGAGGACATCCCCGTCGAGCTCTCCGCGCGCCCCGTGAAGACGAAGCGGGAGCGCACCCGCGAGGCCGAGCACGGGCCCTCGCCCAAGCAGTCCGGGAAATCCATCTGAACCCTCGGAGGCCAACAACATGAAGGGAATTCCCGCCAAGGTCATCCGCGCGCTGCCCAAAGGCGCGCGCCTCACCTGCGCCGACAATACGGGCGCGAAGGTCGTCGAGATTGTCGCGGTGCTGAAGTACCACGGCACGGCCCGCCGCACGCCGGCGGCCGGCATCGGGGACCTCATCACCGTCGCCGTCAAGAAGGGCACGCCGGAGATGCGCCACCAGGTCGAGCGCGCCGTCGTCATCCGCCAGAAGAAGCACTACCGCCGCCCCGACGGGACGTGGGTCGGCTTCGAAGACAACGCCTGCGTGCTCGTCGGGGACACCGGCGAGGCGAAGGGCTCCGACATCAAGGGGCCCGTCGCGCGCGAGGCCGCCGAGCGGTGGTCGCAGATCGCCGCGAAGGCATCCATGATCGTGTAGGGGAGGAGGAGAAACCATGTCAAGCAAAGGCGCATCGTCGAAGCCGGGCAAGCAGCGCAAGCGGCACTTCAACGCCCCCGCGCACAAGGTCCACCGCCAGTTCACCGTCCCCGTCGACGGGGCCTTTGCCAAGTACCCCAACATCCGAAGGGCCGCCGTCCACAAGGGCGACCGCGTCGAAATCGACCGCGGCCAGGGCGAATCGGGGGGGTACACGGACAAGGACACGAAGGTCAACGAGGTCCAGGGCAAAATCTCGCGCGTCGACTACAAGCGCCACCTCGTGTTCGTCGAGGACCTCAAGCAGCGCAAGCGCGGGAACAAGGTCGCCGACCGGCCCGTTGACCCCCGCAACATCACGATCCTCGCGTTCGACACCACCGACAAGCGCCGCAAGGCCAAGCTCGAGGCGATGAACGCCCGGGGAGAAAACGAGGAGGCCCGTCGATGAGCAAGCACATGAAGCGGATGTCGGCCCCGCGCGCCATGCGCGTCGCCCGCAAGGATTTCTACTGGGTCTCGAAGCCCAACCCCGGCGCCCACCCGCTCTCGCGCAGCGTGAGCGCCGTCGTGCTCCTGCGCGACCACCTCGGGCTCGTGTCCACCGCACGGGAGGCAGCGGCGATCCTCTCGGCCGGCGACATCCTTGTGGACGGCCGCGCCATCTCCGACGGCAAGTTCGCCATCGGGCTCATGGACGTCATCTCGATTGCCAAGACGAAGGCGCACTACCGGCTCATGCTCGACGCCCACGGGCGGCTTACCCCCGTGAAAATCTCGGCCGACGAGGCCAAGTGGAAGCTCGCGCGCGTCGAGAACTCGCGCACGCTCCCTGGCGGCATCCGCCAGTACAACCTCCACGACGGGCGCAACATCCAGACGACCAAGGCGAAGTACAAGCCTGGCGACACCCTCCAGATCGAGGTCCCGTCGCAGAAGGTCGTCGCCACCTTCGAGTTCAAGGAGGGCGCAACGGCCCTCATCATCTCGGGGACGCACACCGGCCAGCTGGCCAAGGTCGGCGCGCTCGAGGTCGTCAAGTCTTCGCGGCCGAACATCGTCAAGTTCGCCGAAGGGATCTCCACAATCCGCCCGAACGTGTTCGTCGTGGGGCGCGACCGCGCCGAAGTCCAGACGGTTGAGACGGCGGTGGTCGCATGAGGGAAAAACCGAAGGCCTCGGCCCCCAAGGCGCCCGTGAAGGGCGCCGGAAACCCGATGCGGCGCATCACCGTCGACAAGATCGTGATCAACATCGGCGTGGGGCAGGCCGGCGAGCAGCTCATCAAGGGCGAAAAGGTGCTCGAGATGATCACGGGCCGCAAGGCCGCGCGCACGCGCTCCAAGACGCAGAACAAGGAGCTCGGCATCCGCGTGGGCCAGCCCATCGGCGCGAAGGTCACGCTCCGGGGCAACGCCGCCCAGGAATTCCTGAAAACCGCGCTCTACACCCGCAACAACAAGATCAACTGGTACTCGTTTGACCCCGAGGGGAACTTCTCCTTCGGCGTCCAGGACTACACGACCTTCCCGAACCAGAAGTACAACCCCGAGATCGGGATCTTCGGGATGGACGTCTGCGTCACGCTGCGCCGGCCCGGCGGGCGTGTCGCCCGCCGCAGGCGGGCGCCTGGCCATATCGCCAAGGTCCACCGCATCAACGCGGAAGAAGCGCAGGCTTGGCTCACCGAGAAGTTCGCTGCTGAGGTGATTTGAGATGGCAGGACCGCGCAAGAGGCTGAAGACGAAGCGCAAGGGCTGCGAGCGGTGCGACCGCCAGCGCGGGCTCGTGCGCCGCTACGGCATGCACCTCTGCCGCCAGTGCTTCCGGGAGATGGCCCCCGAGATCGGGTTCAAGAAGTACAGCTAAGGAGGACGCGAAGATGCAACACGACCCACTCTCCGACGCCCTCGTGGCGATCCGCAACGCCGAGGTCACCGGCCACGGCAACTGCCAGCTTAGGCCCTCCTCGAAGCTCCTTGGGCGCATCCTCAAGGTGCTCCAGGACGAGGGGTACATCGCGAACTTCGAGTTCGTCGAGGACGGCCGGGCAGGGGCCTACCGCGTGACCCTTGCAGGGAAGATCAACCGCTGCGGCGCCGTGCGCCCGCGCTTCCCCGTGGGCCTTGGCCAGATCGTCAAGTTCGAAGAGCGCTACCTGCCCGCGCAGGACTTCGGCGTGCTCATCCTGTCGACGACCAAGGGCGTCATGACCAACCGCAAGGCCAAAGAGATGGGGATCGGCGGGCGGCTGCTCGCGTACGTGTACTAGGGGGGAAAACGCATGGCGCTTCGGCAGGTCAAAGAGGAGATGGCGTTCCCCGAGAAGGTCACCTGGAAGCTCGACGCGGCGCGCCTAACGGTGAAGGGGCCGCAGGGCGAGCTCAAGCGCTCGTTTGAGCACCCCGTCGTGCACCTTGCGGCCGAAAGCGGCAAGCTGTTCATTGTGGCCAAGGACGCGCGCAAGCGCGACCGCGCGCTTGCAGGCACCTGGGGCTCCCACATCGCCAATATGGCCCACGGCGCGTCGAAGGGCCACACGTACACGATGAAGATCGTCTACTCGCACTTCCCGATCAAGGCGACGGCGCACGACAAGGAGTTCGTGATCGAGAACTTCCTGGGCGAGCGCAGCCCGCGCAAGGTGCCGATCATCCGCGGAACCAAGGTGCAGGTCGCCGGCGACAAGGTCACCCTCACGGGGCCCGACCTCGAGGCGGTCTCGGGCACGGCCGCCAACATCGAGCAGGGAACGCGCATCCGCGGCTTCGACCCGCGGGTGTTCCAGGATGGCATCTACATCACGGTCAAAGGTGAGTGAAATGGCGGAAGAAGCCAAGAGGCAGAAGGGCGCCAAGTCGACGGGCAAGGCTGGCCCGAGCGCGGCTTCGGAGTCCAAGAAGAGCAAGGACGAAGCTTCGGCCGCCAAGAAGCTCGAGGTGGCCAAGGACGCCGAGGACACTGAAGAGGAAGCGGACGCGCGCCAAGGCGATGCGCCCGAGGAGGCCCCGCGCGATGGCGAAAAAGCCAAGGCCGAAAGACCGAAGGCGAAGCCCTCCAAGACGGCCGCTGCGGCCGACGACGACGCGGAAGAGGGCGACGACGCGGAAGAGGACGGCGAGGAGGAGGAGAAGGGCGAGAAGAAAGTCAAGCTGAAGCCCCGCCCCCGACCGAAGCTCGTCTTGGACCTCAAGCGCGCGCTCGAACAGCGCAAGGTGAAGAGCGCCAACCGCCAGGAATTCCACCGCCAGGAGTGGTTCCGCTACCAGCGCCTCGGCGACAAGTGGCGCTACCCCCAGGGGATCCAGTCCAAGATGCGCCGCCACTGGAAGACGCACGCGGACGTCGTTTCGATCGGCCACCGCGGCCCCAAGATCGCCCGCGGGCTGCACCCGTCCGGGTTCAGGGAAGTCGTCATCCACAACAGCCAGGGGCTCGACGGCGTGGACCCCGCAAGCGAAGCCATCCGCATCGCGGGCTCGGTGGGCCGGCGAAAGCGTGAAGCGATCCAGAAGGTCGCGCGCAAGCGCGGCATCCGCGTGCTGAACTGGAAAGTGTGGAGGGACTGATCGTGGTCGACGTCACGAACCAGCGCCGCATGGCGGCCTCGATCCTCAAATGCGGGCTCAACCGCGTGTACATGCCGCCCGACCGCGAGAAGCTGCAGGAGATCTCCGAAGCTACCACGCGCGCCATGGTGCGCTCGCTCATCGTACGGCGGTACATCCGCAAGCGCCCCGAGATCGGCGTCTCGCGCGGCCGCGCGCGCGCGCTGCAAGACCAGCGCCGCAAAGGCCGCAGGCGCGGCGCAGGTTCAAGGCGCGGCCTTTCGGGCGCCCGCCACAACTCGAAGACCGAGTGGGTCAACAACATCCGCGCGATCCGGCGCGTGCTGAGGAGCCTGCGCGACACGGAGAAGATCACGACCGAGCAGTACCGCAGCTACTACCGCGCCGCGAAGGGCGGCCAGTTCCACAACAAGGGCCACCTGCTCCTGCAGATGGAGGCGCGCGGCGACCTCAAGGCGGTCCCCGGGCGCAAGCGCGTCGAGCAGAAGGCCCCCACGAAGGCCGCGGCCCCCGCAAAGGCCGCCGCCCCGAAGAAGGCGGCCGCCCCCAGGGCCCCGAAGGAAGCGCAAGGGCGCGGCCTGCTCGGGCGCCGACGCGGCAAGAAGGAGGAGTGAACCGATGGCAAACGGTCCACGGTACGCAGTGAAATTCCGCCGAAGGCGGGAAGGCAAGACGGACTACCGCAAGCGGCTGGCGCTGCTGAAGAGCCACCAGACGCGGCTGGTCGTGCGCCGCACGAACACGCGCACGATCGTGCAGTTCATCGACTTCAAGAAAGAGGGCGATGTGGTGCGCGCGGCGGCGACCTCCGTCGAGCTCAAGAAGCACGGCTGGGTCTCCACCCACGCCAACACGCCCTCGTCGTACCTCACGGGCCTTCTGGCGGCGCGCCGCGCCGTCAAGGCGGGCGTCGCGGCGGCCGTCCTGGATGTCGGGCTCTCGAAGCCCGTGAAGGGCGGCGGCGTCTTCGCCGCCCTCAAGGGCGCCATCGACGGCGGAGTCCAAGTGCCCCACGCCGAGGACATCCTGCCCAAGGGCGACCGGCTTTCGGGCAAGCACATCAAGGGCCTTGCCCAGGCCCCCTTCGACGCGGCCAAGAAGCAGATCCTGGAAACCTGACGACAAACGGAGCGTGACGACCTATGATGAGCAGACCCCCCGAGGAGAGCTTCGACATCACCAAGTGGGCGCCCACCACGCGGCTGGGCCGCCTCGTCCAGACGGGCGAGGTCAAGTCGATGAGCGACGCGCTGGCCACCCGCCTGCCGCTGCGCGAAGCGCAGATCGTCGACGCGCTGCTGCCGGGCCTCGAGGACGAAGTGCTCGACGTCAACATGGTCCAGCGGATGACCGACTCCGGCCGCCGCGTGCGCTTCTCCATCACCGTGGTCGTGGGCAACGCCAACGGGTTCGTCGGCTTGGGGCAGTTCGAAGGGAAGGAAGTCGGGCCCTCGATCCGCAAGGCGATCGACGCGGCCAAGCTCAAGGTCATCCAGGTGCGCCGCGGCTGCGGGTCGTGGGAGTGCGGCTGCTACACGCCCCACTCGCTGCCGATCACCATCCTTGGCAAGTCGGGCTCCACCGAGGTGCTCCTGCGCCCAGCCCCGCGCGGCGTCGGGCTCGCCACCGGCAACGTCGCCAAGCACGTCCTGCGCCTTGCCGGCGTCAAGGACGTCTGGGGGCTCACGCGCGGGCAGAGCCGCACGACCGTGAACTACGCGAAGGCGACGTTCAACGGCCTTGCAAATGTCTCGCGCTTCAAGATCTCGCACGAGCAGCTTGAGCGGCTGAAGATCCGCACGGGGAGCGTGGAACAGTGACCCTTGCCGTCATCCGCGTCCGCGGGACGATCAACATCAACACGGACACGAAGGACGCGCTCCGCATGCTCCACCTCACGCGCGCAAACCACTGCACGATCATACCAGAGGGCCAGCCGTGGAAAGGCACCCTGCTGAAGGTCAAGGATTATGTCACCTGGGGGCCGGTCGACGAGAAGACGGTGGTGGAGCTGCTTTCCAAGCGCGGTCGCCTTTCGGCCAACCGGCCGCTTACCGCCGCGCACCTGGCGGCCAACACGCCGTTCAAGTCCGTCGAAGAGCTCGCCAAAGCCATCTTCGAGAACAAGGCCGACCTGCGCAAGCTTGCCGGCGTGAAGCCCATGTTCCGGCTCGCGCCCCCCAAGCGCGGCTACGAAAAGATCGTCCACGACTACAAGACGGGCGGGACGCTCGGCGACCGCGGCGCGAACATCAACAAGCTCATCGCGCGGATGCTCTAAGGGAGGACCAACGATGCCGATCCACCGGAAAGACCGCAAGACGACGTCGAAGTACCGCGGCCACCGCACCATGGGGCGCGGCAAGAAGGCGGGCCGCGGCAAGGGCAAGCGCGGCGGCACCGGCAACGCCGGCCTCCACAAGCACAAGTACCTCTGGACGGTCAAGTACGACCCCCTCCACTTCGGCGTGCACGGCTTCACCATGCCTGACGAGGCGGCCCACCCCCTCACGGCCATCAATGTCCAGCAGCTCGAAGAGCGCTGGGCGGCGTTTTCGCCCCCAAGCGCCGGCCCCCTCGACCTTGCCGCCCACGGCATCGACAAGCTCCTCGGCGGCGGCCACGTGTCGAGTCCCCTTCAGGTCAAAGTGAAGTGGGCCTCCAAGGGCGCCGTCGAAAAGATCAAGGCCGCCGGCGGCAAGGTGG
>JBGPJF010000043.1:0-19388 GCA_041485285.1 Thermoplasmata archaeon | reverse complement strand
TCGGCCTTCGACCCGGTCGCAACTTGCAGCGTCATCAGGTCGATGCCGCGGTCGAACGCGTCGGACGCGCACTTGGCAAGCAGGCCGCGGCCAACGCCGCGGCCCTCGAACTCCCGCGAGGTCGCCATGCCGTAGAGCCCCGCCGTGGCCCCCGAGTAGACGACGAAAGCGGTCGCAACTCCCGCGCCGTGCTGGGTCGCGAGGTACATCGCGTAGTGGTCGGGCCCGCGCTCAATTCCCGCGAGCGCCGCGCGGCGCAGCGGCTTCATCCACTCATGCGACCAGCCGTACCGCTGCACGGCGATCGCGACGCACTCGTCGACGGTGACCTCGTCGGCCACTTCAACCTCGACGCCCGGCGGGGCCCCGGTGCCAAGTTCCGGCCGGCTCTCCGAAAACATGATCGTGCGGTCGGACTCGTGGGCGTAGTCGAGCGCCGAAAGGCGCTCGCCGAGGTCCTCGGGCCGGTCGTACGGGCCGGTGATCCACGCGGGCGAGCGGCGCGCCGTTTGGAATTCCTTCTCGACGCGGCGCACCGAGCGCTCGAAACCCGCCGCCTCGGTGTCGACATCCACGACGAAGTTCCACGAGTTTGCAGGGAGCGCGGGGTGGAGCAGCACCGTGCATCCGGCGATGTCCCGGCGCTCCGCGCCCGCGATCAGGGTCGCCTCGACTCTGTTCTGCATCAGGCGCCTTGCCGCCTGCGTTTTCAGCGTCGGACCCCCGACCAAAGAGGCGCCCGAGGGTAGAATAGCCTTCCGCGCGGCCTTGGCCGAGCCAGGCGGCGGCACCCTGATTCTTGCGCTGGATGCTTGGAGGCAGAGCCATTTAAGGCCCCGACGCCAAAGGATGCCCGAGGGGCAGGATGTCCGGCAACACGCCGCCGAGCATTTTCATGAATATGCACGCCGGCACCTCCGACGCCGACGCGGGCTCCGCCCCGAAGTGGGTGTGGTACATCGTGCTCGGGATGGGCGCGCTGGCGGCCCTTGGAACCGCCCTGTACTTGATCGCGACGGCCCCCATTTGAGCCGTGCGGGGCACCGGCTTCCCATAGGCGAACCCTGATTTCCTCCACGCTTCGTGAAGGTCGCGTGGACGAGGTCTTCCCGGGTGTGTACCTCGTCGAAGAGGGCGAGATCGGCGGCGGGTGGCGCGAGCTCACTTGGTTCGTCGACACGACCGAGGGCGGCCTCCTCATCGACCCGCAAACGTTTGGTCCGGCCACCGCGCAAGCCGTTGACCGGCTCGGCGGCACGAAGGCCGTGTTCGTTACGCACGCGCTCGCCGCCGGCGACGCGTGCAAGTTCAAGGAGCGCTACCGCGCGAAGCTCTTCGCGCACCGGCAAGTCGCGCCCGCCATCCGCGCGTGCGCGCCCGACGCGCTTGTCGAGGGCGACAGCCCCGTGACGCTCGGCGTCCGCGCCATTTTCTCCGGCGTCCACTCGGCGGGTTCGACGATGCTCTACGTCATGCGGGACCGCGGCTTCCTCTTTCCCGGCGACTTCATGACGATCTCCGGCGGGAAGGGCGCCGCCACGCTCCAGGTGCGCGACGGCGGCGACCCCGAGGCGAAACGCCGCGCGCTGCTCCACCTCAAGGCGCTGCGCTTTGGCGCCGTCCTCCCGTTCCTCACAAGACACGACACGGCCAACCACATCGTGGGCCCCTCGGAGTCCGTCGTCGACGCGCTGATTCGCACGGGCGCTTACACCCTCCGCTGACGCGCTGGCCTGACCAACCTTTTTAAAGGGGAGTTCGCTTGCTCGCATTCCCCTCAAGGGACAGGAAGGCCCAGTATGGTGAAGTCGCCGCGGGTGCTCAAGCGGTACTGCCCGACGTGCAAGAAGCACCGGCCCCATGAGGTCGAGCGCGTCAAGAAACGGAAGGCCTCCGAACTTTCTGCAGGTCAGCGCCGTTTCCGCCGCGTGACGCGCGGGTACCGCGGGTTCCCGCGCCCCAAGCCGGAGGGCCGCGAGAAGCCCACCAAGCGCATCGCGGTGCGCTACCGCTGCCAGATCTGCAAGAAGGCGCACCAGGCGCCGGTCAAGCGCAGCAAGATCTTCGAGATCAAGGAGTGAGCTTCAGGTGGAAGGCGAAAACGCGCGCAAGCGCCCGGGATTCATCAAGGTCAAGTGCCCCGACTGCGGCAACGAGCAGCCCGTCTTCTCGAAGGCGAACGTGCCCGTCCCCTGCTCCGTGTGCACGGCGACGCTCGCGACCCCCACCGGCGGCAAGGTCATTGTCCGCGGAACCGTCGTGGGGGAGCTGTAGTCGATGGTCCGGTTCACCGATTACCCGGACGCCGGCGACCTGGTCGTCGGCACCGTGAAGGAAGTCAAGAACTTCGGAGCGTTCGCTTCGCTCGACGAGTTCCCCGGCAAAGAGGGCTTCATCCACATCGCCGAGGTCGCCTCGGGGTGGGTCAAGTACATCCGCGACCACGTGCGCGAGGGCCAGAAAGTCGTGTGCAAGGTCATGCAGGTCAACACCCAGAAGGGGCACGTCGACCTGTCGCTGAAGCAGGTCAACGAGCACCAGCGGCGCGAGAAGATCCAGGAGTGGAAGAACGAGCAGCGCGCGGATAAGCTCCTGCAGATCGTCTGCCAGCGCGCGGGGATGACCTTCGAGGATGGCGTCAAAACGTTTGCTGGCGACATCGTGAAGACCTTCGGCACGGGCTATGCCGCCTTCGAAGCGGCCGCGGCCGACCCGAAGGTGCTCGAGGCGGAGGGCTTCAAAGGCCCCTGGGTCAAGCACTTCAACGACATCGCCCGCGAGAACATCGTGCTCCCCACCGTCACGATCACCGGCAACCTCGAAGTGACCAGCGCCGCGCCCGACGGTGTGCTGCACATTCAGAAAGCGCTCATTGCCGCCGAGAAGGCGGGCGGAGCGGCCGTGAAGGTCCGGTACCTCGCGGCGCCGAAGTACCGCGTCGAAGTCACCGCCGGCGACTACAAAGCCGCCGAAGCGACGCTGAAGGAGTCCGTCGACGCCGCGGTCGACTCCATCAAGAAGAGCGGCGGCAGCGGCTCGTTCGACCGCCAAGAGTAGGGGGCCCGCCCGTGGGCACGATCCGGCAGTGCCCGGCCTGCGGCACCTACACCCTCGAAGCATCATGCCCGAAGTGCCAGGGGCCCTCGCGCGACCCTTCGCCCCCGAAGTACTCGCCCGAGGACCGATGGGGCCACTTGCGCAGGCGCGCGAAACTCGAGCACGACGCCCGCATCAAGGCCGAGCCGTAGCCGCGACCGCTTGCGCGGCAGCTTCCAGGCGTTCCTTGCCTTCTCGAATCCCAGTTTCGCATCGTAGCCGCGCGCCCGCTCGCCTTCCAGGCGCAAGAGCATCACCCGGTCGCCGAGCCGCCTGTTGATGCGCCGCACCATCCCGCGGCCGATCCCCTGCCGCTGGTATTCGGCGGCAACCCCATGGTCGGACAGGTAGCAGCAGTACGCGCCGTCGGTGAGCGCGCGCGCAATCCCGACGAGCTTCCCCTTGTCCCACGCGGTGACCGTCAGGTTGGCGTGTCTTGCCATCTGCGCAAGCCGCCGCGTGTCGCGGGTCGGCCGGCGCAGCCCCGAGGCTTCAAAGATGCCCCGCAAGGCGTCCGCCGAAATCGGCGCGTTCACCATGTACCGGATCGCCCTCGTCTTCACGTCGGCCGCGTGGCCTTGCGGCAAATTCGAAGCACTGGGGTAGTCAATAAATACCGTCAAGCCGCGTGGCTGGACGAAGGAGAACTCGGGCGATGCGCGACATCCAGTTCAAGGACATCACGATCGTCTACGAGAAGGAAGAGCTCGGCCTCGACGCCCCCATCATGCTTGAAGGGCTGCCGGGGGTGGGCAACGTCGGCAAGCTCGCCGCCGAGCACCTGATCTCCGAAGTCAAGGCCGAGAAGTTCGCCTCCATCTTTTCGAAGTACTTCCCGCCGCAGGTCATGGTCGAAGAGGACGGGATCGCCCGCCTCGTCTCGAACGAGCTCTACTACCACAAGCGCACCGGCTCCGAGAAGCACGACCTCATCATCCTGGTCGGCGACTACCAGGGGCTCACCCCCGAGGGACAGTTCCTCCTCTCGTCGGCGATGGTCGACTTTGCCAAGAAGTACCACGTTTCCAAAGTCATCACGCTCGGCGGCTTCGGCGTCGGGCACATGGTCGAGGAGCCCCGCGTCCTTGGCGCGGCCTCCGACAAGCAGATGGTGGCAGAGCTGCGCGAGCTTGGCGTCACGCTCACGCGGGGCGAGCCGGGCTCCGGCATCGTCGGGGCCTCCGGCCTCCTGCTTGCCTTTGCCCAGCTCTGCGCCATCCCGGCCGCGTGCCTCATGGGCGAGACCTCCGGGTACTTCGTGGACCCCGCCTCGGCCCGCGCGCTGCTGAAGAAACTCCAGGGGATCCTCGGGCTGCCCATCGACCTCTCCAAGCTCGACGAGAAGGCCGCTCAGATCGACAAGATCACCTCGAAGCTTCGCGAACTCGAGCAGGTCGAAGCGAAGGCGACCAACGAGGACCTGCGGTACATCGGCTGATTGGCCCCCGCAAGCGCGCGCCCAAAGGTTGAAGCGCGACCCCCGGTTTGCCCACGCGGAGGACAAGCCGTGTCCGAGGAGCCCGTCCACTATTTCTTCATCGGCACGGCCGGCTGCGGCAAGACCCAGCTCACGCGCGCCTACAAGCGCTACCTCGACGAGCGCGGGCTGGACGCGACGCTCGTGAACCTCGACCCGGGCGCCGGCAACCTGCCCTACTCGCCCGAGGTCGACATCCGCGACTGGGTTTCGCTCGACAAGGTGATGGCCGACTACGGGCTCGGCCCCAACGGCGCGCAGATCGCCTGCGCCGACATGATCGCCATGAAACTCCCCGAAGTCGAGGAGGTGCTCGAGGAGTTCACGCCCGATGTGTTCCTCTTCGACACGCCCGGCCAGCTCGAACTCTTCGTGTTCCGCCACTCGTCCACGAGGATCGTCGAGCGCCTGGGCGGCGCGCAGCCGCTGCTCGCGTACCTCTACGACCCGATCCTCTCGTCGACGCCCAACGGGTTCGTGTCCCTCATGCTGCTTGCCGCCTCCACGCACTTCCGCTTCCAAGTCCCGATGGTCAACATCCTTTCGAAGGCCGACCTCCTCGAGGAAGCGCAGGTCGAACAGATCGAGGGGTGGGCCGACGAGCCCGACCGCCTCATGACCTCGCTTCAAGACGAAGCGGGCGAAGGCAACCAGAAGCTGCTCTCCGTCGAACTCCTGCGCGCCTTCGAAGGGATGGGCGTCTACCGCAAGCTCGTCCCGGCCTCGGCCAACACGCTCGTGGGCCTCGAAGACCTCTACAGCGCGGCGCAGCTGGTGTACACGGGCGGCGACGACCTGCGCCCCGACTGAAGTCGCCACCCTTGAGGCGGCGCTAAGCAGACCCTTTATCAGCGCTTCGCCCTCCCTCCACGCGGAGGACGCCGTGGCTCTCCTCAACCCCGACGTCCTCGCGTGGGTGGCGGGCGCCGCCATCCTGGTTGTGGCTTTCGGCTATGCGCTGCGCCACCGCTCCGAGATGCCTCGCCTTGCCGCCCTCGTCGAGCTTGTCCGCCCCTTCACCCTCCTTGCCCCCATCATTGCAGGGGTCTGCTTCGGCCTGATGGGCGAGAAGTCCACGGCGTGGGCGCACTGGACGGCCGACCCCGCGAAGTTCGTCACCACCATGATCTGGGGGGTGGGTGCGCTGGTGGCGGTGAACGCCGCGTCCAACACGCTGAACGGCGTCTACGACCTCGACATCGACCGCATCAACAAGCCCGAGCGGCCGCTCCCCCGCGGGGCGATCAACCCCCAAGAGGCCACCACGATCGCTTACCTCCTCTACCTGTTCACCATCTTCCGCGCGAGCTTCATCAACCCCGCGTTCTTCGTGTTCGTGTTCGCGATCCTGCTCCTCACGATCGCGTACAGCGCGCCGCCCCTTCGCACGAAGCGCCTGTTCCTCGTCAACAACGCCACCATCGCGCTTGCCCGCGGCCTCTTCGGCGTCCTTGCAAGCTGGTCGATCTTCGGCGACCCCTTGAGCCCCGTGCCGTGGGCGGTTGGGTTCATCCTGTTCGTGTTCCTCTTCGGAGCGGCCACGACGAAGGACTTCACCGACATGCCGGGCGACAAGGAGTACGGGATGCGCACGCTCCCCATCGTCATCGGGGTCGAGCGCGCGGCCACCATCACCGCCACGTTCTTCGTGATCCCCCTTGCGGTCATCACCGTCCTCGTGTGGCTGCAGATCCTCTACGACCGGGCAAACCTCCTCGTCATCCTCCTCTTTTGGAGCGGCTACGTGCTCATCCACACGAAGGAGTGGGCCAACTCGAAGGACCGGAACTTCGAGAACAACCCGATGTGGGCGCACATGTACTTCCTCCTCATGGCGCTCGCCGTCGGGTTTTGCCTCACCTATGTCTTCTCCTAAAGGCGCCGTGAGCCCGACCGGCAACCCGCGGAAACATCAACGGCGATCCGCCAAACTTAGATATAGGGCGCGTGGCTCCCGCGCGATTTGTGGTGGAGCTTTCCCTCTGGAGCCTGGCCTCCGTCGGCGGCGTTTGCCTCGCCATCGCCGTCGTGGCCTACCGGAAGCAGCTCCTCGACGCGACCGGCATCGTCGCGGCCGTGGCCGTCGGCCTCACGATCGGCGTGCTCGGGCACCCCGCGTGGCTCGGCGTCCTGCTGTTCTACATGGTTTCGTCGTTTGCGGCGACCAAGTACCGCTTCCAGAAGAAGCTCGAAATGGGCGTGGCGGAAGGCAAGCGCGGCGAGCGCACCTGGAAAAACGTCGTTGCAAACGGGGCTCCCCCGGCTGCAATCGCGGCGGTGGCCGGCTTGATGCCCGGCGCCTTCCCGCCGGGCGCAAGCGGCTTGGTGTTCCTGACGGCGATTGCGGTGGCCGCCGCTGACACCCTTGCCTCCGAAGTCGGGGTGCTCTCGGAGCGCGCGGTGCTCATCACCCGGCCGCACAAGCGGGTGGCCGCGGGCACCGACGGCGGCGTGTCGCCGCTCGGCCAAGCCGCCGCGGCCTTCGCCGCGTTCTACGTGGCGATCACGGGGTATGCCGTGTTCACGCTGTTTGTCCCCGCCGCCCTCTTTGCGCCGACCCTGCGGTACCTGTTCGTCCCCGTCGTGTTCGGCTTTGTGGGGTGCCAGGTGGACTCGGTCATGGGCGCGACCCTCGAGCTCGGGGGTCGGATGACCAAGGGCTGGGTCAACTTCCTGTCGATTGCGGTGTCGACGGGGATCGCCTGGGCCCTGCTGTGGGCCATGCCGCCGTAAGGCGCGCTACGGCTTGCGCCGCCGCAGGGCGATGGCCGCGACCGCGGCAACTGCGGCACCCGCGACGGCAAAACCCGCCTCGAAGCCCGGCTGCTTCGGGGGCACCGGCGTCCCGTGGACCGTGATCGTGGCCGTCGCATTCGTGGTGAGCCCCGCGGTGTCTTCCACCATCAGCTGCACGGTGACCGTCTTGTCGGTGGGGTCGGGGTTGGCCACCGTGATCAGCGCCGAGGGGCCCTGCGCCACGACCTTGCCGTCGACGAGCCATGTAAAAGCGAGGTGGTCCTTGTCATTGAAGTCCAGGTCTTCGGCCGTCCCGCGCGCGGCGATCCCCTCGCCGGGCGCAAACGCCGACCCGTTGACCGGAGCGCTGATCTTCACGTTCGTCGGCGGGCTGTTCACGTTCTTCACGAAGAAGTGCACGGTCATCGAGGTGCGCGCCGAGTGCGTGTCTTGCGCCGTGAAGGTCACGTCGAACGAGTAGTCGGCGCCCCCGATCATCACGTTCGTGGGGGTGAACGAAACCTCGCCCGTCTGCGGGTCGACCGTGAACACCTGCGAGTCCGAGGTGTATGCGATGGCGTCCCCGTCCGGGTCGAAGGAGGTGAAGTCCTGGAGGAACGCGACGTCTTCCGTGAGGTTCACCGAGAACACCGCGCTCCACACGGGCGCGTCGTTCACGTTGGCGACGGCCAGGTGCACGCTGATCATTGCGGTGAGGCCCGGCGTGCCCGCGTCGGTGACGATGATGTCGAAGTCGATGAAGCCGCGCGCCGCGTCCGTCTGGTTCGGCCGCACGGTGATGTCCGCGCTCACCTCGTCGGGGCGGGCGGTCACCCGGAAGACGCCGGGCTGGCTCGTCGAGAAGGTCAACGCGTCGCCAAGCCCGCGGCCCACATCGATGTCATCGGCGCGGATCGTCATCGTGAAGTCGTGGCTTTGGGTCGAGCCGTCGAGGCCCACCAGGTCGTAGGCAGAAAGCCCGGTCACGTTGTAGACGCCCTGCACGGTGCCAAGCGAGACGAGGTACGGAGCGTCGTTGGTGTTGGCCACAAGGACGGACACGGTGACATTGTCGTCGAAGGCGCCAAGCGCCCCGTCGGTGACCGAGAAGGTGACCGTGACGAGGCCCACCTGCGCGTTGGTCGGCGTGAACTCGGCGGTCGCGAAGCGGTAGTCAACAAGGTCGCGCGTGACGGCCAAGAAGGTCCGGTCGGCCGCGAAGTTTATGTCGTCGTGGTACGCGGCGCCGAGGTTCCAGTCCGGGTCGTCCACCTCCAGGGTGATCGTGAACTTCTCGCCCTGCTTCGCCGCAAAGGTGTGCGGGAAGTCCGTGAGGTTCACGCTGCCCACGCGGACGAAGCGCGGGTTGTCATTGATGTTGGTGACCGTGACGGCAATCGAGACATTGTCCGTGGCGACCCCGTCGGTGACCGTCTCGCGCACGTGGGTGACGCCTACGTCCGCGTTCTGTGGGTGGAAAACGATCGTGCCGTTGTTGGCGTAAAACTCCGCAAAGGCCGGCTGGCTGTCGAGGCTGAACGAGAACGTCCCGCCGGCGTCGGGGTCGGTCACGGTGGGGGTCATCGCCAGGCTGCTGCCTTGGGCCACGGTGAAGGCCAGTTCGGCCCCGAGGTTCGCCTTCCCTCCGATGTCGGAAAGGACAGGCGGGTCGTTGACCGGCCGCAAGTTCACGGTGAAGAAGTTGGAGGAGGTCGCGTGGTCGTCGGCCGAGAGCGGGATTCCGTCGAGGCCCCGGTCATAGCCGAGCACCTGGAGCGTGATGTTCCCCCACCAGTTGGCCATGATCGGGTTGATGGACAGCAAGTCCCCGGAGATGGCAGGGGTGATGATGGTCGGCTGCTGGTTGTACTTGATGCCGTAGCGCATCTGCCCCGCGTCGCGGTCATCGGTGTAGTAGGGCGTGAGGTTGACGAGGTTCTGCCCGCTTGCCACGTCGTCCTCCCACATCAGGAGGTTTGGGATGCTGGGAATGAACGTCGGCGCGCGGTCCTCGTAGCGCGAGAAGCTCGTGAAGTTGTATGCGATCCACCCGGGGATCGACGACAGGATGGGGTTGCCTCCGATGTTGATGATCGAGTAGGTGTAAATCGCGGCGTAGATGGGCGTACCGTTGATGACGCCCGAGATCGACAAGATGTTCCCCTTCAGCCCCGCGTCGGTGTAGGAGTGCCAAATTCCTCGGACATCGGGGTAGAACAGGATGAGCGCGGCGACCGACAGGGTCTGGCCGTCCGAGGTGACCGCGGGCGCCTGCGTGGTGTTGTAGAAGTCGGTCGTGCCCGCGCGGCCGTCGTCAATGGAGACGTTGATCCAAACGCGCGCGCTGTCGCCGGCGGCGGGCGTGATCGTAAACTGCGCGGTGAGGTCGAACACATCGACCATGTCGGAATTCTGTTCCACCTGCTGGTTGGTCGGCAGCGCCGCGGGGATGAGGACGTCGGCCGCCGTGCGATTGCTATTGTCGTCGATTTGCGAGTCGCCGAGCACGGTGTAGTCGGTGATGTTGAGGATCGTGTAATTGACCATGCAGCAGCCGTTGCGCAGCGGCGAACGGATGTACAGGAAGTAGGTGTTCGCCTCGAATGCCGTGACCTTGACATGCGCGTTGATGCCCCACCCGTGCGTGTTGTTCATGTTGTCGAAGAAGACCGTGTAGTAGGTGCTCGGGTTCTGGAAGTTGTCATAGTCGAAGGTCGGGTAGACGCGCACTTCAACGAACATGGTCTCGCCGGGCTCCTTCTGGACGTCGAACTCCATGACATCGGCGGTGCCGGAGGAGACGTTGCCCATGTTCCAGGCCCACCAGTCGATGTCCGCGCGCTGGAAGCCGCCGATATTGTGGCCGTCGACGCTCTCGCCGAGGTACTGGGACGACCCGTTCAGCCACCGCGCGTAGTTGATGTCGTTCTGGTCGGTGTCGGCAAGCGGCGCGCGGCCGGGGGGCGGCACGAACGGGGAGGCTCCGTCCTGGTTGTCGCGGGGCTGGCTGGCGGCGATGATCTTGTGGACGGCGTCTTGGGGCGAGGAGGCCTCGACCGAAGGGCCCTCCTGCGTGAGCGGGGCGCCGGGCGCGGGGGTGGGTGGGGCAAAGGCGGCTTGCCCGGGGCGGAGCTGCGCCAGGGGCGGCTGCGCGGTGGCGAGGGGGGCCGGCGCGGGCACGGTGGAGGACGGGGGTGAGACCGCCGCGGGGGTGGCGGCAAGCGCCGCGCCCGTAAAGAGCGGGAGCACGAAGGTCGCGCCCACTACGAGCGCGAGCAACTTGAGGGCCCTTTTTTCCACGGAAAAACCACCGGCAATTCAGCCGCCCGGGCGTATTTAAGCGATTTGCTTTCTGCCAGTTTCCCCGCGGGCGGACGCGCTCCGCTTCCTTCCACGAAACGCGGTTTTCGCTTTCACTCACCCCCCCTTTTCGGTCAAATACCCCGGCCCGCGTGGTGGTGCTTTATGCCCCGCCTGCTCACCGACGAAGTGGCCCTGACTGCGGGGTTTGTCCCTGCGGCGCTCCCGTTCCGCGAGAAGGAGCTTGCCAGGCTCACGGCCCTGTTTGCCCCCGTCGTGCGCTCGCGCCTGCCCTGCCACGCGCTCATCACGGGGCCGGTGGGGGCCGGCAAGACGGCGCTTGCCCACACCCTTGCCCGCGACCTCAAAGCCCGCGCGCTGGAAGGCGGGACTTCCCTGGAGTGGGTGTACCTCAACCTGCGCCGCGAGTCGTCGGACGCCACGGTGTGGCTGAAGCTCCTGCGGACGTTTGACCCCGCATTCCCCGACCGCGGGTTCTCGAAGTCGGAGATGCTCGACGCCCTCGAGGGGCACTTGCGGCAGCGGCGAGGCCACCTGCTCGTCGTGCTCGACGAGGCGGGCAACCTGCTTGCGCGCTCGTCGGACGTGCTCTACGACCTCACGCGCTCGCGCGAGACGGGCATCGGCGCCTTCTCGACGCTGCTCATCTCGCAGCGCTCCGTGCGCCACCTGATGGACCCCTCGACGCGCTCGTCGTTTGGGGCGGGGAACACGGTCGACCTCCTGCGCTACGGGCGCGAGGAGCTGAAGGCGATCGTGCGCCAGCGCATGGACCTCGCGTTCTACCCCGGCGCGTGCGACCGCGACCTCGACGAAGTCGTCGCGCAGGCGGCCAAGGAGCTTGGCGACGCGCGCTTTGCCATCGAGCTTTTGCACACCGCCGCGAAGATCGCGGAGGGGCGCGGCGCACCGGCGGTGACGGCGGAGGACGTGCGTGCGGCCAAAGGCGGCACCTACCCGACCGTGTCGGACTCGCGCCTCGAGGAGCTCGACGTACACCACCTCGCGCTCCTGCTTGCCGTGGCGCGCAGGCTGAAGCGCGGCGAGGCCTACTGCGGCGCCGACGAGGCGCGCTCGGCCTACGGCGCGGTGTGCGAGGAGCTTGCGCGCGAGCCGCGCTCGCGCGCGACGGTCCACCGCATGTTCCGCAACCTGGAGCTCAAGGGGTACCTCGACATCGTGGTGCCCGGCAGCGGCCGCGCGTCGATGATCTACCTCAACGACGCGCCGGCCGACCTGCTCGAGGGGCGCATCGCCGAGAAGGTGGGCCGCCGCGCCCAGCAACTGGCGGCGTAAGCCCCCCCGGGGCGGCCGTTCCACAAACTTGACGAGAGGCAGGGGCCTCTTTGCCCCGATGCCAGGCGTGCGGGCCCCGGCGGTTGCTCTCTTCACCTACCGTACGGGAAACTATATCGCCCTCACAAGGCTCGAACTTCCTTCGGTGCGTGTGGAGAAGCCGCAGTCACACTCTGTTACCCGAGGGGGTAGCGCGCGCTTCCTCCTTGCCGCGGCCGGGCTGTTCGCCCTCGCGCTTGCCTTCACCTCGTCGGCGCAGGCAGTCAGCCTGCAGTGGCACACGCCGGTCACCGACGCGGACTTCGTGTCCCACGGAGGCGGCGCCGACCTCCTGCCAAGCTCGATGGCCACCGGATTCTACAACGGCGACAGCCGCAGCGACGTCGTCGTTTGCTCGGTCGCGAACGATTCGTGTTGGCTGTACTACGGGAAGCCGGGGACGAGCGGCGGACTGCAGATGGCCGACCCCGCGATCACCTTCGTCGGGCCAAACGGCGGCTTCGGCGCGTCGGTAAGCTTCCTCGGCGACATCAACGGCGACGGGTTTGGGGACCTCGCCATCGGCGCGCCCACCTCCGTCGGGGAAGGCGGGGTTCTGAGCGGCGGCGCGCTGTGGATCTTCTTCGGGCGAAACGCATCTTTCCTCGGCGAGATCGGCTATTACGACGCCAACATCACCGTGTTCGGCGCGGAGGCCGGCGACAACCTCGGGTTCGCGTCGGCCGCCGCCGGCGACCTCGACGGCGACGGCTACGGCGACTTCTGGGTGTCGGCGCCGAACGCCTCTGAGGGGGGGGCGCGCGTCGGCGAGGTGCTGCTGTTCCGCGGCGGCCCGTCGCTCCCGACCGTCCTCTACCGCGCAGGCGCCGCGACGCGCGTCGTGGGCACGGTCCCCGGCGGCGAATTCGGGCGCGTCCTGCTCAATTCCACCGACCTCAACGGGGACGGCCGCTTCGACCTTGTGACCTCGACGACCCGTTACCGCGACCTCTCGAACACCTCGGTCGGCGCGGCCTTCGGCTTCCTCGGGCCCTTCATCCTCGACGGGCGCACGCTCAACACGACGCGCGCGACGATGACGTTCTGGGGCAATGTCCTCACGCCGTCCCTCGGGTCGTCGCTCGCGTTTGCCCCGAATTTCACCAAGGAGGGGGGCCGGATCCTCTTCGTGGGCGCCCCCGCCTATTCCAATAACAC
Organism: Thermoplasmata archaeon; assembly: GCA_041485285.1. Taxonomy (GTDB): domain Archaea; phylum Thermoplasmatota; class DTKX01; order DTKX01; family DATEUP01; genus DATEUP01. The sequence goes on along the minus strand of JBGPJF010000043.1, from coordinate 6,265 downwards.
CTCGTCGGGGGGGAGCCTCGTCCTCTTCCGGATCAACCAGAGCCTCTGCTGCCAAGTTTACCAGATGTGGGACGCCGTGGGGCTCCTCTACACGATCGAAGCCAACGACCAGATGGGGCTCTCCGTGGCCGCCGGCGGCGACATCGACCACGACGGCTTCCCCGACCTTGTCGTCGGCGCTCCCTCGGCCAAAGTGGGCGGGCACGGAAACGCGGGGCGCGTGTACATCGTCTATGGCAACGACACCGACCGCCAGCCCGTGCTGCTCGACGGCCTGCACGAGGGGATCGAGGGCCGCGGCGACCTGTGTTTCCTTGGCAACATCGTGGTGATGGGCGACATCAACGGCGACGGGTGGGCCGACTTCATCGCGTCATCGCCCGGCGACAACGGCACTTACGCCGCCGGCGGCTCCGCCTACGGCTTCCTCGGGCGGCCGCGCAATCGGCCCCCCTCCGCCTACCTCACCGTGTTTGGTAACCTCACGGAGGGGTCGGAAATCCTCGTACGCGTGCAGCGAACCGACCCGGACTTCGACCGGCTGACTTGGTATTGGGAGGGGTTCCAGGATGGCCAAAGGAGGAGCGGCGCCGAGCAGGTGACCCTGAATTTCGACGACGAGGGCGGGATTACGCTAACCGTCACCATCTTCGACGGGACCCTTTACAACACGTCGTACATCGTAATCACCGTCATCAACGCGCCGCCGGTGTGCGAGATTTACGCGGTGGGCCCGGTGGTGGAGGGTTCCCCCGCGACCTTTGCGATCAACGCGAGCGACCCCGGCCGGTTCGACCAGTGGAATGCCCTGTGGTCGGGCCCGCGCGGGTTGTACCCCAGCGGGGTGACGGCATCCTACGAACCCACGCGCGGAGGAAATGTCACGATCGACGTCGTGATCGAGGACGATGACGGCGGCGTTTCCAACTGCACGCTCAATGTCCTCATCGACAACGTCCCCCCGTCCGTCGCGATCCGAGGGCCCCTCATCCTCTATGAAGGGGACACGGGCATCTACACGGCCGAAGTGGTCGACCCGGGCATTACCGACGCGTTCTTCTACAATTGGACCACGCCCGACGGCGCGAGCAAAGCCGACAACACGAAATTCCTGGCGCTCCATGTCGGCCGCTCCCGAATCGAACTGCTGGTAACCGACCTCGACGGGGGCACGACCCTGGCGAGCGTCTTGGTCGAGGTGAAGGGAACGAAGCCCGATGTCGGGATCCTCGGGCCCGACACCGCGAAGGAAGGCGACGAGATCACGTTCGAAGTCCGCCAGTACAGCGGGTTCTCGTACGACCCCCTCACCGTTGCGTGGAACATGTGCATCCCCGGGCAGGTGGACGGAATGTTCTACCGCGTAGATGCCGCCGAGGGCGGAGAATTCTGCGTCGAGGTCGTTGTGTTCGATGACGAATTCGACTCGGTGGCGTTCAACACAACGATTGTCGTCACGAACCGCGAGCCGCTATCGGGGATTATCGCCACGCCGACCGGCCCGTACAGCGAGGGCGCGACCATCACGGTCCGCGCCGTCGTGGGCGGCTGGGAGACGACGCCGGTCGACTTCATCAAATTCAATTGGACGCTCGACGGCGACCGCGTGAGCGTCGCGCCGCAGTTCACCTTCAGGGCGAGCGCCGGGAACCACCGCGTGGAAATCACGGCGACCGACAAGAACGGGGCGGCCTCCCACTTCACCTTGACCATCCGCGCCGAAAATATCGCGCCGGTCGTGACGATCGCGGGCCGCGACTCCCTGCTGCCGGGGGCCATCGGAATCTGGAAGGCCGTCGCGACCGACGCGTCGGGCAAGGCCGTCGACCTCGTGTGGGATGTCGACGGCGTGCAGCTTGCCCACGGCCCCGAGCTCGCCTGGAGCACGCAGGCGCAGGGCAGCCATGTCATCCGCGTGACGGCAAGCGACGGGTCGGGCGGCATTACGGTCGCAACGATCATCGTGTCGGTGAGCCCGCCGCCCCCCACCAACGCGGGGATCGACATCCGTTGGCTTGCCGTGCCGCTGGGGGCGGCCGCGGCCTTTGCGGCGGGCATCATCCTCGGGGCGTATGTCGTGGGCCGGATCCGCCAGCAGCGGCGCAAGGAAGAGTAACTTTGCACCGAGACGGTCGAGCGCGGGTGTCCTATCGCCTCTCGCCCGTGGTTCCAATCACACCCGCAGGCGGTGGAGCCATAGCCTTGCGCGGTGTGGCGACCCCCGGAGGAACCCTCCGTCCATGAAGGGCCAGTTCCGGATCGGCTGCAGCGGCTGGTCCTACGATGACTGGAAGGGGATCTTCTACACCGCCTCGGTGCGGTCCATGCTCCAGGAGTACACGCGCGTCTTTGCGACCGCGGAGGTCAACGCGTCCTTCTACCGTGTCCCCGACGCCGGGACGGTGCAGGGGTGGGTCCGCTACACGCCCGCGAAATTCGAGCTGGCGGCCAAGGTGCCCGAGACCGTCACGCACCGCCGGAAACTGGTAGGCGCGGGGGCCGAGCTCCACGAATTCCTCGCGAGGATGCAGCCGCTCAAAGATGCGGGGAAGCTCGGACCGCTCCTGCTCCAGCTCCCGCCTTCGCTTCCCTTTGTCCGCGCCGAGGTCAAGGACTTCGTTGCGTCGCTGCCCAAGGGATACCGCTTTGCAGTCGAGCCTCGCGAAGGTACTTGGTTAGCGCCGGCCGCTGTGGCGGTGTTGCGCGACGCCAACGTCTGCCTCGTTACCGTCGACGAGCCGTTGTTACCGCCCGAGGTCCACATCACGGCCGATTTCCTCTATGTCCGCTTTCACGGGCACGGAAAGAAGCCGTGGTACAACTACGAGTACGACCGCAAGGAACTGGAGCCGTGGGTCGCGCGCCTCGAGAAGGCGCTTGGCGAGGTGCCCTTCGTCTACGGGTACTTCAACAACCACTACCACGGGTACGGCCCGAAGAACGCGCTCGAACTCATGGAGATGCTCGGGGAACTCACGCCCGCGCAGCGCGCGAAGCTGAAAAAGCTCCAAACGGGGGGCGAAGGGGGCTCGACGCGCGAGAGCCTCGACGCCTTCGTTCCGAAGGAAGGCGCGGTGGCGCGCGAAGTGGAGGTCCTGCTCACCAAAGTCACCGACCAGGGGCGCATCGACCGCGCCAAGGAGATCACGGGGAAGGACCTCGCGCTCTCGAAGGTCGACGCCAACTTCGTGCGCGCCGATGTCCACGGGACGCGCGTGGTGCTCGACCTGGCCGAACAGGTGGTCCGCCACAATTGCCAGGACTACCTGCGCGGCATCGGCGAGAAGCGCGTGTGCAAGCACATCGTGCGCCTGCTGCTCGCGCTCCCCCCCGAAGTGGCCAAGGAATTCGTGGACGACTTGGCCGCCGAGCGCGCGGCGTGGAAGTTCGAGGAGTATTGGGCGCGCTCGCCTTGAGCTGCGCCCGGTCACTTCTTCTTCTTCTTCGAAAGCGCGTGGTCGAACACGAATGCGAGCGTCACGTTCGCGCGGAACGCGACGATTTGGTCGTTCTTGACCACGGCCGAGAACCCCTCGACGTGGACGCCCGTGATGTTGCGGACGGTCTTCCTCGCCTCGTCGACGGCGCTTTTGACGGCGTCCTCAAACGAAGTCTTCGACTCCCCGACCAATTCGATGACGTCAACGGTGGCCATTGGCGCGCCCCCTACTTGCGGTGGACCAGGAATGCGACCTTCACGTTCGCGCGGTACGCCGTGATCTTGTCGCTCTTCACGACGGCGTTGAACGATTTGACATCGATCCCGCGGATGTCGCGGACGCTCTTCTTGGCATCGTCGAGTGCGTTCTTCACCGCTTCCTCGAAGCTCTTTTCGGATTCTCCGACCAGCTCAATCACCTTGACAACGGGCATGGGCAACCTCGCCCTGAATCCTCGGGGGCGGTCAAGAATGTTTGCCTACCGGCGGGCACGACAGCGCGCCGCGGCGCGCTCAAAGATTGGGCTTCGACACGGCCTTCAGCAGGTCGGCCTTCGTGATGATCCCCAGCGGCCGGCCGTTCTTCGTCACCAGGACGGCCGATTCGCTCTGGAGGAGCGCGGCCGCTGCGTGGAGCGGGGTGCGCTCGTCAAGTTGGGGGAACGGTTCGCCGAGGATGTCGGCCACGCGCAGGCGCGAGAGCGAGTCGGGAGTCCGCTCCACGGCAAGTTCGTGGCTAATCGTGCGCTCGGTGAGCGAGCCGACTTGGACCTCGCCGTCGAAGATCGGCAGCTGGGAGATTTGGTGGCGGCGCATGAGCCCGACGGCCTCGGAGATCTTCTCGTTCTTCGTGGCGGTGACCAGCCGCTTGCTGCACACGTCGCCGGCGGTGAGCTCCGGCCGCACCTTCCTCGCCTCGCGGTCGAGGGCTTCGAAGATCCGCTTGACATGAAGGTAGGAAGGCTCGGTGCGCCCGTTCTCGATCTTCGCGATGAGCGATTGGCTGACCCCCGCGAGCTTGGCGACTTGCGCCTGCGTGAGCCCGAGCTGCCTGCGCGTTTTCTTGACCTCTTCGAGCGACGGCAGCGACACGGAAAGCACCATTACGATGGGAATTGCAGGTCGCGATCAAGGCCTCGGCGTATTTAGAACCAGCGGGAATGTTGAACAAACCGTGAGGGAATCGACGGAATTCACCCTTCGCGGCGCCCCATTCCTGAGAGAATTAGCCTGGCACAATCTAGGGCTTTTTTGCGCGAGGAGCCGCGGGCCGTTTCGCCGGCGCCCCCCAAATGACCTGCCCCGTATCGGGCAGCGCCGTAAGTCCGGGCACGCGCTTCGAGAGGTCGCGGGCAAACTCCGGGGAGCGCAGCGCGTCGAGGAACGCTTTCACCGGCGCACTTTGCGCCGCGTCCGCGCGCACCGCGAAATCGAAAGACTCTGCGGCGACGGGAATCCGCGGCAGCCCGGCGCGCGCCGCGGTCGTCTCGACGCATACGCCGGTGTCGGCCCGGCCGGAAGCGACGGCGGCGGCCACCGCCGAGTGGGACTTGGCTTCGATATCCCATCCGCGAATCTTGGCGGTCGCCTCCTCGAGCGTCATCCCGCGCTCTTGAGCCGCCTCCTCCAAGCGCAGTTCCACGAGCGCACGGGTGCCCGACCCCGGGTTGCGGTTGATGAAAGAGACCTTTCCGTCGAGCAAGTCCACCAGTCCGCCGACGCGCCGTGCGGCGCCCGGGCGCTGCACGAGCACCTGGGTGCGCCGGTAGCCGCGGACGAGCAGGACCCGCCCCTCTAGGTTGCGCGCTTCGAGGGCCCAGACATTGTAGGCGCCGCTCTTCGGGTTGACGAGGTGGACGCCGGCAATTTCCGCCTCGCCGCGCCCCACCGCGGAGAGCCCGCCGGTCGAGCCGATCGCGAGCACCTTGGCGCGCAAGCCCGGGAAGTGCGCCGCCGCCAGGTCAACGATGAAGTCGATGCCGAGGCAGTGGCTGCCGGCCACGACCAGGTCGGCGGGGCGAAGCGATTGGCCAAAGAGCTCGACCTCCACCTTTTCACCGGCGCGCACGGCCTTGGTGCCTTCGGCGATTTCGAAGAACCCGTCCGCTTCGGCGAGCGTCGTGATCGCCCCCGATTCGGCCGGCAGCGCGAACGCCGTGAAAGCGCCGCGGGCTGACGGCACGAGGCCGACCGGCTGGAACTCGCGGCGGCCGCCGCCGGCGTGGACGGTCTCCGAGAGCGTTGCCGTCACGCGGCCCGAGCGCGGCGGCGTTGCGGGGAGTCCGGCCATCAGGCGAATCAGCGGCGCACCGAAAAGGCGGAAAATCATGAGCGCGGAAGTCGGGTAGCCGGGGAGCCCGAGGATCGGCTTGCCGTGCGCGACGGCAAGCACCGTCGGCTTGCCGGGCTTCACGGCGACTCCGTGGACGACGACGCCCGGCGGGCCGACGCTCCCGAGCACGCGGTACAGCAGGTCGCCGGCGCCCGCGGAGGTCCCTCCCGAGATGACGGTGAGTTCGCTATCCCGGCTGGCGTCGCGCAGCGCGGCGGTGAGCGCGTCGGCCTCGTCGGGGACAATCCCGCGGAGCACGGGCGTCCCCCCCGCTTCGCGGACGGCCGCGGCAACCGCGTGCGCGTTGATGTCGAAGATCTTCCCGGGTTTGAGGCGCTCGCCAAGCGAGGCAAGTTCGTTGCCCGACGAGAGCACAGCCACGCGCGGCCGGGGGTGGATGGGCACGTTTTTCCTCCCGATTGCCGCGAGCACGCCGACCTCGCGCGGGGTGATCGGAGTCCCCCGGCGCAGCACCGTTTCGCCCGCCATCACAT
>JBGPJF010000042.1:0-20264 GCA_041485285.1 Thermoplasmata archaeon | reverse complement strand
GGTGGCCGCCGTGTTGGTGGCAACGCGCCGGCGCAAAGCGGCGGATGAAGAAGAGCCGCCCCTTTGAGCGCCCTCGAGCACCGCGACTCTTTAACCCTGCCACGCCTTTTTGGGGCGGATGGCGGGCGTCAAAAAGAGCGTGCTCGAAGCCGTGGGCAACACGCCCATCGTGCGCCTCAATCGGGTCGCGAAGGGCATCGCCGCGACCATCGCCGTCAAGGTAGAGGCGATGAACCCTGGGCGCAGCGTGAAGGACCGTATTGCGCTCGCGATGGTGGAAGAAGCCGAGCGCAAGGGCCTGCTGAAGAAGGACGGCACGATCGTCGAGCCGACCTCCGGAAACACCGGCGTGGCCCTCGCGCTCGTTGCCGCCGTCAAGGGCTACAAGTGCATCTTCACGATCCCGGACAAGATGAGCGTCGAGAAAATCCGGCGTCTGCAGGCCTTCGGGGCGAAGGTCGTCGTGACGCCCTCCGCGGTGAAGCCGGAGTCGCCGGAATCATATTACTCGGTCGCCGCGCGGATTGCCAAGGAAACCAAGGGCGCGTACATGCCGATGCAATACCACAACCTCACCAACACGCAGGCGCACTACAAGTCGACCGGACCCGAAATCTGGAAACAGACGGAAGGCAAGATCACGCATTTCGTGGCCGGAATGGGAACGGGCGGCACGATTTCGGGCACGGCGAAGTACCTCAAGGAGAAGAGCAAGGGAAAGGTGACCGTCGTAGGCGTGGACATGGATGGGTCGATTCTCGAGAAGGCCTTCCACAACCAGAAATGGACGTGGGAAGAGACCCACCCCTACAAAGTCGAGGGCATCGGGGAGGACTTCATCCCGAAGAATCTCCTCTTTGAGTACATCGACGAGGTCGTGTCCGTCAACGACAAGGAAAGTTTCCTCGCGGGCCGGCGCATGGCGCGGGAGGAGGGGCTTTTCTGCGGCGGTTCCTCGGGGTCGGCGGTCGCAGGGGCCCTCAAGTACGCGAAGAAGGCGAAGCTCTCCAAGCGCGCGCTTGTCGTCGTGCTCCTGCCGGACGCGGGCGAAATCTACCTCTCGAAAATGTTCAACGACGACTGGATGCGCGAGAACGGTTTCCTCGACGAAGCGGAGGGTGCCTGATGCCGAAGGCCGGAAAGGACCACCCCAAGCGGTTTGCCACGCGCGCGATCCACGTGGGGCAGGAGCCCGACCCGCTCACCGGCGCCGTGACGGTGCCGATCTACCAGACAAGCACCTACGCGCAGCAGGCGCCCGGAGTGCACAAGGGGTACGACTACTCGCGCAGCGACAACCCGACGCGCACCGCGCTGCACAAGGCAATTGCGAGCCTCGAGTCCGCGAAGCACGCGCTCGCCTTTTCGTCGGGGCTCGGCGCGGAGTCGACCACCCTCCTTTCGCTCAGGTCCGGCGACCACGTGGTCTCCGCACGTGATGTCTACGGCGGGACTTACCGCCTTTTCGAACGCGTGTTTGCCAACTTCGGGCTCACCTTCACCTTCGTCGAGACCTCCGAGCTCAAACAGATCGAGAAGGCGATCACCCGCAAGACGAAACTGGTGTGGATCGAGTCGCCGACCAACCCCCTGCTCAAGATCACCGACATCAGGGGCGCATCCAAGCTCGCGCATGAGGCCGGCGCCCTGTGCGTCGTGGACAACACCTTCGCATCGCCCTACTTCCAGCGCCCCCTCGAGCTTGACGCGGACATCACGCTGCATTCCACGACGAAGTACATCGGCGGCCACGCGGATGTCGTGGGCGGCGTGATTGCCCTCAACGACGACTCTCTTTATGATCGGCTCAAGTTCCTGCAGAATGCCGTCGGCGCAACCCCGGGCCCCTTCGACTGCTTCCTCACCCTGCGCGGCATCAAGACGCTCGCCCCGCGCATGCAGGCCCACGAGCGCAATGCCATCCGCATCGCTGAGTTCCTGACGTTGCACCCGCGCGTCAAGCGCGTCTACTATCCCGGGCTGCCGACCCACCCCGGCCACAAGCTGGCGGCGCGCCAGATGGACGGCTTCTCGGGGATGGTCTCGTTCGAAGTGAAGGGCGGCGTGGCCGAAGCGCGGCGTGTGCTCGGCCAGCTGGAGCTCTTCAAGATTGCCGAGAGCCTCGGCGGGGTCGAGTCCCTTGTTGAGTTGCCTGCGGCAATGACGCACGCGTCGATCCCGCGGCCGGAGCGCATCAAGGCGGGTCTCGATGACGGGCTCATCCGCCTGTCCGTAGGGATCGAAGACGGCGACGACCTGCTCGCGGACCTCTCCGCGGCGCTTGGAAAGTGAGCTGCCCGCTAGGGGAGCGCGCCCGGTCGGCCCTTGCGCCAGAGGTACGCAACGGCTGCCACCGAGCCGGCCGCGGCAAGGGCGATCAATATGCTCCCAACGAGACCCGGCGAGGTGTCGGGAATCCGGACGAAGATACTACTGACTGAAACCACCGTCAATCCGCTCGGCGTCGCCGTCGAATTCCCGCCATGGTTCGAAGTCAGCCGGATCGTGTAAAGGCCCGGCGGAAGCTCGTCAAGGGTGAATGTGACGACGACCGTGGCGCTCTCGTTGCCCCGTCCATTGTCCCGGAGAGTCAGTTGGGGCGGGGCGTCGTGGTGAATCCCGGCGGGCGGCATAACCCGGAGTTGCACCGGTGTGTCTTCGCCGAGGTTCGTTGACCTATTCAGGGTAAGCGTGACCGGGAGGCTGCGCTGGCCCGGCCGGAGTTCTACGAACACCGGGTCAGACCGGACCAGGGTGGGGCTCCAGTAAGCCTGCGGTTGAACCGTTCCTACGACCTCATCGGGCACGCACACATAGCCATCAACGCTCGCGGTCGCAGTCAGCGTCACGAGCCCATCGGTGTCGGCCGGGACGGCCGCCGGCACGAAGACGCGCAGGGTGAAATTCCCGCGGCCGCCGTTTTCGGGGCCGAAGGAGTGGGAGGCCGGGTCAACCGATGAAGGCCACCCCGCGTCGGTGGTGGCTGCGAACAACACGAACCCGCCCCCGCTGATGTTCCCGGTGACAACGAACGCGCCCGCGAAGTCCACGCTCGACGAGTGCGTGTCCGTGATCTGCGCGATCCGCGTGTCGGGCGCGATGACAACGGCGACGGTGCAGTCGACGCCGTCGGCCGCCGCAACTGCGGCGCAGGCGCCCATCATCGCGATGAGGAGCAGCAGGAAAACGAGCCCCCGCATGCGTTTCCCCACCGCCAATCTTCTGTCAAGCGCGTCATTTACGCGTTTTGGAGGCTCGGGCGTCCGCGCCTTGTGTCGGCATCATCGGCGCCTCCACCACACGGCCGCGCCCACCGCCGCAATCGCGACGACCCCGGCGATCCAAACCGGAGCGGATGCAATTGGGTCGCCGTGGAGCGCCACAACAAGCGGCGGTTCGAGCCTCGCTTGCGACGCGAGCCCGTTGCTGGTGGAAGCGCGGACCGTCACGTTGAGGTGGTAGTTCCCCGGTGGGAGGTCCGGCGCCCGCACCTGGACCTTGTCGGTTGCGTTCTTGATCCCCGATTCCGTGTATTGGAGTTGTAGCGTGGCGGGGCCCGTGATCGTCACCCCACTTGGCCCCCCGTACTCGAGGGTGAGGGTCACGGGCACGTTGGCGATTGCGCCGAGCGTGAGGGTGAACGAACCAAGTCCGTTGTTGACCGTGACATTCCGTGGCTCGACGTTCCCCGAAATCCCTTCGAGGTAAGGGAGCGGCGTTACGGTGAGACCGTCCACGGTATCGCTGCATTGCGCGCCCGCCGCGTTCATGTGCCCGACCACGTTCCCCGTGCCTACGAGGGTGGGAGGGACGCCTGCCGGGGCGACGACGGTGATCGTGAACATCCCCGTGCGGAGGGTCGAGGTGAGCGTGATGCTGGCTGGCGAAACCGTGGCCACCCACCCGGTGTCAAACTCGGAAGTGAGGGTCAACGACGCGCGTTCCACGAGCGGCGGGAGGGTGACCGAGAAATTCCCGGCGAATTGCACGGCGTCCGCGCTGTTCGAACCGACCGCCGCTTCCTTGGAAGGGTCGGCGATCGAAATGGAAACGGTGCACGGCGTAGGGGCCGCCGTTGCGCCCGCCGCCAACACGGGCACGAGCAGGGCAACGACGGTTAACGGCAGAACAAGGGCCCGCTTCATCCCGCCGCCGCATGTCTCTGAACGAGCGAGTTATTTACGGCTTGTGGAGGCCGGGGCTGTCGATGCCGCATCCCGGAGCGCCTTTGCAAACTCCCCGGCAAGCCCGCTCCCGGCGAAATCGGGCGCAAGCACCACCGCCCGCAGGAGGAACGCCGCGCGCGAGCGCTCCCACTCCCGCTTCGGGATGCCAAGGCTTGCAAGGAAGGGCACCACGGCGTCGCCGTACTCTTCGCGGCGCAGGGTGGTGGATGAAAGGACAAACCGCCGCGCCTCGCCGCCCTGCGCGTCGATGGCGAACGCTTTGAACACGGCCCGGTTGAACGCGTTTGCGCGCTCCAGGCTGCGGTTCGAAGCGGGGTTGAGCGCGAAGCAGAGGATGTTGAGGTCGCCGCGGGTGAGCACCTTCGTCCGGACCCTGCCGCCTGCCCCCGTCGCGGCCCCGTTCACCGAAAGGACGGCCGAGCGCAGCTCGCGTGCGCCCTCCATCGCCCGGCCGATGAGCGCGCCGTAGCCGGAGCGATCCAGCGGCAGCACCGCGTGCGAGAGCCACACGGCAGCGGCGGCGGCTCCGGGCTTTGTCCCCTCAAGGATGAAGCCGCCGATCGACGAGGGAGGGCTTTCGCGCCAATCTTCGACGCCGCGCGAAAAGTACGGCCGCGGCGTTGCAAGCACACCGCGGATGCCTTCGTCGCGGAAAACGATGGAGCCGGCGGGCACCGGGACGTACCCGAGCTTGTGAGGGTCGACCGTGACGGAGTCGCAAAGGGGGAGCGCCTGGAGCGCGCGGGAAACCGCAGCGTCGAACGGCGAATGGCCGTCCACACGCGCGCGGCCCCCGCCCGGCCGGATCAGCGCGGAGCGCGCATAGCCGCCGTAGGCGGCGTCCGCGTGGAGGTAGAAGGGTGAGCCCCGGCGTGATTCGCGCGCTTGAATCTTGGCGATCCGGTCAACCGGGTCGACGGCGCCCTCCGCCGTGGATCCGACCACGGCGACCACGGCGAGCACCGCCTCGCCGAGGTCGCGGCATTCCCGAATGCGCGCTTCGAGCGCGGACGGCTTCATGCGCATCTTGGAATCGAGCTCAACGAAGCGCAGCGACGCACGGCCGACGCCGAGCGCTTCGGCCACCTTGAGCCACGAGTAGTGCTTGGTCCCCGGCAGCAGGATGCGGCCGATCGAGGTGACCCCGCGGTCGCCGAGCGACGCGAGCCCTTCGCCGGCCGGGCCATACGAGGCAAGCGTCTCGGCGACCGCGCGCCGCCCCGCGCTCTCCTCGAGGCGCCCGCGCATCCGCATGACCTCGGGGATGGGGAGGTTCAGCAGCTCGACGGGCGAAAGTTTACGGATATCCTCGGTGCCCCCCTCGGGCAAGCGGACGCGGAAGAGGAGTTTGCGGCGGGTCGCCAACTCGAGGGCCGCAAACGGGAACGCCTTGAGGTTCCGCGCGGCCCACAGCCCCTCGAAGTTCGCGACCGTTCCGCCGGAGGTGAGGTGCCCCCACGCCTTGCGAGGGTCATACCCGATCATCCGAGCCAGTTGCCCCGCGACCTCAAGCTCGAGGGGCGTGGTGGACGGCGACTTCTCCTTCGCGATGTTGTTTTGGTTGTAGAGCAGGCCCGCGATGTACCCGATGAGCCCGGGGACGAGGACATCGCTTGCCATGTGCGCGATGTAGTAGGGCGAGTGGAACGGCGCCGAGCCCCGCAGGCGCTCCTGCAACTCGCGCAGGCGTTCCTCGAGGTCGCGTCCGGCGGGGGCCACCGGACGCTTCGTCGCCCCCTGCGCGCCGAACCCGCGGCGCCACAGGAGGTGGTCGTCGGCCGCCTCGGAGAGCAGCCGCCGGAAGGTCTCGTCGAGGGCGCCGTCGCTGCCCAGGAACAGGCGGTCGACGCGGCCGTCGGGGCCGCGCGAGGCTTTCTCCTCCAGCGCCCTTTTCCCGCGCGCCAAACGAACCGGCGCGGAAGATGGCTGACCGTATTTCACCCCTTTGGGGTGGCGCGAAAAGTCTTTTGGAGCGCGGGGCGTGCCCGGGCCGAGGGCCCCCTTGAAAGCCGTCATCTTCCACGAGCACGGCGGGCTCGACAGGATGTCCTACACGGATGTCGACGAGCCGCGGGCGCCCCCGGGCGGCGTCCAGATCCGGGTGCGGGCCACCGGCCTCAACCACCTCGACCTGTGGGCGCTGGCGGGCATCGAAGGCGTGAAAATTCCGCTGCCCCACATCGGGGGCTCGGACATCGCAGGCGAGGTGAGCGCGCTCGGCGAGGGCGCGCAGGGGTTCAAGGTCGGCGACCGCGTGGTCGTCAACCCGTCGAAGTGGTGCGGCGCCTGCGAGTTCTGCAAGCGCGGCGACGAGAACTATTGTCCGGAGTACCAGATCATCGGCGAGCATATCGACGGCGGGATGGCCGACTTCTTCGCCTGCCCGAGGCGCAACCTGCTGAAGATCCCTGGCCATTTCCCATGGGAGGACGCCGCCGCCGCGGCCCTTGTTTACCAAACCGCCTGGCGCGCCGTCGTGTCCCGTGGCCAAGTGAAGGCCGGCGAATGGGTGCTGGTCACGGGCGCGTCCGGCGGGGTTTCCACCGCCGCAATCCAAATCGCCAAGATGCACGGCGCGCGCGTCATCACCACGACCTCCACCGACGAGAAGGCGCGGCGCGCGCGCGAGAACGGCGCGGACCACGTATTCAACTACAAGACGCAGGCCTACGACAAAGAGGTCTACAAGCTCACCGAAAAGCGCGGCGTCGACCTCATCGTCGACTCGACGGGCGATGCCGGGTGGAAGCCCAACCTGCGCGCGCTTGCCCGCGGGGGTCGGCTCGCGCTGTACGGCGCGACGAGCGGCAACAATCCCGCGGCGCTCATCAACGTGCTCTACTGGAAGCACATCACGGTGCTCGGGACGACGATGGGCAATGTCAAGGAGTTCGAAAAGGTCATGGGGCTCGTGTTCGAGCGGAAGCTGAAGCCGGTCATCGACTCCGTGCGCCCGCTGCGCCTTTACGAGGCGGCGTTCGAGCAAATGCAGAAGGGCGCGCAGTACGGGAAGATCGTGTTCGTGCCGTAGGCCGACCCGTCGCGCACGGAGCCCTCAGCGGTCCTGTCCGGCCTCGCGGGCCACCTTGGGTGGTGGTCCCGCCGTGTTCTGTTGTTCGAGGAGCTCGATCCGCTTGCGCAAGTCCTTGTTATCAGTTTCAAGGCGGTCATACACGTCCCATAGCTTGGCCAGAGCCTGACTTCTTTTCTCCAAGGCCGCGACCAGTTCTTCGCGCGTCATTTCGGCATGATTCTTGGGGGGGCCCATCTTCGCCATGATCGCGTAGGCCTTTGCAGTGACTTCGTCGGGGGCCGCCGCCACCGGAGCGGACTCTTTCGCGCGTTCGCGCCGCGCGCGCGCCTCCGCCAACGCGGCCTCCCGCTCCTTCCGCTTTGACTTTCCGAACATCCAACATCCACCCCCTTTCTTGCGCGTTACACGCTCGCCGTCCTGATGAGGTCAAGGAATTCCTGCTCTGTAAAAAGATCATGCCACTTCCCCGCACGCATCGCGGCGCGTTCGGCGGCGACCTCATTGAAGTTCAGCTTTTTCGCCCAGTCGTTGGCCGTGAGCCGTTCGGGCCCCTCGACTTTGGTCGGCGGCGCGGCCGGCGCAGCAGCGGTTGAGGCGGCCGGCTCCTCCTGCTTCTTCTTCCGCGGGAAAAGCGAGATCCCCACGCGCACGCCCCCGGGGGCTCAAGCGGCCCTGCGGCCGTGGATGAGGTCAAGCGCCCGCGGCAGCGGGTAGAGGTCGATCGGGTCCTCTTCGGCTCCAAGGGTCTCCATCACGGCGGCCCACTGCAGCCCCTGGCGAGGCGTCCGGAATGGGTGGATCTCGTGCCACATGTGGTCCTCGAACGCCTTCGGGTCGCCTTCGCGCGCAGTCTTGGCGTCCACTTTGGCCCGCCAATTCACGTAGGCCGACAGCAGCCGCCAGATGCGCTGGTCCTTCGACTCGAGGCCCAGTTCGTCGAGCGGCTTGCGCGCCTGCACGAAGAGGCCCTCTTCGATCATCCGGTCGACGCCCTCGAAGACCTCGCGCATGCCGGGCTCGAGCGTCCTGCAGATCTCGACAAGCGTTTTGCGGTACGCGGCCTCGTCGCCGAGCATCCGGTAGAACTCCTCGTCGAATTCGAGGTGGATGGGCTTCGCGACATCATCGCTGAAGCGCTCCTTCCGCTCGAATTCTGCCCGGTACTTGTTGCGCCACTCCTCCGCCTGGTCGCGGTGGCCAGCGATGATCGCGAGGTGCGCGCGCAGCTTGTAGTACGTCGGGCCGCGCTGGTCTTTCCAGTGGGTGAGCACGAGGGGTTCTGCGAGAGCGAGCATCTCGCCCGCCGCTTTCACGTCGCCAAGCACCGTGAAGTGCACGCCCGCTTCCATCAGGAATTCCATCGGGCGGAACGCGTCCCACTTCTCGTTGACCTTGGCCGCAAGGGTCCGCGCCGCCTTCGCCTCGGACTCGGACAGCCGGCGGAAGAGGGCGATGAGGAGCTTGTCGTCGTTGAGCAGGAGGGCGTTGGTGAGCCCCCGCTCGAAGGCCGCCCGCGCGACCTCGTAGGGGTCGCCCCGGCCTGATTCAACGTTGGCGCGCAGCGCTTCGCCCGCGGCCGCGCCGTCTTCGGCCGCCGTGCGGCGCCATTCGCCTGCCGCTGCCGCGTCCCTCAGCTTCTCGTGCGCTTCGGCGATGAACTCGGAGTCGTCGAGCGCTTCGACGCGCTTGCCCGCCTTCACGCGCTCGCCGTGGCGCGCCTCGGCCGCTTTCGCCGCCTTCTGCAGGAGGCCCCGCGCGTGCGAGTCGTGCCCTGCCATGAGTTCGAGGTCGAATTGCCGCAGCGGCGAGGTCACGCGCACGCCCTCGACGAGCCGCGTCCCGGGGTTCGGGTCCTTCGCAACGGCATCCGCGTACACCTGCGCGGCCCGCGCGTACTCCCTGACTTGCTCGAGGAGGCTCGCGGCCTTGATGAGGTGCTCCGTGGCCGACTTCGCGTCGACCTCGGGGGCCTTCGCAAGCTCCTCATTGATCTCCGCGGCCCGGACGCCGCACTTGCGCGCGCCATCGAAGTTCCCGTTCTTCAGGTGGGTGAGCATCTCGATTTCCCAGTCAACCGCCGGGTTCTTGCGCGTGAGGTTGTAGGCGGCCTGCACGGGGTCGAACCCGCGGTCGGTTGGAATCACTTGGGGCGCCCTCGTCCTCGGGAGTCGACCAGCCTATAAAGCGGTTCGGGCCCCCGCGGGCCGCCTGAATCGGCTCAATTCGAGGCCCTAACGTCCCTGTGCACTATCCGCACCCTCCGTTGCTCACTCAGAGACGTTTATTACCACGGGGCCTTCCCTTCCTGGACAGACAGCCAGCGCTGCCTCGTTGGGATTCCCATGGGAGAGGTTTTCGTCGTGGACGACGAGGTCTTCATCCAAGATCTCTACCTCAACCTCCTCACCCTTGGCGGACACACCGTCATCGAAACGGCCTACAACGGCCAAGAAGCCGTCGACAAGTTCCGCAAACTCAAGCGGAAGCCTGACCTCATCATCATGGACCACCGGATGCCGATCAAGAATGGCGTCCAAGCCACCACGGAGATTCGCGCGGCCGACCCCTCGATGAAGGTCCTCTTCATCTCCGCCGACGCATCGGCCGAAAGCAAGGCGATCGCCGCGGGCGCCCTCGCCTTCCTTGAGAAACCTTTCTCGATGGACACGCTCTTCCGCACCATGAAGGCCTGCCTGGAGACCTCCGCGCCGGCGGCCACGGTCTGAGGGCCCGGGTACGCTCCTGGCACTCACAAAACGCGAAGATTCACCCAGGAATATTGGACAACGCTTTAATCTGGGGCTTTTCCTGGATAGCAAGCGTCCGCTCTACGCGGGAGGGCCGCCTTTTGGGGAAAATCTTCGTTGTGGACGACGAGGTCTTCATCCAGGACCTCTACCAGGCGATGCTGCCCGCCGGCGGCCACGAGATCGTCGACTCGGCCTTCAATGGCCAAGAAGCGGTTGACAAGTTCCGTTTGCTGGCCCACCGCCCCGACCTCGTGATCATGGACCACCGCATGCCGATCAAGAACGGGCTGGACGCCACGCGGGAAATCATCGCGGCCGACCCGCAGGCACGCATCCTCGTGATCTCGGCGGATGCGACGGTGGAGCCGAAGTACCAGAAGTCGGGGGCGGTGGGGTTCATCGAGAAGCCCTTCACGATGGATGTCCTGTTTTCGGCAATCTCGGTGTCGCTGAAGGGCGCGCAGGTGAACGTGAGTCCGTGACCGACCCGGCGCAGAGATTCTGCACTCGTGTGCAGCCGCTTGATAACCTTTTTATCGCGTCAGCACCGGTTGCCGGGCCGCAGTAAAGGGCTGCAAGATACGGGGGGTAGTGGCACGGCACGAATCTTCGTGGTGGACGACGAGGTCTACTTGCAGGACCTCTACGCCGACCTGCTCGGGATCGTGGGCCACCAGATCGTGGACACGGCGTTCAACGGCGAAGAGGCCGTGCTGAAATTCGAGGCGATGGCGGAGAAGCCGGACCTCATCATCATGGACCACCGGATGCCGATCAAGAACGGGATGGAGGCCACGGCCGAGATCATGGCGTTGGACCGGACGGCGAAAGTCCTGTTCATCTCCGCGGACGTGAGTCAGGAGACCCGTTGCCAAGAAGTGGGGGCCGTCGGCTTCCTCGAGAAGCCGTTCCCGATGGACAAGCTGTTCAAGACCATCGAGGACGTGCTCAAGAACTGAGCGCACCGCGTTGGGGGGCCCGCCCCTTTTGGGCGCGCCCCTTGATGAATTGGAGCGCGTCGCGGGCCGTTGCAAATTCCGCGGGCGGGTCCATTTCCGAGAGCGCACGCTCGATGCGCGGCCATTCGTAGCCGAGGGCCGCCGGGTCGAAGGGGGCCTGTCGGCGGGCGAAAAGCGAGGCGGCACTCTCGACGGGCACGGTCGCGGCCGTGAGCGCATGGCAAAGCGACCGCATGTGGAGCGCTCGGCGCAGCAGCGCCTCGTCGCCCCCCGCGCGCTCGAGGTACGCGAGCGCTTCGCCGAAGGCCTCGGCCGCGGGGGCATGCTTGCCCAAGCGGTAGAGGCCGGCTGCGCGGTTGAGGGCGTCGGCGGCCCCCTCGGCGGCGGCGACCGCCATGATGTCGAGGGTTTCGCGGTGGCGCTTCAGGTCGCCTTTGCGCCGGTAGAAGGCTTCACGGAACGCGAGTTGCCGCAGGCGCGCGCTCGGGTGGTCCTCGGACACGCCCGCTGCTTGGATGAGCGCCTTGGCAAGGGACTGCGCGTTGCGCAGGTGCACCTCGGCCTGCTCGGGGTCGGCGCGGCGGCCCTTGAGAAGGAACAGGCCGAAGGCCGCCTCGTCGAGGGGGCGGCGGTCGCCCGGCGAGTACTTCGGCGACACTTCGAAGGCGCGGCGCGTGCACTCGTCGCAGGCCTCTTCGTCGCCGGCAAGCTGGAACCTCCGGCCCGCTTCGAAGAGGAGGCGCACGCCCTCCCCGCACCGCTGGGGGCGGCTCGCGTCCGAGAGCAAGGCCAGGGCGGCTTCGGCCACCGCGCGAGCGGCCCGCCGCCAGGTCTCGATGAAGAGCGCGTCGTCGCGCGTGCGCAGCGATTCGGTAACGGCGGCGTTGGCCCACGCAATCGACTCGGCCGCGCTCGCGGTCACTGCGCCGTCCTTCGCGTCGCGTTTGACAAGCGCAAGCGCCAAGTCGACCGCCCCGGTGCGCGCCTGGCGTTCGCCCGCTTTGGTCCCCGCGAGCGCGTGGGCCTCCGAGAGCGCCCGGGCCCGGTCGAAGGCGGCCTCCATGTCGGCGCGGGCGACTTTCTTCTCGAACGAGTTGGTGAGTTCCTCGGTGAGCGCGTCGTTGACCGCTCGGGCCTCGGGGATCTTCTCGGCCGCGATGAGCAGGAGCGCGAGCTTGAGCCGGTGGGCGCCGGCGGACGCCGGGAGCGAGCGCGCCGGCTCGAAGCGGTCCTCGCCGATCGTTATGGCGCGGGCGTAGGAGCCGGCGGCCCGGTCAAACGCGAAGCCGCCGGCGAATGCGTCGCTTGCGCGCAGCAAGAACTCCTTGGCCCGCGCGCGGTCGTCGTCGGCCGCGTCGAGCCAGCGGTCGGCGGCCTCGAGGTAGAACGAGCGCGCCTCGCCTTCGACGCCCACGGCGCGCAACGCGACGGCGGCGCGTTCGAGGGCGATGGCCCGCGGCGCCTCTTCGTCGGCATCGGCGTGCGTCGCCGCGCGCGTCGCCAGGCGGGCCACGGCCCTTGCGGCGGCGGCGACCTCTTCGGCGGGCGCCTCGCAGTCGCGCAGGAGGTCGAACCGCGCAAAGGCCGCGTTCAGCGCCTCCCGAATTTCGGGGAGGGCCGCGTCATCGGAGGCGCGCGCCATGTCCTCAAAGCGGCCTGCCGCGCGTTCGAGTTCGGCGGCCACGTCGAGCTCGAGCTTGGGCAACGCACGCGGAGTTTCGGGCATCGGCGTCGGCACCTCCATTCCGTTCATGCGCGCGCGACGAACTGCGCGGCGTCGAAGTCAACGGAGGGGAGCCGCACCTCGGCCGGCTTGAATTGGCCGGACTGCACCATCTTGATGGCCGCGAGCGCCCCCGAGGCGTCGCGGTCCAGCTGCGCCAGGCGCACGCCGCGGTGCTTCGCGCCGTACTTGCGCGCCTTCTTCAGCCCGCGTTCAAGGAGCGCCACGGCCCCGCGCAGGTTCCCGCGGTTGAAGTGCTCGCAGCCCACCGCGATCTGGATGAGCCCCTGCAGGAAGTGGCGCTCGGAGGGCGCCTGGACATTCCACACGTCCTCCCACACCTCGTGGCACTCGAAGAAGCGCCCCGCGTTGAAGAGGTCGGCCCCTTCCTGCATCAGGCGCAGCTCCTCGTCGGCCTCCATCTTCGGCCGCGAGCGCGCACGGCGCAATGAAATTGGCGGAGGCAGGGCGCTTGCGGCCGCCTCGCGACCACGATTCGTCCACAGTTGGAGCGGTGAGCCAAAGCATATATCACGCCTCCCGGAAAACCGACACCGGGTGCGCCAATGGCCGACACCGACGCGAACGCGCGTACAGAGAGCATGGAATTCTGTCGCCACTGCGGCAAAACGACGAACTCTGCGCTTGACATCATCAATGTCGGCGGCATGCGCTACGAAGTCATGTACTGCTCCGAGTGCGGCATTGCAGGCAGCGCATTCCGCCTCTCGCGCGACGGGAAGCGCGAGGGCCCCGCGGACAACCTGATGTTGCGCCGCCTGCACAAGCCCGCGAAGAAGTGAGCGCGGCCAAAGTGACGTTCAAATACGGCCCGCCCGCTTGCCCGCGCGCGCCGCCTTTTTGCGCCGCGGTGGCTCAGCCCGGCGGAGCGAGGGACTCATAAGGTGCGCGGGCAGAAACCGCGCGCTGGAGACATCCCTAGGTCGAGGGTTCAAATCCCTCCCGCGGCACTCTCTCTCTGCGATTCCCCGCTCTCGAAGCCGAGATTCCCTTCGCAACTGCGCGAGGGGGTGGGGGGCAACTATTAACGCACCCTGGACGTCGCGGGGCACGCCGGTGGGGCGCTGTGGCCAAACGCTCGAACAATGCAAAGGGGTTCGAAGGGCGCGTTGCCCTCGTGACGGGCGCGGCCCGCGGCATCGGCGCCGAAATTCTGCGTGAACTTTCCGCGCAGGGCGCCCGCGTGGCTTTCTCGTACCTCTCCTCGAAGGACGAAGCCGAGGCGCTTGTGAAGGAACTCGGCGGCAGCACGCGCGCGGTCGCGCGCAAGGCGGATGTGTCGGTCGAGGACCAAGCGCGCGGCCTCGTCAAGGCGGCCCGCGCGGCGTTCGGCCGGCTCGATTTCCTCGTGAACAACGCATCCTACTCCACCGACGCGCTGTGGAAGGCGCGCATCGAGGACATCCCGACGAAGGAGTTCGAGCGCGTCCTTGCCGTCGACCTCGTCGGGACCTTCAACGTGTGCAAGCACGCGGCGCCCGTGATGTCCAAGCAAAAGTTTGGGCGCATCGTGAACTTCTCGAGCGCGGGGTCGATCGCGGGGGACGACACGATGCTCGCCTACAACCCCGCCAAGGTGGGGGTCGTGGGCCTCACGCGCACCCTCGCGCGCGCCCTTGCCAAGGACGGCGTCACCGTCAACGCCGTGGCGCCCGGCTCCATCGACACGGGGTGGGTCAAGCGGTGGAAGCTTACGCCCAAAGACCTCCAGGAGACGCTCAAGGAAATCCCCGTCGGGCGCATCGGCGTCCCCGCGGACATCGTGCATGCTGTCCTCTTCTTGCTCTCCGACCGCGCAGGGTTCATCACGGGCCAGACGCTCCCGGTCGACGGAGGCGTAACGTATGGCTGATGAGCGTCCGCCCGAGGGCCCTGGCAAGGGAGTCCGGGCCGTCGTGATGCTCTCGGGGGGCCTCGATTCGACGGTGGCCCTCTGGTGGGCGCGCGAGCAGGGCCTAACCGTTCTGCCCATCTCGATCGAATTTGGCGGGCGCCCCCGTCGCGAGCTTGCGGCCCTCGAGCGGGTCGTGGCGGCCTCCGGCGAGGGGCCGCTCGTGCGGATGCCGCTGCCATTCGTGCACCTTGCCGGGGAGCTGCCGGCGTACCGAGAAGCGGGGCGGCCGGTCCCCTACGGGTACATCCCGATGCGCAACCTGCTTTTCTTCACGCTTGCGGCCTACCACGCCGACGGCCACGGCGCCCGCTACATCGTGGCGGGCCAGCTGAAGGAGGACGCGATTGATTTCCCCGACGCGTCGGCCCCCTACTTCGAGAAGGTCAACGAGCTGCTCAAGCGCTCGACGAACGGGTGGAGCCGCGCGGGGCCCCCCGAAGTGTTGCTGCCGCTCGCGGGGCTCACCAAAGTGGAAGTCGTCCGGCTCGGCGCGAAGCTCCGCGTACCCTTCGAACTTACTTGGTCGTGCTGGGTGGACGGCGAGGCGCCCTGCGGCACCTGCGTCTCGTGCAAGGACCGCGCGGAAGCCTTCGAGAAAGCGGGCGTGAAGGACCCGGCGCCCCGGTAATTGCAGGTTACTCTTCTTCCCGGCCCTTCCGTTTGTCGGCCGCCGGGTCGGTCGGGTCCGCTTCATCGATCCCGCCTTCTTCCGCGGGTCGCCCTGCTTTTACCCAGAGGAACCACCCGACGGCGAGTCCCGCCATCGCCGGGAGCAGGAAGAACGCGGGCGAGAACACGACCGCGGGGGCGTACAGGACGAACTGGTAGGTGACGTTCACCGGGTAGGCCGTCGGGTTCGTGAAGGAGACCATCAGCGTGATGTTGTTCGTGATCACCCACGCGCCGGTCGCGTTCGTCGCCCGTGCGTCCACGAACGTGGTCCCGTTGTTGATGTGGTCATGGATCGTGAATTCGACGGCCGGGCCGAGCCCCCCGTTGGCGCTCCAGTTGTAGGTGAGGGTGTCGGTGGGGGACGCCGGCAGGCCGAGCCCCTGGTCCACAAACACATGGAGCTGGTTGGCGACCGAGCCGGGTTGCTCCGGCTGCAGCACAACGCTGCCGGAGGCGGGGATCGGCGCGGTCCCCGAGGGGTGGCCGTCCACGGGCAGGGGCCCGAGGCTCGCGATGACCGTGAGCGCAAGGGCCATGAGGCGTTGGGCGCGGGAGAGGCTCATCCTGTCACCCCGAGGTTATCACGATATTGAAGGTGGCGACAACGTCCGGCTTGCCCGGACGCACGAAGTCGAGGTCGAGACGCCACGTGCCCGCCTGCCCGAAGGTCTGCCCCCCGAAGGCGAAGTAGTGGTTGCCGTGCGGGCCCTCGAGCGTGACGTCCTGCTGCGGCAAGGTCGAATTGACCAGGCGCACGGTCATCGTTCCGTTGGTCGTTGAATTGTCGGGGAATGTGGTCGAGGCGTTGAACAGTTGGAATTCGAGGTTGTATACGCCCACCGGGCCCGGGTCGGGGATTACCGTGAAGTCGATCCGCAGGTCGCCGCTCCGGGCTTGGAGGACGAAGGGGCCGGACGGCGGCGCCGCCGGAGCAACGGGGGACAGCGCGGTCAGGGTGCCCGCGACAAGCAGGACGGCAAGGCCGAGGGCCGCCTCCGCGCGGACGTTGCGCGCGATGCGCGCTGCCGCGGCCTCCGCGGCTTCCTTCGCGCCCTTCAGCGCGGGGATCGAGAAGAAGTGGTTGTGGGCGCCAAGCGCCGCCATCGGTACGAAAAGGCTCGCCTTTGCAAGGACGAGGAGCCCGTAGGTCGAGGTGAAAAGCGCTCCAAGGTCGCCGAGTTGGACGACCGCGAGCATGACGCCGCCAATCAGCACCGCGCCTACCGCGTAAAACGCCAGCCGCGAGAAGCGCGTGAGAAGCGCACGCGTGAAGTGCGGAGACGGGAGAAAGTGGCCGCGTACGACGACGAGGGCCATCAGCGAACCCGCCCAGAATGTGGCGGCGCCCAGGTGCATGAAATCGAAGACTGCGCCGAAAGGGGCCCACGCGACGGATGCGGCGGCGTGCGAACTTACCGAGCTCAAGGCGACGATCAAGGCGCAGAGCCCGGCGGCCGCAATCAAAACCTGCCGCCGACGGTCGGGCCTCGACAAGTTGCGCGTCAACCTAGGGAGCAGCAGCATGAGCGCGGCGACCCCGGCTCCAAGGCTGCTGCGCCAAGCAAGCGACATCACAAAGCTCGACACGGGCCCCTCGGGTGTGCCAAGGAAGGCGAAGGCTGCCCACGCTGCGGCAAAGGCGCTGAAGGCCGCGGCTTGCCCCCCGGCCCAACGCGAAAGGTCGCGCAGCGCCTCCATCGCACGCCCGCGCGGGCCGCCGGGCAGGTCGCGAATGGTCGGGTCGAGCGCAAGGAGCGCAAGGCCGACGGCGCCCACGGTGGCCGCGAGCGTCGCGAAGCTCGCGAAACGGAGCGCGACTTCGATGGCCGAGACCGGCGGCTGGGTTGCGTTCTGGGCGGCCGGCAGGGCCCCGCAAAGCGTGCCGTCGGGATTTTGGACGAGGAACGAGAACGAGCCGGCGTTGAAATGGCCGTCAACCGCCGAAGTCGCGCTCCACGCCACCGTGTACACGCACGGGCCCATGCCCGCGAGGTCCGTCTCCATCTGGCGGGCGTCGGCGGGGTTCACACGCGTCGCGTTGACGGCAAACGAGGCCCCGGTCGCGTTGGTGACGCGGATCCGTGCCGACCCCGATTCGATGGTCTCGGAAAGGACGACGAGGACGCTCGCGGGCGGCTCGGGCAGGATGTCGTTCGGCCGCGGCGTCGACGAGACGAACTGGGCATGGCCAAGCGCGGCGCCCGAGACGAGCAGGAGCGCCGCTAGCGCAAGGAGCGCAATGGGCGATGCGGCGCGCGTCACTTCGAGGCCTTTCCTTTCCGCCACGCCATCGCGCCGAGCGCAGCGCCGGCGACACCGGCCACGAGCCCAAGGAGGCCGATGAGCATTGCGGTGGAGGCCGCCGACGAGGCGGAGTTGGAGTTGGGCCCGGCCGTTTCAAGGGCCGACACCCGCGCGGCGATGGCGGTCGCGTTTGCATGTTCGGCGGCAAGCGCGGCCCGCGCGTCGGAAAGCTGCTCTTGGAGTTTGGAAGGCGTCGGGTCGGCGACGGGGAATTGATACTCGTCGGCCGCCTCCGCGTTTTCGAGGGGTGCGGTGAAATTAATGGCCGTGCCGTTTAGCGTCCCGGTAACTTTCACACTGTAGGCGCCCGCGCGCGTGGGGATGAAGGCGAAGGTGTACCAGCCGGGCCGGCCGTCCTGCGGTGCGATGGCTTTCACCGCGGATTGCCCGCCGGACATCAGCGTCACTGTGAGGTCCCCCTCTGCGCCCCCAACGGGGTCGGTGGCGTTGGCGGGGCCGTGGATTTCGATTCCCACATCGAGGCCATTGGGGGCCCCGACAATCGCGGGCTCGGCGCTCCAGCCGACGGTGAACTCGTACGGGTCGGTGGTGTAGTGCTCGTGGGCGGCAGCGGGCGCGGCCGCAAGCCATAGGGCGGCAGCGACCGTCGCCGAGAGGCAGAGCAGGGCAAAGCGCGGGGCGGTCCAGGTGGCGGTCATCATCGGCCGGACGGGCCGACCTTAACAAGCGGCTTGTGGCACAATCCTTGACCGGGTCGCGGGGGGCGCAGCGGAAGGACTATCCCCGAGGGGGCGAAAGAGGGCCCGATGCATGTCTCGCTCGAGATCTTCGCTGCCGCTTTTGCCCTGATGCCGATCTACGCCATCGCCAGGGCGGTGCGCAGGGGGAGTTCGCCCCGGCTGCGGTTTGCCCTGGTCGCCTTCTTGATCCTGGAGGCACGTCTTATCTGCATGATCCTAATCCACACGGTGCTGACGGTGGACCACGGGGTCGAGGAGCTCCTCGACTTCGGGGGAGACCTCGCAGTGATCTGCGCCTTTGCGGCGGCGTTCCTGTACGGCACAAGGTGGACCCCTGAGCGAACTTCTTCGAAGCCCGCGTGAGCGGGTCGCAGCCCTCGTCGCACTCGACCCCGGTCTGCACCTGCGGGAAATTCCGCGCCGGCTCGGCCTTTCGCTTCGCGCCGCGCGGTACCACCTTGACGTGATGGAAGCTGATGGCGCCGTCGTCTCGAAGCGCGTGGGCCGCTTTGTCCGTTACTTCACGCCCGGGACTTTTTCGAAACCCGAGCGCGAGGCGATCTCGGCGGTCAAGGTTTCCGGCAGCCGCGCCGTGCTCGAAGTCCTCGCGGCGCAAGGAGAGCTCCCATTCCTCCAGCTTGCGCGCGCATCGGGGATGTCGAACGGGCGGATGGCCTGGCACCTGCACGCACTCGTGCAGTCGGGCGTTGTGGAAACGCGCGCAGAGAAGCGCTACGCCCTCACCGACCGCGCGGCGGTGTCCATGGCCCTCGCCCTCCACGCGACGAGCGCGGCTTCTACGATGGAAGACGCGGCGCGCGAGATCTTCGACGGCCCCCGTTGAGGGCCGTTTTTCGCTTTCATTCACCCCCCCTCCTAGTACATGACGCATGCGCGCGTCATGAGGGCGGGCGGGAGGGGGCTCGACGGCCTCGCATGTCACCTGTTGCCAAGCTGCGCGCGCTCTTTCACGATCGCGGAAAGAGGCGTGTCGCCAAGCCCGCGGTTTCGAGCATTCATGAATTGGGCCTGCGCGCCCAGGAGTTCCTTGCGCAGTGCCTCCCCCTTGATGCGGCGCGCCCCCAGCTCGCGGGCCCGCGACGCGAGCAGCAAGCACACCGCGTCGAACACCGCCGCCTCGAGCGGCCCCATCTCCATGCTCCACCCTTCCGTGCCGCCGGCAAGCGCGGCGTCGGGCGCAAGGCCGCGGGCGCGCATGCGCTCGTCAAGCGTGGTCCACCAATCTTCGAGTTCCTCGGCGGGCGATTGCGACTTCACGATTTTCCTGAAGGCGGCCAGGCGCTCGGCAAAATACGCCTCCTCGCCGCAGGCGGCGCGCAGGTACTCCAATTCGCGCACGCGGTCGTGGCGCGCGAGCCACTCCACGAAGAGCCCGAGCGCTTTCGGCGCGCCTTCGAGCGCGGGCCCCTCGAAGGGCCCCTGCGTAATGCAGTAGTCGAACAGGAACACCCACGCGTCGCGCTCGGTGGCTTCCCGGGGGAGTTTCGGGTAGGTGTTCGCCAGGTACTCGACAAACAAGTAGGCGATGTCGCCGGCCTTGAGGGCCTCGGCCTCCGGGATGCGGCCCCCCGCGACGAGCGCCTCCAGGAACTGCTCCGCCTGGGCCGCCCCGCGTACGTGAACCGTGTCGAACAGGTCCTCGCCTTGCATGGGCCTGCGCAAGCGCGGCCCAACCCTTTAAGGGGGGCGACCGTTGCTCCGAACCTTGACGCAGGCGTAGTCTAGCTGGTTAGGACTTCGGCCTTCCAAGCCGATGACCCGGGTTCGAATCCCGGCGCCTGCATACCTCTCCTTACGGGCTGAAATCTACTCCTTCGTGCAATGAAATTTCGGATGTGCTCACTCCAGGCCCGGTGGACCTCCTTACCGAGTCGGCTCAGCAGAAACTAAATCGAACGAAATCCAAGGGCCTTCATTCGAATGACCTTCGACCTCAGCCCTCCGCCGGGATCACGCTTTCCCGAGCCCGGCGATGAGCAGGTTCCCTTCGAGCCAAAG
>JBGPJF010000041.1:0-20371 GCA_041485285.1 Thermoplasmata archaeon | reverse complement strand
GGAGGGGCAGGATCCGCGGCACGAGCCCCTCGTGCGGCTCGTCGTGGGGAGCGAGGCGCGCGAGCTTGTTCAGGTCGCCCCGAGTAAACGACATCAGGATCGACTGCGCCACATCGTCCAGGTTGTGGCCGGTGGCGAGCACGTCGGCGCCCCAGCGCCGGGCCTCGGCGTTGGCCGCGCGCCGCCGCAGCACGCCGCAGTAGCTGCATGGTGCTTTCTCGGGGTTGGCCGCGGCAATCTCGTCCACGGTGATGAGCGCCTGTTTTTCGAGGTCCACGACGCGGTGCTCGACACCGAGCTTCGCGCAGACTTCGGCGGCCGCCACGAGTGACGGAGGCCGGTAGCCTTCGATGCCTTCGTTCACCGTAATCGCGAGCATCTTCGAATCGGGCCGGCCCGCGGCGATGCGGTGGAGGAGCACAAGCGCGGCAAGCGAATCTTTTCCCCCGGAAACCGCCACCGCGATGCGCCGACCCCGGCTCAGGTCGATCTGCCGGCGCAACTCCGACTTCACGCGCGATTCGACCGACCGCTTGAAGCACGCCGCGCAGAGGTGCGCCCCGCGGTAGCGCTGGAAGGTGACGGCCCGCGCTCCGCAGCTGCAAAGGGGCGACCCGCCGCCCGTCGAGGCCGCCATAGCGATCACTTGTTGGCGAGCCACAGCGCGACCGAGGCGAACACGCGCCCGGAGTACGCGAGGCTCGGCATCGTCACGCGGTTGATGTCGTCGAGGTAGGTGTGGTACTCCCAGGAGCCGCACCCGTACGCAAAGTAGGCGCTCTTGCCCACGGCGGCAAACGAGGCCATGTCGGACCCCATGTGGGAGACATCCGCCCACTCCACATGCGGGACGAACTTCTGGTAGGAGGGCGTGCCTTCGCGCACCTTCTGCTCGGACTGCGCCAAAGTCGAAAGCGTCGTGTTGTCGTTGGTGTAGAAGTTCATGTCCGAGCAGCGCTCGATGTCGATGTGGTTCATGTCGAATTGGAACATCGCGATCATCGACTTGTTGACCTCTTCGATGTGCGCGTCGCGCCAGTCGGCCGACCCCCACAGCCCCTGCTCCTCGCCCGCGAAGGCAGCGAGCCGGACGGTGTACTTCGGCGTCTGCGTCGCCAGCTGGTGGGCAAGCTCGAGGATCGTGGTCGTCCCGACCCCGTCGTCCACCGCGCCGTTGTTCAGGTACACGTTGTCCATGTGCGCGCCCATCATGACGAAGCGGGTGGGGTCGACGGTGCCCTTCACATCGCCGGTGACCACATGGATGAGGCGCGTCTCGATCGTGATGTCAAAGTTGATGCGGATCTTCCAGGTTCCGTGCGCGTTGATCTGGTCGCCCATGTCCTTCGACATCGCCGCAAAAGGGATGTCGGGGTAGTTGGGGTCGGGCCAGGCCGTCGGCTGGGGCACGCCCTTCGAGATGGGCGTGTAGTTCAATTCGGGCGCGTAGAGCTTGTTGTGGGCCAGGATCGCGGCGCACCCCGCGTGGAACGAGTTGTTGAAGATCACCCAGTTGCCGGCGATCGACGCCTCCTTCCACTCGACGATGCAGGCGCGCCCCGAGCCGCCGTTGAAGTCGGTCACATTGTCGCCGTTGCCCGTGGCAAAGAAGGGCAGGAGGTCCGCCCGGAAATTCCCGGAACGCGAGCCGGAGAACCCCTGCACGACGAAGTCCTTCTTGTGTTCGAAGGCGATCGGGCTCTGCGTGGGGCTCGGCAGGCGGCCGAGCGGCCCATAGGGCACGATCGAGATCTGTGCGGTCATCGGCTCCCAGAGGAGCTCCTCGAAGTCCTCCGTCTTGACGTCCTTGAGGCCCGCCTTCGTGAACTCGGACGCGACGAATTCGGCCGTGGCCGCCTCGTTGGCCGTTCCGGAATAGCGGGGGCCCATCGACACAAGCTGCTGCTCGAAGCCCATCGCGCGGTCTTCGTTGAAACCCACGGGCGGGAGCGCGCCGTTGCCGCCGAGTGCGGCGACGGTGACCGGACCCAGCACGACAGCAATCGCCGCGACCGCAACAAGGAAAATCGCCTGGCTCTTGCGTGAGGCCATCACGCGGGTCTTGAGCCAGAGCTGCGCCTTGGTCTGCGCGCCCTTGAACCCATTCAACTTTGCAAACAACGGCTTGCCTCCTTTGCGGGGCGCATGATTTCGGGTTTCCGTAGATAAAGGGTTGGAAGCGCGCCGGATGGCGCCCGTGATTGGGGCGCGCCCCCCCGCGGCGCGCGAAAGCGTTTATGAGCGAGCGCCCCATCGCGGCGGGAGGTCAACTGGCCATGCGCGCGCTCTTCATCCACGCGGACTCGATGGAGTACACCGTCCGCGAGAAAACGAGCGTCGCGGAGCCGATCGCGAGTGACCACAAGGGCGGGCGGGCCGAGGAGACGCTCGTCTGCTTCGTCACGGTGGAAGCCGAGGACGAGCAGGATGTCGCTGGCGCAGCTGCGGGCCTTGCGGCCGAAACGAAGTCGATCGCCGACCAGGTCAAGGCGAAGCACGTCACGCTCTACCCCTACGCGCACCTCTCCGACAGCCATGCCTCGCCGCGCGAGGCCCTGGAACTTCTCGGACAGGCCGAGAAAGCCCTGCGCGCCGCGGGCCTCGACGTGATGCGCTCGCCGTTTGGCTGGTACAAAGCGTTCACGATCGTCTGCAAGGGGCACCCGCTCTCGGAGCTTTCGCGCACGATTCGGCCGGGCGAGCCCTCCCCGGACGCCGGCAAGAAGCAACACTCGATGGACGCCGACCCGGGCCGTTACGGGGTGAAGGGGGCAGCGGCGCATGTATCCAAGGCGCTGAAAGCGGAGACCGTCACCAAGTCGCACCTGGCCATCCTCGACGCCGCCGGCGAGGTCCAGGACCTCGCGACGTTCAACTTCGCGAAGTGGCCCGACCTCAAGGGCCTTGCCGACTACGAGTCCAAGAAGGACCGCACCGCGCAGGAGGCGCCGCCGCACGTGGCCCTGATGCAGAAGCACGAGCTCGTCGACTACGAGGAGGGCTCGGACTCCGGGAACCTGAAGTTCTACCCGGCCGGCCGCGTGATGAAGAAGCTCCTCGAGCGCTACATCTCGTCGATCTGCCAAGCGGCCGGGGCCATGGAAGTCGAGACCCCCGTCATGTATGACTTCGAGCACCCGGCGCTCAAGGCGTACCTCGACCGGTTCCCCGCCCGGCAGTACACGGTGCAGTCGGACGACAAGCAGTTCTTCCTGCGCTTTGCCGCCTGCTTCGGCCAGTTCCTCATCGCATCGAAGGCGAACATCTCCTACCGCCACCTGCCGATGCGGCTCTACGAACTCACGCGCTATTCGTTCCGCCGCGAGCAGTCGGGCGAAGTGGCCGGCCTGCGCCGCCTGCGCGCGTTCACGATGCCCGACATGCACACGATCGTGTCGGATGTCAAGATGGCCAAGACCGAGTTCCTCAACCAGTTCGACCTCTCGGTTTCGACGCTGAACACCTTCTCGATCCCCTTCGAGATGGCGTTCCGCGCGCAGGAGTCGTTCTTCAAAGAGAACCGCGAGTTCTACACGACGATCGCCAGGCGCCTGAACCGGCCGATCCTCATGGAGCTCTTCGACGACCGGTACGCCTACTGGGTGACGAAGTTCGAGCTGAACTACGTCGACAGCCAGCGCAAGGCCGCGGCGCTTTCGACCGTGCAGATCGATGTCGAGAACGCCACGACCTACGACATCCGCTATGCGGACGCCGAGGGCAAGTCGCAGCGGCCGCTCATCCTTCACACGTCGGTGTCGGGCGCCGTCGAGCGCATCCTGTATGCCGTGCTGGAGGAGCAGGCCAAGCGCCAAGCGCGCGGCGAGAAGGGGCAGTTCCCGTTCTTCCTTGCGCCGACCCAGATCCGGATCATCCCGGTAGCGGAGGCGTTCGTGAAGTTCGCGGAGGAGGTCGCCGCCTCGCTCCCGGGCCGCGTCGACGTCGACGACCGCGACGAGAAGGTCGGCCGCAAGATCCGCGACGCGGAGACCGCTTGGATCCCGATGATCATCGTGGTCGGCGAAAAGGAGGTTGCACGCCAGCGCTTTAACGTGCGGACGCGTGACTCGCCGGAGCGGGAAATGGCGAAGGAAGAGGTCATCGCCGACGTCGAGGACCGGCTGCGCGGCTACCCTTTCGAGCCTTTGAACGGGCCGCGCCGCGTTTCGCTGCGGCCTTCTTTCCGCTAGCTTTCTTCTTCGGGGCGCGCTTGCGCACCGGCTTCTTCTTGAAGCGCGGCTTGAGAGCGGCCACAGGCTTTGGCTTGGGCGCCGGGGCCGTTGCCGGGGCGGGCTTCGGGGCCGGCTTGGGGGCCCGGACGGCCGGGGCCGGCTTCGGGGCCGGCTTGGGGGCCGGGACGGCCGGGGCCGGCTTCGGCACGGCCGGCGGGGGAGGCGCAGGGGGCGCCGGCGGCGGTGCAGCCTTCGCGACCGCCCGGCCGTCCTCGTCGATCTCGCCTTCAACCACGCGCGTCGACGAGATCGGCTTCCCATCGAATGCCACGACGAACTCGATCTGGACGATCTTGAGCGCGGGCATCCCATGGAGGTCCCGCAAGGCGTTGATCTCCTCCGCCCGCTGGAGCGTTGCAGGGGACACTACTATCGCGTCGAATTCTGGCCTCTTCGACGGGATGAATGGGTCGTCGAGTTCGAGGATCTCGAAGCGGTCGGCGCCAAACGGCGCAAGCAGCCGGCGAAGGTCCGCCTCGCGCTGTGCGTAGGGCCTCACGGCCTTCGCGCCGGGCCCGCGGAGCCGGTTTACGAGCTTGTCCGAGGAAATCCCCACGACCACCCGGTCGCCCGCCTGGAACGCGGTCGAAATCAGCAGCCGGTGGCCCGCGTGGAGGCGGTTGAAGGTGCCCCCCAGACAAACGATGGACTTCCCCTCAATCACGACGTTGACCCCCCGGCCCTAAGGCCCCCGAAGGCCGGGGCGAGAATAACGGTTCCGGACGCCCGAGGGCGCCCGCGGGCCGGCAGCAGGCCCCCTCGGCACCTCAGGTTGAGCCCTTGACGACCAAGACGTAGATGATGACAATCAGGATGGTAAGGCCAACCCAGGCCATCCTGTAGCGCCTGCGGCCCTTCTCCAGGCGCGCAAACTTCTCGACGCAGTCCCCGTCGCAGGTCGTCTGGCTCGGCAGGATGGCCTTGCCGCATACCGCGCAGTGGCGGTGGTTGATGATCGTGGCGCCCGGCACTGGAAGCCGGGCAGGGAGCGTGCGCTAAATAGGTTGCGCACGCCCCCGCAAGGGGGCGCCTACGCGTCAGCCACCACGATGGTCGGGGCGGCCTCTATGGCCTCCGCCGGCTCCGCGCTGACGATGGGGGAGGGCTTCTCGACCCGGTGCATCATGGACTCCGGGGTCTCCTCGATCTCGATCGGCTGGCGCCAGGCAAGGTGCAGTTGCATCTTCAGGCGGCCCTGCTCGAAGGCGATCTTGATCGAGCCGACCTGCGACTGGTACTTCGAGTAGCGCTTCCCCTCGCGGGTAAGCTCCCTCGAAACGGCCTTGATGAGCCCTTGGTCCTCGAGCTCCTTGATCTTGCGGTAGCACGAGGCAAGCGGAATCCCGAAAATGTACGAGAGTTCGCGCGCGGACCGCGGCTTGAACGTCGTCGCGGACAGGATTTTCAAATTGTACTCGTCCATCAAAAGTTTCGGCAGTGTCAGGTTATCCATGCTTAGTTCCCCCAAGGGCTTGTAGCCCTACTTCGGGGCCCTTTGGTATATCAATCTCAAACAGAGATTTTCAGAAGTGAAAATAAGGGAAATCCGCACCCAGGCGGTTCCGGAACAAAATAATATTTATGGCCCATGGGGGTCGTTGGCGTCGGCCGGGGGGCGCCCGGCCGGCTGCGTCCAAGACACTTCGAAGTGCTGCGTTTTCTTCCACGCGACATCGAGCGTGATCTTGAGCTTCCCGCCTTCAAAGTTGACGGAGACCCGGATCAACTGCGACTTGTAGACCTTGACCCGCTTGCCGCTCTGGGTGAGGGGGCGGTCCACGCACTTGAGCAGTCCGAGGGACTCAAGTTCCGCCATCTTCCGGTAGCAGGAAACGAGCGGGATGTCGAACATGTAGGCGATCTCGCGCGCCGAGAGCGGCCGAAACGCGGTGGCCGAGAGGATTCGGATGTTCTTCTCGTCCATGATCACCCGCGGGAGCGCGGAGTAGTCCACATTGGGCCCGCTTGGTTCGTCGCCGCCGGGAGCGGGGCTGCCCGGGTTATCCGGCTGTTCCGTCATTTCGTGCAAGTCCTCCTTCTCCGTTGACTGGATGCGTGCGGTGGAAGGCGTATATACCTTGTGGGCCCAAAATCACCCGAGGCCTGCTTTTGATGCAGCCAGGGGGCCCTGGCTGACATCAGTCGGTGTCCTCCTCCTCTTTCCAACGCGGGAACAGCTTGTGTTCGATTCCGATGTGATCGAGGATTTTCCCGGCGATGTAGTTCGTGAAATCCTCGAGCTTCTTGGGGCGGATGTACCACGGGGGGGCCGCCATGAGGACGACGACGCCAAGCTCCGCGAGGCTTGCCATGTTGTGGAGGTGGATGGCCGAGAGCGGGGTCTCGCGGGGGACGATGATGAGTTTGCGCTGCTCCTTGAGGCAGACCTGGGCCGCGCGCGTCACGAGGTTGTCGCCGATGCCCACCGCGATCTTCGAGAGGGTCGTCGTTGAGCAGGGCACGATGACCAGGGCGTCGTAGCGGTGGGAGCCGGAGGCCGGCGCGGCGGCCAGGTCGCGGTTGTCGAAGACATGGCGCGCCATCCTCTCCACGTCTTTCGCCTTGCGTCCTGTCTCGTACTCAATCACCAGGCGCCCGGCCTCGGAGATGATGAGGTCGGGCTTCTGGGGCAGCTCCTCGAGCAGCCGCAGGGCATAGGGGGCGCCCGAGCCGCCGGTGATCGCCACGACGACCTTTTTCTGTGGCACGCCCGGGGCAAGCGCGGGGTCTTGATTTCAATGTTGGCGGCTCAGGGCAGGCGGTCGCCAGTCTCCACGAGCGCATAGACGAGTTGGCCCGTCTTGGCGTCGACATACGCGCTCGTCCGTTGGGGCTGGGATGGCAGGCTCTCGGCGCCAAAGGCATAGGGCACCGCCGCCCGCGAAGCGGTGAGCGCCGCGTTCAGCGAGACCGACGGGAGGTGGAGGTCCTGCTTGACGGTGAAATTCGCCTGCGCGGCGTCGAACGTGTTCGACGGGAACAGGTTCGTGGCGGTCTGCTCGCGCTTCATGAGGTCGGCGGCGTAATTCAGTGAGACGGCCTGCCCGATTTCGCTGCGCGGTGCGGCGGCGCTGTCGGGCCCGCTGCCGCACCGCACCTGGGTGGCCGTCGAGTGTTCGTCCTCGATCCGTTGCGTCTCGCCGCCCTTGTCCTGCGACAGGTCGATCGTCCACTTCGGGTTGCCCGTCGAGCGGCTGTAGGTCGCGTTGATCGCGTACGCGCTTGGATTTTCGGCCGCGAAGGTGGCCACGTCGGGGCACTGCGCCACACCCTCGTCGTAGGCCGTCCGGGCGGTGAACGCGAAGTCCCCGGGGGCCGTCGACCGCGGAACCTGCGTGAGGGGGGCAAGGTCAGCGGAGGAGACCGTGCGGTAGTTGCGCGTGAGGTTCTGGAAGGGGATCGCGCCCTCGCCGGCGCCTCCAAGCGTGCTTGCCGTCGCGTCGAACAGCGACTCGTACTTGGTGCCGCCCTGGTACCCGACGACATAATAGTATTCGCGAAGGGGCAAAGACGAGGCACTGGACACCCACAGGTCGATGGAGAGCGTGCTCACCGACTCGGGCGGGAGGTTCACGGCCGCGAGGTGCACTTTGATGGCGAGAACGCCGTGGATCACGGAAGTCCCTTGGGTGATCCACGACCAGAGGATGCCCTCGGCGTTCAGCTCGCCGTGGTCGACGTCTTCCGTGCTGAAGCGGTGCCCCGCGTAGACCTGCTCCAGGTGGAGTTGGCTCGAGGCGTTTGCAAGCTCGGGGAAGTCCGTGAGCGTCGCGCGCGAGTTGTAGCTGCTCGTCGGGGCGGTCTGCACCTCGACGTCGAGCGTCTCGGTGCTTTCGCCGCGGACGGTGTCGTTGTTGTCGAGGTTCTCGAATTCCCGTTCCAGGGCGGTGGCGCTGCCCGAAAACGCGAAGGTCGCGGCGGGGCAGGAGCCGACGGAGGTGCTCATGTTGACTTGGCCGACAAGCTGGAGGGTGGGCAGCGAGCGCTCGAGGACGTAGGTTTGATGGGAATCGAGGAAGCCGTCGAGGGCGGCGGCGGGGTCCGAAAGCACGGAGCGCGTCTGGGGGCCCTCGTAGTTGATGTCGACCGCCTGGACGGCGCAGGTGCCCGAGAGTTGGCCGACCGTGAAGTTGACCGTGGTAAGCGGCGCGAGCACGCCCTCGACATGGGAGCGGCCTTTCACCGAGTATTCGAGGTAGTCGCCGTAGCGGTAAACGGGAGGCGTGATGCTTCCGGCCCCGACATGGACCACGCGCAACGCCGCCGCGACGTTCTTGTGGTCGTCGGCGGCCGACAGCGTGACATTGTACGCGCCTGACCGCGCGAAGGTGTGGTAGACCCATTGGCCGACGGCCTCTACGGTGTCGCCGAACTGCCAGTGGTAGGTGACCGGGTCGCCGTTCGGGTCCGTCGTGGAGTTCGCCGTGAAAAGCACGGATTGCCCGGCCACCGGGCCCGCGGGGGAAAAAGTGAAGGCGGCGGCAGGAGCCGTGTTCGCAAGCAGCATGTAGGTGGCGGCGAGGACGATCACGACCGCCGCGGCCCCCGCGGCGGTCTTGCCGAAGCTGCGGCCCGGGGCCTCGGCCGTCGGGAACACTTCGGTTGCCGCGGCCGCGGAAGCCAGGGCTACCGTGGGCTTCGCGCCCGGCGGCGGCGAGGCCGGGCGGACCACGACGCGCTGCGGGGCGGCTGGAAGCTGCCCGGCGCGCGCTTTGGGGGGCGGGGGCTTGGAGCCTGGGGGGGCGGTCGCGGCGGGAGCGGCGGCTGCCGCCGCTTCGAAACTGAGTTCGTCGCCGTCGGCGAGCGGGGGCGGGGCGTCCTCGGGCAGCGCGGGAGCCTCGGCAAGCGCCTGCTCGAGCTCCGCCGACAGTTCCGACTCGATAGCCGCGGGCGACCCGGCCTGCTCCTCCAAGACCGCGGGTTCCGGCGCGATCGTGGGCGCGGGCGGCGCTTCGGAAATGTAGGCGGCAAGCTTCGCTTCGAGCTCGTCGAGGGCATCGATCGGGACTTCCTTCGGGGGCAGTTCCCGAGCCGGCGGGGCCGCCGCGACGGGGGAGATCGAAACCGGCTCGACGGCGGGTGCAAGCGGGTCTTGGGAGGGCGGGCGGTTCCACACGCGGGTGCCCTCGTCGGCCTGCGAAGCGGGGGCCGCGGGCTCGACGGCTCGGGGGGCTTCCGCCCCTGAAATCCGGATCGGGTCGGCCGGCGGCGGCTCGGCCGGGGCGACCACCACCGTGTCGGCGCCGAGCATCTCGCGGCGCATCGCCGCTTCCGCTTCGGCCTCGAAATCGTCCGGCCGCTCTTCGATCACGCGCTTAAGGCCGTCGGTGGGGACGCCGAGCGCTTCCAGCTCGTCGAGCTTGCGCGCGAAGGCCGCCCGCTGCTCCGGGGTGGGCGCCTGGCTGCGGCCTTGCTCTCCCATCCAGTGCGCGATCCAAGCGCGGCTTTAATGTAACTTGTCCTGGCGGAAACCGGACGGTGCGGCGGCGCTCAAACAAGCGGGGTAAGGCGCACCTGCGGGGGCAGCCCGGGCCCCGGCAGCGAGATGTGGAACACGCCGGTGTGCGGCTTCTCTCCATAGGCCACGACCGCGCCGTCGATCTTCTCGAGCTTGATGTGCGTCGAAGCGAAGTCCGCGATTTTCGGCAGCACATCGACGCTCGACTTGACAATCGAAAGGTCGACGTTGCGGTGCTCCTTCACCCCGCTGTAGTGCTCCGCGAGGTCTTCCGTCGCGCGCGACGCCTTGGTTTCGAGCGCGTCGTAACTCATGATGTGAAGCACGGGCGGGCGGCCGTTCTTGGCCAGGTGCCGGATCATGTCCCACCGGATGTAGTCGGCAAGGCGGTCGCGCTCCGCGGGGATCATCCAGGCGGGGTGCTCGCGGCCCGCCTGCACGAACACCTCGAGGATACGGAGGTTGTCGTCGAGCCGTTGGCCGTCCACGTACGCTTCCATCGCTTGCCGGATCCGCGCCGCCGAGAGGTCGCGCGTCGGCAGCCAGAACACCGCGTGGTCCTGCATGAGGAAATTGGCGGCCGCGTTGATCGCAAACAGCGTGGCAAACGGGTTGGGCACGCCGCGGCCGACCTCAAGGAGGTTCACCGAGCCGCGCTGGAAGCCGCCGCCGAGCATCGCGTCGAGGTCGCGCGAGCCGGTCGACAGGTACTCCCCATTGAGGCCCGGGACGGTGACCCACTTGGCCGGGTCGGCGCCGGCCTTGAAGGTCGTCGGCGGAAGCGAGGTCAGGCGCCCACCTGCCAGCGTGTACACGTGGCGGGGACGCTCCAGCGTGCACCCGCGCAGCTTTTGGATCGTGATCTCGCGCACCGCGCGGTCTTCCACGAGCTTCGATGAAAGCGAGAGGACGCCGTCGACGAGGTAGTCGATCTGCGTGTTTTCGGCGTGCTCCACGACCAGCACGATGTTCGTGTTCGTGTTTTCCACGAGGTCTTTCTGGAGCATGTTCACGATGCGCGTCGCGGGGATGCCGTACTTCTCGGCAAGCGCGTCCACCGAGTCGATGGCCACACAGATCTGGTCAGGCAGCGCGTTTTCGACGCGCTCGTACAGGCGCTCGACTTCGGGCATGTCCGAGTTGAAGTCGACCATGAGCGACTGGTACGCCGAGAAGTCGCGGGTCTCGTCGGAGGCCTGGTCGGTCGTCTCCTGGGGCTCGAAGAGCCCGCCGACGCGCGTGAACTCGGTGCGGTCGACCACGTCGGGCGCGTGGACCCCCTTGAGCAGCGACAGTTCCCGCAGCAGCACCTTCGCCGACTTGAGTTCGCCGTGGGGCGGGGCTCCTGGCGCCCGGGCGCCCTCCGCAGGCTTCGGCTTCCCGTTCTCTCGGTCGGTAAGCGAATTGAGGAAGGAACGCGACGCGTGGAGGAGGCGCTCCGTGCGCTCCTTCTGGATTAGCCAAGGGAACTGCGTGAGCAGCGTCCGGTCGGAGACGCGCGACGAGAGGTAGAAGTTGCGCTCGAACCCGTAGATCGTTTCGAGCAACTGGAGCGCCAGCGTCGTTTTGCCGGTGCCTGCCGGCCCCTTGATGAGCAGCGAGTGGCCGCCCGGGTTCTGGAAGAACTGGATGACCTCAGGCGGCAGGCGGCCTAGCGGCGGGGCGTCCCGGGTCTCGTCGGCCTTCTCTTCCATGGAAATCGCCGCACCGCCGGAGCGGTTCGGCACCGTTACGAGGCAGCCGCGGTTTATTTAAACGCTTTTCCCCGCGTATCACATTGGTCAAATCACCATGCTGGGTGTCGCGCCTCGCAACGAATCGGCGCTTGCAGTCGCCGCAGATTCCACGCGCGCCCGCGCACGCGAATCGCGGGCGCCCGCGCTCCCGATATTTATAAAAGAGCGACCCGACATCAACGGCGCGTCGAAACGGGGGTGCGTCGCGTGCTGGAAGAGGTTTCGGAGCTCATCGGAGTGCAGGTTTACACGAACAAAGGCGTCTTCCTGGGCAACGTGAACAACCTCATCGTCGACATCGACGGCTGCCGGGTGGACGGGCTCTTCATCACCGACACGAACCCGCTCCTGGTCGAGGACTCGCGCAACATCGCGGTGCCTTTCCGGTGGGTCCAAAGCGTGGGTGACATCATCCTCCTACGGTTCTTCCCCAAGCGCGTGACGGTCAAGCGCGCGCCGACGGCAGCCAAGGTCGGAGAAACGGCCGAAGGCGAAGCGAGCTGAAGCTC
This sequence comes from Thermoplasmata archaeon, assembly GCA_041485285.1. Classification (GTDB taxonomy): domain Archaea; phylum Thermoplasmatota; class DTKX01; order DTKX01; family DATEUP01; genus DATEUP01. The sequence continues at coordinate 8,436 of JBGPJF010000041.1, read as the reverse complement.
GCGCTGCGCGTTGAGTGACTGTTGGCGAGCGCGAGCCCTGTGCGGTTACCCGCGGCGGGGCACCGAGCAGATGGCAAATTCGTCCCCATCGAAGAAAACCTCGATGTCGGGGTGCTTGCGCTGGATCTCCTCGATCTTCTCCGCCACCTGGGTGAGGGTGAACGAAGGGTCATCGCGGCTGATTTTCAGCCAGATTCGCCGGCCCATAGCTTCTGGCGCAAACTCCGACCCCCTCGCTATAAACGTATGCGGGAGGCAAGTAAAGCGGAGAATTGGGCCCCTGGGTGTGCCCGCAGGACTTAAGCGCGTCGGCCCTTCCCGGGCATGTGGCGGCGTGGGCGCTTCTGCGGCTTTCCCGCATCCCGGCGGTTGGGTTCACCGCGACGGTCGGCATTTGGGGTTACCTGGCGGGGGCCCATGGCGCGGGGGCCGACCTCGCGGGCGCATTGGAGTCTTGGTCGGTGGTCCTCCTCGTTGCGATCGGGACCTTCGCGCACATTTTCGGTTGCGTTTACAACGAGGTCTGCGATCGCGAAATCGACGCGCACGTGACCTACGGCACCGCCAAGCCGCTCGTCACCGGCGAAGTGTCCCTTGAAAAGGCGGTTCGCCTCGCGGGCGCCGCAGCGGTGGCCGGACTTGCGCTATCGGCGTCCCTTGCCGTGATGACGTCGTGGACGGTCATTCCCCTCATGGGGACCTCGTTGGCGTTGGCCGCCGCATACAACAGGTTCGGCAAGCGGTTCGTGGGTGGGGAGATCTTGTACGGCGGATCGCTGGTCGCTTTTGCGACTGCAGGCGCCTCGGCGGCGGCCGGGCCCGCCGCGCTGTCGAGCCCGAGCGTCCTGCTGCTCGCCTTGATGGGCGCGGTGCTGCTGTCGTTGAACGTGGTGTACGCGGGGGGCCTCAAGGACCTTGAGAGCGACGAGGCCGCCGGGGTGCGAACCGTCCTTGGCCGCCTGCGGCGCGCTGGTGCCCGACGCGGCAACCCGCTCGGACTCATTGCCGCTCTCCAGGGCGTGCCCCACGTCGCGGTCCTTGCCTTCGCCGCCTACGGGGTGATTTTCGTCTACGACCGCGACCCGACGGGTTTGGCCTTCCGCCTTATCGCTTTGGTGGCGCTCACGGGGGGCCGAATCCTGCTCTTCGCTCGAGCGATCGTGGCGCCAACGCGCAGGATCCGCCTCCGCCTGCTTGCGGCACACGAGTTCCTCGCCGTCGCCCTGCTGCCGTTCCTCTTCGCGGACGCGTTGCCGCTTTCCTACGGGTTCCTCCTGCTGCTTGTTCCTCTCGCGCTGTACGTCGGTTTCAATCGGCTGCTCTATTCCACCTTGGCGGCCCCCCACGTCTAGCCGAGGCAGGTTTGGCGCCCCTCGGGTTCGCCGGACGGCTTATTGCGAGGCGGCGCCAGTGATGAAACATGCGCGCCGCGGCGTATTCTCGGCTCGCCCGTATGCAGACGGCCGGCGTGACGGCCACGGTCCCGGTGTGGGGGTACCTGGCGGGCTCGCACGCGACCGGGGTCTTCGTAACCGCCTTGGGCGAGTGGCCGGTCCTGCTCGTGCTCGGCGCTCTTGGGATTTCCGCCCACTTCTTCGGGTTCGTGCACAACGAGCTTGCCGACCGCGAGGTCGACGCCAAGGCAGCCTACCGCCGCCCCAAGCCACTTCCCCAAGGCGAGATCCCGCTGTCCACGGCTTGGGCCCTTGCACTGGCCGGCCTGATCGCGGGCCTGTTCTGGGCGTTCCTTCTTGGCCGGTCGGCCGGGCCGTGGGTCTTCGTGCTCTCGGCGGCCGCCGCCGCATTGGCGGCCGGCTACAATGTCTGGGGAAAGTCGCTCGTTGGCGGCGACCTGTTCCTCTCGGGTTCGATCGCGTGCTTCGTCTTCTCCGGAGCAGCGGTCGCAGGTGACCTGCATGTCATTTTCTCAACGGGAGCCGTCCTTGTCGCATCCTTGACCGGGCTCATCATTTTTTTCAACAACGGCTTCGAAGGAGGTTTCAAGGACCACGAGTCGGACAAACTCGGTGGCAAGCGCACACTGATCAACGCCCTTCGGGACCGGAGCGCGAAATACGACAGCCCCGACGGCCTCATCATATTCGCCCAAATGGCCGTACACGGGGTCATGTGGGTAATGGTCGCGCTGATGGTGATGGGTCCGTTCTCGGCCGGGCCGCTGTACTTCGACCTTGCGCGAATGGGCGCAGCCGGGGCAATGGTCGCCATGATGGCAAAGCTCTACGTGCGGGGCATCGCGGCCCCCGAGCGGAAACGAATGCTCACGCTGTTCGCGGCTCACGAGATGCTCGCCGTGCTCCTGTTCCCGCTCATCCTCGTCCCGTTCTTTGCGCCCCTGCTGGCGCTTGCGCTGTTCGTCGCGCCGCTGCTGTGGTTCGTTGCTTTCAACCGGGTGCTGTACGGGACCTTTGCAGCGCCAGATGTCTAGCCCTCACCGAGAGATGCGCCAAGCTGTACGGCCGGCCCCGGCGGTTTCGCGCTCGACCTTGCCCATCGACTCGAGATGCTGCAGGTGGCCAAACACCTCAGCAAACGCGAGCCACCGGTCGAGCGAGCTCGCGCCGGGGAAAAGCTGTTGGACGACCTCGAACACCGACGCCGAGCGCCGGGCCCTGAGGGCCTCCAGAATCGCCGCGCGCCGCGCGGCATGCTGGCCTTCGTACTCGCCGAGCACGTCGCGCAGGTTCGTCAGCGGCAGGCCGTGGCCGGGCAGGACGATGTCCACGTCGAGCGCCCGCAGGCTGCCAAGCGACTCGAGGAAGGGCCCCGGCCCCGACGGGTGGTCGGAGATCCCTTCGAAAAAGGGGTTCGGCGTGATCCCGGGCAGGACCGTGTCGCCCGAAAAGAGGAGCCGGGCGCGCCGGTCGATGAACGCGAGCGACCCCGCGGTGTGGCCGGGAAGATGGAGAACCTCGAGGTCGAGCCGGCCCGCCTTCACGCGTGTGCCCGCTTCCAGCGTCTCGACCATCGAAACGTCCGCGCCCATCTTCGCGATGCGCGCGTAGTGCTCGCCCATCCGCGAAACCAGCGCCTCGGGCGCTCCATGTTCCTTGGCCGCCTTGGCCCATGTGCGGTACCGGCCTTCGATGACGCCGCCAAAGGACCGTACCGCCGGCGCGTCAAAGGCGTGACAGAAGACCTTGCAGCCGTGCCGCGCCACCAGCGACTGGGCCGCGCCGTGGTGGTCGGGGTGACCGTGGGTGACGAGCACCTCGCGCACGCGCTCGCCTTTGGCGAGCGGCGCGGCAAGCCGCGCCTCGGCATCGCCGTAGAGCGCGCCGCAGTCCACCATCGTGACTTCGCCGGTGCCGACGATCCACGCGTTGGTGGGCGGGACCGGCACGGGGATGGGCACGAGCGCCCGCCGGATTCCCGCCGCGGCAAGGGCCGCGTCAATGCGGGCCCGCCCGGAGGGCGGGTCGCTCACTTGCCGCGCCCTCCCAATCCGAAGATGCGGGCGTGGGCGGCGCAAAGGTGGCCGCCAAGCATCGCGTCGCGCACCTCGCGCTTGCGGTGCGCGTTGAACAGCCGGCACTTGGGGTCCTTGCAGAAAGGCCCGTCGCCGGCGTCGCGCGCGGCGGCCTGCAAGAGGGCGCTTGCCACGGCGCCCGTCACGGTCACCGGGTCGTCCACATCCACGCGCTCCTCCGGGAATTCCTTGTCGAGCAGCGCCTCGATCTCGCCTGCATTGGCGCCGCGCTTGGCAAGCTCGCGCCCAAACAGCGTGGCCTCCACCGAGGCCGCCGGCGCAAGGCCGAGGCCAAGCACGCTGAACACGGTCGGATAGCCGAACACGGCGAAGCGCGCGTGGTAGCGCATGCCCTCGGGGTCGTAGGTGCCAAGCAGCCGCCGCGTCACCCACATGTGCAGGGTGCTGCGGTCGCGCTCGCCTTGCGGAAGAGCCTCGAGCGCCGCCTGTGCCACTCGGTTGCCGTCGTACAGCCGGCCGAGCAGTTGGACCCACGACGCGGCGTTGGCGCCCGCATCGACGCCCGCCTCGAACTCGACCTCCGAAGAAGAGGTCGCAATGAACTCGTCGGCAACGCGCCTGTCGCGGACCCGCACGTTTGCGACTTTGTACTGGAGCGTCCGGCCCATCGGGCCGAGCGTGAGGTCATCGCGGACTTCGACCGCCGGCAGCTTCGGCGCGCTGGCCTTCAGGTCCTTCAGGAGCATCCCCTTGTTGAACGCCGCGAAACCGGCTGCAACGTGCACGACGACTTTCTTGGGCAGCCCGCCCTGCGCGTCGCGGGGCGCCGCTTTTGCCTTGGCCACGGGCGGCCAACCCCCTTCGCCCTCAAAAGGTTGCGTGCAAGGGGAAGCGCATCACTTCCTCCAAAGGAGAGTATATTTCGCGGCAGGGCGTGCCTCAAACCGCTTTCCGGGGGAACTAAAATGGGCCGAAACTCGCGCGCCGGACTGCGGCCCGTGCGGATGGTCGGGGCTGCCATGTCCAAATTCGGCAAGATGGACCGGACGATGCGCGAGGACGCCTCGGCGGTGGCGCTTGCCGCCATCAACCGCGCGGGCGTCGACCCGTCGGTGGTCGAAGAGATCCTCGTGGGAAATGCCTTCGGGCTGGCCGACCGGCAAGGCCACCTGGGGCCGCTCATCGCCACCTCGCTCGGGCTTGACGGCGCGGCCACCGCCACCATTGAGTCGGCGTGCGCAAGCAGCGGCGTGGCCCTCCAGATGGGTTACAACTCCGTCGCGTCGGGCCTCACGGACGCCACGCTGGTCGTCGGGGTCGAGAAAGTGTCACAGGTCGACACGCGCACCGCCACCACCTACTTCACCTACGGCTCGGACGTGCCCTTCGAGGCCGGCTCCGGCGGGACGTTCCCGGGCCTCTACGCCACCCTCGCGACCGCGTACCTCCACAAGTACGGCGCCACCGAAGAGCAGGTCGCGCACGTGGCCGTCAAGAACCACCGCAATGCGCTTGCCAACCCCAACGCGCACCTGCACAAGGCGATCACCGTCGAGCAGGTGATGGCCTCGCCCTACATTGCCTGGCCGCTCAAGTTCTACGACTGCTGCCCCTTCTCCGACGGCTCAGCCGCCGTCCTGCTTATGAACGAAAAGATGGCAAAGGCGTGGGGCGCCGAAGGCGTCGAAGTCATCGGCTCCGGGCGCGGCGGCTCGCCCGCACAGCTCTCGGCCCGCACCTCGCTTGTCGAGTTGCCCGGGACGCGGCAAGCGGCCCAGCAGGCCTTCGCGCAGGCGGGCGTGACGGCCAAGCAGATTGACTTCGCTGAAGTGCACGACTGCTTCACCATTGCCGAGGTGCTCGCCACCGAGGACCTCGGCCTCGTCAAGCGCGGGCAGGGGGCCGCCGCCGCCGCCGACGGAGTGACCGCGCTTTCAGGCGACATCCCCATCAACCCCTCGGGCGGGCTCAAGGCGAAGGGGCACCCGGTCGGCGCGACCGGCGCAAGCCAAGCCGTCGAGGTTTTCGAGCAGCTCGACGGGCGCGCGGGCGCGCGCCAAGTGAAAGGCGCCGAAGTCGCGCTTACCCACAATGTCGGCGCGACGGGCGGGTCGTGCGCCGTGCACATCTTCCGGAGGGTCTGACCGTGGCGGCCACCGTGGAACAGCCCAAGGTGCCGTCGATCCGCGAGGTGCTCGAACGCGCTCGAGGCGGCAAGCTCTGGGGCCGCCGCTGCCTCCATTGCTCCCGCGTCACCTTCATCGACGAGCTGCGCTGCGCCGCCTGCAAGAAGCAGGAATTCGCGGCCTTCGAGTCGAAGGGCGACGGCGAAGTGGTCGCCTTCACGATCATCGCCGTGCCCGCGGAGGCGTTCGCGGTCTACGGCCCCTATGCCTTCGCCGTCGTCCGGATGGCCGAGGGCGCTGCCACGACGGGGTGGCTCCCGAGCGTCAAAGACCCGCGCCATCTCAAGGTCGGCGACCGCGTGCGCGTGATCGTGCCGCCTGCCGGCCTCGGCATCGCGTTTGAAAAGGCGTAAAGCGCGCGCGGCGCACCGTGAGGGTCGCCAGCGGCAGGATCGCCAATTCCAAAGATACTTAAAGGGCGCTCGATTTTTCCCGGCACTTGAGCGAAGGAGAATCTGGACACTTGGAGGCGGCAACGGCCAGCGGGCGGAAAACGCCCGCCACCCCGGCCGTCGTGTGGCTTGCCGGAGGCGCGCTCCTCGTCGTGTTTGCGGCCATCGCGCTTGCCCACGTGGCTTCCGCCGAGCTCCAGCTCGTCGCGAATGTCACGCCCATGGACCCGCAGGAGGGCGACGAGGTGACGGTGAACTTCACCCTCGTGAATACAGGGACAGAGACCTACCAAAACATCCTCGTCAACTCCCAGCAGGGAAATGCGGTCGTGGGGTCGCGGCCAGGGATTACGATCACCGCCAATGGGACGGCCCAGGACCACTTCACCACCGTCATCACCTACACCGCGCTGAAGCCGGGCGTCATCGACGCGGACAAAGGGCTCACCGTCCAAGTGCAATACGTCAACGGCACCCCAATCACCTCGCAGCACTTCCCCTTCTACATCGTGCGCCCCGCGCCCGTCATTCAAACGCAATTCCCCATCCTACCGGTCGCCGGGGCCGGCGCTGCCATCGCAGCCGTCGTCGTGCTGCTCGTCATGCGCAACAAGAAGAAGGCCGAGGAAGCGCGGATTGCCGCCGAAGCCTCCGCCAAGAAGGACCTTGAAAAGCGCGCCCAGCAGGAAGCAGCCCGCGAGCTTGCCGCCACCCAGAAGGTCCACGGCAAGTACCCGGCCGAATACTTCCAGCGCCGGCGCACACGGCTCGCCACGATGGTCCCCAGCGGGATGACTTCCGCAGGGCTTTCCGTGCTGCAGTACAAGAAATCCGAGGAGAAGAAGATCGTCTACTCGTGCCCCCGCTGCGGCACGCACAAGGAAGCGTTCGACGCGCCGTGCCCCCGCTGCACCGTGCAGGACGGCATCGAGTCCCTGCGCGGCGAAGTCAAGAAGCACAAGACCGGGGCGGACCTGTCGGATGTGAGCGACCTGCTCCAGCAGGCCGAGTTCCAGCTTTCCTACTCGTCGTACGGCGAGGCCCAGGTGCTCGTCGACCAAGCGAAGATCTCGTTCAATGAGATCCTCGCGGGCAGCGAACGCACGGTGAAGGTCAAGAAGATCGAGACGATCTCGGCGGCCGACCGCAAGGCGACCATCCTCGACCTCGGGCTGGGTACGCAGCACACCACCGTCGACACGGCGGCCGAAGAGCACGAGCACGAGGCGCGCGAAGCGTACGCGCAGGCCGCCACCCACTGCCCCACCTGCGGCCATGCGATCTACGGCGACCTGTGCGGCTACTGCCACTTCGACGACTACGCGGCGCTTGTTGACCAAGCCATCGCGGCGGCGGCCAAGGGCGGCGCGGAGACCGTCGAACCGCGCGACCTGCTCGAGCGCGCGCGGAAGTTGCGCGAAGAGGACAACAAGTCGACCGGCTCGCGGTACCTCAACCGCGCGCGCTTCATCGCCACGAACGCGCTCCGCATTCACCTGGCGAGCAAGGCCGAAGGGATGCTCGACTACGCGCGCACGCTCATGCTCGTCGGGGAAGAGGACGGGCTCACGGCCGACTTCGGCGCCGCCGAGGCCACGCTTGCCGAAGCGGATGGGAAGCGCGCGGCGGGCGACATGGCGGCGGCCGTTGACCTGGGGGGGCGCGCCGAGAACGAGATCCACACGGCGCTCACCGAGCTCAACAAGCGGGTCGCGATCAAGCGCATCGACGAGGTCTCCGCGTCCATCGACAACGCGAAGGCCACGGGCACCAATGTCGCGGCCCCCGACGCCAAGCTCAAGGAGGCGCGCGACGCGTTCAACGAGGGCGACTTCGAGAAGGCCCGCGACGTCGCGGGCGTGGCGAAGAACCTCGTGCGCGACGCGACCAAGGGCAAGACCGTCTGCCCGAAGTGCGGCAAGCCCGTGCAGCCGACCTGGGAGAAGTGCCCCTTCTGCACGACGCCGCTGCGCGGGTAGTGCGGGTGCCGGCCGATGTCACATCGCGCCGGTTACGCGATGGCGATGATTGGGTTCGGAGCGCTCCTTGCATCAGGCTACTTTCTTCTGGTTGATCCAGACCCCAACAAGCAGCTTGCGGCCGTCGTCGGCCTGGCCTTGGCGATGATGATTGAGGCCTGGGCGTTTCGCGTGATGAGGAAGCCCGCCGAATGAACGCGAGCGGCCGCAGGTCGCTCGAACGGAAGGAGAACGCACGCTCTCCCATCATGATTGGAGGGCCCCTGCCCGGGGCCCGATCCGCCCCAGCGTCAGTGCTTCGGCGCGTCTTGCGCCTTCTGCATGTCCATCGACCGCTTGCGCGCGGTCTCGGCGATCTCGAGCGAGGCCGCTTCCTTGCGGTGGCGCAGGAGCATCTCCTCGCGCTCGTCGAGCGCCCGCTTGAAGTC
>JBGPJF010000040.1:0-20977 GCA_041485285.1 Thermoplasmata archaeon | reverse complement strand
GTTATGGGAGAGCCACCGAATTCATGCGAAGGGCGTGTAGGTCAAAACCATTTCAATTCCCCTTGTGTGAGTCGTCGCCAAAGCCGCCAGAGTTCAAGCCGCCCCCCTGGCCCGAATCGCCTTGTCCACCTGCCGCGCGAGCGCAATGACCGAGGCATCGGTGACGTGCCCGTGGGTGTCCATGTGCGTTGGGACCAACGGCCCTAGAACGCCGGGAGCCTGATGCGTCTGCGCGACGCCCGACTTGACGGACTGCCCCAACCTATGCTTCGCGACAACCCATGTGTCCTTGAGCCCGTCCCCGGTAAGGTCGAGCACCACGGTTTCGCCGTCCTTGACGGCCGACTGGTCGCAGAGCTTGTAGAGCGACGCGAGCGTCGTCGCAGCGCTCGTCTCCACAAACAGCGACTCGAAGCGGCCGAGGTCCCACTTGGCCGACAGCGTGTCGAACCCGTGCTCCTCCGGGTTGTGCTCGAGGTCGACCTTGTCTCCCAGGATTACGCCGACCGTCGTCCCGTGCGTCTCCTTGTACGCCGCAATGACCTTGAGGCCGTCGAGCGGGTTCTTGACGAGCACCGCGCCGAACTCCGGCTTGAACTGCGAGAGCATCTGCAGCTTGTACTCCTCGCCTTCGGGCTTCACGGTCGTTTCGCGGGACCTGGCCTCTTCGACCTTGGGCCGCTTTTCATCCGTGAGGTTGGCAAACGGCTGGGCGCCGTACATCCGCGGCACCTTCTCCACGCCGAGGTCGAGCTCCTTCAGCTCCCGGAACCCTTTCGTGATGCCCGACAGATTGGTTCCCGCGCCGATGGGGACTATCATGATATCAGGCGAGTCGTTCTCGCGCGCCTTGAGCTGCTCAACGACCTCGTAGGCGGCCGACTTCTCACCTTCCATCCGGTAACAGTAGTCGCCGCCGAGGTAGAACCGGCCGCGGTGGCCCTTGCCGGCGCGCGTGACCTCCCGGAGGAAGAAGGCCTCCGCGAGGTCGACGGCAAGCGAGAACTGGCCATCGACGCGGTAGAGCGAGGCGTTGTGCATCACGGCCTGGATCAGCTTCGTGGCGTCGGCGCTCTTCGGCACCACGATGTGGCAGCCGAGCCCGACGCGACGCTCGCGGTTCGAGTACGCGGCGATGGACGCGGCCATATTGCCCGTGGACGCGAGGATGATCTCAGAGAGCTTCAGTTCAATCGCCTTCGCGGCCTCGACGATCGACCCTCGGTCCTTGAACGAGCCCGTGGGGTTGCCGCCTTCCATCTTCCCGAAAATCCGCAGGCTGAGGCCGAAGCGCAGCTCGACCTGCTCCTCGATGCCGCGCAGGCGGATGAGCGGCGTGTTGCCTTCGCCGAGCGTGACCGCCGAGGCCTTCTTGGGGTCGGCAAGCGGCATGAACGGGAGGTACTTCGTGCCGGTGAGCGGTGTGTTCTGGATGGCGCGGCGGTCAATGCGCGCCTTCAGGGCGCCCGGGGCCCAGACGACTTCAGCCGGGACATTGAGGTTCTGCTTCCCATGCCAAAGCTCCTCCTGGCACTTGTCGCAGTTGTAGGTGAACGTCGAGTAATCGTCTTCATTGAAGAGTTCGCGGGAGCAGCGGAAGCAGCGAATTGTCCATAGGCTTTCGGCCGCGGGCTCACCCGGGCTGCCGGACGGCGGCCGGGCCGTATTAATCCGAGGGTGCGCGCGTTCAGGGCACCACGTGGACGCGGACGCGGTGCCACGCGTTGTTCACATAGCCGCCGGCATTCCACGCACGCGCCAGCGACGACGGCTGCGAGCTCGAAGAGCGGTCGGAGCACCGGGCAACGAGGACGTTGGCACCGGGTGCCAACCGGACGGGCGCGCTCCATGTGACCCAACCGCCTTCGGCCGCGTCCTTGAAGCCGCGGACTTCGTCGACCGGCAACCAGGTGGAACCGCCGTCAAGCGAAAGCTGGACGCGCTTTAGCCCCCACCCCGCGCTTGCCCGCGCGTAGCCGGAGACCGTGAATCCCCGGGCGGGGACCCGCGATCCATCCGTCGGCTCGGTGATCGCACAATTCAAGCGCACGCGTCCGAGCGGTGGGGCGCTTTGCCAATCGGCGCGCGTCGCGCCGCGGGCCACAATCTTGTACGTCAACGATTGGAAGGGGTTTGGACTGGACGAATCGCGGACCTCGATCGTCCCAAGCCACTTCACGCTGCGCGCCCCGATGTACCCCGGAACCACGGCACGCAGCGGGCCCCCGTGCTCGGGCGGAAGCGGTTTGCGGTTCATCTCGTAGGCGAGCAACACGCCGCCCTCGACCGCGTCGAGCAGGGGGATGGAGCCGCCGAACGGCGTCGGGGCGCCGTCCTTGATCGCGGTGTCAAGGCCGGTGAACGCGACGTGGCTGGCCCCTCGCCGCGGGCCGACATCTTCGAGGACGGCTGAAAGCGGGACGCCCCCCCACTCCGCGTTGCCGATTGCCTGCGGGCCCCACGGAATCTCGCCGAACACCGGCTCGACCGCATTGAGTTCCGCCCGGCGGTTCCCCGCGCACTCGATGGCGACGCTCGCGCGGCGCTTGCGCATCCGCCGCAGCGCGCCGAGCGAAAACGACCGGGGGCGCTTGACGAGGCCCTCGACCTTTAGTCCGTATGATTCCGGGTCGATCCGCGGAACTTCCCCGTGGCTTCGAACAAAGTGGAGGGAGGAAGGAGTAACGTGCGTCCTGCAAAGCGCGCCTAATTGAGGCCCGCCGTTGTAGGGCGATTCCTGGAACGTGATGAAGTCGCGCGATTTGCCTCGTGGTGCAGCCATCGAGATGCTCCTCGCCCCGATCAGGCCCTTTGCATTTCAGCCCGTGGGGTCGCCAGCCGTCTGCTGCGGCGCCGGCCCGTGGGGGCGCAGGCCGCGGACGAACACCCAGGTCAGGATGACCGCGAGGGCCGCGACCGTGATGATCGCCGAGAGCGCGGGGTCCGCGCCACCAAGGGAAATCGCAAGCGCCCGCGCGTTCAGCGCAACGAGCAACGTGCCCACGGCGCCCCCGAGCGCCTTGGGCGGCACGCGCTTGGCGAGGTGCGCAGCGACAGGCGCCACCGCGACCCCGCCGACGGCCACGGCGGCAACGAAGTCCCAGCGAATCCCCCGGGCGCCGAGCACGATGAGGAACGTCGCGGTGATCGAACAGGTGACGAAGAACTCCGCGAGGCTCACGGTGCCAACGGCCTTTCGCGGCTCTTGGTTCGAGCTGAGGATGAGCGTCGGGGTCGCGATGGGTCCCCACCCGCCACCGCCAAACGCATCGAGTGAAGCCGCCACGAACCCGAGCGCCCCCGTGCGCGTGCACGAAAGTGCCCGCGCCGCCCTCGTCCGCCCGCGAACGGTGCGGACCACGATCAACGCACCCATCACCAGGAGGAAGGCCGCGACCACCGGCTTCGATCCCGTCGGGTCGAACCCCGAGAGCGCAAGCGCCCCCACGACGCCGCCGAAGCAGCCCGGGATGGCGAGCCATACCAGCGTGCGCCGGTCGACGTTGCCCAAACGCCAGTGCGCCGTGCCGCTCGCGAGCGTCGTCACGACCTCGGCGGCGTGCACGGAGGCCGACGCGAACGCTGGCGTGAGCCCGAGCGCAAGCAGGAAGCTCGAGCTCGTGACGCCGAACCCCATCCCCAGGCTGCCGTCGATGAGCTGCGCGAAGGCGCCCGCTGCCATCAGCGCGACGAGCAGCCACACGTGATCAGATGCCCCTTCTCCCACCCTTCACTTTGAGGACCGTAACCCGCCCGTCATGGAAGAGGATCCAACGGACCCGGTCGCCGTCCTTGAGCGCGAGGCGATCGACGATCTCTTTGGGGACCGTCGTGCGCCTTCGCGGGCCCCGGATCGTAAGGCTTGTCTCTGCCACAAATTCGACTTCGTCCATTTCGAGCTTCATCGCCTTGCCATGGTTCCGCCCACCATATAATATTGGTAGTAGACCAACACATATTGGTGTCTCATTTGGCCCCCGCCAGGGGGCCCACGCTCGCCCCCACCGTCAGGCTCATCTAGGTGGGCCGCTCCATCCCGGCCTAGGTGCCTCTGTGGCTGCAAAACGACAACTGGCTTGCCGAGATCTCGGAATGAATTGCAAGTTCGTACTCAAGGCCAAGAACGACCAGAAAATCCAGGCCAAGATGGAGAAGCACTTCAAGAAAAAGCACGAGATGCTGCAGATGCCCAACGACCTGAAGCAGCGCCTCCAGTCGATGATCCGCGACGCCACGTAAAAAGGGCGCGCCCGTCGCACGTTTGAAATGGCCGCGCGCTCCTCGCGCGCACTGTGGCCGACGTCCACGACCCCAGCCGGCAAGCGAGCGCGCTGAAAGACAAGGGGCTCGCCCTTTTCGACGCCGGTAAGTTTGCGGAGGCCGCGGCCGCCTTCGAAGCCGCCACCGACGCCGACCTCAACTTCGCCGAGGCGTACGGTTGGTCAAGCGCGGCCCTGGCGAAGCTCGGCAACTTCGAGGACGCGATGCGGATGGTCGACCACGCGCTGTGGCTCGACCCGTTCTACGCGTGGGGCTGGAACCGCAAGGGCCTCGTATTCTTCGAGATGGGGGACTACAGCGGCGCGCTGACCTGCTTCCGCAAGGCGATCGAGTCGGACCCGGAGCTCAAGGCCGCGCACGAGAACCTCAAGCGCGTCGAGCCCCTCGTTGGCGTCAATGCGGCAATCCTCTCGTTCGGTACGGAGAAGCAGGAGGCGTACCGCGTCGAGGCGAAGGAGCCCAAGGGCAAGGGAGGGAAGAAGCGGTGATGCCCCTGCCGAGCCCGGGCCCGCGGACCTCGGGCGGCGCGGCCTGCGTCTTCTGCAAGATTGCGAAGGGGAAGGCGCCGGCGTGGGTCGTGTACGAAGACGAACACGCAATTGCGTTCCTCGATACGCGCCCGATTGCGCCCGGCCACATCCTCGTATGCCCCAAGCGGCATGCGGAGCGGCTCACCGACATGGACGACATGACCCACCTCACCGCCGCGCTGAAGCGCGTCGCCCACATGGTCGAGGAGCGGCTCGCGACCGACTACAATATCGGGGCAAACCAAGGCGCGCTTGCCGGGCAAGTCGTGTTCCACCACCATTGGCATGTGATCCCCCGGAAAGAGGGGGAAACCCGCGATTTCTGGACCCGGATGGTGCTCACCGACGAGATGGCGAACGATATCCTGCGGAAGCTCGGCGTTCCCCCTGGGAGACGCGGCTAACGGGCGTTCTGTTCGCCGCCGGTGCCAAAAATCGGGGCTCCCCAAGCGGCGCATAACATGCCGGTTCGCCCGCTCCCGCGGGAGTTATGCGCCGTTCTTGAAAGTGATAGCCAGATAGCCCGGAATAAATATGGCCATAAGCCTAAATCCTTCGGGGATGGCAAGGTGGCGGGTGTAAGGTATCTTGGTGGAAGACGGGTCATCCAATCCGACAAAGACCGGTGAGGGGACCGTCCCTCCCGGGCCCAAAAACGGGGTCCCGGACGCCCCGCAGCACCGCTACGAAGTTGGCCCCGGGTTCGAGATTGCCGTGCGCGGCGAAACGAAGCACCCCGTGGAGGTGAGCCTTACCAAGGACGGCGACAAAGAGCACCGGCAGGCGGCGCTTGACCGGCGCGTCGAGGCGCTTGAAGCCACCGTGCGCGAATTGGCGGCCCGGCTTGCGAAGTTCGAGCGCGCGGTCGATGAGTCGCCGACGAGCGCGTGAAGCGAAAGAGGCAAACCCCACCCGCGCCTTTCTGGGGCGGGGCGAAGCGCGTGCACGACCATGAACACGGCCGCAGCCATGACCACGACGACATTCATGACCTTGACCACGGCCACGATTCGCTGAAGGGCAACATGGTCGGACGGCCGCGTGAGCCCAAGAAGGGCCGCCGCGACGTGTCGGCCAAGTTCAAGGAGCTCGTGGAGGCCCATTACTGGAAGGGCAAAACCGTGGTTGACATCGGCTGCGGCACGGGAGCGGGGAGCGTGCTCCTTGCCAAACTCGGCGCCGACGCGCTCGGCATCGATGTCGACGCGCAGGTGCTGATCCAGGCGACCGAGCGGGCCGAGGAGGAGCACGCAAGCAAGGCGCGGTTCGTGTGCGCCGACGTGGAGCTTGCTGACTATGCGGACCTGGCCGGAGGGCCCCTCGACGGCGTGCTCGCACACCTTTGCTTTTCGCCGGAAGTCGCAGGCCGGGCCGCCCAGGGGCTGAAGCCGGGCGGCCTCTTCTTCATCCGCGCGTTCGAGTCGCAGATGTGGAAGGAGTCGGGCCCGGCTTCGGACTTCGCCTACTCGCAAGCCGAGATGCGCGATGTCCTTGCAAAAGTGGGGTTCAAAGTGACCCGCCTCGAGGTCGAGCGCCGGGTTCAGACCTTCGACTCGTTCAAGCAGTTCGAGAAAAGCATGCTGTGGGACGAGCACCGCCGCGCGCAGTGGGAGGAGGGAGGGCGCCTCGACACGCTGCGCAAGTCGTTCACGAAGGGGAACCGCGACCTGACCGAGGCCTTCCTCGTGGTGGAGGCCCAGAAAGCCGGATCGCGCCCCGCCCGGAAGGGGCGGCTAGCAGGGCGCACCCGCCGGCGGCCGCAATAGTCAGCGCCCGCGCGGCCCCAATCCGAAGGTTTGTAATGCTCCCCGCGTAAGCGACCGATGAAGGGTGATGGACGGAGGTAGCCCCCCCCTAGAGAGGATAGGACGCACGCGGAGGCGTCCCGCGGCGACGGTAGCTGCGGCCTTCGTGTTCACGGCCCTCTTCCTCGGACCCGCCGCGTCCGGCCCGGCCGCTGCGGCAACGGGGGAATGGGGCGACCTCGTGCTCTTCAACGACACGGCGTCCTTCTACCCCGGCAGCGTGGAGCTCGACGCGCACGGAAACGCCCTCCTCGTGGGAACGGCGGACGGGTCCTGCGGATCCAAGGTCCTGGCGAAGGTCGCGGCCGCAGGCGAGGACTGGTCAGAGCCCACGCTTCTCTACGAGGAGGGCTGTCCGGCACCGAGCGGCAACGTCGTAGGGCCTTTCCTTCGCGCCGCCTTCGTTGACGGGCGCGCCGCCGTCCTCCTGAATCGTTACAACGGCAGCGAACAGCTCGCCATCGCCTTCTTCGACTTTGACGGCGGGTGGAGCCCGCTGCGCCCCGTCGAAGCCAACGGTACGGGCCGGCTCATCGGCCCTTCCTTCGCACTTGGCCCAGACGGCACGGCAACGGTCGCATGGGCTGAAGGCTACGGGTACGATTCCTACTACGGGTATTCGAACATCGACCTTTACGCCCGCCGCCTCGACGCGGACGGCGCCCAGGGCGGCCTGATTGTCCTTGAGAACTCGAGCTGGTTTTCAGGCTCCTGCTGCGGGGGGATGTCGAGGGCGCCCGACGGCTCGACCCTGCTCGCGTGGTCGTTCGAGGAAAAGACCGGGGTCCGGTATTGGGTGGAGTGCCAACGTCTTGGCTGCCCCTACGAGATCCACGCGGGACGCATCGCCCCGAATGGGTCCGTCACGGAGACCGTTTTCCGTGAGACGATAAAGTACGCCGGTTGCACCGGAATGGGCTTCGTGGCAAACGCGGCAGGGTACCAAATCCTGACGATGGTGGACACCGGCTCGCGCGTTTCATGGATGCGGATCGCGACGCCGGACGGGGTCTGGAGCAACGCGTCGGCGGTGTCGGACATGTGTGTTACTGGCGCCCACGGATCGGAGGGCGGGTGGACCGGCATGACGATCGACGGGAATGGGACGGTCAACGTGCTCTCGTTGAGGTGGAACATCAACAACTGGGTCGCGCACTTCGCCCAACGCAAGCCGCTGGGCCAGCCGTGGGAGGATAAGATCGAGTTGGGGAACGAGAGCGGAGAGTTTCCCGGGTCGGGGGCGCTTGCGACCGCGTTGGATGGGAGCTCGGTGGCCGCCTGGGGCACTCGCCTCCCCTACGACCCTGAGGGCTCGTTCGTCCCGGGCGGCGCGTTCACGGCGGTTGCCATGGACGCGAACGGGACTTGGGGGACGCCCATCTCACTAAATGTGACCCCCGAGAACCGGACGCCCAGGTGGTGGGACGCCTCGGTCGACGAGGGCGGCGGCGCGCGTGTGCTCTGGGCGGCCGATAACGAAACGGGATCGACGGACCGCGTTTGGATGCTGCGTCTCGGAGGCGATGTGGCGACCTCGCCGCGCCTTGTGCTCGGCGAGACGCCGACGGTCGTGACTTCGAGCGACCCGGCCTTCGAAATCACCGGCTCGGTCGACCCGGGGACTCGCGTGTGGGTGAACGGCACGGAGGTCACGGTGGCGGCGAACGGCTCATTCTCGGCGGTCGTGATGCTGAGCGTGGGCCTCAACACCATCGAGGTCGTGGCGACCGACGCGAGAGGCAATTCGATCACCGAGGAGATTCAGATCGAGCGCGTGGAGCCGCCGGCGCCGCCCCCGCCGGAGCCCGATCCCCCGGTAACCCCGCCCACGACGGATCCGCCGATCACAGATCCGCCGATCACAGACCCGCCGGCCTTGGACCCGCCGACGCCCGACCCGCCCATCGCCGATCCTCCAATCTCGGATCCACCAATCCCCGATCCACCCGTGGCCACCCCGCCAATCGTGGATCCGCCCGCGTCGACCCCGCCCGTCGGCGAACCACCGATTTCCGACCCGCCCGTCACCACCCCGCCGGTTACCGCGCCGTCGCCGAGCGGCAGCACGCTTCCACCTCCGCCGGTGAGCGTCTTGCCCGACGCAAGTCTCTCCTCCCTGTGGGCGTTGGCCGCCGTCGCCGCCGCGGCAGGCGCCGTGCTCTGGGCGCGCTCGCGCGGGCCTAGGCAATCCATGTGACCCGAAAAATGGTCAAACGCCCCGAGGCAGCACATCGGCAAGCGCCGCCCACCCCCGTTATGTAGTATGTAAAGGGGTCAAGCCAAGGCTACATATGGAATCGGAGCCAGATAGTAGGTGGTGACTCAATGACGAGAGGAGAATACCTCGACATGGGGACTAAGGAACATGGCCGGGCCGGTTGGCTCGACCACCTGCAGGAGACGTCCCCCCGACACGGGCCCAAGCACGCCGCCGCAGAACGGGCAAGCAGCCCCGACTTGCCAAGCGCGCTTGCCGATGAGCGGCTACCGGGCCGCGCGCCGGAACCGGCGCCCCGCGCCGAGGCCGGCCAACCGGCCGTCCACGCGTGAAGCCGCGCCGTCATGCGGTCACCACTCCCAACGGGAAGCGCACGCGCCGCCGCACCCGAATGGTTTAACCCCCGCTCGGGTGTTTTGTGAGCCGCGCCTCAAAACGGCGCGGTGGCGCGCGTGGGGACCGTCGTGGCTTCGGGGGACCGGCCGCGCGTCCCGACCTACTACCAGAACTACATTCTGCGGGAGAACGAGTACGCCCCATCGGGACTCCTTGGGCTCCAGACGCCCTACGGGAAGGGCGCCCAGGCCCACCCCGACGAACTCCTCTTCATCTCGATTCACCAAACCTTCGAGCTGTGGTTCAAGGTGATGATCGACGAGATCTTGCGCAAGGGCGACGGCGTGGTAGCACGGATCGATGCCGGGACCTACCCCGAGGCGTCGCGCGCGCTGCGGCGGCTGTCGAGGATCACGAACATTTTGCGTGACCAGTACTCGATCGTCGAGACCATAAGCCCGACGGATTTCCTCGTGTTCCGGGACGTCTTGCGGCCGTCGTCGGGCTATGACTCGAGCCAATTCCGTGCGCTTGAGCTCGCATCCGGTTTGCGCCGGGACCGCTCTTACCTTGCGCACCTGTGCGGGGGCAAGGCGGCAAAGACGGCCGACCCGGACGCGCTATCGAAGATGGTGGGCCAGGCGGCCACCGCCGTCCACGCGGGCCGCGACGCGGGGCTGCGCGAGTATTCGGTCACGCAGAAGCTGGCGTCAACGGGGGATGTGAACGGACTGCGCCTTCTCGAGCGCGCGCTCGGGGCAAGGTCGCTCCGCGATGCCGCGTACCGGGCACTCGGGCGCGCCACGGGCGGCGCGGCGTCGGCAGCGTGGCTCAAGGCGCGCGCCAAGGATTGGGAAAAGGCGCAGAAGAAAGCCGCGGCCGAGGGGGCGCCGAGCGATGCCGGCCTTTCCCCGGCGGAAGCCGCCCAAGGGCTCCACAAGGTCGCATCGCTCTACCGCGCGGCCACCTCGAAGAAGCTAAGCGACCCGAGGGCCCGCACCCTGTTTGACCTCATCGAGGCGCTCGTCGAATACGACGAGGCTTTCCGAAACTTGCGGATGATCCACATCAATATGGTAATGCGCGTGATTGGCGGCAGGCCCGGCACCGGCGGCTCCTCGGGTGCCGCGTACTTGCGCTCGACCCTCGACTACGAGTTCTTCCCGCTGCTTTGGCGGGCAAGGGACCACATTGAGGGGCCGTAAGCGCCTTAGGGGGCGCGCCGCGCGTCGACGCCTTCGCGCCAGCCGCCTGCGGGCGTCGGAAGGCTCCCCAGCGCGTCAACGGGCGGGGCCGTCGCATGGAGCACGGCAACGTCCGATGCCCCCGTGTCCAATCGTGTCACGGTGATGGGGACGTCGGCAGCGCCAGAACCGAGGGCGACGACCGGCAGTAAGACCGGCGCGCCGGGAATGACCACGAGATCGATATTGCGCGCTCCGCCCTGGAAGGTCGCTCCCGACGCCCCGTCGGCGATGGAGACCCGGACATTCACGGGGTCGGTGAACGGGCACCAGGTCGTTGACCGGGCGTCGTTGGTGAGGTCGCGCTGTCGGTCGGCCACGACTGCGACCACCTGGAAGACCTCGCACGATTGGACGCGCAGGGTGGAGACCCACGTAAGCGCCTGCTCTCCTCGCTCGTCGACCCGGTTCCCCTCGGCAGCCGCGGGCGGGTCGAGAATCACGGAGTGTCCGGACCCCGGCGTGTAGGTGCACGACTGGCCGAGGGTGTCGGAGCCGTCTTGCCGCTCGCCGGGCGCTAGCCACTCGCCGCGGGGGCGCAGCGGCGAAGCCGAGGTGCAAAGGAGTTTGGTAGCCGAGCTGCCCGTCGAGGGGTCGAAGCTGCGCACGCCGAGGGTGAGCGTCACGCCGTCGGCCGCCTCGCCCCCGATGTTCTTCGCGTAGTAGTCGACGGTCGCGCGCCCGTTGTCGAGCCTCGCGCGCGCCGGAGAGGCAAACACCTCGGGCGACTCGATTCGCCCGCGGAAGATCCCGAACTCGAAGGTGCCGATATCCGCGACGATTGGCCAGTTGTGCGATCCGTCGGGCGCGACCTCGGGGGCCCAGTTGCCGGTCTGCGCGTCGCAGTACCAGAGCCACAGCTTCGAGGTCGCTTCGAGCGCCTCAAAGTCGTGGAAGGGGTCGCCGCCGGCGTTCAGCCCCTGGCCAAGCGCGCCGACGGGGCGCATCCACGGCGAGGAGATGTTGAGGTCGAACACGTGGGCGGCGTCCGTGGAGACTTCGATGGTCGCGCGCCTTCGGTCGGCCGCCGCCGGATCCGCGGAGCACCCACGGGGATCTTCGAGCGTCACGCGCCACGCGTGCGGCACCTGCCACCAGCCCTCTTGGTCGACGTAGTCGTCGCGGTTGCCGTCGACCTGCGCCGTGACCCTCCACTTCAGGGGGTTCTCGGCGGCTGCGTGGGCATAGGTGTCCACGCGCGGCGGGTCCGCTCGCTGGTTGAGGAATTGGATGAAAACGTCCCCCGACCAGGTGTCGGGCGACAGCGCACCGTCGCGGCACTGCTCGACGCCGCGCGGGCAGCCGCCGCCGATCACAAGCTTGGTGTCGGTGCCCGGCCACACGGCCTGCCCCCAGATCCAAGCCTCGGGGAACGCGGTGCCCCAGTTGGTGTCCGCGTACGCGCGGAAGTCGCCGCTTGTAAGGTCGATCGTCCGCTGGCTGCCGTCGTCGCGCGCCCACTCAATAGAAGAAGGAGCACCGCTTCCCTGCAGCACGTCGCCGTCGACGGCAAACACGAGCCAATTGATCAGGGGGTTGGTGGCGTCGCCCGGGAGCGTAATCCCATCGCCGGGGACGAACCCGACGGTGCGCCGGATCGCAAGGTCCGCCGAGAGGGCCGTGTAACCGGCAAGGGGCGCCGGCGCGGTTTCGCCGGAGGCCACCGAGCGCTCCTCGGGATCGACGGTGCCCTTCCGCTGGATGAACGACAGCCGGGCATCGGAGAGGTCGAAGCGCAGGTGCAGCGAAAGGACATCGCCGTCGGTCGGGTCGCTCGCGAGCGAGGCAAACGTCCCGCAGGGGTCGTCCGCACAGACGCGGATCGCCGCGCGGTCGGCGCTCTGCGAGGAGAACGCCGACACCGGGAGCTTGGCAACCAACATCTGCCGTTCCTCGCCGATCATCGAGCCGAAATACACGTATGCGCCCGTCGTGCTTTCCTTGGGGGGCTCGCGCGTGTCCCACGGATTCACGACTTCAATTTGGAAGAAATAATTCTCCTGCACGCCCGGCGTCGGGTCGTTTTCCCTGCCCGGGACCTCGCTGACCTTCACGTACCACCACTCGACATACGAGGTCGAGAGCCCCCAGGTTGAGGGGTTCCACTTGTAGGCATAGTCGGCCGCGGAGACGGGAGCACCGCTTTGCGCCACGGCCTTTGGCTCAGGAGCCACGACCCCAGCGCGCGGGATGGCGACCGCCGTGAGCGCGATGACCGCGAGCGCCACGAGGGCGCGTGTGGAGGACTTCATGGCAAGGGTCGGGCAGGGGTCTCACCATAAGAATGGCTGGCTTCACGTCCGTGGACGGGTGCCCCCAATCGGCTCACTTGACCCCTTCGGCCTTGCATGTCAGCTTGAGCGTCCCGATGCCGTCGACCGCGCATTCGACCTTGTCGCCGTCGGCCATGGGGCCCACGCCCTCGGGCGTGCCGGTGAAGATGACGTCGCCCGCATCCAGCGTCATGAATTGCGAGATCCGGCTCACGAGCTCGGCGCAATTCCAGATCATGTCGGAGGTGCGGTTGTCCTGCCGCACCTTGCCGTTGACCGACAGCCACAGCCGCGCGTCGTCGGGGTTGACCTTCCCGAGGTCCTTGGCCGCCTTCATCTTCGAAATCGGGCTGAACGTGTCGAAGCCCTTCGAGACCGTCCACGGGTTCCCCTGCTTCATGTCCGCGATCTGGATGTCGCGCGCCGACACGTCAACTCCTACGCCGTATCCCGAGACCAGCTTGAGCGCGTCCTTGACCGGGACGCGGTGGCCGCGGTTTCCGACGAAGATCACGAGCTCGACCTCATGGTCGACGCGCGTCGACTCCGGGGGCAGCATGATCACACCGCCGTCCTCGATGAGCGACGAGGTCGGCTTGAGGAAGAAGGAGGGCGCCGTCGGGATGGGGTGGCCCATTTCGAGGATGTGTTTCCTGTAATTCTTGCCGGTCGCGACGATGTTCCTGACGTGGAGCGCCATGGGGGAAGCCTCGCAGGGAGTCTCCCGAAACCGAAGGCGCGGCAATTCAACCTTTCCGCCGACGGTGGCGCTGCGAAGCGCCGCTCAGCCCGCCCGCACCACGATCTGCTGCCCGTCCTGCAAAACCAGGCCGCGGAATTCCGTGCTGGGATTCCCGTTGACCGTCATCGACACCGCTCCGGCGCTCGAAAGGAGGTGGCCTTCGTCGAACGGCTGGCCCCAAACGGCGAACAGGTCTCCGAGGGTGCACGCGTGCCACCTACTCATCTCGAGGTGGATGACGCCGCTGCTGTCGTGCGTGTGGAGCGGGGACATGCCCGCCATTTCACCGTACGCGTCCATCGAGTGGTCCACCCAATGGTTGGCGGCGATTCCGATGTCGCCGGGGACGACTTGGGCTTGGCCGGCGATGAAGACCTGGAGGTTCGGGTGCTGATGCAGTGAAGTATTGACGGCGTTGGGCGCCGTCGGCTGCAGCGACAGGACACCGGCGGCCCCGATGACTGCGACCGTGATGGCGAGAACCCCCAGGATCCGATTGCGCCGGCGCGCGGTTGTGCGCTGCCGCGCGCGTTTGCCCCGGGGGTGCCGGGTCGGGCCGTCGGCGTCCATGACGGGCAACGCATCGGCCCGCCCGATAAGAGTGTCGGGAAGGCCCCCACCAAGGTAGTGGCGCGGCCCCGGCCCTTTGGAATAGGGAACCCCGTGAAAATTCTGATTGGAATGGTCGCCGCCTTCCCAGAATTCCGCGCGGCTGCCCCGCGAAACCGTGAAATACTGCGGCCCATTACGCGCGCGACGAAGAGGGCCCACCATGGCACGAGAGCTAGAGGGGTACTTGAGCGGCTCCTTCCCGCGCTCGGAGGCGCTGGTGGAGGCCACGCGCAGCCTCGACCGTAAGCGGATCACGCCCGAGGAATGCGACGTGGTCCGCCACGCGGATGTGAGCGACGTCGTGGCGCTCCAAAAGGACGCGCAACTCTCCCTGCTCACCGACGGCCAACTCAACTGGCAGGACCTTTTCCGGCCCGTCGTCGAAGCGTGCACCGGCCTGAAGGCCGAGGCGCTCATGCGCTGGTTCGACAACAACACGTTCTACCGAAAGCCCGCGGTCGTGGGGCCCGTCGCCGTCAAGGACGGCCTCCCGCACGAGTACTTCAATGTCCGCGAGCTCGACGGCGACGCCTGGAAGGCAGTGCTGCCCGGCCCCTACACGCTCGCCCGCGCCTCCGAGGAGCAGGGCGGCGAAAAGGGGCGGCGCGAGCGCCTCGCGACGTTTGCAAACGTGCTCAAGCGCGCCTCGCGTTGGTGCGCCGACCGCGGCGCGAAGCAAGTCCAGTTCTGCGAGCCGTGGCTCGTCTACGAAAAGATCCCGCGCGCCGACCTCGACGCGGCCGCCGACGCCTACGAGACCGTGGCGAAGGGCCTGCGCGCGGAGAGCGTGCTGTTCACTTACTTCGGCGACCTCAAGCGCGTCTACCCCGATGTCCTCGACTTCACGGTCGACGCCATCGGCATCGACCTCACAGCGACGAACCTGTCCGACCTCACCGCGCACGCCTTCGACAAGGGCGCGGTGCTCGGAGTGCTCGACGGCCGCAACTCGTTTGTCGAGACGCCCGCCGAGATCGTGGACCTTGCCAAGGCCGCGCGGAACGAAATCGACCCCGATTGGATCGCGCTCACGACCACATGCGGCCTCGACCTCTGCCCGCGGCCCGTCGCGGAGCGCAAGGTCGAGTCGCTCGGCAAGGCCCTTGCCTCCGGGAGGGAAAGGCTGTGAAGGAGAAGCTTTTCCCAACCCAGGAAATCGGGTCGCTGATGAAGCCGTCGTGGGTCGTCAAGGGCCTGCGCGGTGCGGAGATCACGGCCGCCGACAAGGCCGAGCTTGCCAAGTGGGCCAAGGAGCTCAAGCTGCAGAAGGAGGCCAAGCGCGTCGAGGAACTCCTCGATGCCGCACCGGGCCCGCGCCGCGACCTGGAGCTTCGCGACCTCGCCTCGCTCAACCAAGTCCGGTACCTCGAAGCGGCCGGCCTCGACTACGTCTTCGACGGCGAAGTCCACCGCATCGAGATGTACGAGCACCCGATCCGCAACTCGAAGGGGTTCACCTTCTACGGCCACGTGCGCTCGTTTGACAACAAGTATTACATGAAGGCGGCCGCAACCTCCGAGGTCGGCTTCCTGCGCCCGTACCACCTTGAAGAATACGAGTACATCTCGAAGATCGCCAAGCGCCCCGTGAAGGTCCCCATCACCGGGGCGTACACGCTCGCCGACTGGTCGTTCAACGAGCACTACCTGCGCAAGCAGGGGAAGAGGCGCTCGCCGAAGGACCGCTTGTCGGAAGCGCGCCGGGAGCTGACACTGGACATTGCCGAGAAGATTGTCCGCCCGAACATCAAGGCCCTGCTGAAGGCGGGCGCCCCCATCGTGCAGATCGACGAGCCGGCGGCCACGACCAAGCCCGACGAGGCCGAGCTCTTCGCCGAGTCGTTCAACGAATCGACCAAGGGCCTCAGCGCGACCTTCCCCGTGCACATCTGCTTCTCGGACTACGCGCTGCTCTACCCGCAGGTCCTCGAGATGAAGCGCTGCTCGGAGTGGCAGTGGGAATTTGCCAACAAGGAGGCGTCGGGCGAGGGCTACCGGTACCTCGACCTGCTGAACGAGTACGGCGACCGCCGCAAGGTGGGGCTCGGCGTGCTCGACATCCACGTCGACAAGGTCGAAACACCCGAATTGGTGCGCGACCGCATCCTGCGTGCCGCCGAGGTGCTCGAAGACCCCTCGAGGATCCGTGTCAACCCCGACTGCGGGCTGCGCACGCGCTCGCTCGATGTGGCTTACCAGAAGCTCACGAACATGTGCGAGGGCGCGGCGATGGCGCGCGAAGTGCTTGCCTAAGAGCGCCCGAGGGGCGCCCTCAGGACGACGCGGCCCGTCCCGCGCCGCGCCCCAGGGATCAAATACAGTCCGCCCCGCTTCGACCGGCGGGGGGTTCGCCATCGTCCTTTATTTCGGCGCGGTCGCGGCCATCGCTGGCGTCGTGCACGTCATCTTCGGCGCGTTCTACTTCGGGACGCACCTTTTTGGCGAGGCGGTGTTCCTCCCGGCGATGCGCAGCGCAAAGACGAATGCCGAGCTCTCCGTCCACCAAGTGGTCTTCAAGAAAATGGGGCCGCTTTTCGCCGGGCTCGGGATGGGCGCGCTGATCACCGGCCTCCTCTACCTGTTTGCAAAGTTCGGAACCGATTTCGCAGTGCTCCTTGCGCTCCCTGAATCCCGCACCATCATAGTGGCCCTCGTGATTTTCGTTGGGATGATCGTCATTGCGACGGTCGTGCACCGGCCTATCGCCGAATGGATCGCCGCGCAGGATCTGGCCTCCGCCCCCACGCAGGCCCCGTCCCTCGAAATGCAGGCGAAGATCGACAAATTCTCAAAGGTCGCGCATATCACCACCGGGGGCGTGCTGGTGGTCATCACCCTCATGGGCCTTGCGGCCAATGGCGGAATCTGACGATTCGCGGGTCGTGCTCGCCTTCGATGTTCGCGCGCCTAGATCCCGTGGTCCGACTTGGCCGGGTCGGCCTCGTGGTCGGCGGCCGTTCGGGTTCGAGGGAGCGAGGCGAGCCCCGCGTGCTCGAGGCTGCAGAGCGCCATCACGGTCTCGAAGCCGTTCGACGCGGGACCCGAACCGAACCCGCCGTCTTCGCGTTGGTGAGCAGCCATCGCCGTGCCGAACGCGGCCACCTCCGGTGATTGCGCTCCGATCCCCGCCGCGTGCGCTCCGAGCACCGCAAAGTTCAGTTCGAAAACCTCGAGGTTGGAAGAAGCCAGCGCGTTGACTTCCTTCTGGAGGCGCTTCGTCCCTTCGCTTTCGGGGCCGGCGTGCCTCCGGAAGGCGAAGCTCGCGAGAATCGCTTCGACGCGGAAAAGGCGGCCGCCCGCGCTGTGAACGCGGTGATGCAGCACCCACTCAAGCGGTGCGTGGAAGTCGAGCGCGAGCCCCATCCCGGTCAGCGCGAGGATGCTCGCACAGGTCTCCCACGCAATGACGTCGTTGGAGCCGGGCCGGAAGTAAGGCGGAGGCGACGCGGCATGGAGCGCTTCGCTTTCGTCCCAGGTCCCGTCCGCCTTCTGGCGCTCAATGAG
Organism: Thermoplasmata archaeon; assembly: GCA_041485285.1. Lineage (GTDB taxonomy): Archaea > Thermoplasmatota > DTKX01 > DTKX01 > DATEUP01 > DATEUP01. Next base: position 3,432 of record JBGPJF010000040.1, on the reverse strand, counting down.
GAAGTCCGCGGCACCCTGCGCGCAGCCGAAGTCCGCGGCTCCAAGCGCGCCGAAGTAGAGCACCATCTCCGCGGTGCGCCCAACGACGCTCGCCTGCGTCTGCAGTTCGCGGACGCGGAACCCGCCGTCGGGGTTCTGGTTTTCGCGGACGGCCTCGAGGTCAGGGTCCGTGAGCGGCTCGCCGAGGAGGACCTTGAGCAGCGCCCGATCGCGCGGCGTGCCGTTGGCGCGCACGAACTCGATGGCGGGGCCCACGCGCACGGCGGCAGACATGACGGCCCGCCACGTGGGCGGCGGGTCATAAAGCGTGCCGTCGCGCACGGGCCGGGGCACGCGCCGCGTATGTTCAAGTGCCACGGCCGGCGTGCGAGGCGCAATGCGCACCGTCGCGCCCCCGCCAGCGGAGATCGACGACCTGCGCCGCCGCCACGGCCGCTTCCACGAGCGGAAATTCAATTTCAGCGAGCCGTCGGACAAGGCCAAGCCGTTCCCGAAAAAGAAGGAGCACATCCGGGCCTGGGTCATCCTGGTGCCCGTCGACATCTACCGACAGGCGGTGCTAGTCCGGAAGGTCGGGCACAAGGACTGGTTCTTCCCGGGCGGCGGGGTCGAGCCCGGCGAAACGGTGGAACAAGGGGCGGAGCGCGAACTGATGGAGGAGACGGGCCTGGAGGCCGAAGCGTCGAGCGTGAAAGCCCTCTGGTGGTGGACCGTGGACTACGCCGACGGCCCCGCCTGCATGGCCCATTTCGTTTTCCTGCAAACGGTCGTTGGCGAGGCCGAAGTCCGCGACAAGGGTGAGATCGCCGAGGTCAAGGCCTTCCGCGACCCGCCGAAGGAAGGCGCGTACGCGGGACTTGTCCACGACGCGCTTGCCGACTCGGGGATGCTCCACCAGTGGGGCATCGACTACGACCAAGAACAGAAGTTCGGGACCGGCTAAGTCCGCCCCGTGCATCGAAGCATTGAAGCGCGTCCAAGAGGGGTTCGAAGTGTGGAGTCCGCCAAAGCGTTGCCCACTTGGGACGACGGCGAGACCCCCATCGTTTCGCGAATCGTGTCGCTCGCGCCCTCGAACACGGAGATCGCCTACTACCTGGGCCTTGGCGACCAAGTCGTCGGGGTCTGCGATGATTCAAATTGGCCCGATGACGCCCAGACGAAAGTGAAGGTCGGCATGGACCTGCAAATCGACGCCGCGAAGGTCGCGTCGCTTCGGCCCGACATGGTGCTCGCGAGCCTCTCGGTGCCCGGGATGGAGAAATGCGTCGCCGCGGTGCGCGAGCGCGGCCTCGACGCGATCGTGCTCGACCCGAAGTCCCTCCAGAATGTCCTCGAGAACATCGAGGAGGTGGCCAGAGCGGCCGGGGTGCCGCGCCGCGGCTTGGAACTTGCCGGTCAGATGCGCAGGGGCTTCGCCGAAATCGAGCGCGCTGTTGCGGGGCTAGACCGGCCCAAGGTTTTCTGGGAGTGGTGGCCGCGGCCACTCATCGCCCCTGGCGGCAAGAGCTGGATGGTGGACATCGTGCGCATCGCGGGGGGCACGCTCCTCTTCAAAGACGAAGACAAGGAGTCTTTCGTCGTGGAGAAAGGGCGGTTCCTGACCGCCGACCCCGATGTGATCGTCATGTGTTGGGTGGGTGCCATCGCGAAGAAGCAGGACCCCGCAAAGGTCTACGCGCGCCAAGGATGGGCCGCCCTGAAGGCCGTGCGCGACAAGCGGGTGTTCGCGCTGCCGGACACCCTCTTTGCCGCCCCTGGGCCGCGCCTTCTTGACGGCGCACGCGCTCTCGCAAAGGTTTTGCACCGGCAGGTTGGTCTGTGAGGGGGCTGTCAACATGTCGCGCATCGCAACGGGCACCGGCGACAAGGGGCAGACGGGCCTCTTCGACGGCAGCCGCGTCAACAAGTCGCACGCGCTCATCCGCGCCTTTGGCGACATCGACGAGTTGGACGCGGTGCTCGGTGTGGCGGCAAACGCCGCGGAGCGGACGGCGACCAAACGCGCCATCCAGCAACTGCAGCACGAGATCTTCGTGGTCAAGTCGGACCTGGCGACGCCCCCGAAGGGTTCGAAGAAGGTGCGCCGCGTTTCCAAAGAGGATGTAAAGAGCCTCGAGGCGCGCATCGACGCGCTCGAAGCCGCACTACCCCCGCTCACCCAATTCATCATGAATGGGGGCACCGCCTGCGCGGCCAACCTCCACGTTGCCCGCACGGTGGCGCGCCGCGCGGAGCGCTCGGCGTGGGAAGCCCACGAGGCATCCGGCGGCATCAACGAGGAGGTCCTTGTGTGGCTCAACCGCGCGTCGGACTACCTGTTCCTCCTTGCAAGGCAAGCAAACATCGAAGCGGGCGTTCATGAAGAGCCCGTGAAGACCGACTAGGAGGCGACACGATGGAATCGGAGTGCATTTTCTGCAAGATCGTCAAAGGCGAAATCGCATGCTACAAGGTTTACGAGGACGCCGACAACCTCGCGTTCCTCGATGTGAACCCGATCGCTAAAGGGCACACCCTGGTGATCCCCAAACAGCACACCGACCGGCTGACGGGCGTCAAGGATTTGGAGTCGTATGCGCGCGCCGTCGGAGCGGTGTGCCTCAAGGTCGAGCAGGGGCTGTCCAAGCACTACAACATTTTCGGGGCGCAGGGCGCCAAGGCTTGGCAGACCGTGTTCCACCACCACTTGCACATCATCCCGAGGTACGGCGGCGAAACGCATTGGGATTGGCCAGCGGGGAAGCTCGCGCCGGCCGACGCGGCGGCGCTCCTCAAGAAGCTGGCTCCATAGGGAACGGTCCTCCAATGTCAGACCAACCCCTGCGCGGCCGCGCCGCCCTCGTCACGGGTGCTGGCGGCAGCGGCATGGGCCGTTCGACCGCCCTCACCCTTGGGCGCGACGGGGCGAAGGTCGCCCTGAACTACGGGACCTACCGGAAGGGAGCGGCCAACGCCAAGCAGACCGCGCGCGCAATCGAGAAGGAATTCGGCTCGGAGGCGATTGTCTTGCGAGGCGATACGACGAAAGCCGGCACCTGCAAGTCGCTCGTCTCCAAGACCCGCGCGGCGTTCGGCTCGCTCGACATCGTCGTGAACAATGCGGGGTCCCCCTGGGAATTCCTCCCGATCGAGCGCGTGAAGGACGCCGAATGGGAGAAGTCGATGGCCGCCGAGATCAACGCCGCGTGGTACCTCACGAAGTACGCGCTGCCCGGGATGCGGAAGCGCGCCTACGGTCGGATCGTGCTCCTTGGGATGTTCCGCGCGCAGGCGTGGAGGGGGCCGCCCTTCGACGGCACCTTCGGGAAAGCCGCACGCGGCTTGCTCACCGAAAAGCTCGCGATTGCGCTCCAAGACGACGGCATCACGGTCAACGACATCGCGCCGGGCTACATCGAGTGGGTCTCGTGGAAGGGGGCGCTCCAGAAT
>JBGPJF010000039.1:0-21077 GCA_041485285.1 Thermoplasmata archaeon | reverse complement strand
TACATTACGATGGAAGAAACCCCGGATCAGATCCTCAAGGAATCGAAGCTGATGGGCCTCGACCTCCACCCGTTCCTCGACAAGACGCTCTTCTTCGTGCACCTGCGCGGCGAGAACTTCAAGCGGATGATCCGCGAGCAGCTCCCCAAGATGGTGCGGGAGCGCTCCGACGAAGAGGTGGACACGCGCATCGCGATCGACCCGATGACGCCGCTCCTCTGGTCGACGCCAGAGAAGCTCGACCAGCGCGAACTGATCAGCGAGCTGTTCGGGACGCTGAAGCAGCTCGGCGTGGTGGTGGCCACCGTCGAGGAGCACACGCAGCCGGGAGCAGGCCTAGGGGCAGACACCATGCTGCCCATTTACCTCGCCGACGGCGTGATTCACCTCGAGTACTACCCGATCGGCGGCGCGTTCAACCGTACGCTGAAGATCCTCAAGATGCGCGGGACGATGCACGGCGAGGAGCTGTACCCATACACCTTCGTGCGGGGCGCGGGCGCGGTGGTGCGGACGAGCCCCGTCGAGGTCGCGAAGGAGGACCAAGCGACCTGGGACAAGATTTTCGAGCGGGCGCTTGCCACGGCGAAGGACCGCCGCTACCCGCCGGCGCTCCTGCGGCGCATCGAGGGACTGCGCGCCGCATGGACGCAGCCGTACTCGCCCGAGGAGACGCTCCACATCCTGTTTGAATCCTACAAACGGGGGTGACGCAAGGCCCATGCCAGCGGAAGGCGCCCCCCGGACGGGCCTGGCTTCCTCGGGCGGCCGCGCGGTGAAGTCGCTTGAACCGGCGAACGCGACGCTGCTGAAGCAGGTGCTGCAGCTTGAACTCGACGCGCTGCGGGCGGACGCCGGTGTCGATGTGGTGTTCCTCATGAGCGTGGACGGGCGGATCCTGGCTTCGTCGATCCCGCGAAAGCTCGCCACGATTCAATTCCGCTTGATGGAGCGCGTGAAGCAGCAGGTGCCGCACACCGCCGCGTCCCTGCGGCGCAGCCAGCTGAAGCTGCAGGTGCAAGCGTACGAGGAAGGCGCGGTCGTGATCGCGCAGGCCGGCCAGGGCGCGTTCCTCGCGGCCGTAAAGGTGGACCATGGGTCAATGAAGGGGATGGACCCGATCATCCGGCGCACCGACATCGCCTGCCAGGCCGTCGCGCACATCCTCAAGGAGAAGGGGTTCGCCGACGAGGACCTGCGGGGCTACCCCGAAGAGGTCAAGTCCGAGCTGAAGTCGCTTTCGTACCGCCTGTTCCGCGAAGCCTACGACACGACGAAGGGCGCGCGCAAGAACCGCGAGATTGCGGAGTTCCTGCGCAGGAAGGTGAAGGACCGCCTGGGCGCGGGCCTTGTCGACGAAGTCATGGAACTCACCTACAATGAGCTCGGCACGACGGAGCGCTTCATGAACGACAAGCTGTGGCAGCGGTTCGTGGAGATCGTGGTGGAGAAGCACGTCCGCCGCCTGTCGGGGGACATTGTCGCCGATGTCTGCAGGCGGACGTGGTCGAAGGACGTCGGGCGCATGATCGAGAGCTTCGTGTGAGTCACGCGGCAAAAGGGAGGCGGGACACATGCCGATGGGCCGGCGGCTCTTGCCGGGCAGGGACCTCGCCCGCCAGCACGGCGGAGTGGGGGGCGTCGACGACGCGCGGCTGAAGCGGCTCATCCAGGAAGCGGTCGACGAGGCCATGCGCTCGATTGCGCAAGCCGAGGGGCAGGTCGATGCGCTTGCCGGCGATGTCGCGCGCCACGGCGAGGGGCGCTCCGCGCAGGCCGGCGGCGAGCTGTCGCAGATCGAGGGCCGGGTGCGCCACCTCGAAGCGCAGCTGCGCCAGGTCGACGAGCGCCACGGGAAGGCGGAGGCCAGGATCGAGGACTTGTCGATCCATGTGGGCCAGCGCCAGCCCCTCGACCTCGGGAAAGTTCCGCCGGAGATCCTTGAGCGGTCGATGCAGGCGGCGATCGACGAGCTGACCTCCGAGATTGCCAAGGTGCGTTCGGCCGACGAATTGGAGCGCGCGCTCGACGAAGCGCTCGCCGACGTGCGCGGGCGGTCGAAGGGCTCCGAGCTCTTCGAGCGCTCGGGCGCAACGATTCAGGTGCGCGGGCTTGCGCCGGCCGTCGAACGGCGGCTGCTGTCGGCGAAAGCGGCGCAGGCTACCTTCGATGAGATCGTCCGGAACCTGCGCGCGCACATCCCGGGGTACCGCCCGCACGGCTTGCAGGCGCTCATCCGCGCGCGATCGGCCGACTATGCCGTGGAGGCGGCCGTCCACCACCACGAGCGGATCAAGGACGCGGAGGGGAGGCTCGAAGGGCTGCTCGCCGAGACACGGCGCATTGAGGCCGAAGCGCGGGCCGCCGACGAGAAGGCGGCCGCAGCCGTTGCAAAATCGCTCGCCGAGGGCGGCGAGGCCGCGGGCAACCTCCAGGAGCGGCTGAAGTCGCTGGAGGCGCGGGCCGCGACCGCCGAGAGCGCGCTGGAAGGCGCCCTCGCGCGGGTCGAGGCCGTCGAGCGCTACGCCCAGAAAGTCGAGTCCGCGATGATCCGCCGGACGAAGGACGGCACGTTCAAGGGGGACTTCACGCCCGTGATCGAGGCGGTCCATGAGGCGCTCAAGGACGGCAAGGCGCGCAGCGTCGCCGAGATTGCAAAGCGCGTCAAGGGCGTGGACGGCGAGGTCGTGGAGGCGGTCGTCCGCGAGGGCGTCCGCGAGGGAGATTTCGCGGAACTCAAAGGCGGAAAGGTGCGCAAGGCGCGGTAGCCCCCGGCAAAACGGGCGGCGCGAATCCTTATTAGGGCCACGTACGCTCAATTGCCCCGGGGATGGGGGCCGAAGGTGCTCTCACCCCAGCGCTAGCTCGTGCATCCAAAAACGGCGGGGTTTGCGATGCTCGACGTGGCCCTTGTGGCGCTCATCTCGGACATGGCCGAGCAGGCCGGCGTGCAGGGCATCATCCAGTACTGGGAGCGCGTGGGCGCGCAGCTTGCAAAGCGCATGGGCAAAGAGGCCTACATGGGCTGGCCCTCGTACAACGTGGCGCTACGCGAGCGGCGCACGGCGTTCTCGATCGACGGCGATGTGACGGCGCTCACCGACCTTGCGATCACCGACGAAGACGGCGACGTTGTCGGGTACATTTACGCACTGAAAGACTGCGTGTTCACCAATACCACGCTGCGAATCCGCAACACCGTCGGATCGCTGCCGTCGGCCGACCAGGAGGTCGCCGACGAGTATTCGAGGACCGTGCGCAACACGGCCGTGTGCAACTTCTGCGTGATCCACCAGAAATTCTGGGAGGAGGCGGCGAAGAACATTACGGTGGCCGACCGCCAGCTCGAGGCCATCCCCGTCGCGCAGCGCGGGTTCCAGGGCCAAACGAAAATCGCGGAGGCCCCGCTGAAGCGCATCGGAGTCAACCCGGAGTACATCCGGTCGCTGCTGCGCAACTACGCGTGCGTGTACGCGCTCGTGATGAAAGGCTCGAAGGCCGAGGAAGCCGCGGAAGGCGAGAAGGCCAAGGGCAGCAAGCGGGGCGGGTGAGGGCGTTGGCAGACCACGCAAGCGGCGATGAGCCTGTCGGGCAGATCGTCGAGAACCCGCTCGTGGACGTCGCCGCGTACCTCTTCCTCGAAGACATCGCCGACACGCAAGGCGCCGCGGGGATGAACAACTACCTCGTGTCGCTTGCGAATTCGCTTGCGAGGTCCATGCCGGAGGAAGAGTACCCGGACTGGGCATCGTTTGTAAGGTCGCTCGAAGGCGGCAACTCGATCCTCTCGGCCTTCGAGCGCGTGAAGACGGTCGGCGGCCACGCGGCGGTCACTGAGACGTGCCCGTTTAGGCGCGGTTACCGCGAGTACATTCAGCGCGTCGGCGAGTTCGCGAAAATTCACTACGAGGTCGCCGAGTACTACAACGCGCAGGTGCAGCCGAGCGCGATCGACACGCAGTGCATCATCCACCAGACCTTTAGGCAGGCGGCGGTGTCGCGTATCAAGGTGGGCGGCAAGCCGCTCAAGTTTGCGCACTTGGCGTGTGTGAGCTACGAGGGCGCCGTGAAGCAGCCGCCGGACCAGTGGCTGCCGATTTTGCTGGAGAAAGCGGGCATTTCGCTGACGGAGATGAACATGCTACTTCGCAGCAACAGCGCGATTTGGATTCTGTACCCCGCCGATGCCCAGAAGCCCGCGGTGGGCGGCGCTCCCTGAGTTGGGCTCGGCCCCACGCCTGGAGCGATGTTCAGCGCGCGGGCCGCGCGGGCCGCCCGGGCCGGGGACCGCGGCGGGCGCGCGGGGGGGCCGCGTGCCGCGCCGCTGGGGGTCCCTTTCCTTTATGATTGTCCGGCTTGTGCTTCAGGGTGGGTGAGTGCGGGCGTCGGCCGTGAACGCCGCCGCCACATGAGCCCGAGGGCGGCGCCCACCGTGGCCGCGACCGCGAGGAACCCGCCCCCCCAGACCCACGCACTTACGCCTTGGTCCACGACGGCCGCCGCTCGGGAGACCTCGAAGGTCTGCGTGGCCACGTTGCCCGCCGCATCGGAGGCGCGGAGCGCAAAGGTCGTGGTGGCGCCCGGCGCGAGGGGCACAGGGACGTGGAAGCTCCCGTCGGCGGCGACCGCCACGGGCGTGCAGTTCGTGGCCCCGGTGCCGCTTGGAACGCAGAGGGTAAGGGCCGTTCCGGCCTCGGCATAGCCTGCAAGGTCAACGGAGGAGGCGGTCGTCGCGAGGACGCCGCCCTTCGCCTCGGCCCCCGAGACGGCCGCAAGCGGGGTGGGCGCGCGCGTGTCGCGCGCCACCGAGAAGCCGACCACGCTGCGGTGGCCGGCCGCGTCGACCGCGACAAGCTGCACGAGGTTCGCGCCTTCGGCAAGCGGGACGTCAACGATGAAGCCGCCGCCGGAGGAAACCGGCACTTCGGTCCCCGCGACCGTCAGCACGACATCGCTCGCGTCCTGCACGTGGCCCGTGAGCCGGACGGTGAAGGCGTTGGTGACGGCGTCGGCCTGCGGCGCATCGACGGTGACCTGCGGTGGGGTGCTGTCGACGGTGAGGTGCAGTGTCCGGGTGATGTGGTTGCCGGCTGGGTCGCGGACCTCGAAGTTCACGGTGTTTGGCCCCTCCACGAGGGCGACGCGCTCGGCAAAGGAACCGAGGTTGTCGATGGCGACCCCATTGATGTAGAGCAGGGTGCCCGGCTCGAAGTGGCCGGTGAGCACGACGGAGCGCTCGGAGACGAGCTGGCCCTCCTCAGGGGAGAACAGGGTGATCCACGGCACGGTGGTGTCGCGCACGAGCACCTCGAAAGACGTCGTGAAGGCATTGCCCGAGGCGTCCAAGACCGCGAGGTTCACGACGAACGTCCCGGCCTTGGCGAAGATGTGTGAGGCCTCCTTGCCGGCCAGCTCAACCCACTGGCCGAACTCGTCGAAGGTCCACACGTCCGAGCGTGTGAGGTCGAACGTGGGGTCGTTGTCGACGAACGTGATGGACCAGAACGAGGCGCGCCCCCCTTCGTCGATGGCGGCGTCGTAGGTCGGCACTCCGGTGGGCGCGGTGGTGTCGGCCACGAGGATCGTCGAGGAGGTTTGGGCGAGGTGGCCCGCTGCGTCCCCAACGGCGAGCGTCACGTGGAAGAGGCCCGGAGTGTCCCATGTGTACGTGGGCGCAACTCCCGTGAGGACGTGGCTGCCGTCGAGGTCTTCGACGGTCCACGTCCATGCGACGACCCCCACGTTGTCCGAGGCGGGGGCGCCGTCAAGGGTGAGGGGCGTGTCCTCGTCGACGGCCGCCGGGAGGGCCGCGGCAGCAACCGGCGGCGTCGTGTCGGTGACCGTGTAGGCAATTTCGAAGGTGCCTGCGTTGCCCGCCAGGTCGTGGACGGTAAGGACCACCGCGTAGATGCCCGGGCTTGCGAAGGTGTGTGAAGCCGCGCGCCCCCAGTGCGTCATTCCCGCAGCTCCGAGGACCTCCCACTTGAAGGTCCCCGTAGCGGCGAACAGGGGGTCGTTGTCCCTCGACGGGGAGGCGTCGAAGGTCACGGGCAAGTCCTCGGGGACTTGCTGGGAAGGGCCGCCGACGGCGCCGGCCGTGGGGGCCGTGACGTCGCGGGCGGTGACGAACAGGAGGTCGAGGCCGAAGTTCCCGGAGCCGTCCACGACAAGCAGGGTCACGGCATACGTGCCCGGCGTGGCAAAGACGTGGGACGCGGTCGGCCCGGTGAGCGTCTGGGAAGCGCCGCCGTCGTTGAAGAACCAGGTGTAGCGCCCCGTGGCCGCGAAGTCAAGGCTGTTGTCCGTGGAGGGGCGCGCATCGAAGGCGGCCGCCGTGTCCTCGTCGATGGCGAGGTCCAGGCCTGCGACGGCCGCAGGCGGCGTGATGTCGCGCACGAGGAGGCTCGCGGAGGTTGCGGCGCTGTTTCCGGCCGCATCGCGGACGGTGAGCGTCACGGTGTACCAGCCGGGCGTTTCCCAGGTAAAGGCAGCGGTAGCACCGGAGCGCGTGGCGGCAAACGACTCGCCCACGATGTTCCAGACCCACTCGCCAACGGCGACGTTGTCGCTCGAGGCGGTGCCGTCGAGCGTGAAGGGCGCGTCCTCCGCCACCGAGAAGGGCAGCGACAGGGCGGCGGTGGGCGCCGTCAGGTCGGCTACGGTGACCGTGGTCGATGCGGCCCCGAGGTTACCGGCCGCGTCGGAGACCTCGAGGGCGATGTGGAACGTGCCGGGCGTGTGGAAGACCCATGTCACGAGCGCCCCCGTAAGGGCGCGGGCCGCGCCATCAGTGAAGATCCAAGTGAACCGCGCGCCGGCCGGGAAGGTCGGGTCGTTGTCGGTGGTCGCGGTTGCGTCAAAGGTCACGGTCGTGTCCTCGTCGGCCCGCTGGTTGGCGCCCGCAGAGGCGGAGGGCCCGGTGGTGTCCACGACCGTAAGCAGGAGCGACTTGGTGCCGGTGTTGCCGGCGGCATCGGACGCGACGAGGGTGACGAGGAAGCTGCCGGGCACGAGCCATGTGTGGATCACGGTCTGCCCCGTGAGGGTGACGGGCCCCGAGGTATCGGCAAGCGTCCATACCCACGAGGTGATCCCCACATTGTCCGTTGAGGGCGTGCCATCGAGGGTCAAGGCGACATTCCCGACCGAGGCCGGGAGCGTGAACGAGGCCGTGGGCGCGGTGGCGTCCAGGACCTCCACGGTCATTTGCGCCGTCGCCGTGTTCTCGGCAGCGTCGGCGACCGTGAGGGTCAGCGTGTACACGCCGGGCGTGGTCCAGATGTATTCGACCGCCGCGCCCGAAAGGGAGGCGGTGGTCCCGGCATCACCAAGGAGCCACGACCACGAAACGACCCCGACGTTGTCCGTCGAGGTCAGTCCGTCGAAGGTCTGCCACGTGCGCTCGTCGAAGGTGGCCGCCCCGTAGATGACGGCGACAGGCGGCGTGTTCTCAAGGGCGGTCACGGTGAAGAACGCGGTATCCATGAACCCGGCTTGGTCGGTGACCTTGAGGGCCACGACAAAGTCGCCGGGGACGGTCCAGGTGTAGGACGCGGTGGCGCCGTGGAGGGTCACGGGGGTGGCCCCGTCAAAGAACGTCCACTCGTAGTCGTCGATGGCGGCGTTGTCGGTGGAGAGCGTGCCGTCGAGCAGCTGCGCGGTCTGGATTTTGAAGCGGGCGGCGACGGTCATCGAGGCGACCGGCGGCGTGATGTCGCGCACGGTAACGGTCGTGAGGCCGGCGATCTGGTTGCCGGCCGCGTCGGCGACGGTGAGCATGATCTCGAAGGTGCCAGGCGTTGCCCAGTTGTAGGTGACGGTTTGGCCGGAGAGGGCGGCGCCGCCGCCGGCGTCGCCGACGACCCACTGCCACGACACGACGCCGACGTTGTCGACGGAGGAACTGCCGTCGAGGAGCTGGTCGGAGTCCTCGTTGAAGGCGGAGGCGACCGTGATCACGGGGGAGGGGGGCGTGGTGTCAAGGACGGTGACGGAGAGGGTGGAGGTCCCCACGTTGCCTGCGGCGTCTGCCGCGGAAAGCGTAACATCGTAGTCACCCGGATAGGGCCAAGTGTGCGTGGCTGTCGCCCCGAGGACGGTGAGGGGGCCGCTCCACTCGCCGATGGTCCAGGTGAAGGACACGATCCCCACATTGTCTGTGGAGTCGCTGGCGTCGAGTTCCTGTTCGGTGTCCTCATTGACGGCCGACGCGAGGGTGAATACGGCGGTTGGTGCCGTGACGTCGAGGACGGTGACCGTCGCGGTGCCCGTGCCCATGTTGTCCGCGTCGTCGTAAGCCGTGAGGGAGACGAGGTACGTGCCGGGCTGGGCCCACGTGTACGAGATTGCGGCGGTGTTGTAATTGTGGGTCGTGTCGGCGTCGTGGACCGTCCAGGCAAATTCGCTGATCGCGACGTTGTCAAACGAGCCGCTGCCATCGATGGCGAAGGCGGCGTCCTCGTCGGCCACGAGGTTTGGGCCGTCGGCGATGACGATGGTGGGCGCGGTGATGTCGAGGACTTCGACGGTGATCGAGTCGGATTCGTTGGACGTGCCGTCATTGGCGAAGAAGTAGACGGGGAAGCTGCCGGGGTCGGGCAGCGCGAATTCGACCTCGGCCCCATCGACGACTTGGCCGCCGGGGAAGAGCCACGAGAAAGCCATGGGGTCGGACTCGGGGTCGACGGCGGTGCCGTTGAACCAGGTGAGCGTGTCTTCGTTCACTGTCATGTCGGTCCCGGCGCTGGGGACGGGCGGTTCGCCCGATGCGCTGGCGGCGCGGGACATGGCGATGGCGACGCCGAGGCAGAGGGCGGCGGCGGTCAGCAGGCGGACACGGTGGTGCAGAAGTGTGGTTTGGGACAAGAGTACCCCTCGTTTGGGCGATGACCGCCCGGGAAGCCACATATAAGTCCCGTGGGGCGAGGGAATCGAGTAATTACTTGGCGGGGCTCGCGCGCGCCGGTTTAGGCGACCCTGAAACGACCCGGTGGGCCGGTAAAAGCAAGGGTGTTATCGGTTCCCCCGCGAAGTCGCTCGTGGTGAAAGGATGACCCACGCCTCCTTTGAGCGCCGCCCGGAAGAAACGGTGATTTCGATCTTGATCGCCCTGGTCGCTTTGGGGGTCGTCATCAGCTTGCTGCGTTGGGCCTCCGGCGGGGGCTTCCCCCCGATGGACGGCTCGATGATGGCGGGGGCCGTCTCGGCGTTTGGCATCGTGATGATGGTGTTCTTGGGCTTGGCGGTGGCGGGGCTGATCATCTGGGTGTTGTTCAGCATGACGGCGATGTCGCGCAGCGCCCCGTGGGGCGGCCCGAAGGACTGGAGCACGTTCGGCGCGGTGTCGGAGCTCAAGAAGCGCTACGCGCGCGGGATGGTCTCGCGCGAGGAGTACATGCGCACGCTCCAGGACCTTGAGGGCACCCCGCCGGCCCCGGCGCCGCCCTCGACACCGCCCCCCCCGCCCCCGGCGGCTCCGATGCAAGGGCCCTTCGCGCGGCAGTTGTAGCGGCCGGCGCCCGTGACGGTTGGCCCGGCAGCTCATTCCTCAGGCGGGGCGCCCCTGCGCTTCCGCTTCCCCAGCGAGAGCCTGGCGGTCAGCACCTTCTCGGTGGTGAACATGCGGGCCGCGAGGTAGAGGACGACGCCCATGAACGCGAGTTGGTACACGATGCCGAGGTAGAGCGCGCCGTACTCGTGGGTGTAGAGCGCCTTGCCGGCAAGCGAGGGGTAGGAGAAGGGGATGCCGTAGACCACGGCCTGGATGGCGGGCGGCAGGATCTCGACGGGGGTGAAGCTCATGAGAATCGACGGCAAGAACACAGGCAGGTACACGATGGTCATGAGCGACTGCGCGCCGTAGATGTCCTTGGCATAGGACGCTACGAGGATGGCAAGCGAAAGGGAGGCGACAAACGAGAGGAGGAGCGTCACGAGCAGGAGGATGTAGCCCTGAACCTCGGGGACGAGGCCCGTGGCAGCGGGGTCGGCCGTAGGCAGCGAGCTGGTGATGTTCCCCGCGTACGACGAGAACCCCACGAGCACGGCGATGGTCCCCACGATGGAGACGACGAACACGCCCGAGAGCTTGCCGAGCAGGATGTTCTCGCGGCGCGTGGGGAGGGTGAGGAGGACCTCGAGCGTCTTCTCCTCCTTCTCGGCGGCGACGGAGGTGGCGGCAAGTTGCGCCGAGGTGAGTATCATGATAGAGATGATGATGGGGAGCATGATGGAGCCGCCAAGGACGGTGTTCACCACCACATCGGGGGCAACTTCGCGGACCTGCCCATGGATGACCGATGAACTTCGGGCCTGCGCCGGGTAGAGGAGCTCTTCGGGCGTCGAGTTGTTGAACGCGGACGCCGCGCGCGTGGCGGCGATGCCAGCGTTGAACCCGCCAAGGACCGCGCGCACCGCGAGCTCGCCGCCGAGTTCGCCAGGCCCGAAGTTGCGCAGCACTTGGTAGATGTGGAGCGTGGCGATGTGGCCGGCGGCGATCCGGTCGCTGAAGTTCGCGGGCACGACGACGATCGTTTTCAGTTCCTGCGCAAGGCCCTCGGCCACCGCTGCGTCATCGCCTACAGCCGTTAGGTTCACGAGCGTGAGGTTGGAGGCTGAAAGGGCGCCGTAGAAGGCCACCGAATACGACGTGTTCGCAGGCGTGGCGTCGAGGGACGTGAACCCGACCTTGAGGTCTGCCAGTTGCTGGATGGCGGCCTCCTGGCTCACCGAGATGGCGGAGCCCATCAGCGGGAAGAGCAGGAGCGGAATGAGGACCGTGCCGACGAGGATCGTGGGGTCCCGGAAGGTGACCTTCAGCTCCTTGGTGAAGAGCGCGCGGAAGTGGCTAGGCATACGACCCCATCCTGAGGAAAACTTCCTCCAGATTCTCAGCGCCGTACTTTTTCTTCAGGTCCGCCGGGGCGCCGACGCCGAGCAGGCGCCCCTTGTCGATGAAGCCGACGCGGTCGCAGAGGAATTCGATCTCGAGCATGTTGTGGCTGGACACCAGCGCGGTGCGCCCGCCGTCTTTCACGATGCCGCGGATCTGGCGGCGGACATGGTGGGCGTTGACCACATCAAGGGCGGAGGTGGGCTCGTCGAGGATGGCGAGCTTCGGGGCGGTCATCAGGGTGCGGGCGAGCAGGAGACGGCGCTTCATCCCGCCCGAGTACTCGCTCACGCGGTCATCGAGGCGGGCCTTGAGGTCGGCGACGACTTCGGCGCGCGCGAGCATTTCGTCTTGCGCGCCCGCATAGAACGTCGCCATGAACTTCAGGTACTCGCGGCCGGTGAGGCGCTCGTACACCCCCGCGTCCTCGGGCAGATACGCGATGATGCGGCGGACATCCATCGCGTCTTTCACGGTGTCGTGGCCGAAGACTTCGGCGCGGCCCTCCGTCGGCTTGAGGAGCGTTGCAAGGATGCGGATGGTCGTGCTCTTCCCGGCGCCGTTGGGTCCGATGAGGCCGAAGATTTCGCCGGGCGGGATGTCAAGGTCGACGCCGTCGAGCGCGCGGCGGCCGCCTTTGTAGACTTTGACGAGGCGTTCGAGGCGGACGGCGGGTTCGGCCAAGCGATCACCCCGCGATCCGGAAGCCGCATAAAGCCCTGACGGGCCGCGCAAACTGGGCGGCTTCCCCGGGGGGCCCGCTTCCCCCTCGGGCCCTGCCCCCGCGGGTCTCGACGAGGGACCGCACGACGGCAGGCGGCCGTGAAAAGTTGTAAAACGCCCTGACGCTCTAGACGCGGGCTATGAGCGTCGAGGCGGCACCGATCTCCCAGCAGGCGCGTTTCATGCGCCGCCTTGAGGTGTTCCGCGACCGGCTGCTCCAAGTCGACTGGAGAAACCGCTCCATCCTGCTTCGGCGCACGGCGGCGCGCTGGTCCTATGACTTGGCGGCACGCGACGGCGCCGATGCGGAGCTTTGCACGCAGGCCGTGGATGCCGCCATCGCGGCCTCCGGAAAGGTCAAGCTCGTCGGCGACGGCGAAACGACGCCGGCGTCCCAAGAGGCCCGGAAGAGCCTGACGCAGCAGGCGCGCGCGGCGCGCCTCGTGCTCGAAGAAACGGGGCTCGAACACACCTTCATCGGATTCCCGTTCCTCGTCGGGCACATCGATGCCGACCATTTCGTCCGCGCCCCCGTGGCGCTTTTCCCCGCGCGCCTAACCCGCACGCGCGGCGCGCGCGGCTTCGGGTGGTACCTCGAAATCCCCGAGGGCGCGACGCCGATCCTCAACAAGGCCCTGCTCGCCGCGATCCAGCTCGTGCGCGGGACCACGCTGCCGGCCGACCTGCAGGAGTCGCTTGAAGCCGCCGTCGAATCGGCAGGGGCCGTCGCTGCGGCCGTCCAGCGGCCCACGGCGCTCTTCCATGCCGTCGAGGGGATTCTCGAGGCCGCGGGTCTGCCCATCGCCAAGATGGACACCCAATTCGAGGTGCCGTTCAGCGCGCTTGACGCGATCACGGCCGAGACCATCGGCGCGATGTCCCGGCAGCCGCTCCACCTCGTCGCGCACCTGATTGTCGGCAGTTTCCCGCAGGGGTCGAACGCGATCTACCGCGACTACGAGGACCTCCTCGTGCGCGCGCGCGACGGCGAGGTCGACCAAGGCGTGGTTGACGACCTCTTGGAAGCCCCCGCAGGCCCGGCGGCCCCGGCCCCCGCCGCGCCGAAGCTCGATGCGGTCCCCGACCGCGCGCTCAACTTCGCGCTCGACTCCGACGGGAGCCAGGACGCGGTGATTGTGGAGGCGCAGTCGGCGCCTTGCGTGGTCGTGCGCGGGCCGCCCGGCACGGGCAAGTCGCAGGTCATCGTGAATCTCATCACCAACGCGCTTGCAAAAGGCGAGCGGATCCTCGTCGTCTGCCAGAAGCGCGCGGCGCTCGATGTCGTGTTCCAGCGGCTCGAGCGGGTGGGGCTCGACGACTGCGCGGTGGTGCTCCACGATTCGCACGCAGACCGGAAGGAGACCTACCAGCATCTCGCGCGCCGGATGGCGTCCAAGCCGCCACCCCCGGACCCTGCCATCGAGGCGCAGTTCGAGGCGGCCACGAAGGCGATCGACGCGACGATAGCCGAGATCAATTCGGTCGTGGCGCCGCTTTGGGAGACCTACTTTGGCGGAATCCGCCTGCAGGAACTGTACCTCTCGGCAGAGCCGGGCTACGCGGCCCGATTGCAGCTTGCGCGCCCCGCCAACGAGTTTGATGTGCATGCGATGGACGGGTTCCTCGCGCGGCTCCCATCGCTTGAAAGGGGCGCGCGCCGGTTTGACCTGCCAAGCGCCCCGCTCGTGGGCCGCAAGTCCTTCGCGGGCGTAACGACCGACCACCGTGCAAAGTTCGAGGCGCTCCTGCGCGATTGGGCAAAAGCCGCCGACCCGAAGGCCCTGGTGTTACCGACCCAGGACGCCCACATGAAACTCCTTGAAGCAACGCGGCGGTTCCTCAAGCATGAGAAAAGTCTCCTGCGCTTATTCCTCCCCGGTTGGGGCCGCTCGCGAAAAGAGATTGAAGCGTACCGGACAGCCCACTCCGGTGACCCGCGTGTCGCGAACGCGGCGGACCTCAAGGCCGCGCTCGAGGCAGGGGTGTGGCTCCTGAACGGGTGGGAAAACCTGGGGCCCTTCCTTACAGTCGCGGGAAAGGCAGCGCTGCGGTCGGTCAACGAGACGCCGGCCCTCGTCGGGCCCAAGGCCGAGGCGATGGTCAAGGAGCTCGCCGACTTCGACGCGATTCAGGAACATGACCGCGCGGTCGCCGCGCTTTCGGTCCCCGAAATCGAACTCTTCGGCGCCTGCAAGGCGGCCCTCTCCGCTTCACAGGGCGCGTGGGCCCCCGCCGTCCGGCAAGAGCTCGTCGCCCGGTGGATCGCGGCCGTTGAGGAGGCCAAGCCCCAGCTCATGGGCAACCCTTTCGAACGCTACGGCGACCTGCGCGAGCGGCTGGCCGCCCTCCTCGAGGACCGGCGAAAGCTCCTGGTGGCACGCCTTACTGCGGCGACTTTGCGCGCAGCAACCACCCCCGAATTCCCCCCCGGCGAGCACCACCCGAGCAAGCGGCCCGACACCGACTGGAACAAGCTCGCCTACGAATTCGGCAAACAGCGCAGCGTCAAGCCGGTGCGCAAACTCATCGAAGAGTACCCGTTCCAGTTCATGCGCGTGGCGCCCTGCTGGCTCGCCTCGCCGGAGGCGGCCTCGGATGTGTTCCCGCTCACGCGCGGCCTCTTCGACCTCGTTGTGTTCGACGAGTCGAGCCAACTTGCCGTCGAGCGCTCCGTCCCTGCAATCTACCGCGGAAGGCGCGTGCTCATCGCCGGCGACGAAAAGCAGCTTCGCCCGTTCGACCTCTTCGAAATCGCAGGCGACGACACCGACGAGGAGGAGCAGGACGCCACCCTCGAAGCCGAGAGCCTCCTCATGCTCGCGATGCGCACCTACTCCCCACGGTACCTGAGCTGGCACTACCGCTCGCGCTACCAGGAGCTCATCGACTTTTCGAACCACGCGTTCTACGAGGGGAACCTGCAGATCATGGCAAACGTCGAGCGTTCGCTGAAGATGCCGCCGATCGAGTTTGTGCGCGCGAAGGGTGTGTGGAAGGACCGGTGCAACCCGGTGGAGGCCGAGGAAGTCGTGTCCATCATTTCGGCGATGCTGAAGGACGGGGAGGCGCGCGGCAAGATCCCCTCCGTTGGCGTGATTACGTTCAACGACAAGCAGCGCGAGACGATCCTGGACGCCATCGACCAGCGGCGCAAGACCGACGCCGACTTCGAGCGGCGGTACGCCGCGGCCGACGCGCCCGAGCGCGACCTCGACGAGCGGCCATTCGTGAAGAACATCGAGAATGTCCAGGGCGACGAGCGCGACATCATCCTGTTCTCCGTCGGCTACGCGGCCGACGAGTCGGGAAAGGTGCGCGTCCAATTCGGCTCGCTGAACGCAGAGGGCGGGGAGAACAGGCTCAACGTCGCAATCACCCGTGCGCGCGAGCGCGTCGTGCTCGTGGCGTCGTTCGAGCCGAGCGCGCTCGAGGTGTCCGCAACGAAGAACCTGGGCCCGAAGCTGTTGAAGGAGTACCTGCTGTACGCCGCGGCGGTGTCGGCGGTGAAGCACGAAGCGGTCTCCGCGGTGCTCCACGAGCTCGACCCGCAGATGGACGCGAAGTCCGCGGCCGCGCCCGCGCTCAGCGGGATCAAGCCGCTCGAGGAGCAGGTTGCCGCGGCCCTGAGCGCCGCGAGCCTCGAGACGCAGACGCATGTGGGGTTCAGCGGCTACACGCTCGACCTTGCCGTCGTCGACCCCGCCGACCCGGCGCGGTTCATCGTGGGCGTCGAATCCGACGGACCCATGTTCCAGTCGGGCTCCTCGGCCCGCGAGCGCGATGTGGCGCGCCAACGGATGCTGCAGGCGCGTGGCTGGGCCGTTGACCGCATCTGGAGCCGCAACTGGTGGCGCAGCCGCGAGGTTGAAGTCGAGCGCCTGCGCGGCCGCATCGCGGCCCTTTCGGCGGCACGCACGGCGGCAAACCCGGCGCAGCCCCCTGCGCGTTGACCCCGCGCCAACGTATATCATGGCCACCGCGCTCTTGGCGGGTTCGGCAATGCCGGACGATTCACCCCCCGACACGGGAGGCGCGGCGGTCCGCCCCGACGTCGCCAAGCGTGCGCATCGGTTCTTGCTTGCCGCACTGGCCTGCTACCTGCTCGGCGTAGCCGTCGCCTCTCCCTGGGACATCTATTGGCACACGCAGATGCGCTTCGAATCGTTCTGGAGCCCGCCGCACCTCTTCCTCTATGCGAGCGTCCTGTTCGGCGCCGCGACCATTGCGGGGATCGCCGCAAACCCCGAGCTTCGCTCCGCGTTTGGTCGGCCCCTGGAGGGCCTCCCGCGCTGGATGCAGTTCCCGCCGTCGCTCGTGATCCTGGGCGCCGGGTTCGTGATGATGATCGTCGCGGGCCTGTTCGACGACTTCTGGCACACGACCTGGGGGCAGAACGAAACGCGATGGTCGCTCCCCCACGGGCTGCTCGCTTTCGGCGTGTACACGATTGCCCTCGGACTGACGGCGTGCAGGATTGCGCTTGCCCCTTCGCGCCCGTTTGGCCGCTTTACGGCGATGGGATACGGCCTGCTCGTCCTTGCCTTTTCGCTGCCTGCGTTCCTCGGCCCGATGGCATTCAACCTGACGCCGGAAGTAAACGCGCGCATTTCGGCGATGCCCGGATTCTGGGGGCCGGACACGCAGGGCCTGATGAAGATCATCGAGCGGTGGACGCTCGACCGCACGAACCTGCTCTTCCCGCTGATGAGCGCGGCCTGGGCGGTGGCGGGGATTGCGGTCGTGGGTGTGCTTGACCGGCGGCCGGGGGTCCTGCTTGCGACGACCCTCGTGGCGATGCTGGTCTACACGGGCGTTGGAATCTTGTGGGCGCTGCATACGCAGACGCTCAGCTCGCCAAGCGCGTGGTTGCCCGGGCCGATTGCGGCGGCGGCGGCCGCGTGGGTGGGGGCCGAAAAGATGGCCTTGCGCCCGCCTTTGCCCTGGGCCCTCGCGGGCCTTTCCATGGCGCTGCTCACCGCCGCGATCTACAACCCCACGGCCGCGGGGTTCGGCTTCTCGCTCCTCGGCGCCCCGGCGGGGTGGGCCGCCGGGCTCGTGGGGGAGCGGCTGGCCGGCCAACTCAAGGCGCCGACGCCGCGCGGCATGAAGGCCCTGCTCCTGTTGCTGTGCGCCGTGGGGCCCGTGGTGATGGGCACGGTCGACATTTTCTTCCGTCTTGCGCACTGAGGCGGAAACGCCTGAGCAAGCAAACCTGGCCACCCGGCGTGCGCGTGGCCCGACTCGGGCTCTGTCATGACCATGGGGGCGGCCCCTCGACCGTGGTGCCGCTGCACGCCCCCGAATCGTTGGCGGGCAGTCCCGCACCTCCCGCTCACGAACGCGTCGTTGGCGCTGGCGGCGGGGCTTGAATACTCGCGGGCGATTCCACCTGCGATGGTGCGCCGCTGTCCACCAGCGCTCAAGGCGCATGACTTCTGGGCAGCATCGCGCGGATTTTCGATGGTGTGGGTCGCCCACCTGGGACGGCGACACGGGTTGTTGCAGGAGCTTGCAACCGCGCGCCGCGCCCTTCCCGCCTCGGTGCTGGCCCGGCGGGTGGGCAAGAACGGAGAGGCCGTCAA
The DNA here is from genome assembly GCA_041485285.1 of Thermoplasmata archaeon. Taxonomy (GTDB): domain Archaea; phylum Thermoplasmatota; class DTKX01; order DTKX01; family DATEUP01; genus DATEUP01. Next base: position 3,881 of record JBGPJF010000039.1, on the reverse strand, counting down.
GCTCTGGTGCAAAGCCGCCGCGGCGCTGGGGCTTGTGCGGGAGCAAGGCGGACGCTTCGGGCTTCCACCGCACCTGCGCGCGCTGCTCGTCGACGAGGCCGGGTCGCAGTACCTCGGCGGCCACATCGACTACCTCGCGCTGCGCTCGCTCGACTACGATGCCTTCGACGGCCTCTTCCGCGACGGCCGCCCGTCGGCTCGCAGGCCGCGCTACTTGATTCAAGCCTTCGAGGAGGCGACGAAGTGGGACCACACCGCGTTCCTCGGCGTGCTTGTCCCGCGCGCTCCGGCGATCAACCGCGCGCTGCGCCGGGGGGTGGACGTCCTCGATGTCGGTGCCGGTGCGGGCGCCTGGAGCTTCCGCATGGCGCAGGCATTTCCCCGTTCGCGGTTCGTCGGAATCGAGCCCGACCGCACCGCGCTGCGGCTCGCGCGCGGCCACTGCGCGCGCCTCGGGCTCGAAGAGCGCGTGCGGTTCGAAAAGGGGTCGGGCGAAACGATGCCGTTCCGGAACCGATTCGACATGGTGTTCCTCGGCGAGATCCTGTGCGCGGCCGACCAAGGCGTGGCCATCCTCAAGGGTTGCCGCCGCGCGCTTCGGCCGGGCGGGCATCTGGTGGTGGCGGAGGGACTCGTGGACCACAGTGCGCCAGCAAGCGACCTTGGCAACGCGCTCGTCTTGGCGATGCGGCTTGAGTTCGCCCTTCAGCCCGCGCAGCTCTTCGACAAAAGCGAGTTGGAGGCGATGATCAAGGCCGCCGGTTTCGAGACGCTGCAATTCGTCAGCGCCGGCGGCGGCTTTTGGTTCGTCGTCGCGCGGCGATGAAGGCGCTCGCCTTCGAAGTGGATGGTCGCCCGTCTACTCGATCACGAAGGGCACGCCATTTGCGGCCCCGGCCTCGCTGCCGAGGTAAACGACCCAAACGCACGTCAGCCATCTCGTTTGTTCCCACCTGTCGAAGTGCGCATTGGAATCACGGGGGTAACCCATGGGGGCCTCGCGCGGTCCCCACCCCTGCCCGCTGCCTGTGTGGCGGAAGGGCTGGAGGGCGGCGCCGGCAATCGCGGCGTTGCAGTCCGCTTGCACCCCCGCTCCTTCCCAGACGCGGACGGCGAACTCCCCGCCTTCGACGCGGACCGTCCGCTCGTTGAGGTAGGGGGCGGGGTATCCGTTTTCAAGCAGAGACCACGGGCCGTGGGAGGGACCCCAGGCGCCCCAGTGGATATCGCCCCAAGGGCTCATGATGATGTCTGGCGGCAGGACCTGCGCTTCACGTTTCCAATCGAAGAACCCCGCCACGAAGACGCCGTCTGTGGTGTCAAAGGCCGAGAAGTGGACGGGGACGTCGGGCAACGGGTTGGCAAAGTCGACGATCAGGTAGCGGCCCTCGTACACGAGGGTCGGCGAATACGGGATCGAAGCGAGGACGATGAACGCGACGGCGCCGAGGGATGCGATGGCTTCGCGCGCCCCCATGCCGGCCCTCGGGTTCTCTTGGGGGCGGAGAGAAAAATACCCTTCGCCGGCGGAGCCTGCCCGGTCAGCCCCCTAAGGCAAGCTCCCCACCGACCACTGGAACGCAAGCACGAGCAGCCCCATCGCGACGGCTTCGCCGAGCACGCCGAGGACGAGCGCGGCGACGGCCTTCTTTTTCGGCACCTCGAAGACGTACGACACGAGCCCGCCTGTCCACGCGCCCGTGCCCGGCCCCGGTATCGCCACGAGCAGGGCGAGCAGGATCGTCGCCCGCCGGTCGCGCTTCTTCTGGTCCTCCGGCGTGGCGTTCTTCTTGCGCGTCCACGCGAAGGCCTTGTCGAGCCACTTGTCGAAGAACTTCACTTTCCGCAGGCTCGGCTCGAGCTTGTGGAGGTACAGCGCGATGAGGAGCCCCGGGAACAGGCTGATCGGCCCGGTGAAGAGGAGGGCGGAGGGGAGGCTCCAGCCGAAGATCAGCACGGCGATGGGCACCGCGCCGCGCATTTCGATGAAGGGCAGGAGCGCGACGAGCGCGACGATGAGCCACGGCGGGATGTGGGCGGCGGCAAGCGCGTCGGTGATGCTCTCCGCAAATCCCATGTGCCCCCACCCCGGTGCGGCCTGCAGGGCGTGCACGGCCCCCGCGCGATAAAGGTTCCGCGCGGGCCGTGGCAACCCAGGACGTCGACGCTTGGCCGTCATCCCTGAGAGCGCGTGGCTCGCGATCGTGATCGCGGCGGGCGCGACGGGCGTTGCGTACTACGGGTACTCGAGCCACCGGATCGGCCGCCACTTCGGCATGGTGTCGATGCCCTATGCGGCGGTGTTTGCGGCGCTGCTTGTAACCTCATTTGCGCCCGCCATCCAAACGGTCGACGCCAACGCAGCCGTGGTGATGGCGCTCGTGTCGTGGGGCCTCTACACGCGCACGCTCATGAGTTCGCGCGCGGTGAAGCGGCACCTCCCCGTGCAGGTGGCGCTGATCGCCGTCGGCTTCTTCGCGCTCGTCATCTTCCCCTTGCTCCACCTCCTCTTCCCGGAAGCGCAGACGGCGTTCTCCCTGCTCATCGTGGCGATGTACCGTCTCGCGGCGGTCGCGGGCTGGGTCGTCGGCGCGCGGCCGGGGCTCGGCCCGAAAAAGTAGCTCCACTTCGGAAGCAGTGGAAAAGGGAGTGCCCGAGCCGGAATTCGAATCCGGGTCTGCAGCTCCGCAGGCTGCTAGGATGTCCAAACTACCCCACTCGGGCGAGGCTGGCTAAATGCGGATTTTGGGCAACCCGGCGCTCTGTATTAAAGGTGCGCGGGGGCTGAAGCCGGGAGCGGCGGGAGGCCGACCACGGTCGCGGGGTCCATGCTCCAAACGGCGGCGTTCCGAGGTGTGTTGGATGAGCCACACCCCTCGCCCGACGGCCGCTAGCGCGATGCCCGCGGGTTGCAGAAAAATGGGCAGCACGTGCGAGCAGCTGGCGGTGTCTGGGCAATCGGGGATGCCAAACACCGAGCCTCCGCTGCTCGCCGAAGCAGGATGAGACCGAAGGAGACTGCCCCGATGGCGGGAGGAAGCCGCGCGCGGGCCGTCAGACGTCACTTTCTCCGCTTGAGGAAGCCGCCGCGCTTCTCTTCGGGCTTCTTTGGGCTTGGGTCGTACGTTGGGTCGGCCGATTTCGGTCGCGGGTCATAGGGGTGCGGTGCGGACTTCGGGCTCGGGTCGTATTCGGCCGGAGCGGGCCGTGGACTGGGGTCGTACACAGCGGGAGCAGGAGCATCTGCGGCCGGTGCTTCCGGGGCCGGCGCCGACTCGCTCGCCGGCGGCAGCACGTAGCCCTTGGGCACCGGAGTCGTCTCGGGATTCCAATTCCTTAGTTCCGCCTCGAGCGGGTCCATGGGAGGAGGAGCGGCCGGGGTTTCAGCCGGAGCGAGTTCAGGCGCAGGCGTCGGCTCGGGCGCTGCGACCGGCGCGGTTGGCGTTCCTTGGGGCGGCGGCGGTCGAGGCGGGCGCCACCCGGGAGGAGGTGGACCTCGGCTGCCCGGTGGCGGCCGCCATCCGGGCGGAGGCGGACCTCGAGATCCGGGGGGCGGCGGGCCGCGACCTCCCGGGGGAGGCGGCCCCCGGGCTCCCGGCGGGGGTGGACCTCGCGCTCCAGGCGGAGGCGGACCACGAGCTCCGGCCGGCGGGGGTGGGCGGGCCCCTTGCTGCGGCGGCCGCCATCCGGGAGGTGGGGGGCCGCGTGCGCCGGGGGGCGGGGGACCGCGCGAACCTGGCGGCGGCGGCGGCGGCGGTCGTGCGCCGGAAGGCGGCGGGCCGTGTCCGCCAGGAGGAGGAGGAGGGCGCCGGCCCGGCGGGGGCGGACCGCGGCCGCCCGGCGGTGGGCCCATCGCAGGCGGCGGCCGCAAATCGGGCGGG
>JBGPJF010000038.1:0-21377 GCA_041485285.1 Thermoplasmata archaeon | reverse complement strand
GGAAGTTCGAGGGCAAGCCCGGGCGCGCCCCGGAAGGGAAGGGGGATTTCGCCTTCGCTTGCCACCCCATGGCCAAGCAGCTGCGCAAGTCCCCCCTCGAGATCGCCAAACAGATCGGGGCCTCGCTTGCCCCTGGCGACCACCTCGTGTTCGACGTCGAAGGCGCCTACGTGAATGGGGCCGTCCACCCCGACGCGCTCGTGACGCACGGGCTGCGCGAGGTCCTCGAGGCGGGCGAGCAATATGGGACGCTCGCGCCGACCCACCAAAAGGTGATCGTCGAACACACGAGCGCCAACCCCAACGGCCCCCTTCACGTGGGGCGCGCGCGCAACCCGATCATCGGCGACAGCGTCGTCCGCGTCCTCCGCCGCTCGGGAAACGAAGTAACGGCCGAATTCTTCGTGAATGACATCGGCAAACAGCTCGTGACGCTCGCGTGGGGCGTCAACAACCTGAAGGAAGCGGACCTGCTCGCGCTTCCGGGCCGGCTCGAGGCGGCCAAGGTGCCCACCGCCGAGATCGACCCGCTGCGCAACCTGGCCTCCGAAGGGATCGAACGCGGGAAGGCGGACCATCAGCTGGTACGCTTCTACCAGGCCGCCACCGCGCTTGCAAAAATCGACCCTGCCGTCGAAGCTGCGATTGTGAAGGACGTCCAAGCCATCGAGCGCGGCGACCGGGAAGCGCTCGCCCGCGTGAACGGCGCCTGCAACCGCGTGCTCGCCGGGATGAAAGAATCGCTCTCGCGCCTCGGCGCAAACTTCGACCAATTCACCTACGAGTCCCAATTCGTCGTCGACGGCTCGGTCGGGAAAGTCGTTGAGCGCCTCAAGGCGCTCCCCTCGGCCGTACTCGAGGACGGCGCCTACCACCTCGACCTGGCCCCCTTCGGAATCCAGGGCCGCTCGGCGAAGTTCGTATTCCTGCGCGCCGACGGCACGACGCTCTACGCGACCCGTGATGTCGCGTACCACGTGAACAAGGCCGAGCGCTGCGACCGCGGTGTGACGGTCCTCGGCGAGGACCAGAAACTCGCCTCGAAGCAGGTCGAGTGCGCGCTGACCCTAATGGAATCGCCCTTCCGTCCCGAGCCGCTGTTCTACGCCTTCGTCTCGCTGCCGGAAGGCAAGATGTCCACCCGCCGCGGCCGCGTCGTGTATATCGACGACCTCCTCGACGAGGCGGTGGAGCAAGCCGCGGTGCGCGTCGCGGAGAATTGGCCGGACCTTGACGCGGCAGCCCAAGGCAAAATCGCCGAAGCGGTCGGAGTGGGCGCCGTGCGCTACAACATCGTCCGCGTGCAGCCGGAAAAGTCGATCGTGTTCAAGTGGGAGGATGCGTTGAACTTCAAGGGGAACTCCGCGCCTTTTCTCCAGTATGCGCACGCACGCGCGTGCAGCCTGTTGCGCAAAGCAAAGCGCGCCGAACTGATCGACGCGCCGGCGCTCGCGACCGAAGCGGTCGCCTCACCGGTCGCGCTCTCGACCGATAAGGCCGCTGTCCACCTTGCGCGCAGCATCGGGTGGCTGCCCCTGATCGTCGAAGAGGCGGCCGAAGCCGTCCGCCCGCACTATGTGGCGACCTACGCGCAGGAACTCGCAGCGGCGTTCAACGAATTCTACCGCGACAGCCCGGTGATCGGCTCAGGGGAAGGCGAGCACGCGCGGCTCGCGCTTGTCGCCGCCGCGCGGTGCGCGCTTGCCGCCTCGCTCGACATGCTCGGGATCGCGGCGCTGCGCGAGATGTAGCCGGACGCGAAGGCTAAAACGCGCGCGGCAACATCCGCGCGCGATGCGCGTCGCGATCTTCGGCGCCGGTGCCGTGGGCAGCGTCCTCGGGGCGCTGCTGTCGCGCCGCAACGAGGTTGTCCTGATCGCGCGGCCCGCGCACGTGCGGGCCATCAAGCGGGCGGGGCTCGTCGTCGAGGGCTCCACGAAGGGGCGCTTCCGGGTTGAGGCGTCGGCGGGCGCAGCCGCTGCCGACCGCGCCGACCTCGTGTTCCTCACAGTCAAGAGCTTCGACACGAAGGAAGCGGCCGCGGCCCTGCGCCGCGTCGCGCGCCTCGGGCCGGTCGTGACGCTGCAAAATGGGCTCACGAACCTCGCCGTGCTGAGGAAGGGGCTCCCCGCAACCCCGATCATCGGCGGCAGCCTCGTGCTCGGCGCCCTTTTCGTCGCGCCCGGCCGCGTGCGCCACACGGGGGCCGGACGCGCGGTCGTCGGGCCGGTCGCTGGCCCCCGCGCGTCGGTCGCTCCCGTTGCGCGCTTGCTGCGCGGCGCGGGGATCCCGACCTCGGTGACCCGGGACTTACCGTCTGTCCTGTGGCAGAAGGCGATTGTCAACACGGCCGTAAACCCGCTCACGGCGCTCTTGCATTGCCGCAATGGCGAGCTCCTCGAGCGGCCCGAGGCGATGCTGCTCGCCCAGATCGCCGCGAAGGAGGCCACGCAGGTCGCCCGCGCCGCTCATATTACCGTCAAACGCGACCCATGGCCTGGAATCGTCTCGATCTTGCGCGAGACATCCGAGAACCGCACATCGATGCTGCAGGACGTCGAGGCCGGCCGCCAAACCGAGATCGACGCCATCACCGGCGAGATTGTCCGCGTCGCGCACCGGCGCGCCGTCCCCGTCCCGGTCAACAAGGCCCTCCTGCGACTTGTCAGTTCCCTCTAACCGCGCAGCCCCACAACCGGCCCCCCCATGCCCTTTTATCCCCTCCATCGGTTTCCAGCGACGTGACGTCAGGCCGTCCGCTCCCGTTCTACACGATGAGCGATTTTCCCCTGGGCGGCGCGACGGTCCTCCTCCGCTTGGACGTCAATTCCCCGATCAACCCGATCGACGGCTCGTTCCTTGACGACACGCGCGTCCGAGAGCACCTTCAGACGCTGCGCGAGCTTGCCGCGTCCAAGGTCGTCGTGCTCGCCCACCAGTCGAAGGCGGGCAAGGAGGACTACACGACGCTGCGCGAGCACGCGCGCGTCATCGGCAACCTCGTGCGCCGGCCCACGAAGTACGTGGATGACCTGTTCGGGTCGCACGCGGTCGCGGAAATTCGTGCGATGAAGGACGGCGACATCATCGTGCTCGAAAATACGCGGTTCTACGCTGAAGAGGAACTGCTCGCCGGCAAGAGCTTCGACGCGCAGGCCAAGGCCCACATCGTCCGCAAACTCGCCGGCGAGGTCGACTACTTCATCAACGACGCGTACGCCGCCGCGCACCGCTCGCAGCCCACGCTCGTGGGCTTCACGCGCGCCGTCCCTTCCATGGGCGGGCGCCTCGTCGAGAAGGAAATGGCCGCCATCGAGCGCGCCCTGCACTCCGGCGAGCACCCGGCCGTCGCCGTCCTCGGCGGCGCCAAGGTCGACGACTCCGTCCGTGTCATGAAGAACATGGTCCTCTCCGGCTCGATCGACACCGTGCTCACCGGCGGCGTCGTGGCCAACATTGCCCTTGCAGCCTCCGGGGTCAAGCTCGGGGCTGCCTCGGAGGCGTACCTCGAGAAGGAGGTCCCGGCGTGGCGCGACCTCGTCGCGGACACCGCGAAGTTCATTAAAGAAAGGCCGAGCTCCGTCCGCCTCCCCACGGACGTCGTCTTGAACACGAAGGGCCACCGCGTCGGCATCAAGGTCGCCGCGCTCCCGTCGCCCGATCCGATTTTCGACATCGGGCTCGACACGATGATCGAGTACTCCCGGGTCCTCCAGGGCGCCAAAGTCATCGTGGCCAACGGGCCGATGGGCGTTTTCGAAATCGAGGAATTTGCTGTCGGCACCCGCGGAATCATGGACGCGATCGCGCGCTCGTCCGCCTACAAAGTCGTCGGCGGCGGTCACACGGCGGCGCTCGTCGCGCAGCTGGGGATGGCCAACCGCGTCGACCATGTCTCGACCGGTGGCGGCGCGCTCATCTCGCACCTCGGCGGCGAGCCGATGCCCGTGCTTCAGGCGCTCGAAGAATCCAAGAAGCTCCACCTCGACGGGAAGATCAAGCACCGGCGCGCGTAGGATTCTCGATGCCCAGGCACGGCCGCTGGCCGCCGACAATGGTTTAATATCGTCCTCCCGATTGCGCGGCCTGCTTCCCGCCTCGGTGGCTCAGCGGTAAAGCGGCTGATTCGTATGTCGCCCTCTGGGCGGCCGAAAGATCAGCAGATCGAGGGTTCGATCCCCTCCCGAGGCTCTCCCTCTTCTCCGCGCTGAAGGTCGCCTCAATCTTCAATCGCCGTCCATCGCCTGCTCGCCGTCGTAGTACAAATGCTTCAGCTCGTCGCTGCGCTGCTTCAGCTCCGCGATCTTGTGGTCGATGCGCCGGATCCTTCGGATGCTTCGCCAAATGAGCCACACGCCGAGGCACATCAGCGCGACGGAGACACCCACCACTGTGACAATCAGGGCGAGCACCTCGCTGACATCGTAGAACTTCGAGGTCGCGATCAGCGCCGTGAAAAGCGAGAGCGGCAGGAGGAAAATGCCCATCCCCGCGCGCAAGATTGCAAGCGAGGTGCGCTTCTCGGCGAGCAGCAGCTGCACCTCGGCGATCCGGACCGAGAGGATCGCTTCTTCCGTCCCCACGGGGGGGAAGTCAGGGGCGCGGCTATTGAAGGTCGCTGACGGCGGGCCCCCCGCTCGTGTTCGCCGTGTCCGGCGACCTCCCCCCTTCAACGCCTTATCTACCCGCGGCAGTAGGCCATCTACGCTATGGATAACAAGCGCGCCGGGGGGGCACAGTCAGGTATTGCATCTGATTGCGGGTCAGACGTTGGGCCCTCCAGGTTCAACACGCGGGTTCGAATCCCGCCCCCGGCAACCCCGGCGCACCTGAACAGCCGCAAGGCCTCTATTTCAGATTTTGGCGGTTGCACGAGACGGCCGTGAGACGGAGGCGACGGTTTATCCGCGCGTCCGACCGATGAGGGGGCCAGACAGATGCCGCCGAATCCCGACCCCCACAGCAGCGCTTCCCGCTACGCGCGCCAGGTGCTCCTCGAGGGGATCGGAACGGCCGGGCAGAAAGCGCTCGAGGCGGCCCGTGTGGTCGTCGTCGGCGTCGGCGCGCTGGGCTCGGTGCAGGCCGACCTCCTCGCGCGTGCCGGGGTCGGTGAGATCCACGTCGTCGACCGCGACATCGTCGACCTCACCAACCTGCAGCGGCAGACCCTCTTCGACGAAGGGGACGTCGGGCGACCGAAGGCGGCGGCCGCCGCGGCCCGGCTCAACGAAATCAACAGCTCGATCAAGGTGGTCGCTCACGCAAGTGACTTTGGCCCCACGCTTGGCGAGAAGATCGTGCCCGGCGCGTCGGCGCTTGTCGATGGCACCGACAACCTCGCGACGCGTTTCGTGATGAACGACCTCGCGGTGAAGCACAAAGTCCCCTGGACTTACGCCGCGGCGGTTTCCACCTACGGCATGGTTTTCGCCGCCGAGCCCGCGGGCCCCTGCTTCGAATGCGTGTTCCCGACGGAGCCCCCGCGCGGCGCGCTTGCGACCTGCGACACAGTGGGCGTCCTGAACACGCTGACCACGACGGTCGGCGCGTTTGCTGCGAACCTTACCCTGTGGCGCATCGTGGGCAAGGCTCCCGACCCGGTGCTCTACAGCTTTGACCTTAAGACGCCGGCCCTCGACACGATCTCGGTGGCAAAGCGAGCCGCCTGTCCCCCGTGCGGCGCGCATACTTTCAACCACCTCGAAGGCCGCGCTGACGAGGTCGTGGAGCTCTGCGGGCGCAATGTCCTCCAAATTCGCCCAAAGCGCGGCGCGTCCGTGGACCTGGCGGCCGTAGAGGCGCGCCTCAAGGGTTCGCTCGCCGTGAACCGCGTCGATTCGGTGCTCCGCTTCACCGCCGAGGGCCACGATGTCATCGTCTTCGAGGACGGCCGGGCGCTCGTCCACGGCACAGAGGACGTCGGTCGCGCGAAGGCGATCTACGCCCGCTACATCGGGTAGGTGGCCCTTGGTTTCGGCCGATCGCGCCTCGTCCATCCTTCTTTGGGGCACCGTGGGGTCTGGATCGGCCATGGTCGCGGCGGCCGCTGCCCTATGGTCGATTCCTGGGGCTCCCGGTCAGTACCCACTTTTCTTCCCGCTGATGATGGGGGGATTCTTCATGCTCAGCTTCGGCTGATTGTACCGGGAGGCGCTCCGGCGTCAGCACCCCCAATTGGTCAGGATTGTCAAAGGGCCCTGGCGACCAAAGCCGTGAACGCCATGCGGCACGCCGCGATCCCGCCAGGCAAAGGCTTTATGACCGGCGCGGGCTCGCAGGCTCGTGGCCCACAAAGTCGGCTTGCTCATCTCCGGCGGAATCGACTCGCCCGTCGCCGGCTACATGCTCGCCCGCGCCGGGTTCGATCTCGTCGCCATCAACATGGACAACCGCCCCTTCACCGACGACAATCAGTTCGAGAAGGCCCCCGCACTCATCCGCAAACTCTCCGAGGTCACCGGCCAGGACATCAAGCTCTGGGTCGCGCCCCATGGGGCCAACCAGGTTCAGATTGCCCGGAAGACCGACCGCCACATGCAGTGCGTGATGTGCCGGCGCATGATGTGGTCCGTCGCAGCCGAGGTCGCCAAGGCCGAAGGCTGCTCGTTCATCGCCACCGGCGAGTCGCTCGGGCAGGTCGCCTCCCAGACGCTCCCCAACATCCAGGCCGAGAACGAGGCGCCGTGCCTGCCCATGCTGCGGCCCCTCATCGGCTTCGACAAGCTCGAGATCGAAAAGATCGCCAAAGAAATCGGGACCTACTCAATCTCCACGGGGCCCGGCGTCTGCTGCACCATCGTGCCCGAGCGGCCCGTCACCAACGCCACCATCCTCCGTGCCGACGGCGAGGCCGCCAAGGTCGAGTTTGCGGCGATGCGCCAACGCGCGGTGCGCGAGGCTGTCGCCTATGATCTTTAGGGAGATCCGGCCCTGCAAGACCAAGGGCGCCCTCGAGGTCGTCCCCGTTGAGCCCGTTACCCTATTGCTCGAAATGGTCGAGCAAGTCCTCCGCAACAACCGCTTCGAAGTCGTCAACGCCGGCATCCTCGTCGTCGCCAATCGCGACGATGTGGCCCAGACCACGCTCTACGAAGACGGCAAGATGCTCGTGATGACCCTCGACCCGCGGCTCGCCCACAAGAGCGCCTCGCGCGTTTTTGAGGCGGGCACCGGGAACATCGAGGATGCGGAGTTTGACGAGTACGTGGCGGCCGGTCGCGTCAAGGTTCCGCGCCGCGCGTCGTGAGCCCCGCGCGGCCCCACGCTATGCCCCCCACGTGGAGACTCCTGCGAGGAAGGGTGGAAGGCGCCGACGCAGCATGTCCTGCACGTGCTCCGCCGTAGACGCGGGCTTTGAAAGCCACGAGGACCCGTCGGCCGTACGCTCAACCACATCGGAAAACGGCTTTACCTCCATCCGAACCGTCCGTTCCTTTCGGTCCGGCGCGCGGAAGCGAATCATGAGGTGCACGAACCCGCCCCTTCGCTGCCGCTTCATCGTGAGCCGCAAGATGTCGGCAAACCCGACGGACACGGATCCGTATCGAGCGGCCACCGCCGCGGGCGGCTCGCGGGAGATTTCGATGCCAGACCGCTCCACCTTGGACTCGGGGTCGGCGAGCGACACGCCAGCAACTGCAGGGGTCCGCGGCCCCCCCAAGTCTGCCTTCGCCAGAACGACGATCAGCCGTCTGTCCGTAACCAGAAGCACATAGTTGTCTGTGGAGGCCGGCAGCACCGCCACGCGCTCCACGATGGCCACGCACTGTTCCGGCCCCGCCCTTTCCGGCTCCGCCTTCCTCATGGATGCCCCCACCAGGTTCGGCTCCGCAGGATGAAGGTTTTGCCGGCCCCTGCGTCCGCGCGCAATTGTGAAATACCGAATCCTCAATTGCGCCGTAATGGGGAAAGCCCTTTCCAAGCGGCCCCGTTCGGGCGCCGCCCGCCGCCGCCCCGTCGACAAGGTCCTTGCAAAGTACGACCTCTCGAAGTTGACGATTGCGACGATCGGGTCCCATACTGCCCTCCAGATTTTCCACGGCGCGCGACTTGAGGGCTTCAAGTCCCTCGGGATCGTCCTTGCCAAGAAGAAGCGCGTCTACGACGCGTTCCCGCGCGCCAAGCCGGACGGCTACCTCACCCTCCTCAACAATTACAAGGAGTTGCTCGACCACCAGGACGAACTCATCGCGCAGAACACGATCATCATCCCCCACGGCTCGTTCGTCGAGTATGTCGGCGCTGACCTGATCGCCAGGGAGCTCAAGGTGCCCGTCTTCGGCAACAAGGCCTCGATGCAGTGGGAGTCCGACCGCTCCATCGAGCGGCGTTGGCTGAAGATGGCCGGGTGCAAGGTGCCCCGCATCTACAAGGACCCGTCCGAGATCGACGGCCCGTGCATCATCAAGTACTACGGCGCCAAGGGCGGCAAGGACTTCTTCATCGTCACGAACGCGAAGGACTTTTACAAGAAGATCAAGAAGCGGCACCTCGAAGACAAGACCTACACGATCCAAGAGTTCGTGATTGGCGCGCGGTACTACCACCAGATGTTCTACACGCCGCTCTCGAAGAAGGGGTGGCCGGCCGGCCGGGGTGCCGTCGAACTCATGGGCATTGACCGTCGCATCGAGAGCAACATCGACGAGTTGCACCGATTCGGGTTCACGCGCGGCGAGATGGAGGACGCCGGGATCGTCCGGTCGTTCGTCGTGACCGGCAACGAGCCGATGGTCGTCCGCGAGTCGCTCCTCGACCGCGTGTTCGAAATGAGCGCGGGGGTCGTGGACACCTCCATCGAGCTCTTCGACCCGGGGCTTGTCGGGCCCTTCTGCCTTGAGACGATCCTCACGCCCGAGCTCGAGTTCTACGTGTTCGAGATCTCCGCGCGTATTGTGGCCGGGACGAACCTCTACCCGCTTGGGTCGCCGTATACCGCGTACATCCACGGCGTCCCGATGTCGACGGGGCGGCGCGTGGCCCGCGAGATCAAGCGCGCCGCGAAGGCCGGACGGCTTGGCGAAGTGTGCAGTTAACCCCCCCCTTTGCTCCGCGCGTGCGCGACGCGACGCCGCGAAAGATTTTATCGCCCTCCCCCGATCGAGCACGGGGTCACCGCGTGCGCGTTGAGCGAGCACTCCTTTCCGTGGCCGACAAAACGGGCCTTGTCAAGCTCGCGCGCGCCCTCCATTCCCTCGAGGTCGAGCTGATCTCCACCGGCGGCACGGCGCGCGAACTCCACGCGGCCCAGATCCCCGTCAGCGAGGTCTCGGCCCTCACAGGGTTCCCCGAACTGCTCGACGGGCGCGTCAAAACCCTCCACCCCAAGGTCCACGCCGCCCTCCTGGCGCGCCGCGAAAAGCCGTACCACATGGATCAGCTCGAGCACCACGGCGTCAAGCCGATCGACATGGTCGTGGTGAACCTGTACCCCTTCGAGGCGACCGTCGCGAAGGGGGCGTCCCACGAGGACGTGATCGAGAACATCGACATTGGCGGCGTGACGTTGATCCGGAGCGCCGCCAAGAACGGCGACCAGGTCGCGGTCGTGACCTCGCCCGACGAGTATCAGGCGGTCGCGGCCGAGCTTATCGAAAACAAGGGCCAGCTCAGCCCCCAAACGCTCTCCGGCCTCGTGCGCGAGGCATTCGCGCTGACCGCGCGCTACGACGCGGCGATTTCGTCCTACCTCCAGGCCCACGCGGCCGGCCCCCACGGCGAGACCTTCCCGCCGGTCATGTCGCTCACCGCATCCAAGGTCGCCGACCTGCGCTACGGCGAGAACCCGCAACAGAAGGCCGCGCTCTATTCGTACCCCGGCGTGCGCGAGCCCTCGCTCGTCCACGCGAAGATCCACCAAGGCAAGTCGCTCTCGTTCAACAACATTCTGGACATGGACTCCGCCCTCGCGCTGTTGCGTGAATTCGGGGAGGACCCGGCGGTCGTCATCCTCAAGCACACGACGCCCTGCGGCGTCGGGCGGGACTCCAAACCCGCGCTCGCCTATGAGCGCGCCCTTTCGACCGACCCGATGTCCGCCTTCGGCGGCATCGTCGGATGTTCCGTGGAGGTCGATGGGCCGCTTGCCGACGCCCTCACCAAGTCCTTCAAAGAGGCGATCGTGGCGCCCTCTTTCACCCAGGAAGCGCTCGCCGCGCTCAAAACGAAGCCCAACATGCGGGCCATCGAGGTGCCCAACTGGCACGAGCCCGCCGACCCGCGCGAGTGGGACATCAAGAAGGTCGTCGGGGGGCTGCTCGCCCAGGAGCGCAACCTCGCGCTCGAAGGCGCCGAACACAAGGTCGTCACGATGCGCAAACCGAGCGATGAGGAAGCGCGCGCGATGCGCTTCGCTCTCAAGATCGCGAAGCACATGAAGAGCAACGCGATCGTGTTCGCCCGCGAGTTCGAGACCGTGGGCCTCGGCGCCGGTCAGATGTCGCGCGTCGACGCGGTCAAGGTCGCCGCGATGAAGGCGCTAAAGCCGACGGAAGGCTGCGTCATCGGGTCCGACGCGTTCTTCCCGTTCCGCGACGGCGTCGATGAGGCCGCCAAAGTGGGGATCGCGGCCATCATCCAACCTGGCGGGTCGATCCGCGACGGCGAAGTCATCGACGCGGCCAACGAGCACGGGATGGCGATGGTGTTTACCGGCGTCCGTCACCTGCGCCACTGAACGGAGCGGGCACGCGTGGGCGCCTTGAAGCGTCGCCTGCCCGACGACCCCAGCAAGGTGCTTGAGCTCCCCTTCGCCGAGGCGAGCACGGCGCTTTTGCCCCGCATTGCGCGCCCGTTTGCTGCCGATGTGCTGCTGCCTTGCCACACGTTGGTCGAAGGGGCCCTTGCCGTTTACCTCGCCATCGACGCCCCGAGGATGATGGCCTACGTTGACCACGACGCCCTTGGGCGCTGGGGCAAGCCCTTCTCGGCAGCGCTCGCAGTCGCCGTTGACAACCTCCGCAGAATCACGCCCCCCTCGGCGCTCGGAGCACTCCCTTCCGCCACCGGCGCGTGGGCCTTCCAAAAGGAAGATTCGCACGACGGCTCGCGCGCCCTGCTCATCAAGGACGTCCTCGCGCCGTGGCCGAAATGGGGCGTCTTCGTCGGGATTCCCTCGCGGGACATGGCCGCCTTCGTGCCGGTGCACGATGCGGCCTCGCTCGGGCCCGTCCGCGGGCTCGCATTTCTGACCGCGGTGGCCTTCCGGAGCGCTGGCAACCACGCGATCTCGCCCACGCCGTTTTGGTTCGACGGCGTAAAGTGGGAGCGCGTCGAAGCCGAGGTTACCGACACGTACGTCGACGTGACCATTCCCGACGCCCTGACGGGGCTGCTCGGCGGCCCGCCGGGCTGAGCGTGTGTCACGCCGCGGCGATCGGGGCGGGTTCGTCGGGCTTCGTGTCGCTGATGCGTCCCCTGATGAACAGCGCCGGGACGATGGCGATCAGGCCCGCGATGAACAGCAGGACGAAAACGCCGTGGATCGACTCCACGGCGGCCGCCTGCACGGCCGCCAAGTAAGCGGCGTCCGGCGGCCCCAGGGGCGGCGCCGGCGAAAGCGCGGCGAACCGCGCCGACTGGTAGGCCGCCATGATCGACACTCCGAATGCGCCGCCGATGTTCATCATGAACTGCACCATCGAGGTCGAGATGCCGATCTCTCGCTTGGGGAGCGCGGTCTGCACCACGATCACCGCGGGAGCAAACGTCATCCCGATGCCGAAGCCGACGGGCGCCAGGAACAGGAACACGCCTTGCGGCCATCCGCCGACGAGGCCGACGATGGCGGGCGTTGAAGCGCCAACGAACGTCATCAGGAACCCGCCGAACGCCATCAGCGCCATGCCCCCGGCGATGAGCGGGCGGTACCCCATTTTCGGCAGCAGCATTCCGCCCATCGCGGCGCCGAGCACCATCGGGACGAGGAACCCGTAGAGCGTGTTGCGGACCGCCCCTGCATCGCCGCTGAGGCCGAAGGCTACGAAGATCGAAACGAACGTAAGCATCGAGATGAAAACGAACCCGCGCATGAAGCTCATGCCGTTGGCGGCCGCCACCACACGGACCTTGAAGTGGCGCAAAGGGACGACCGGGTCGGGGACACGCAGTTCCCACCAAACAAATATCCCGAGGACCACAAGCCCCGCGCCTAAGACACCCATCGCGATCGGATCCGTCCACTTCCACCCGTTTTGTGCGCCCGTCTGTTCTAGCACGAGCATGAGCGCACCGACCCACGAAGCCAACATCGCCGCGCCGGGCCAATCGAATTTCACATGGCCGGTGCTGGTCTTCAGCGGGCCGAGACTTGCCATCACAAGCGCATAGCTGACGACGCCAATGGGGAGGTTGATGAAGAAGATCCAGTGCCAGGTGGTCACTTCGACGATCGTGCTCCCGATCAGCGGGCCGACCACGGCCGATATCCCGAAGATCCCGCTGAAGGCGCCCGTCAGTCGCGCGCGTTCTTTGGTGTCGAAGATGACGCCAATGATCGCGTTGGCCACGGGGAAAAACGCGCCGCTGCCGACGCCCTGGATGGCGCGGAACACGATGAGCTGGTCAAGGGTGGTCGCAAGGCCGGAGAGGACGGAGCCCGCCATGAACACGATGAGGCCGAGCACGAAGAAGGCGCGCCGCCCGTGCGTGTCCGACAGCTTGCCGAAGATCGGCATCGCGATCGTCTGGGCGATCAGGTACGCGCTCACAACGAACGCGAGACCGTCGCGTTGGTGCAGGTCGTCGACGATTTTCGGCAACACGGTGACGACGATCGTGTTGTCGAGCGCTCCGAGGAGCATGCCGAGCATGAGGCCGAGGACGGCCCATTTGCGGTGGCCCGACTTGGTGTGGGGGCTGGGTCCCTTGGGAGTTCCATTTGTCGCGCTGGTGTCCATCGGGACTGAGGGGGGTTCGACCGGCTGTGCAATTGCGCTCGTCGGCGTTTCGTCCATGGGGTTCACCTATCGGGTTTTCCAGAATGTGAGGGGGATGATTCTTCGAGCGAATCCGCAAGCGCGCGCAGGACGCGCACGGCCGCGGCTTTGTCGCCGGGCGGCAGAGGCCGCGTAAACTTGGCGGTGGCCTTTGCCGCGAGCTTCTGCGCGCTGTCCAAGACCCGCTGCCCGCGCGCGCTGGCGCGCAACGCGACGACGCGCCGATCCTCGATGCTTCGCGTGCGCTCGATGAGCCCCTGCGACTCGAGCTCATTGACAAACTGGGTGACCGTCGCGGCGGTGAGGTCGAGGAACCGGGCAAGCTCCGTCACGGTCATCGACCCGTTCACGGAGATCCACTTCAAAATCCAGAATTGGGCGTTGGTCACTCCCGTCGTGCGGATCTCCGGCCACACGCGCCGGTGCAACTCGCGCGAGACGCGCGGCAGCAAGTCGGCAAGCTCGTTGTCGACCGAGGCTTTGGCGGGGCGGCGAGCGGCCATTCCATTTCCCGGGCGCGGGAACCGGGACGACCCTTATAATGATTAGGCTCACCAAACAGTTTGGAAAGCCTAAGTAAGTGGAAACTTCCACTTGGGACGGCGCTGGGGAGGGTTTCCCCTTACTTCGGGCGGTGGCGCCCCGCCGGCTTCCCCTCGAGTTTCAGGATCCGGTCGCGGCCCTTCGCCAGGATGCCCGAGAGCGCGTGGAATTCGAACTTGCTGATCTCCGCCCGCGTGAACAGCCGGCGCATCATGGTTACGTTGCGCCGCTGCCTCCAGTCGAGGACGCCCCCCGCCGCCTGCAGCTCGTCGATGCGGTCGAGGAGCGCCTCCTTGTCGTGGCCCGTTGCAGGTTCGACTGCGGGGATCGCGCGCACAGCCATCGACAGCTCGTAGAGGACGATCGCGAGCGCGTGGCTAACATTTAGCGAGGGGTAGGCGTCATTGGTCGGGATCGTTGCAAGGATGTCGAGCCGCTCGAGCTCGTCGTTCAGCAGGCCCCGGCTCTCCCGCCCGAACACGAGCGCCACCTTCTTTCCCGAGCGGCGCAGGAGCGGGATCGCCTCCTTCAGGGGTATCGGGTTGCGCCAAACCGCCGCGTCGGGCGCGGCCAGCACCGCCGTCGTCCCGAGGGCAAGATCGGCGCCCTTCAGGGCCTCGTCGAGTGAGCTCACCCTCCACGCCTTGTCCAATATATGCTGCGCGTGCACCGCGCGGTCGCGCGACTCCTCTGTAATCTCGCAGCCATTGACCAGCACGAGGCCCTCGACGCCGAAATTCGCCATCAGGCGCGCCACGAACCCGAGGTTCCCGGGAATTTCGGGCGACACGAGCACGACGAAGATGTCCTGGTCCGCCCTTTGGACGGGCGTTGGCTGGTGCTTCGGCGTTCCCGGCTTTACCGTGAAGCTCTGGCGGCGCGCCTTCATCTCGCGCGCCTTCTTGCCGCTCATCGGATCGGCCATCCCGCCGCCGCTTGTAAAAGCATGGCCCGGCAACGCTTAACCGCCTCGCGCTGCATCGCGCGGCCGATGGCCGACGAGCCGGTCTCGCGCTACGCGCTCAAGATCGCGTACGACGGGACGAAGTTCTGGGGGACGAATCCCCAACCCGAGCACCGCAGCGTCCACTCCGAAATCCGCCGCGCCCTCCACGCCGACAAAGTCGAGCTTTCGCGCCCCGGCATCCCGTTTGCCGGGCGCACCGACAAGGGGGTCTCGGCGCTTGGCAACTGCATCGCCCTCGATGTGATCCGTGCAAAGCGGATCGACCAGTTCGTCCCGTCGCTCAATGCGGAGCTCGAGGACTGCGCGATCGTGGGTGCCGCGGAAGTCCCGCCTTCGTTTCATCCACGCAAGGCGTCCATGCGCGTGTACCGCTACGCGATGCCCGATGACCCGGCCGTGGACCTCGCCGTCATGGCCGAGGCCGGGGCGCTCTTCGGCGGCACCCACAATTTCCAGGGGTTCGCGCGCCGCGACAAGAAGCGGCACGGCCTGCCCAACGCGTACACCTCGACCATCGAGGGCATCGCCGTCGAGCGCACGGCGGGCTGCATCTTCGTCACGATCCGGGGCTCGCGCTTTTGGTGGAACCAGGTCCGACGAATGGTCCCGGCCCTTGCCGCGTGCGCGCGTGGGGAATGCACTCAAGACGACCTCGCGGGGATGCTCACCGGGGGACCTGCCGTCAAGGCGGCGCTGAAGCCAGCGCCTCCGGAACCGCTCCTGCTTCTGGATGTCGAGTACGCCGGCGTCGAATTCGCCCGCAAGAGCGCTTGGCTCCGGCCCAAGCAAGGCTGGCTCCGCCGCCTCACCCACCAGGCCGCCGGGTCGCAGGCGTTCACCACCGGGCTCGCCGGCCTCCTGGCATGATTTCGCGTCCTTCCAGGGCTCCTCCATACGCCCCACAACCTTCATCTGACCCCCCTTTTGTCCCGCGGCCGTGCTCATCTCGGTCGTCACCACGGTCCGCAACGAGGAGCGAAACCTCGCCGCGCTCCTCGACTCGCTCCTCGTGCAGGAGGGCCCCTTCGAGGTCATCGTTGTCGAGGCCTACTCCGAAGACAAGACATGGGACATCGCGCAGGACTACGCGCGCCTAAATCCCGAGAAGATCCAAGCCTTCCGCCAGGGCGGCTCGCGGGGCGTTGGCCGCAATTTCGGCGTAGTCAAGGCGAAGGGCGAGCGTGTCGCGTTCATCGACGGCGACTGCATCGCGTCGCCCGCGTGGCTTAAGGAGATGCGCGCCGGTGCGCACAAGGGACCCGTCGTCGCGGGGCGCACCGTCCTCATGGGTTACCGCCCTTTTGCAGAGCTGTCCCGGGTCGAGCTCCACCTCCACGGCTCGGACGTGTCCTACCCGTCCGCGAACCTCCTCTACGACACCGCGCTTTTCCGCCGCATCAAGGGGTTCGACCCGCGCTTCCACACGGCGGAGGACATCGACCTGAATTACCGCGCAGTCGAAGCGGGGGCCTCCATCTTCTATGCCGAAAAGGCGGTCGTCTACGCGCGCGCCCGCGACACCTTCTTCGCGTTTTTCCGCCAAGCTTTCTGGAACGGCTACGGGCGCAAGCAGCTTACCCTGAAACACGGCGCCCTCTGGGGCCACTACTCGCTCCAGGGGCTTTTCGTTGACTACACCTCGGTCTGGTACCTCGTGCGGCTCGGCCTCGGCTTCCTCGGGTACCTGGTCGCCAAATTCCAGGAGTCGGCCGGCGACTTCCGCACCGACGACCGCGGCACCCTCGCGTCGTGAGCGGCGCGGCGACGGCTTATCTGCGCGCGCTCCTTCCGCCCCCCAGGGGATGCCCACGGACCCGCTCACCATCGGCTTCCTGCTCGTGCTCCTCGGCGTCATCACCGGGTTCCTCGGCTCGCTCCTCGGCCTCGGCGGCGGCTTCCTCCTTGTCCCGGTGATGACGCTCGCGCTTGGAATCGACATCAAGCTCGCCGTCGCCGCGTCGATCGTTGCCGTCGTTGCAACCTCGACGGGCTCCGGCGCCGCAAGCGTGCGCCGCGGCGTCGCCAACACGCGGCTTGGAATGTTCCTCGAAGTCGCCACGTCCATCGGCGGGATCTCCGGCGCATTCATCGCCCTCGCGATCGGCGCGGACCTGCTCGCCGTCCTTTTCGGCGTCGCGCTCCTCGCCGCCATCCCGTTCATGCTGCGGCCCCTTTCGGCGCCCAAGAACGGCGTCGACGGCCTCGTCCCCTCGCCGATCCACCCAAGCCGATTGCGGCTCGACGGCCACTTCGAGGACCAGCGCGGTGAGATCGTCTCCTACGAAGTGCACCGGACCGGCCTCGGGTTCTTGCTTTCGGGCTTTGCGGGCGTCATTTCCGGGTTGCTCGGGATCGGTGGCGGGCTCGTCAAAGTGCCTACGATGCGCGGCGCCATGGGCGTGCCGATGAAAGTCGCCGTCGGGACATCGAACTTCATGATTGGAGTTACCGCAAGCGCAGCCGCGCTTGTCTACTTCACACGCGGGTCCGTCGACCCGATCCTCGCCTCAACGGCCGCCCTCGGCGTCGTGGTGGGGTCGCGGATTGCCACGCGGGTCGTCGAGCGCATCGACACGAAACGCCTCGTGATGGCCTTCTCCGCGGTCCTTGCGGTCATGGCCCTCTCGATGTTTCTCAAGGCCGCGGGGGTGCTGCCGTGACCCCCGCCGAGGAGGACGCACCCGCCGGCGCGGCGCCCCCCATCGACGACCGGCCCGCGGAGCTCGAAGTCCGCATCCCCAAGCTGCTGCGCGCCGGGCTTCTCGGCTCCAGCGCGCTCATGGTGATCGGGCTTGCATGGTACGGGGCCCGACCCCCGTCCGGCGGTCCTCCGTTTTCGCTCTTCAATCTCGGCGCCCTCCTGTCGGCGTTCGACCCGCGCGCGATCATCGGGGTCGGGATCCTCGTCCTGCTCCTCACGCCGCTCGCGCGCGTCGGCGCGTCGCTGCAACACTTCTTGAAAGAGAAGGACCGCCTCTACGCCGGGCTCACCGCTGTGGTGATCCTCAATCTCGCGGCGGCCGTCGCGCTCGGCACCGTGTAGTCAACGCAGCTGCACCAAGTCGACCTGCGGCACCAAGTCGCACGCGCGGCACGCGTGGCACATCGTTTTGTAATTCAGCACACTCAGGCCCTCATCGTCCAGGAGCGCTTGCTGAATCTTGGCGAAGCGGACCATTCGCTCCGCGCTGACGGGCGCAAGCGGCCCCCCAAGCGCCTCCTCGAGGTGCTCGCGATTGATGTCATTCCACCGCAGCGAGCGGACCGTTGGGACAATCCCGTGCGCAACGAGGAACCGCATCCCGGCCTCCACGCTTTCGTCGCTCTCGCCCATCCCGATCAGCAGATTCGCCGTCACGCGCTCGCGGCCCCAGGTCTTCGCGGCGTATTCGATGAGCCGCAGCAGCCGGTTGAAGTCCCAGTCCGGGCAAACCTTCGCGAAGACTGCGCGGTCAAACGTCTGGAGGTTCAGCTTGAGCTCGGTGGCGCCCGCGTTTCGGATCCGGTCGATTTCCGACTCGCTTTCCACATACGGCTCGACGCCGATCGGGGTTTCCGGCAACGCCTTGCGCAGCTCGCGGACGAGCCACTCAATGTCCCCAATCGTCTTGCCGGGGATCCCCGAGACTCCAGCGGTGATGCCGATGGACTTGAGCTCGTCTTTGTTCGCCGCCTCGACGAGCCGCCGCAGCCACTCCTCCTTCTTCACACGCTTGCGCGTTTCCCTTTTCAGGTGCGGCGTCGCGCAGAACTTGCAGTCCATCGCGCAGCCACTCTCGACGTTTACAAACGCCATCCCCGGCGCGTGCATCAGGTTCGGCAAGTACTCGAGCCCGTCTGCAAACGGTGCGCTCCCCCGCAGAATCGCGAGGCCATCGCCGCGCGGGACAAGTTTGAATTCGCAGGTCGGGTCGTCGCTTAGCCGCATCCGTAGGCGCATCGCTCCCCACTGAAACGTCACGGCCGTCTCGCCCGCATCGGGCCCAGCCGTCGAGTGCGCCACGCCCTCCAAGGCTTCGACCGAGGGGTCCACGAAGAGGTAGCCGGCCTGGATCAGCTCGGCCTTCTTCATCGCCCGGTCTTCGAGCGCCGACTGCACACCCATCCAGTCCCGCGCCTGGCCATAATCGTTTGGTTGCGCGCCCGGCGCCCGCCAAACCCGAAGGCTTCATGGGCCGCGGCGCTCCTCTCGGCGTGAGGCCCCCACGGATGTTCGCCCGCAGGCGCGCCGCAAAGTTCGTCGACGAGGCCCACGCCCTCGACGAGCACGGCGACCAAGAGGGCGCGTGGGCCGCCCTCGAGCGCGCCCTCAAGGACGACCCGCAGTCGTTCGACGCCGAGTTCCTCATGGGGCGCATCGCCAACGACCGCAACCGCTTCGAAGTCGGCGCCACGCACCTCGAACGCGCCACCTCGCTCAACCCCAAAGCCGCCCATGCCCTCTCGGAACTCGGACGCGCCTACCACCAACTCCACCGCCGCGGCGACGCCGAGGCCGCCTACACCAAAGCGCTCGCCCTCAAGGACGACCCGTACGCCATGCTCAACTTCGCCACGCTGATGCGCGACACCGGGCGCTTTGGCGAAGCTACGAAACTCTACGAGCGCGCCATCGCCACCGGTGGGCTTGACGCGGAGACCGCCGAGAAAGTGCGCGCCATGTTGTAATCGACCGTCCCAAAGCCTTCATAGGGCGCCCGCCCAGCGGAATCCGCATGGCTGTGCACACTTCGTTCCTCCGTCCCGGCCGCTCCGCGACCCGCGCGCCAAGAGCCGAGCGGTTTCCAGCCTACCGTCCATGGCGGCGCGCGCTCGCCGCGGCCACCCTTTTCGCCGCCCTCGCCGCGCTCCTCCTCTCCGCCCGCCTCAACCGCGGGGCGACCACCGGCTCTTTCCTCGCCGCCTTGGCCCTCGGCGCTCCCTTCTTCATCCGGCCCCTCGCCCTTTGTTCGCCCCGCTTTGGCCGTCTTGCCGCTCTGCCCTCGGTCGCCTGCGCCGCCGTGTGCATCTCCTTCGCCGTGGCCGCCGTCAGCCTCGAGGCCGCCCAACAGGCCGCGTGGGCGGCCCGCGCCCCTGGGCCCCCTCCTTCCTTCCCTCCTCCGGTCCTTGCCGCCGCCTACGCGGCCCTCGCGTGGGCCTTCGCCCGTGAGGCCATCGACGCCTTCCGCACGCGCGCCGCGCTCCTGCGCGAGGCCACCCTCACCGTCGCGTTCCTCGCCCTCCTTTCGATCCTCATCGTCACCTTCGGTTCATTCTTTTTCCGCCCCTGTTGCTGACCGTCCTCCGCGCGGTCACGCGCCACGCTGCTCCGCCCCCGCAAACTTCCAGTACTCCCCTCTGGTTCGTTCGCCTGAGGCGCCTCCCCGTGGCCCGCGACCAACACCTCCCCGACGCCGACGCGGCGCCCGAAATCGAGGACGCCGAAACCCCGACCACCATCCTCGACCCCGACCGCGTCGTCCGCGTCCGCACCGTCTTCGCACTCGTCACCCTCCTCATCGGCGCCCTCTTCATCCTCTTCGCCTCCACCGTCCTTGCCCTCGCCTTCTCGGGGCGCACGTCCTTCCTCTTCGCGCTTGCCGCCTCCCTCCTTGCCCTCGGCGTCCTCAGCCTCCTCGTCCGCGCGCCGCTGCGCGCCCTCTCCGCCCTGCGCCACTCCTCCGACGAGATCCGCGCCGCCGCCGGCTTCTCCTCGCTCGCCTCCGGCATCCTTCTCTTCGCCGCCTCCGCCATGTTCCTCGTGTTCACCTTCTCCGTCCTCCTCGTCGAGGGCGGCCCCACCATCGTCTTCATCCTCCCCCTCGCCGCCCTCACCTACCTCACCTACGGCTACGTCCGCGAAGCCACCTCCGATTTCACTAAGAAAATCTCGCTGCGCCGCGAGACCATCCTCTTCCTCACCTCCCTTGGCCACTTCCTCTTCCTCTTCTTCGTGTTCATCATCCTCGCCGCCGCCTCCGCCGCCTCCCCCGTCACCCTCGCGTCACCACCTCCGGGCTCCACGATCTGCCCCGGCACCCCCCTCAACTTCTCCGTCAACCCCGCCGGCATCGCAACCATCACCGCCGACAATGGGACCGGCCCCCACCCTTTCACGCCCCCCTACCAGCTCCCTACCACCGGCTTCCCCAACGGCCCCGCCACCATCACCATCAACATCACCGACAACGACGGCCTCCACCACTCCTACCCATTCCCCCTCAACGTCTCGTCCACGACTCCCCCCTGCACCTGACCCTGCCAGCTCCCTCTCCTTCCCGCTTTGCCCCCTCCGAGGCCTTATATACCAATTCCCCCCTCGCGAACGCCTTGCTCTTTCACCAGAGCAAACCCGTGCACACGAGGAAGCCCCCCTTCCCCGTGCAAGACCAGTCCAAGGCCCGCTTAGGTCCGGCACTCGTCGTGCCCTCGCACCAAGCGCCCACAAGGATAACGGGACGGCTCAACAACCCGCCCCCAAGCGCCCGTGCGGACTGCGCCATACGCAGACGCAAAAGAAAGTTGGGCCAACACATGTTGGCGGTAAAACAAGCTGTTTGGGGAATGGCTCGGCTCGGGAGCCGACGAAGGTCGCGCCAAGCCGCGATATGCCCGGCGTAGTCGCAAGGAGACGCTGAAACCGGGATCACCGAATGGGACTTCCTGCGGGGACCTCAGAAGCCCCGCACTCGGTAACGAGAGGGCACCCCCCAAATTGAAGCATCTTAGTAAGGGGAGGAAAAGAAATCAATTGAGATTCCGTAAGTAAAGGCGATCGAACACGGAACACGGCAAACCGAATCCGTCCCGAGAGGGAACGGAAATGTGGTGTTGTAGGACCAGGGAAATTGCACGAACTTCATAGCCGAACCAGGTGGAAGACCTGGGCACACAGAGGGTGACAGCCCCGTAGGCGAAATGGAGCACCGCAACGCCTGGTATCCTGAGTAGCG
>JBGPJF010000037.1:0-22082 GCA_041485285.1 Thermoplasmata archaeon | reverse complement strand
GGTCGAATGAGGATCCTGGTGTAAGTAACAGCTCAAGTGGGGTGAGAATCCCTTACCGCCGTAGGGGCAAGGGTTCCTCTGGCAATGTTCGTCAGCCGGGGGTTAGTCGGTCCTAAGTCTGCTCTTAACCGACGCAGACGAAAGGGAACACGGTTAATATTCCGTGACCGCAGAAGGAATTGGGCGTGCGCATCCGCACGCGGGTAGGTTCGCTTACTGGGCACTGTCGCCCAAGTGACCTGCATAAAGGCGCTGAGAACCGTTACGGTGAGAAGCGCCATAAGGCAGAGTCGGGGTCCTTTGTAGGCCTCGAACCGATCCCGAGTGCCAGTGAAAACGCGCACGCTGTCGCCTTCTACGTCCGTACCGAGATCCGACACAGGTGCCCCTGGGTTAGAAGCCCAAGGCGTGTTGGCCAATAATCTTCGCGAGGGAATTCGGCAAACTAGCGGCGTAACTTAGGGATAAGCCGTGCCAGCCGTGGTGAGGGGCATACGCCCGCGAGCCACGTCTGGTCGCAGTGACGAGGGAGGTCCGACTGTTTAACAAAAACACATGTGACCGCAAGTCCGAAAGGATGTGTATGGTCGCTGAAGCCTGCCCAGTGTCGGTATCTGAAATCCGGGTTCAACCGGCCGAAGGACCGATAAACGGCGGGGGTAACTATGACCCTCTTAAGGTAGCGTAATACCTTGTCGCTTAATTGGCGACTTGCATGAAGGCCCAACGAGACCTCTACTGTCCCCGCGAAGAAACCAGTGAAAACGAGAATACTGGCGCGCAGTCCAGTACAGTCTTCCTGAAAGCGAAGACCCCGTAGAGCTTTACTGCAGCTTGTCGTTGCTGTATGGGTTTTGATGTGTAGTGTAGGCGGGACCCGTCGAAGGGGGGGCGCAAGCTCCCCTGGAGGGGACGATGAAACACCGCCCTTTTGAATCCGTACGGCTCACCGTGAAAGCGGGACATCGATAGGTGGGCAGCTTGGGTGGGGCGCCACGCCCTCGAAAACATAACAAGGGCGCCCAATGGTCAGCTCAGGCAGGTCAGGAATCTGCCGTGGAATGTAAGGGTAAAAGCTGGCTTGACTCGGTGGGGCTCAATAACCGACCGAGATACGAAAGTAAGGCCTAACGAACCACTCTGGCTTCCTTGTGAGGCCGAGTGATATCAGAAAAGTTACCTCGGGGATAACTGAGTTGTCTCCAGCAAGAGCTCATATCGACCTGGAGGCTTGCTACTTCGATGTCGTCTCTTCCTATCCTGGTGGTGCATGAGCTGCCAAGGGTGGGGTTGTTCGCCCATTAAAAGGGATCGTGAGATGGGTTCAGACCGTCGTGAGACAGGTTTGTTGCTTTTTGGAGGATTTGTTGTTGTCTGAGGGGAAAGTGCCTTTAGTACGAGAGGAACGGGGCATTGGAGCCACTAGTGTAGCGGTTGTCCGACAGGGCATTGCCGCGCAGCCACGCTCCAGCGGATAAAGGCTGAAAGCATCTAAGCCTGAAGCCGCCCCTGAAAAGAGACAACTGAGAACGCCCGTAGAAGACGGGCCCATCGACCGGGGGTGTAAGCGATCGAGCCGCAAGGCGAGTCGCGTGCCCGCCGTCACGAAACTTCTTCGCCGACATTGTTGGCCCGACCTCTAAGTGCGTCTGCGGATGGGGAGTGGGGGGACTCCGTTGGTTGAGCGGGAGCGCTGGCGGGGCGTTGGCTTGCCAACTTTGAAGGGGCGGCGCGATGATGGGGCAAGCCGGTTGGCGTGGGAGGGGGTCTTGAAAAGGACCGGCGGAAGCGGAAACGCCGTGCGCGTGCGAAGCATGTATCGGACGCCGAGGGTCCGACCTTTGCGGGCATTCAGGCGGCGGAATCGCGGGATCCGGCGCTGGCGCGGGAGATGCTCGAGCGGGCGGCTGTGCAGGCGCGGGCGACGGGGGATCGCGAGCTTGAGGCCGCGGCGCTTGTAAATCTGTCGACAGCGGCGCGGATGTCAGGGGACCTTGCGCAGGCGCAAAAGGACGCGGACCAGGCAATTGCAACTCTCGGCGCTCGGGCGGAAAATGTAGGGGCAACGGCTTGGCTTGCCCGGGCGGAGGCGAGCCTGGCGCTGCAGGAATACGACGCTGCGCTGGAGGCATCCCGGAGCGCGCAGGGCGCCGGCAGGCAAGCGATGGAGATTCTTGTATGGGCGCGAGCGGTCGAGGTGGAGGCGGAAGTTTTGGTGCAACGGGGTGACGCCCGGACGGCGGCGGGAAAGCTTTTGCTAAGCAGCCTCCTGTGGCAGTTCGGCGGGGCGCCCGACCGCTTCGAGGCGCGGTGTGCGAAGTCCGTGGAGAAGGCGCTGGGGTCGGCCGGCTTTGACGCCGTGGAAGATGAAGCCGCCGACTGCTTGAAGGGACTTTTGAAACGTCTGGGGCGGTCTCCGAAGCTGGACGAAGTCGTGAATGCCCTGGAAGCGTTGGAGCGGCGACGCGCGGGAGCGGTCTGATCGGCGAGGTTATTTGCTGGCGCTTGGGTTCCACGTGGGGGCGGCGGCGTGCAGCGGGGGACG
The DNA here is from genome assembly GCA_041485285.1 of Thermoplasmata archaeon. Lineage (GTDB taxonomy): Archaea > Thermoplasmatota > DTKX01 > DTKX01 > DATEUP01 > DATEUP01. The sequence continues at coordinate 19,537 of JBGPJF010000037.1, read as the reverse complement.
CACGGGGCGGTCGCGGGCCGGATCGTGGAGGGCTTTGCGCTCTCGCGGGAGGCGCAGACGGCGTTCACAAAGGACGCCGAGGTGATGGACGAGAGTTTGTTTGCAAACATTTTGGCCCTCGAGATGGAGGTGCCGACCGACCAGGCGGACCAGGTGAAGAACACCTACCTGATTGTGATGTCGGCGCTTTACGAGATCGACGGGTGGGTGGACAAGTACTCGACGAAGGCGGCCGACACGGTGCTGAAGCACTTTAGGGACGCGCGGACTTCGCTGCAGAAGCAGGGGGGGAAGCTGCCGCTGTCGGACCGTGTTGCGACGAAGAGTTTGGCGAAGATGGTGCATTTCCTGATTGATGTGAGCGTGCCGTTCCACTCGGCGAAGGTGCTGACCTTCGAAGATGTGGGGCGCTACACGATGATCCCGGGGGAGAAGGAGCGCAACGAGTATGTGCGGGGGCTCATCGAGAACCTGGTGATTTTCATTGCGGGGCACGACGCGTACGAGCAGATTGCCGAGGAGCGCTCGGACGAGCTCGTGAAGAGCATCCCGGCCTCTGCAGGGGAAATGGACTTGTCGGGGGTGGACGACGCCGAGATTGCGCTGTACCTGAAGAACTGGGTGGACGGCCATGTGGAGCTCGTGAAGTCGAAGTACTCGGACGCGGCGGTGCTGCTGCAGCAGTGGCAGGAGAACCAGGGCGACGACAAGGCGGTGGCCGAGATTGAGAACAAGGTGCTGAAGTTGCAGGGCGAGTGCCTGAAGCCGGCGGTGGATGTGGCGACGAAACTGCTGACGGTGTTCTACCCGAAGAAGTGAGGGGGGCGCGGGGCCGGCTCGCAAGGCGCCCCTAGAGCGCGCTGATGATGGTGATGTGGACCTCGAAGATGAGCGTCTCGTCCTTGAGGAAGGCCGTTTGCGGCAGCGCCGTCTGGGCGGGCGTGAGCCAGAAGACGATGGTCTCGCGCTCCATGGAGCCGACGAGGTACGGTTCGAAGCCCTTGTGGGCGGTGCCGGTGTAGTTGGCAAGCTCCTGGATGGCGACCTCGTAGGGGGTGACGCTGCCCGCGGCGGGCTTCACGTACTGGGGGTGGGTGGCGCGCTGGTGCTGGTCGATGAGGGGGAGCATGCTGAACTGGTTGGTGTCGAAGAGGAGGCCGGAGGCGGTGACCCCGGTGAAGTCGACGCTGAGCCGTGAGCCGACCGCGGCGACCTTGGGGTCGATGGTGGGGTCGATGAGGTTGAACGACATGAACAGGTTGGACTGGACGATGCCGGCGCTTGCGTTGCGGAAGGTGGGGTTGAGGGAGTAGACGGAGGAGGAGGCGCCGGGGATGGCGCTGACATGCATGACGAAGAGGCGGGTCTCGTTGAGGGCGAGGGGGACCTGGGTTTGGGGGCCGAGGCTAAGCGGGCCCGAACCGTCGTAGAACGAAACGTTGAGCCCCGGGGAGCTGCCGACGGTGATCTCGAAGGCGGTGGGTTCGTTGCCGAGGTTTTGGGCGAAGAGGAGGACATCGGTGGACCGGCCGCGGTAAACCTCCTTGAGGGTGGCGGGCTCGATGTAGGTCTTGACGGTGAAGTAGGGGACGGCGGGCATCGACACGGTGGCCGGCGCGGTTGCGCAGTCGCGGGGGTTGGCCTGGATGCAGGCCTGGAAGTCGAGGTGCATCTCGCCCTCTGCGGTGCTCTTGGCGACGCGGAGCGTGAAGTCGAGGAGGTTGGAGCCTCCGGGGGGGACGTTGATGGGGGTGGTGGCAAGGGCGGGGGTGAAGTCCCAGCCGGTGGGCAAGGTCGGGAGGCCGACGATGAGGCTTACGGGGCGCGGCTCGTCGTTGGTGAGCCGCGCGAGGAAGTGGACGAGGGCCTGGGGGGAGTTGGGGTTGGAGGTGTCGGCGGGGGTGACGGCGCCGGCGGGCGTGGGGAACTGGTAGCCGAGGAGCGCGTTGTTGAGGGTGGCGTTCCACGAGGTGGCGTTCATACATGACGTGATGGCGACGGGGACGACGAGGGAGCCGGAGGGTGCGGGGTGGTTGAGCGAGTAGTTTACAAACCCGGATGGCCCGAGGTTGATGCGGGGGGCGGGGCCGGAGAGGGTGACGTTGCCGTCGATGGAGCCGTCGGCGCCCACGTCGGCGGCAAGCCACCCTGTGGCGTTGGAGTCGGAGGCGTCGTAGTTGACCGTGAAGCCGGCGTTGGTGATGTTGGCGTCGGCGGGGGCTTCGAAGTTGATGGTGGAGCTTGAGGCGCCGCAGGAGGTTGGGGTGAAGTTGAGGTTGGCGGTCATCGCGCCGCCGGCGAAGGTGCCGTTGGTGACGCGGTTCTCGAAGACCATGCCGATGGACGAGGGGACGATGTGGACGGTGAGGGGGATGGACTTGGAGGCGAGCGTGCGGTTGAGGTCGCCGGTCTTGACGAGGACCTTGAGGGTGATGTTGGTGTAGTCGTGGCCGGGGGAGGCGTCGGGGGCGGTGCCGATAGAGAGTTGGAGGTCGCGGGAGCCGCCGGCGGAAAGCGCGAAGGCGGTTTCGCCAGACTTGGCCGACCAGCCGCTTGGCAGGTTGAGGACGTGGGTCTCGTAGGCGTAGGAGGCGAACAGCGCGCTGTTGCGGACGGTGAAGGTAAAGTTGGCGACCTCGCCGGCCTTGGCCTGGGCCTTGGGGGCGGGGCTCGACAGGTCGACGGCGGAGGGGGAGGTGATGGCGCCGCCGGCGAACACGCTGCCGATGAGCAGCACGATGACGCCGACGGCGAGGAACGCGAAGCGCCGCCGGTGGACGGTGAGCCCCTCGAACGAGAACATGGGGACTTCGGCGCGGCGGGCGGCGTCTTCCTCCTCCTTCTGCTGGAGGGCCGACTTGGAAGGCGCGTTGCGCGGGCCGCGGGCCATGGGGGATCACCGCGCTGCAGGAAGGGCAAAGGCAAGACTACTGCTCGAGGGCCGGGGCTGGGGGGCTCGAGGAGTGGCGCGGAGGGTGAGATTTGAACTCACGAGGGCATACGCCCACGGAATTAGCAATCCCGCGCCTTGCCAGGCTGGGCTACCTCCGCTTGTCATCGGAAGCGGGCAAGGACGGGGTGGAGAAAAGGGTTTCGGGGGGCAGGGGGGCGGTACGTTCGCGCGGACGGGCGGCCGGGGCGGGGGCGTTTCAGGGGCGCTGGCCTGCGCGATCGGCACGTCGCAATTCGGCGGCCAAACGGGGGGAAAGAGGCCGCGGGCGCGAGGCCCCCGGGGAGCGGCCGCATTCACAGTCCCTGGATTGCCAGGATGGCCGCGCGCGAAGGGAGCACCCTCACACCTGCGAAATCTCGCCCGGCCGCTTTTGGCTCCCGCGCAGGGGGACTTCGAGCGGCTCCATGCGCAGCTCGAAGGCGAAGGCGGGGTGGACGAGGCCATACCGCCCGAGGGCGGCCGGGGCGACCTCGCCGAGGCAACCGGCGGGCCGGTAGTCAATGCGCAGGAGCGCGAGCCGCCCCGCGACAAAGAGCGGGCTGCCGGGCGCGGCCTGGAAATCGTGGGGGAGGCTGAAGGCGTAGCAGAGGGCCTGGACGACGCTCTTTGCGCGGGTGAACGACGCGTCGGACCCCAGATACGCGCCCGCGACGGAGGAAACGTTGTGGCCCTCAAGGACGACGTCGCCGACCTCGAAGACGGCCTGGGGGAGGTCGCGCCCGGTGTTGGCGGCAAGGAGCGCAAGCAGGCCTGGAATGAGGGAGTTGCGCAGCGTCGAGTGGTCGCGGGTGATCGGGTTGGTAACCGAGCTGACGATGGGCGCGCCAAAGCCGCGCGCGGCATAAGCGGCGGTGTCGTCGATGGGGGACCGCTCGTTTTCGTCGGGGGAAGTGAGGGTGAGCGTCATGACCTCCTGGAATCCAAGGCCCATCAGCGTCGCGGCCGCGCGGCGCGCCGCCGATGCGCTTGGCCGCTCCTGGCCGATGGTGGGCACGCGGGGGAGCACAGGCGGGATGCTGCGGTAGCCAAGCCCGATCGCGAGGTCTTCGATGAGGTCGACCTCGTGGAGGAGGTCGAAGCGCCACGGGGGGGAAAAGACGTCAAGGGCCTTGCCGCCGGGCACCACGAGCGCGCGGTGGCCCATTCGCTCGAGGGCACCTGCCGCCTCGTCGGCGCGCAGGGGGACGCCGACGAGCAAGGAGGCCGACGCGAGGGAAACGCTGTGCTGCGAAGGCTGGAGGACAGGCTCGCGGACGGGGCCGGCGCCCGGCCGGTTCACTTCGACCGATTCGATCCGTCCGCCGCGCTCGGCGAGCAGCATGGCGAGGAGGTCGGCAGCCGCGTGCACGGGAGCCTGGGCCGTGCCGGTCACGTCGAGGAAGAGGTCGCGGCGCCCGGGCTTCAGTTCGGTGGTGAGGCCGTTGATGATGGGGGGGAAGGAGAGGACGGCGCGCTTCGCATCATGAAGGAGGGGGTAGGCGGCGGCGCCCGCGAGGATCTGGCCGTAGGCTCGGCCCTTGGGGTGCTCCTCGATGATCTGCTTGAGTGTCATCGCCCGCGGGGCGCCCTGCACCGGCTCGGCAAAGAGCGGCACGAACGAAACGGATGGAGGCGGGACGGCCGTGTACGTGATCGGGGGCGTGAGCGGGCCAAGGTCATGGAGCCCGATCGAGACGCGCGTGCGCTTGCGGCCGTAGGTGAGGTCCAATTTTTCCTGGCCGTCGAGCAGGAGGCGCAGCGAGGCGTCGTCGAGGTCGACCCCGCGGACGACGGCGCAGGCGATCTCGCCGCGCACGGGAAGGACTGCGGCCTCGACGGTGACCGACACGGGCCCTTCCAACACCGGGTAGGTCGGCGATGGGCCAACCCCGAGGAAGGGGCGTAGCGACCGCGCGATCCCCTCCACGGAGAATAGGTCGGGGCGGTTCATGAGGGCCTCGACGGAAACCACCGCCCCGTCGGGGGGCCCGTCGATGGCGCACCCCATTTCGGCGAGCGACTCGAGCACGGACGGCCGGTCGGGGACGGCCCGCTTCGCCCCCCGGCCAAGCGCCGCGTGGAGCGCCTCGTAGGGGAACGTCACGATGGGCACGGGAGCGGCCTCCGGCGCCGCGGCGAGGCGGTGCAGCGTATTTCAAGCGTTCGCGGGGGCGCGCGAAGGCCAAGGGTTTTGGCCGGCCGGGCCCGTGTCGCCAAGGCGGAGGCGGCCCGTTGGACTTCGACCTCGACGACTCGATGCAGGCGCTGGAGCGCGCGGTGCGCGAATTTGCAACGACGCGCGTGGCGCCGTCGGCGGCGCGCCACGACAAGGAGCAGAGCTTCCCGCACGCGGTCGTCGACGAGATGAAAGGGATGGGGCTGTTCGGCCTCATGATCCCGGAGCGCTACGGCGGCGCGGGGCTGTCGACGTTTGCCTACACGATCGCGATCGAGGAACTGTCGCGGGCCGACGCGGCGGTGGGCGTCATCATGGCTGTGCACAATTCCGTGGCCACCTACCCGATCCTCCTCTTCGGGTCGGAGGCCCAGCGGCAGCGGTGGCTCCCGGAAGTGGCAAGCGGCAAGCGCCTGGGGGCGTTCTGCCTCTCCGAGCACGGGTCGGGCTCCGACGCGCAGGCGATGGAGACGACGGCAAGGGAGGACGGCGAGCAGTGGGTGCTGTCGGGCACCAAGATGTGGGTGTCGAACGCCGAAGAGGCGGGGATCTACATCGTGTTCGCGCGCACGCTTGCCAACGAGGCGGAAGGCAGTCGGCGCCCTTCGATCTCGGCGTTCATCGTGCCGCGGGAGGCCCCGGGAATCCGCGTGATGCGCAAGGAAGACAAGCTCGGCGTGCGCGCCGACGACACCTGCGAGATCGCGCTGCAAGACGTTCGCGTCCCGAAGGACGCGCTCATCGGGGAGCCGGGCACCGGGTTCCGCATCGCGATGGCCACGCTCGACGGCGGGCGCATTGGCATCGGTGCACAGGCCGTGGGGATTGCGCAGGCGGCGTTTTCGGCGGCGCTGGAGTACGCGGGGATGCGGGAGCAATTCGGCAAGAAAATCGGCTCGTTCCAGGCCATCCAGTGGAAGTTCGCGGACGCCGCCACGCACATTGAGGCCGCGCGCCTGCTCGTGCGGCAGGCCGCCTGGCGCAAGGACCAGGGGCTCCCGTTCACCAAGGAAGCGGCGGCGGCCAAGCTGTTCGCCGCGACCACCTGCAGGGAAGTCGCCCGCGAGATGCTCCAAGTACTCGGAGGGGTCGGGTACACGAGCGACTACCCGCTCGAGCGCTACTACCGTGACTCGAAGGTCACGGAGATCTACGAGGGCACCAACGAAGTCCAACGGATGGTGCTTGCGCGCAAAGCGCTGGATGGTTAGAAGAAATGGAGTCGTGTATTCGACGGGTTTCCGCTCCGATCGGAAACGGTTATATATGCATCCCAGAATGCCAGCGTGAGTGTTTGCTATGGCAGCCAGGGGCTATGCCAGACTTGTAAATGTGTTTGTGGCCGCAATCATGTTGACGTCGCTCATCCCGATGTCCTTCGTGGCGACGGCTCAGCCTACCGCCGTCCTGCCGGGAGCGCCAGCGCCGCCCGTGCCGGTGATGCCGGAGACCGTGACCATTTCGGACGCGCTTTCTGCGCACCCGGGCCTGGATGGCCAGGTGGCGGCGCCTCGGCCGCCCCTGGTCCAGCCCGTGGACGATGGGGCCCTGCTGAATTCGCCCACCCCTGGCGCATGGAGCGAGCCGGGCGCCCAGCCCCTCGTTTCGGACCCCGCCGCCCAGCAAGCCCAGGTAGCGACCCTGCTGGCCTCGAAAGGGGTCGCCCCGCAGGACCTGAAAATGCCGATCCTCGACTTCCTCCAGAAGTACCCCCAATTCAAGGCGCCCATCGCGGAGCGAACGGGCCTGCGGGTGCTCCTCCAGGACACCTACGACTTCACCGCGCAGCAGCGCCACGTCCTCGAGGGCCGCATCATGTACAGCGAGTACCGCACGAACGTGGAGCCGCGCTTCTACTCCTACGCCGACATCATGGCGGCGCAGGGCAAGATGGTTCCGCTTGCCACCGCCGCGACGCTGGTCATCGACGACGACGGCAGCGAAAACAACGGCGGGCCGGGGTACAGCATTGCCACGACGTTCTGGGCGTTCACGAACCAGACGGAGATGCTCACGATGTCGCTTGCCAACAACTCGATCGCCTACGACCTGATTGTGCGGGACTACGGCGGGCGGTTCCCGGCCTTTTCGACGCTGATCCAGTATGACCGGGTCATCCTCGTGACGGGCCAGAACTCGTTTACCGGCGGCGACCGCGCGATGGAAAGCCGCCTGCGCGGCTACCTCGACGCCGACGGCGACCTGTGGTACATCGGGACGATGATCCCGCTCGTCTGGGACGGCGCCTTCGAGACCACGAACCTGACGCCGCCGACGAGCATCTTCCTGACCAACTACCTCGGCATCGCCAGCTACGGGTCCTTCGGCAGCGCCAACCCGATGGTGGGCACCCCGAGCGGCTTCCTCGCCACCCGGACCTACAACCTCACGAGCTGGATCCCCGACATCGTGGACCAGCAGGGCACGAACCTCGAATACGGGTACAGCCTGAACTACAGTTCCGCAGTCTCGCAAGGACTCACGATCGGCACCTCGTCGAATTGGAACGGGGACACGGTTGCCAATGTGATGGGGAACCTGCGTACGCACATGGCGAACAAGGGAATTGCCCTCACTTCCACCTTCGAGTTCAGCTACCTCATCAACGCCTCTCCGCGCGACGACTTCGTGAACCGTATGTACCTGAACCTTTCGGCGACCCCCGGGTTTATCTACGACACGGACACGGACGTCTCCATCGTCGACTTTGACATCACCCCTAAGCTCGCGAATTGGACGGGCGCCGGGTGGCTCGAGGTCGACGTCACGGCCGGGACGCTCTTTGCCACCTACCTGACGTTCACCTACTTCCTCGAGCGCTTCCAGCAGGCGCAGGTTAACGTGACCATTGAAAACTACCGCAATGCGCCGTTCAACGTGGACCCGAAGGTCAACCTGCGCGGAGACGGGTCGCTTGCCTCCACCTCGCGCTCCGAAAACGTCTCGCTCATCGGCAATACCGTGGTGCCGGCGCTTGGAAGCGTCAACGTGACGTTCCGCTTCACGCCGCACCGCATGTGGCTGCAGCAAGGGTTTGTCACCATGTTTGTGAACAACCCCGCGGACACGTACACGGACAACAACGACTGGAACTCGGGCCTCATCGGTGTGGCCGGCTTCTACGACGGAGCGGAGACCGCGCGCCCCGAGATTTCAGCAAGCGGCTTCAGCCGCGTGAACAACCCGGCCGAGTCGATGGCGGGCAGCTGGTATTGGTTCAGCGGCGCGGGCGCGGGCCTCAACAATACGCTGACGCTGCCGTGGATCGACACGCGGCTCCTCAATGGGTCGAACGGTGTGCGTTCTCCCTACTACATTGACGACCTGCTCTACCTGGGCTTCTATTACCGCGGCGACATCGGCGGCGCCGACGCGATGTACATCGAGTGCCGGAACCAGAGCGCGATGACCTTCGTGCGCGACTACACCGTCGCGGCGCGCACCGCCAACGCGACGGGCTCGATCGTGTACATCCCGGCGTTCTCCTCGTTCACGCTTGGTTTCCTCCAGAACGGCGACCAGGTGGACCTGCGCACGCTCGGCGTGCGAATCCCGGAATTTACCGGCGACCAGTTCATCCAGTGCCGCCTGCGCTACGAGACGGCTGGCGCCAATGTGTCCACGGGCTACCGGGTGGAGGGCCTCGGATACTACGCGCTACGGGAGTTTACCGCGCCGCCGGACTTCCAGCCGCTGCCGATCAACACGATCGCGCCGCTGTCGCCCTCGTACACCGTCATGTCCGGGTCCACGGTGCTTTTGACCGGCAATGTCACGGGCGCCCCGATCATCATCAACGAGACGGAGAACGTCACCATCCACAGCGGGATCCAGAATACCCACCACGACTCCCTGACTTGGACCTGGACGCAGTCGGTGGCGGGCGCCACGGTGCTGCCGGCCAACCAGACGACGCCGGTGCTGACGGGCGACGTCACCTGGGTGTACACCACCAGCCTCGGCACCTTCGAGCAGCTGGCCGCGGCCACGGGCGGCTCGAACATCGTTTCGTTCACGCTGACGGCAAAGACAGAGATGCTCAACCAGTCGTCCGTGACGTGGACGATCCGCGTGCGCGACGCGTTGCCCGTTTACACGGGGCCGGCCTCGATCACGCTCGACGAAGACACGACCTTCTGCTACGCGGCGAACCTCGCTCCGTGGTGGACGGACCCCGAGGGCCAGGCCGTCCAGATCACCGGCTCCTCGCCGGTGGTCAACGGGTCGCAGACCGCCACACTCTCCGACCAGCGGGCCGTCAACGGGACGATCTGCGTGGTGGCAAGCTCGCTCGACTGGCACGGCTCCACATGGATCAACATCACCGGGGTGGACGAGAAGGGCTCGGTCGCGCTCCAGCGCGTCAATGTGACGGTCCTGCCGGTGAATGACCGGCCGAGGGTCATCGCGGCGGAACTCTCGTTCATCAACCAGACGACGGGCCAGCAGAACCGCTACATCGCGTTCAACCTGACGCTGTTCGACATCGACGACCCGCAGGACACGCTGACCTTCACGATCGTCTCGAACCCCGCGGACAAGTGGAGCAACCAGCCCAACGCGACGGGCAACCTCCAGATCTACAACACGTTCCCGGGCAACGACATGGTCGGGATAAACTGGTTCAATGTCACGATCTGCGACCCGCACGCGGCGTGCAACAACGCGCCGTTCCATGTGTTCATCGCCAACGAAAACGACCCGCCGGTGATTGAGGCGGGCCCGCCAGAGTACACCGTGAGCCAGGGCGAGCGGTTCCTGCTGAAGGTCAACGTGAGCGACCCCGACGATGTGGCCACCTACCCGGTGCTCACGACCTACACCTTCCGGGACAACATGCTCATCTTCGACATCAGCGCGAGCGGGGTCATCGACTTCACGCCCACGAATGACCAGGTGGACACCTACAATGTGCAGATTGTCGTGCAGGACAATGGCCTGCCGCCGCTGTCGGCGCAGCTCAACTTCGTCCTGAAGGTGCTGAACGTGAACGACCCGCCGGTGCTGCCGCCCTACAGCGACATCAACGTCACGCAGGACATCCAGTTCACCGCCCCGGCGATCAAGGCGGTCGACCCCGACCTTGCCCTCGACGCGAAGCTGACGGCGCAGGAGCAGGAAGCCCTCGTGTATTCCGACGACTGCGTGCTGTTCAACATCGTGCGCATCGACTCGGTGAACCAGAACACCGGAGCCCGCGAGCCGACGGGCCAGATCCGCTTCACGGCGACCAACGCCCAGGTGGGCGACTGGGACTGCACGGTGACGGTCACCGACCGCTCCGGGGCAAGCGACTCGCTGCCGATCCACATCCGCGTGAACAACGTGAACGACGCGCCTTCGGGCGTCAAGGTCAATGTCACCAACATGGACACCGGCGATGTCAAGACCATCACGGTGGACAACGGGAAGGTCTCGATCGTCCAGGACAGCGCCATCCAGATGAAGGTCATCGTGGACGACCCGGACCTCCACATGACGACGGCGCCAAGCGGCGGGGTGGTCGACCCCAACGAGGCGCTCACCTGCTCCATTCTCGTGTCCCACCGGCCCGGTGGCGCAGTGCCCCCGACGGGCACCGTCGAGAAGCCGACGATCGACCCGGTGCAGTGCATCTCGGAGTTCACGCCCACGAACAACGAGGTCGGGGAGTACTCGATCACGTTCACGGTGCGCGACAACCAGCAGATCTCGGTGACGTTCCGCATCAAGCTGGAGATCACCGACAAGCCCGACCCCCCGAAGGACCTGCGCGTGCTCACCCCGACGGAGAACTTCAACCTGGAGGCGTCACAGACGCTGTCGCTCTCGGGCTCGGTCACCGATGTGGACACGCCCGACACCTTGCTTACGTGGTCGTGGAAGGTGGAGGTCGCCGGCGGCAAGACCTACACGGCAAACGGGAAGACCGCGACCGTTTCGATCGTGAACGACCAGGCTTCGGACAAGGCCGTGACGATCACGCTCACGGTGACGGACAACGGCGACGCGAACGCGCCGGTGACGGTCACAAAGACGATCTCGGGCACGATCAAGGGCGGCGGGTCGGTGGGAACCCCGATCGACATGTCGCTCATCCTCATCGTCGTGCTCGTCCTTGCGGCGGCGGCGGTCGGTGTGATGCTGGTCATGCGCCGGCGCAAGCCGAAAGTGCCGGAGACGGTGCCGGCCCCCTCGACCCCGGCCCCGCCTTCGGCCCCCGCGGCGGCGCCCCAGTACGACCAGCAGTACGACTCCAGCCAGCAAGGGTACGACCAGCAGTACGACCCGAACCAGCCGTACGACCCGAACCAGCAATACGATCCCAACCAGCAGTACGACCAGGGCACGCAGGTCTACGACGACCAGCCGCAGCAGTAAGGCGCCGTCCTCCTCGGTCCGGCACCGCAGGGCGCGGCGCCGGACCCATTCCCTCCAACGTGAGCGGGAGGCCTTGGTGATATTCCCCCCAAGAATCCGCACCATTTCATATGGGCCCAGACCCCCTTAGAGGGGCGGGCGGAAGCGTGGGCGATCTGCAACTCAACTGCTCGCTCAACCGCGTCGCGGTGAAGCAGGGGGCCTCGGCGGTCGTCTTCGTGGCGATCGACGTGTTGCCGCCGTTGCGGGCCAAGGTGCGCAAGGCACCGGTGATGGTGGCGCTTGCCATCGACTGCAGCATCTCGATGACCGGCGAGAAGCTGGAGCGGGCGATCGACGCTTCGCGCGAACTTGCCAAGGTGCTGGGCCCGAAGGACGCCCTCGGGGTGATCGCGTTTTCGGACAAGGCCAGGGTGGTGATGCCCATGACCGCGGCGCCTGCGCCGGCCTTTGTAGACGACCACCTGAAGGTGCTTGCCGCCGACGGGCAGACGAACTTGTTCGAGGCGCTGCGCGCGTGCCTCACGATGCTGAAGGAAGCCGCGGGGGGCGGCGGGCGGGTGGCGCGGGCGCTTGTGCTCACCGACGGGCAACCGACGGTCGGGAAGAAGGACGACGCGTCCTTCGAGAAGCTGGCGGGCAAGTTCCGCGAAGCGGGGCTTGCCATCAGCGCGATGGGCGTGGGCCCTGACTACAACGAGGCGCTGCTCACGCGCCTTGCGTCCACCTCGGGGGGCAGCTGGCACCACATCGAGACGAGCCTGAGGGGCCTTGGCCCGGCCCTTGGCGAAGAGGTGGAGCAGATGGGGGGCACGATCATGCAGGCGCCGGAGCTGCGTGGCACGCTGTTGCCGGGGGCCTCGGTGCTGCAGGCGTTCACGATCGTCCCGATGCTTGCGGCGGTGGACCTTGGGGCAAGCGACCGGGGGTCGGTGAGGGTGCCGATCCCCGACCTTGCGGCCGGCTCGAACCAGACGGTCGTGCTGCGCGTCCGCGTCCCCCCGCTTGCGGCGGGCCGGCACACGCTGGCGGAGTTCGAGTTGGGGGGCGTGAAGAGCGCGGTGGCATTCGAGGCGACCGATGACGCGGAGCGGTACGGCAGCGAAGCCAACCCGCATGCGCGGCTGCTGCTCACGGCAGCGGAGGGGACGATCATCGCGCGCAATGCGCTCACGAACGCCGACCGCACGGAGATCGGCCGCTCGGAGACGATCATCAAGGTCGTGCGCTCCGACCCGGCGATGGCGGCGGCAAGCAGCGGCCATGCATCGGTGGAGCCGCTTGTCGCGACGATGGAGAAAACGCAGGAGGCGGCCACGCGGGCGGACTTGAGCGCCGCCGAGCGCAAGCGCGTCGCCCATGACGCCACGGTGATCAAGCGGGCGCCTTCGGGGGGAGCGCCCTGATCGGACCGCGCGCGTGCCCGCTGTGCGGCTATGTGACCGACCCCTTGGACGCGTTCTGCTCGCTGTGCGGCGCCTCGATGTACGCAAAGGGGGGGGCGCCGGACGGCGCGCGGGCGGGAAAGCCGCGCTCGCGAGGATTCTTGGTGTTGCCGGGCGGGGAGAGGCTCGAGGTCGCGGAGGCTGCGCTCGTCGTGGGCCGGGCCCAACTGCAAGGCGTGCTTGCCAAGGGCGAGCTGGGGCGCGTTTCGCGGGCGCACTTCTCGATTGGCCGAGAGGGCGAGGGATTTGTCCTCCAGGACGGGGGCACGGTGGCCCAGCCCAAGCAAAGCCTCAATGGCACGTGGGTCGGGCGGGGCGAAGCGGAGCCCAAGGTGCGGGCCTTCGAGGGGGCGCCGCTGCAGCTTGCAGGGGGCGAGGCCATCGACATCGCGCATGTGGTCACGGTGCGGTTTGTGGTCGAGCGGGGGTAAGCCGATGGTGGGCAGCGCGAAGGGCATCGCCATCATCGGGAAGGTCGGCACCTACCGCGTCTCGTCGAAGATCCAGGAAGGAGGGATGGCGATTGTCTATGACGGGTGGTCGGACGCGGGGCAGGCCGTGATCGTGAAGGCGCCGCGCATCGCCGGCGACGGCAACGACGCGGTGCGGCTCGAGAAGCTGCGGGTCGAGGCCAAGATCCTGCGCTCGATCGAAAACGAAGCGATCGTCCGCTACATCGATGAGCAGGACGCGGTCGTCGACTTCTACCTCGTGATGGACCGCGTCCACGGCAAGACGCTGAAGGACCAGTTCTCCGGAAAGCCGGTGGGGGAGGCGGAGGCGACGGGGTACACCGTCCAGTTGCTGCGGGCGCTCCAGCACCTCCACCACCGCAACATCATCCACCGGGACGTGAACCACAAGAATGTGCTCATTGACGCGGCGGGCAAGCTGACGCTCATCGACTTCGGGGCGGCCAAAGAGGGCTATGTGCAGATGTCCGCGTCGCAGGGGACGATCATGTACACGCCGGGCTGGGAGCCCCCCGAGTCGCGGGCGGGGGCGGCCACCTACGCAAGCGACCTGTACGGGGCTGGCGCGGTGCTCTTTTTCCTGCTCACGGGGAAGGAGCCCCGCCCGTTCATGGACGGCCAGGGGCGCCTTGCACGGTCGCCTTCCGAACTCGGGTTCAACGTGAGCGACGAAGTCTGCGCGGTGGTGGTCCGGGCGCTGCAGGCGCAGGTGCCCGACCGGTTTGCAAGCGCGACGGACATGATCGCGCAGCTCACGACCGGCAAGTTGGCCAGGCTCGGCGCCCCGCACATCGTGGTGCTCGGCGAGAAGCGGCCCGTCAACCAGGAGATCGTGCTCGGCCGCCAGCACGGCCCCTGCGGGCGCGACTGCAAGGCGCGGGGGTTCGGCCGGGCACTCGACCTGCCTTTCGCCGACGAGGGGAACTACATTTCAAAGCACCATGTGCGCATCTTCCGCGACAAGGGCGAGCGCTATTTCGCGGAGGACCTCCACAGCCTGAACGGGACGGCGGTGTCGAGGGACGGCGGCCTCAGCTTCGCGCCGATGGGCAAGGGCGGCAAGGCCGTGCTGCGCGACGGCGACGTGCTGGCGGTCGTGCACAGCCAGAGCCGCGGGGCGTATGTGACGGTGACGTTCAGGACGCTGTGAGCCATGAGCGAACACCCCCACAACGGCAAAGCGGCGGAGGGAAAGCGGCCGGACGGCCCGCCGGTAAGCCGGCCGCGGCCGTACTGGAACCTCGTCGGGCTCTCCTCGAACATCGGGATGAAGCGGAAGGTCGACGAGGACAGCGTCGTGGTGGCGGAGATTGCCACGGCGTACCGGGGCGTGACGCGCAAGCGCGTGCTGCTGCTCGTGGCCGACGGCGTGGGGGGCCACTCGAAGGGGGATGTGGCGAGCGCGCGCGCGGCCTTCGCGGTCATGGGCAGGCTCGTGGGCACGATGGCCGAGGACCGGCTCATTGACGACGCGGAGTGGCAACGGCACCTGAAAGACGCCGTCTCGAAGGCCAACCGCGATGTGCTTGCCTTTGCGGAGAAGAACCCGTCGGCCGACGGGATGGGGACGACGGTCGTGATCGCGCTGCTCACGGAAGAGAAGGCGCAGGTGGCGTGGGTGGGCGATTCGCGAGTCTACCGGGTGCGGGGCAGCGAGATCACGCAGCTTAGCAAGGACCACTCGCTGGTGCAGGAGATGGTGGACCGCGGCGAGATCACGCCCGCGCAGGCGAAGACCCACGCGCAGCGAAACGTGATCACGCGGGTCGTGGGCTACGACGGCGAAGTCGTGCCGGACACCGCGGCGGTGGACCTCCACGAGGACGACATCCTCGTCGTGTGCTGCGACGGCCTTGCCACCCATGTGGAGGACGGCGAGATTGCGGCGATCGTGGGCAAGCACCAGGACCCGCAGATGGCCTGCGAGGAGCTCATCGCGCTTGCAAACAAGCGCGGGGGCAGCGACAACATCTCGGTGATTGTGGCGCCCGCGACGATCACGTGGTGGTAGGCGGCTCAGGGGGGCTTCTTGCCCTTCTTGGCCTTGTCGAGGAGCGAGGCGAGCCCTAGCGAGAACCGATCCTGCGCCTCGGCGCCTTGGGGCCCTTCGTCGGAGGGGGCTTCGGAATCCTCCTGCCGCGAGCGGCCTGCCGGTCGGGCAGGGGCGCTCTTGGCCGAAGGAGGCGGCGGCGCAGGCGGCACGGCCTTGCGCGGGCGCGCGGGGACGCCACCGTCGGGAAGCGTAACGGGCTCCACTTCGGCGGGGGCCACCTGGCGGCTGGCCCCTGCGGCGCGGACGCGCTCGCGCGGGAGCACGAAT
Organism: Thermoplasmata archaeon; assembly: GCA_041485285.1. Taxonomy (GTDB): domain Archaea; phylum Thermoplasmatota; class DTKX01; order DTKX01; family DATEUP01; genus DATEUP01. The sequence goes on along the minus strand of JBGPJF010000037.1, from coordinate 3,831 downwards.
TCCAGGATGAGTACGGGCTTCGACCCGGTGGTGACCAGCCCGATTTTGTCTCCGTCGGCGACGGGGTGGGCGCCGCCGCGGACGAGTTCGACGCCATTCAACGAGGTGCCGTTGGAACTCACGTCCTCGATGGTGTAGCCTTTCCCCTTCCGCCGGATTCGCAGGTGGGTGCGCGAGAGGGCCTTGGTCTGGCTGGAGCGCTCGGGCCAGTGCATGAAATCCGACCGGCCGAGCGTCACCTGCCGCTCGGCGTCCTCCTCGAGGGCAAGCGGCAATAGGAGGTACCGGTGCTGGGCAGGCTCGACGCAGCGCAGCACGGGCCCCACGGCGCCCGCGCAGCCGCGGTTGTCGCGCCCGCAAAGGGAGCAGCGTTCGAGGCGCCCCGCCTCGTCGGGCGCGTGCACGATTTGGCCGGGTTCTGAGCCGCACGCGACGCAGTTGCCACATTGCGGGCAGGGCGCTTGGGCGGGTAGCGAGGGGACGGAAGCGCCGCAGTTGCGGCAGGTGAGGAAGGCGGCCGCCATTTACGCGCGCCCCTTCACTCCATCTGTCTGGCCATGCTTTTGCAAGCGCCCGTTTGAGCGCATCGGCGCATATTTGTAAGTTCGCCGCGGTTGCGTGATCCGTTTCGTTTTGTAAGGGAAGGTCGGGGAGTGCAATGGGCGAGCGCGTCGATCTGGCATGCACGCGTTGCCCGCTCTGCGCGGGCCGCACGCAGGTGGTCCCAGGGAAGGGCCCGGCGCGCGCGGCGCTCGTGCTCGTGGGCGAAGCGCCGGGGGCCGACGAGGACCGCGAAGGCGAACCGTTTGTGGGCCGCGCGGGGGGCTTGCTTGACAAAGCGCTTGCGCAGGCGGGCATCGACCGCGGTTCGGTGTTCATCACGAATGTGGTGAAGTGCCGCCCGCCGGCAAACCGCAAGCCGACGCCTGCCGAAGCGCAGGCGTGCCGCCCGTTCCTCGAGGGCGAGATTGAGCGCGTGGGCGCGCGCGTGGCGCTTGCGCTCGGCGCAACGGCCGCCGAGGCGCTGGCGGGCGGTCCGGTGAAGGTGAGCGAGGCGCGCAGTGCGCCGATCGCCGCGAAGGTCGGCGCTGCCGCCCTGCGCGTCCACCCGACGCTCCACCCGGCATCGTCGCGGTTCCGCAAGGGCGCGCTGGAGGAGATCGGCCGGGCCGCGGCGGCGGCGGCCGATGACGCCGGCCTCCCGCGCAAGAGTCCCCCTGCGCAGACCCGCCTCAAGGGCGCGTGAGGTTCAATACGCCGCCCCCCGATGGCCGGCCGATGGCCCGGGGCGTGCTCGTTGGCAAGGAGGGCCCATGGATCACCGCCGCCACCGGCGTGCTGTACGCCGCGAACCTGCGCAAGTCCACGACCGCGGGGTCGCCCTACCGGTTCTCTTGTTCGCCCACGGCGCTTGGCGTGCTCACGCGCATCCACGGGTCGCTTGCATCCGGGGAGGTCCCCGAGGACGTGACGGCCGACGACTTTGCGAAGGTCGACTTTGAGATGGACTTCCCGGACAGCGCGGCGAGGCGCATGAATCCCTTCGGGAAGGGGAAGGGGCAACCGGAGCTCATCCTCGGCGTCGTGCCGCTTGAGGAGGGCAATTCGGGGTTCAAGCCGGCCGCCGCGGGATTTGGCGCGCTGCTCGACTGCGCGGTGCTGCTCATCCACGCGCGCGTCCCGGGCCCTTCGGCCCTGCGCTCGCCCGTGCCCGAGGACGCCGCGCTCGCGTCGGTGGTGGAAGCGGCGGCGCGCGGCCGCCGCGGCGCGCCGCCAGCTGCATGCGTGCAGTGGTGGCTGCCCGGCCCGCCGCCGGAGCCGGCGCCTGCCAAGGAGGGAGAGGATCCCCCCGCGCCCCTGATCCCCCCGACCGGCGAACGGTCGGCGCGCGACAAGCTCGCCGCCGACATGGTGAAGGGATTCTTGCCACAGACGGCGGCCGCGCTTGCCGCCGCGCGCGCAGCGGCGCCCGCCGCGTTCTTTGCGTGGCTCAAACCCGAGAAGGGCCCGGAGGGCGTCGTCCGTGTTGCGCGCCGTCAGCTCTTTGATGTGGGGGGCGTGGAGGCCGAGTACCCGTACGAAGAACTCACGGCCCTCATCGACCACCTCGGCCGGCTGGCCGCGTAGCCGATCCGCCTGGCCAGGCCGTTCATTGAACCATCCGCCTCCCGCCCGCCGAATAGTTAAATAGGCTCGCAGGGCACTTCCGCGGTTGTGCCCGCAGCAATCCTCGGCGACCGTGCCTCCGGCAAGACCACATTCCTCGGCCTGCTCTACGCAGCGCAGGTATCCTACGGCACCCAGATCAAGGACACGTTCCGTTTCTCGGCGTCCCCGCAGTCGCTGAAGTACATGTCCGCGGTGTACCAGAACATGAAGGACGGGATGTTCCCGTCGGCGACGCTGAAGGACGAGATGAGCCTCGTCGAGTTCATTTTCGGCTACAAGCGGCTCATCCGCGGCGCGCTGCCGACCTGGGTCAAGGAGCAGAACTGGATGAACCCGTTCGCGACGCTGAACTTCGGGGCCTACGACGTGTCGGGCGAAGACGTCCAGGAGTTCATCGAGACGGGCGTCGCGGCCTCGCCGATCATCCAACAGCTCTTGCGCGCGTTCGTCGTGGTCATCCTCGTGGACTGCGCGAAGCTGACGATCGACCTCGACTCGCAGCAGTACAAGCGGATGCTGAAGTACGACGGGGATGTCGCGACGCTGTGCGTGGCGTTCCAGAAGTACAAGAAGGACGAATTTGACCGGATGAAGGCGCAGGGCATGAGGCCCCCGGCGCCGATCATCTACCCCGTCATCGTGCTTTCGAAGTTCGACACGATGCGCGACGAGGTGCTCGCGAAGCTGGGCCTCCACAAGGGGATGCCTTCGCGTGAGCGGACGCGGGAGCGCAAGGACTACGCCGAGGCGCTGATGCGCGCGTTCCTGCCCCAGACGCTCTCGCAGATCCGCGGCGGGAAGGTCGTGGGCGTCTCGTTTGACCAGGCCACCTACTTCACTTCGTGGGTCCACGTCGAGACGGGCGAGGGCGGGATGGCGACGGTGGGCCCGCCGAGGATCATCCGTAAGGGGTTCTCGGCGGAGGGCGGCGCGGCGATCGACTACAGCCAGGACGAGTACATCGCGTTCATCGAGCACTTCCGGGACATCGCGAACAAGGTGCCCGACGACGTGAAGGAAGCGGACAAGGTCCAAGGCCAAGCCACGGCGTAGGGGCGCGCCTGGCGGGGGCCCGAGGGGAATCGGCAGATGGCGGCGCCAGGAGGGCCGATGCGCCTCCACCACTGGGTGTACGGCGTCACCCCCGAGGAGGGCTACGGGATCAAGGCGCGGTCCATCGGCCTCAACATCGCGCTGTACGAAGCCCCGCTGCAGGGGAGGTACACGCCGATCCGCGGCGACGCCGTGCAGGGCGTGGGCGGCGTCAATTTCCGCATGGTGCACCCGGCGTCGTCGGGCGAGGACGTGCTGCTGTCGAGGCTCGGTCGAGGCCCGCCGGACGAACTTGGCCGCCCGACGTTCCAGAACCATATCGCGATTGCGCCGCGCGCGGCGCTGGTCGAAGGCCGGATCTCGCTCGGGGGCATGGACGCGGCGATCGCCGACTTCGACCTGAAGAACGCGAATGTGGTGGGCAACTTGCAGCCGCTTGAGGTGGCCAGGGCCCCGCCGGGGCACCGCCTGGGCCAGGGCCTGCGCCAGCACATGACGCGGGCCGCGGCGGAGACGCTGGCGACGCGGCGGATGAAGGACCTCGAGGCGCGCACGCTCGTGCTCGCGCGCGACACGCCGCCGACGATCCGCAATGACATGCTGTTCAGG
>JBGPJF010000036.1:0-23496 GCA_041485285.1 Thermoplasmata archaeon | reverse complement strand
GTCACCCTCTCCGACGGAAACAACACGGTCGTGGCCACCTCGCTGCTCATTATTGACCCGACCAACGATGCCCCCCGGTGGATCGGGGCGCCCGACCTTTCGGGCCTTATGGAGGACGTGGCCTTCGGCGTCGCACTCGCGCCCTTGGCGGCCGATGAGGAGACGGCAAGCGGCCAGCTCACGTACTCGGCGGACTCGATTTACGCGACGATCAACGGCGCCAACCTAACGCTCCTCTACCCGGAGGGCGTCCTTAGCGAGACCTTCAACCTCACGGTGTCCGACGGGGAGCACTCGGCGATCATTACCGTCGCGGCGACCATTGCGGCAGTCAACGACGCGCCCGTCTTCACCAACGCGCCGCCTTCGAACTACACGGGCAACGGGTCGCTCGCGTTCCAGTTCAATGTAAGCGACCCGGACAACACGGGCGGGTTCATCTTTGACCTGCAGACGAACGTGTCGTGGATCACGCTTTCATCGACCGGCCAGCTCACCATCAACCCGACGGAACTCCACGGCCACTTCGCGTACTCCGTGCGCGTGCGCGACGCAAGCGGCGCCACGGCCGGGTACCAGAATTACACAATCGCGATGCCCGGAAACCGGCTGCCGGAGATGTCGCCGCCCTTTTCGGAGCTGCCGGCAGACGCCATCCTTGAGCAGCTTTTCGAGATTTCCTTCACGGTGAGCGACGCCGACAACGACTCGGTGGCAACGAGCATCGTCGGGTTTGACCTCAGCCAGGCGCCGGCGCTTACGCCGCTCGGACCCAACCACTGGCGGTTGTCGTGGACGCCGACGTACCCCGGCACGCACACGACGCCCTTCGTCCGCTGGCTGAACGGCACGCTCCTGCTCGACGACTCGTTTGGCGTTGCGCGCTTCCCCTTCTCGATCCGCGCGATGGACCCTCCGAGCCACGCGCCGACGATCGACGCCATCCCCGCGATCATTGGCAACAGCACCCAGACCCTCCAGATTGACCTCACGACCTACATGCACGACCAGGACCCCGTGGACACGATCGACCGGCTCTCGTGGACGCTCGAGGTCGATTCGGCCACGGGTAGCTTCGTTTCCGCCAACGTTACGGGCCGGACGCTGACCGTCCACTTCAACGCCAACGGGACGGGCTCGCTGCGCCTCATCCTGACCGACCCCGGCCACCTCAGCGCGTTTCAGTTCGTGACGGTCAAGACCTACGTGGCGGAGGTCGTGCCGCCGATTACCCCCACCACGGACTTCCCCTGGTGGCTCTTGCTCGTACTCGTCGCGGGCGCAGCCGCCGCGGCGGCGGTTGTTTGGCGCTCGCGCGCGTCTGCCTTGATCGAGGCCCTGTCTGAAGCGCCCGCGCCTGCCGCGGCCAGCGCCCCGGCCCCGCCGCCGCAGGCCACCCCCGCGGCCAGGCCGCCGCCAGTCCTTGCCACCGTCCCTCGCAGGACGTTTGTCGTCGAAGACCTGTTCCTCTTGTACCGCGACGGCCGCACGATCTTCGCGCGCAGCGGACTCGGCGCAGACGCCGTCGACGACCCCGAGTCCGTTGGGGCCATGCTGATCGCCGTGCAGGACTTTGTCAAGGATTCGTTCCGCAAGGGCAGCCCCATGGACCGCATGGGCTACGGCGACAACCTCATCCTCCTCGAGCAGGGCGAGTACGCCCTCCTTGCAGTCACCGTGTTTGGCGAACCCGACCGCGACTTCCGCGAGCTGCTTTCGGAGACGTTGAAAAACGTCGAGGCAAGCTACGCCGGCATCATCGAGGCGTGGAGCGGCAACAAGGCGGACTTCCGCGGCGTCGAGTCGATCCTGGCCCCGGTCTGGCAACTTACCGCCCACCTGACGCGCGGCGACGTCCTGCTTGCAACCGTGGCGCGCGAGGTGCAGATGCTCTCGGGCGTCGAGTTCTTCCAGGGCTTCGTCCGCCTGAAAGTGGGCATCGTCAACAACACGGCCACCGTGATCACGAACGTCACCGTGGACATCGACCACAGCTCGGATGTGCTGCGCCTCCACAAGATCGAGCCGCCAGGCTACAAGGCCTCGGGCCCCAAGGTGAACCTCGGCGTCCTGCAGTCGGGCGAGAAGGCGACGCTTGCCTACTACTTCGACCCCCAGATCTGCACGATGTCGATGATCGACGGCACGGCCCGTTACAAGGACGCGGAGGGCGCGCAGCACGTCGTCCAGATGAAGAGCCGCAAGGCCGAGGTTGTGTGCCCGCTCTTTTTCACGAAAGAGCAGGCCAACACTGCGATGCTCCGACGGCTCGTGGAAACGGAACTCAACCAATTCGACGTCCGCGCGTTTGGCATCGCGGCAGGTGCGAAGGCCGGCGAGTTGTCGTCGCTCTTCGAGACGATGAAGAGCTCCGTGATGGCCCATGATGTGCAGATCGTGCGCTCGTTCGAGCACCACAACCCGTACGCCGGCGAGGCTTGGTTCTACGGCAAGACGCAGGTCAAGGGCTACCAAATGATCATCCGGGGCGTCGTGGACCAGGAGAAGGGCCGCGCCGAGTTCTTCGTGGCCTCGACGGCTATGCGGTCGGTGACGGGTCTGCTTGCCGAGCTTAGCCACCAATTTGTGGAGGACGCACAGAAGCGGTTCGCGGCGCTCTCCGTGGAGGCGCTCTTCGACGAGAACGTGCGCAACGAGTATGCGGACGCCAGGGCCGTCTCGAAGATGATTGAGGGAGAGGCGGCCGCCGGGGAGACGGACGCGCCGTAAGGCGGATGCAAGGCGGCGTGGCCAAAAGCGCCGCCGTTGGCAGCGCGCGGGGCCCCTTCGACGCAGGCGGGCGTCCGCGGCGCGGAGGTCATGCCAACCTTCATCAAGCGAGGTTACCGCTGGCTGGCAGGCCGCTGCGGGCCCGCATTTCAGTGAGGCGGGCATCGGGCACCGGTGGCGAAACGCGTTCACTCTGCTGGAGGCCCACGATGGCAGCACCTCGGAGGGCGGGCCGGCACAGGCCGGGCCGCAGCGCCCTGCGGCGCGGGGCGCTACTCATCGCGACTTTGGTGGCGATGGCGGCCGCGGGGGCATCCCTCGACGCGGCGGGGGGAAGCGGCGCGCCTGGAGGCGCGGCCTCGACCTCACGCGCCCCGCTCTTCCTCGCTTCGGGCGCGCCCCAAAATTGGTCGCCCTTTGCGCCAAGCCCGCCGACGCTCGGGGCGCTCTCCTTGCCGCGCAGCGCGGCCTTCTCGCTGGCCTCGATGCCGGCGGTCGTCGTCAACCAGACGGGCACACTGCGCCTCCAGATGAACGGGACGTGGAACCCCGCCCCCGGAGCGGTGCCCGACCGCGACTGGGCCGCGCTCTTCATCGTGCGCAACGGCCAGGCGGATTTTGCGACGATCGAAGCCAACGCATCCTTGAGCTTTGCAATCGACCTCGGGTCGGTTCCCTTCTGGGTCTATTTCGCGCTCCCTAGCCCCGTGGCGTTCTCGGGACCAACCTCGTCGGTGGTCATGACCGCGACCTCACCGGGGGGAAGTGTGAGCCAGCTTGCGCTCACCGCCATCAACGCGGGGATCGACCTCTCCGGCGCACGGTCGCTGCCGCCGCTGCCGACGAAGTCGGTCTGGTTCAACGCGACGGGGGACTACACGGCGTCGCCGCCGGTCACCGGGCCGGTGAACTTCGGGCTCGTGGCGCCGGTGGGCGGGCTGCTGCCTTTTGCGGTGCGCTCCGGCATCGTGCAGCAGTGGAAGGGGAACGCGACCTTCCCCGGCGCGCGCGCGTTTATCCTAACGCCGCTGAGCGCCGGGGGATCGGGCGGCCCCATCACGCTGGACATGTGGACGACGGGGACCCCGGAGAGCGGCCTTTTCGTGGAGTCGAGCCTGGCGCCGGTCTTTGCGCACCGCGGAGAGAACGTGACCCTCTCGGGCACGGTCGGCAACCGCTCCCTTTCGAGCTCGACCAATTGGACGGTGAATACGGCGCCCGCCGCTGCGGTCAACCACGACCACGAGAACTGCTCGTCGGCTGTGCGGCTTGGCAATGGCTCATGGCGGCTCTTCTGCGCGTTCGAGTCGCTCGGGGCCCCCAACAGCACCTTCGGGGTCGACTCGGCGTTTTCCGCCGACGGCCTGTCGTGGGCGTGGGAACCGGGGGTGCGCTACGAGCTCTGCGGGGGGAACCACTCGTTTACCCAGCTTGCAATTGTGCGGACGCTCGGAGGCGGCCTCTTGATGTACTACGGGGGCGACGACCCCTACCTGGCCTGCGCGATAGCGCCCGGAAAGCATGTGTCCTTGGCCACATCGAGCGACGAAGGGCTCACCTGGGCGCTGGACACCGAATTCTTCGGTTCCTTCGGCGTGAGCGAGCCCGAGGTGCGGGGCGCCGTGGTGCTGGCGGACGGCTGGCTGCGGATGTACCTTGATTCGGCTTCCGGCCCGGTGACGGCGCTCTCGGAAGACGGGCTGGCCTTTGCCCCTGAGGCGTCCTCCAACGCGCTCCCGGCGCGCGCCGTGTACCGGCTCACGGACGGTTCGTTCAAGCTGTACGCGGGGACCACCTCGGTGGTGTCCGAGCGGTCGGTCGACGGCCTCTCGTGGGGCGCGCCGCAGCTCGAGGTTGCGCCTTGGGCGGGCGACATCGAGGCCGGCCCGCTCATTGACAACGGCGACGGAGGACTGCGCCTGCTGATGTATTCCCAAACCGACGGCCTCTTCGTGGCAACCCTCGACCCACCCGCGTCACCGCCCACGGCGGTTGCAGCGGCCGGGTGGCTGTCGGACGGGACCGCTGTAGTCGGCCCCGCGAAAGGGACCGACGCAAGCGGCGCTTTCTCGTTGGACGTTGTGATCCCTCAAGGGGCGCCGCTCGGCCGCATCGCCCTCGCCGCGCAGCCGTGGTTTGGCGGGCTCGTGCAAAGGGGGGTCGTCCTCAACCACGACCCGGTGTGGGCGGGGCCCGCGGGGGTGGGAGCCGTGGAGGACGTGCCGTTGGTGCTCGACCTGCGCAATTGGACGGTCGAGGCAGACGCGGCCGACGCGCTCACCTACACGGCGACCACAGCCTTTGGAAACCTCAGCGGCTCGGTGCTTACCCTCGTTTACCGGCAAGGGGTCCTCGCCGAGCGCATCAACGGGACGGTAACGGACGGATTTGCGGCGGCGGCGTTCACGCTGCTTGTCGCGGTGACGCCGGTCAACGACCCGCCGATATGGACGGCGACGCCCCCCCTTGTTGGCGTCACCGAGGACGTACCGTTCTCTGTCGACCTTTCGCCCTTCGTGACGGATGAGGAGAGCGCCGCAAGCGCCCTCACCTTCGACGCCACCTCGCCGTACGCGACGATCGCGGGCAGCGAGCTGCACCTGCTCTACCCGGAGGGCGTGGCCAACGACACCGTAACGCTGTCGGTCTCCGACGGATTCACGGCAGTTCCCCTCCAGGTGCGCGTGGTGGTCGCCGCCGTGGATGACCCGCCGACGCTCGTGGGGTCGCCGCCTGCCTACTACGGCGGCGCCGGGCCCTTGATCTACCAATTCAACGCGACGGATCCCGATGACACGGGGGGGTTCCTGTTCACCCTGGTCGAGGGTCCCGTTTGGCTTGCCGTCTCGCCCGACGGGCAGCTTGTGATGGCGCCGCCTGCCGGCCTCCATGGCCGCTACAACTACGCCGTGCGGGTCAACGACACCGCGGGCCTGTCGAGTCCCGCCCGCGCGTTCGTTGTCGTGCTCCCCGACAACCGGCTGCCGGTCATGGCTCCCGACTTCTCCGACCTGCCTGCAAACGCGCTGCTGTCGCGGCCCTTTGTCGTGTTCTTCAATGTGACGGACCCCGATGTGAACGACACCGTGCTGGTGACCGCCGCCTGGGATGACCCGACGCAGACGGTCACGCTCGTCCACCTTGGAGGGACTGCGTGGAGGTTCGAGTGGGTGCCCACCTACACGGGCCCGCGGCCGACCCCGTTTGCGGCGTGGTTGAACGGAACGCTCAGCCTGAACGACAGCTTCGGCGTCGCGCGGTACCCATTCTCGATCCGCGTCCTGGAGCCCCCGAGCCGCCCGCCACTCATCCTCGGCACGGTCGGGACGATCCGCGGCCTTCCCAACGAGACGGTCGTGGTCGACCTCAACCCCTTCATGACCGACCCCGACGAATTTGACCCGCCGAGCGTGCTCGAATGGACGTTCGAGGGGGACGTGAGCGCCGTGGCCGAATACCTGTACGACAACCAGAGCCACCACATCACTTTCGTGTTCAGGGCCGTGGGGAACGCCACGCTCGTGTTCCGCCTGTGGGACCCGGGCCGGCTCGAAGCCTCGGAGGTGGTCACCATCCAGGGAATTGCGCCCCCATCACAGGCGCCCTCGGGGTTCCCGTGGTGGGCGGTGGTGCTCTCGGCAGGCGCACTCGTGGGGATCGCGGTTTTCCTGCGCGGGCGCGCGCCGGCGCCCCCACCGGCGGCGGCAGCCCCCGTCGTGCGCCGCCCCTTCCTCGTGGAGGATGTGTTCCTCCTTTACCGCGACGGCCGCACCCTGTTCACGCGGGCGGCCCTTGGCGCCGACCAGGCGGCCGACCCGGAGGTGATGGGGGCGATGCTCGTCGCGGTCCAGGACTTCATGCGCGATTCGATGAAGCGGGGGGAGCGCGTTGACCGCATGGGGTACGGCGAGAACATCATCATGCTTACCCAAGCCGAGCACACCGAGCTTGCCGTCACCGTGTACGGCGAACCCGACGCCGAATACCGCGACCTGATGAGCGACACGCTGGCCAACGTCGAAGCACACTTCGCGGGCGTCATCGAAAAGTGGAGCGGCAACCGCGCGGACTTCGAGGGAGTCGAGGGGCTCCTGCAGCCCCTGTGGCAGGCCACCGCGGGCCTCACGCGCGCGGACGTCGCGCTGGCCGCTAGCAAGCGCGAAGTGCAGGTTCTCTCGGGGATCGACTTCTTCCAAGGCTATGTGCGACTGAAGGTGAGCGTCGTGAACAACACCGGGTCGGTCGTGTCCGGGGTTACGCTTGACATCGACTACAACGCGGATGTGCTGCGGCTCCAGCGGATTGACCCCCCGACGCATAAGGCGTCGGGCAGCAAGGTGCACCTGGGGGTGCTCCCCGCGGCGGAAAAGGCGGCGCTCACCTACTACTTCGACCCCCAGGTTTGCACGATTTCCGTGATCGACGGGAGCTGCCGCTTCAAGGACGCGCACGGCCACCAGCAGCTCGTCCCGATGAAGAGCCGCAAGGCCGAGATCGTGTGCCCGCTCTTTTTCACCAAGGAGCAGGCCAACACCGCCATGTTGAAGCGGCTCGTGGAGACGGAGGCGCGCGAATTCGATGTGCGCGCGTACTCGTTCGGGCGGGGGGCGACCACCGCGCAGTTGCGCAACCTGTTCACCAACCTGAAGGCGGCGGTGCTCGCGCACGAGGTGCAACTCGTCCGCTCCTACGAGGGGCACCACCCCTACGGGGCCGAGGCGTGGTTCTACGGGGCCACACAGGGGAAGGGCTACCCCGTGATTGTGCGGGCGGTCGTGGAGCAGGCGAGGCACCGTGCGGAGTTCTTCGTGGCATCGGTGAGCATCCGGGCGATCACGGGGCTGCTCGCTGAGCTCCACCACACGCTGCTGCGCACGCGCGCAGACCAGCTTTCCGGCCTCGATTTTGCACCGCTGCTCGACGAGGGCGCGCGGGCTGCGTACGCCGATTGGGACGCCGTCTCCAAAATGCTGGAGGGGGAGGCCCCTCCGGGGGAAACCGACGCGCCGCAAGAAAAGGGGGAGGGGCCGCCGCCGTGAGCGCTCGCTGGGGGATTCCCCAAACCTTCCTGTAAGCGCAGGGGGGCTGCAACCTGACTGGAGTTGTGGCGTATGCCCATCACGAAATTGCCGTTGATTGCAATCGGAATGCTCACGTCGGGATTGTCGGCGGATTGATCGTCGCGTCCGCCGTTCCGGGCATTGTCCCGGCCCGCGCGCCAACGGTTCCCACCGACCCACTTGGATCTGTCCTGACCGGCGCCGACGAGCCGAAGACGTCGCCCTGCGCGTGGTCGTGCAACCCCTTCGATGGCGTCGATGCCCACGAGCAGTCCCACCTCGCGCTGATCAGCGCCTGCGGCGATGTCAAGGGCAAGGTCCAGGACATCACGATGGAAGTGCCCGGCGAACAGCGCGTGTACCACTTCACGCTGCTCCCCGACTGCGAGTTCGCGACGATGGCCAACGCGGCGAACCAAGCCCAGCTGAACGGCGCACTCATGGTCGAGATCGAGCCCCAGGACCAAGCGATCGTCCCGCGCCTGCACATTGGGGAGCACCTCGATAACCAGGGCCCGCTCGTGACGGACAAGGACCACGGGTGGAACGAAATTCACCCGGCCAAGATCATCCAAGTCCTCCGAAGCGCGAAGCACCGTTTTTGCGCGGGTTGAGCCCGGCATTTCGCTCTGCGAAGAGTGGGAGCGCTCGACCGCTGGCCCCTGGAAATTGGGGTTTAGCAACTTTGTAAACACGGAGGTTGATATATTCCCCCCCCGATGGTAGGGCTAGAGAAGGAGCACGGATCCCATGAGCGCCACACCCCCCCCAACTCCTGCAGGCCCTGAGATGACCGGCGCGATCGGCGCCTATGCGTCCACCAAGCAGGAGATCCTGCTGATGCTGAAGCGCCAGGGCCAATGCGACATGCAGGAGGTTGCCAAACACCTCGGGATCTCGCGGATGGCGGTGCACAAGCACGCGAAAGACCTCGAAGCGCGGGGCTTAATCGAGCGCGTGCCGGTGCGGAGCGGTCCGGGCCGGCCCCGGCTTGCGATGCGCCTTGCCCCGAAAGCTTCCAACCTGTTCCCGAAGGCGTACGCGGAGGTCAGCTGCTCTGCGCTTGCCTTCATCGAGGAGAAGATGGGGCGCAAGGGCGTCGAGGAGGCGCTGCGCCGCAGGCAGACTACCGTGCTGCCCGGCTACAAAGACCGCGTGCAGGCCGACTCGCTTGCGGGCCGCGTGAAGCAGCTGACAGAGCTGCGCGACGAGGAGGGGTACATGGCCGAATCGCGCGGCGGCAAGCAGGGCGCCTTCGAGATCATCGAGTACAACTGCCCGATCCGCGAGATTGCAGAGCGGTACTGGGAGGCGTGCACCGTGGAGAACGAGATGTTCCGCCGGGTGCTGAAGGCCGATGTCGAGACGACCCACCGCGTCGTGGCCGGCGCGCACGCATGCCAGTTCCTGATCAAGCCGCGGAAGGGGTGAGCGATGATCGAACCCAAGCACGCCGCTGCCGCGGTGAAGGTTGCCTTGGTGACGGGCGCAAGCCGTGGGCTTGGCAAAACGCTGTCGAAATTCCTCGCGGGGCAGGGCTACGTGGTCATCGTGACGGCCCGAAACGGTGCCGAGCTATCGGCCGCCGCTGCCGAGATTGCCGCCGCGGGGGGCAAAGTCGAAGCGATCGAGGGCGATGTCACGCAGGCGGCCCACCGCGCGCGCCTCATCGAAGCGGCCCGCAAGCGGGGCGGCCTGGACCTGCTTGTGAACAACGCCTCGGACCTTGGGCCCACGCCGCTGCCGCCGCTTGCCGAGCTTGACGCGGGCGCCCTGCGAACCGTGCTTGAGGTCAACCTGATTTCACCGCTTGCCCTCGTGCAGGCGGCGCTGCCGCTCTTGCAGGCGTCCCACGGAACGGTGGTGAATATTTCGAGCGACGCCGCGGTCGGCGGGTACCCGGGGTGGGGCGCCTACGGTTCGAGCAAGGCCGCGCTCGACTTGATGTCCAAGACGCTCGCCGAGGAGCTGCGGTCGAAGGGTGTGGCGGTGGTCGCGGTCGACCCCGGTGACATGCGCACGAAGATGCACCAGGACGCGTACCCGGGACAGGACATCTCCGACCGCCCGCTGCCCAATGTTACGCTCCCGTTCTTTGCCTGGCTCTTCGCGCAAGACCCCTTGAAAGCAAGCGGCCGGCGCTTCCAAGCGCAGTCGACCGTGTGGGAGGTGGCGTGAATGCAACGCGAAGCGCTTCTTTTCGACCGGCCGCAGGAACTCTTCGCGTCGCGCCCGCCGGAGATGCGGGGCGAGGGCCGCGACGACGTGCGGCTGCTCGTGAGCTCGCAGACGGGGCACACCCACGCAAGGTTCGTGGACCTGCCGAAGTTCCTGCGCCGCGGTGACCTCCTTGTGGTCAACGAAAGCGCGACCCTGCCGGCGAGCCTCCATGCGACAGGCCGCCTCGGGCCCTTCGTCCTCAACCTCTCGACGCGCTTCGACGACTCGCTGTGGCTCGCGGAACCGCGGTGGGACACCGCGAAGCAGGGGCCGCTCCCGATCGAGGCGGGAGAGGTGGCGTCGGCCGGCGCGATGCGCGTGAAGTTCCTCGCACCGTGCTCCGGAATCCCGCGGCTCTGGTTCGTCCGCGCGGACGGCTCGCTCCTTTCGGAGCTCGCGACGAGCGGCGCGCCGATCCGCTACGGGTATGTCAACGAGCAATTCCCGATGGGCGTTTATCAGACCATGTTCTCGCGCGTACCGGGCAGCGCCGAAATGCCCTCGGCCGCGAGGCCGATCACTCCGCGCGTGCTCAGGGCGCTCTCTGTGGCCGGGATCCGCACCGCCCATGTCCTCCTCCACACCGGTGTCTCCAGTCTCGAGATCGAGGCGGCCGAGGTTGAGCGGCAAGCCCTCTACCCGGAGCCCTTCGCGGTCCCGAGCGAGACCGCGCGTGCGGTCAATGAGACGCGCGAGCGCGGCGGGCGCGTAATTGCGGTCGGCACGACCGTGGTGCGCGCGCTCGAGTCTGCGTGGACGCCGGGCGGCGTGCGCCCCGCGAGCGGGTTCACACGCGTGTTTGTCCACCCCGGGACGGGCGTGCATGCGATCGACGGCCTCCTCACGGGCCTGCACGACCCGGTCACGAGCCACCTTGCGATGCTCTCGGCGCTCGCGGGCCGCGAGCTCGTGTTCGACGCCTACCGCGAGGCGATTGAGCGGCGCTATCTGTGGCACGAGTTCGGCGACAGCCACCTGATCGTTCCGCCCCGCAGCCGCCTGGCGGGCGGCCCGGCCTCGTAGCCGCGTCCGCTATGGCTTCGGCGGGATCGTCTCGCCCTTCGAGCTCGGCGCGTCGCTTACATCGGATTTTCGCCGGCCCATCATCATTCCCAGCAGCCCGACGCCAACTCCGCCAATTGCCGCCACCGCAAGCAGGACATCGAGCGCCCCGTTGCCCGACGCGGGCGCGGTTTGCGCGCGGGCGTTGGCCGCGTCGCGCTCCGCCTGCGCGTCGGCGAGGCGGGCCTGCGCGACCGTAAGGTTCGTTTGAGCGGCGTCCAGCTTGGCCTGCGCCGCCGTCAGGTTCGCGGTCGCCGCTACCAGCGCGGCGTGGTCTGCCGCTTGGCTCGCGTTGGCCGCCACCAATTGTGCCTGCGCCGAGGCCAGGTCGGCCCGCAATCCATCGAGTTGCGCCTGGGTCGCGTTGCCCGACGCGACCAGCGCGTCGAGCGCGGTGGTGAGGTTCGCCAGTTGCACGGAGAGCGCGCCGATCAAGTCGATGTAGGTGACGCGAAGCGCGATGGTCGCCACATTGCCTGCCAGGTCCACGGCCCTCACCGTTATGCTGGTGGAGCCCGGGTTCAACACGAGTTGGCTGGAGAACGCCCCCGATCCATTCACTGGGACGGGCGCGCCATTTATGGTCACCTGCGACCCGGCCTCGGACGACCCGCGGACCGGCATGAGGCTGAAAGTGACGACCTCGGCATCGTGCGGGAATTCGACCGTGAGGTCAGACCTGAGGTCGACTGTGAAGGCGGCGGTGGTTGGGCGGAGGTTCCCCTCGTAGTCCCCCGCGATGATCTCGACCGTGTGGGTGCCTTCGGCGAAGGGCAGGGTCAGCGTGAAGTTCCCTGCGGCGTCGACGGCGGCGGGGGTCCCGTTCACCCAGACGGAGGCCCCGAGCTCCGTGGTCCCGGAAAACACGACATCGCCGGTCTGGGAATAGGGGCCGGGGGTTGCAACCGTGATCGGAGGGCTCTCGTCGTCGACCGAGAAAGTGGCGTAGCGGATGGCGTACGGCGCGCCGACTTCCGTCCACAGGCAAATCGCGGTGCCGTCCGCGGCTGTGCCGACGTAGGAGTAATTGAGGTAGGATCTCTGGGGGGCGACTTGCGTAACAGGCTGCCACCCGCGCTCCGCGACGTACCGCGTGCTCATGACCTGGTTGGTTGAGCCCGAGCCCTGGACCCACACGACAAAGAAGTCCCCCCTGCCCGCAGCGACGGAATAAGCAATGGATGAGTTCGTCGGGCTCGTGTCGAGCGCCACGGGCGGCTCCCACCCGCCGTAGGGCGTGTAGTGGCTCGCCCACACATCACGGTTGGTGGCGGTCGGGCGAAGCAAGAAGACCGCCGTCAGGTTTCCGTCGTTGTTGCCAACGACATTGATGGATGTCACGTTGGCCGTGAAGTTCTCGATGCGCGATGGCACCGACCAGCCGGAAGCGGCGGAGTAGGTCTGGAAATTGCTCTCGGAATGGGTGCCGTTAAGGGCCGTCCAGTAGAAAGTCGCGGTGCTCCCCGTGTAGCGCGCCGCGGGGTAGAAGGCGTTGGTCGCTGGAGGGAAAAGCCTCGGGGACCCCCAGCCGACGCTAGGGGCGTACAGCACCGCGTAGGCGTCCTTGAAAGGCCCGCCGAAGAAAGCGAACACGAACGCCGCCTGGCCGGAAGGCCCGACCGCAAGACTGATCCCGATGGGCTGGCCCGATGCGTTTTGTTCTGCGACCTTGGTGAGGTTGGGGTCCCAGCCCGTGGCGGGTGCGTACCTTGCCATGAAGAGGGCATCGGGGATTGTGTCGTTGAAGTCATCGATCGTGGCGAAGACGTCGCCGTTGGCGCCGGCCATCGCGACTTGGATGCTCTCATTGCCGAGGGCCACCGGCATGGGGGTGGGGGCCGTCCAGCCAAGGCCTGGCGCAAAGTGGAACGACCAGGGGCGGAGGGTTATCCCGTCAAAGATGGTCGCCACGAGCGTCCCATTGCCCCTCGGGTCGCTTACAAGCACCATGCTCTGGACGGAAACGGACGCGTTCGTCAGCCTCAGCGGCCCCGACCAGCCGCCCGAGGGAGTGTAGTTGTACGCGACGATGGAGGCGTTTGCAGCGTCAAGGTACGCGAGCAGCGCGTCGCCCGTGGCTGCCTCCGTAAAGTAGGGGCCATACTTGTCAGCGAAGTCAGGGATGAGGGTGGCGGGCGCGCTCCACTCAGAGACCGGGGCCGCCGCAACATGGCGGGCGGATGCGAACAAGGCGGTCACGGTCACTGCGAGCAGGAAAACGGCGGCAACATTGCTGCGCATGGATGACGCTCCGTCGAGCGCTGATCGTGGGGCCTGATCAAGAATGTGAGGGTGGCGGAGGGCCGGAGGAGGTGTGGCCGAGGGCTTATCCCGACGAATGGTGTTGTGGGGCGCGTGTCGGACAAGGACTTCGTGCTCGAGCTCGAGTTCAACGTCCCGGCGGAGCGCCTCTACGGGCAATTCGCAACGGACGCGGGCATCCGCCACTGGTGGACGACCTCGTGCGGCATGGAGAAGAAAATCGGTGGCACGGCGCAGTTCTACTTCGAAGAGGACGGGTTCACTCCGCTGATGAAGATCATGCGCCTCGACCCCAACAAGTGCGTGGAGTGGAAGGTCATCAACGCGCGGCACCCCGACAGCTTCGCGTACAAGAACCCGCACGACTGGGAGGGCCAGAAGATCCGCTTCGACATCGTCGAGTTGGCACCCGACAAGTCGAGCCTGAAGTTCACGCACGAGGGGCTGATGGGCGTCGAGAGCGGGGATTTCTGCTCGAAGGCCTGGCGGCATTACCTCGGCCTGAGCCTGCGGGAGTACTTCGAGACGGGGAAGGGGCGGCCAGCGGGCGCGTGAAGGGCGGGTGTTTCACGAGAATTCCTTGCGCTCGAAGAAGAAGAGCCCGGCGATTGCCGAGATCACTAGGTACGCCAGCATGATCGCCACGCCGGTCTCCACCGTCGGGTTGTAGGTCGAAAACGGCGGTCCGCCCCTGGGGTCGGGCGGCACGATGTTTGGCGGGTACGGGTCCTGGAAAACGTTCCCGATGATCCCGCTTGAGTACGAGATGACCATCCAGGGCTCCGCGTGCGCGAGCCCCGAGATGACGAGCTGTAAGATATTGAAGCCGAAGAGGAAGAGCACCGCAGTGAGCAGCGTCGCGTACGAGCTGGTCTTGAACAGCGAGCTGAAGAGGAAGGTGAACCCAAGCAGGGCGAGCAGGTAGACGGTGGCAAGCAAGAAGGAGAGGCCGAACTGCCACGGGAAAGCGTTGGCGCCGAGGTAGTAGACACCGTTGGCCAAGATGATCGCCGCGAAATACACGAGGATGACGAATGAGGCAAAGAGGGCGGCGATGTACTTGGCCGCGTAGACCGTGACGCGGCGGATCGGCAGGCCGAGGAGGAAATACCCGGTCTTGTTTTGGAATTCGCCTGCGATCGCGTCGCCTCCGAAGAGGATCCCTGCAAACACGATGGGGATGGTAACAGCGCCGCCCCACAGCGTACCGTAGAACGCGGTCGGCGAGTTCACGAAGGCCGGCTTGAAATAGGCCGTTACCGCGGTGATGATGACGCCTACGACCGTGATGATTGCAAAGAGGATCAGGAACCGGCGGGAGCGCAGGTAGTCGCGCCACTGCCACCTCGCCAGGATGAGGACCTGGTTCAGTGTCCGGGGCAACTGCTGCTCCGAGCTCGCCTTCCGGTCCCGGAAGCTCGCCGCCTCGGCGGTCGCTGCGCTCATGTTTGGTCCCCCTTCTCGATCTGCTGCATGTAGATCTGCTCGAGGCTGTTTCCCGTCTCGCGGAAGCTCACAGCGCCGAGGCGCATCGCGGCGAGCGCTTCGAACACGGCCGCTTGTCCTTCGCGTCCTCCGGTGATTTTAAGCTTGATGCGGTCGGGGGCGATGCGCGACGCGGACGCGACTTGCTCAAGCTTGGCCACCCGGCCCTCCAAGTCGCCGTCTAAGATCGGGCGCGCGAAGGTGACCTCCACGGGGGGCGCGGCGTCGCCGTACTTGGTCGTGACCCCCTCGATCGTATCGTAAAACAGGAGCTTGCCGCGGTTGATGAGCGCCACCTCGTCGCAAACTTCGGTGACTTCGCTGAGGATGTGGCTCGAAAAGAACACGAGCCGGTCGTGGCGCTTGAGGCCCCGGATGATGTCGCGCACTTCGGCCACCCCGCGGGGGTCGAGGCCCGTGGACGGCTCGTCGAGCATGACGATGGAGGGGTCGGACACGAGGGTCGCCGCGATGTTCGCGCGCTGTTTCATGCCCTTCGAGAACTTGCCGACCTTCTTGTCGGCCCATTCGGTCATCTTGACCTCGGCGAGCACCTCGTCGATTCGGCCCTTCTGCTCTTCCTTGGGCACGCCGCGCAAGTCGGCGACGAGGCTGAGGGCTTCGCGGGGCGTTAGCGACGGGTAGATCTCCGGCGTCTCGATGAGCGCGCCACAATTCTCGAGCGCGCGCTTGCGGTCTTCGCGCACGGACACGCCGTTAAGGCGCGCGTCCCCGCGGGTCGGGAAAATGAGGTCGGTGAGGAGCTTCAACGTGGTCGTCTTCCCGGCGCCGTTTGGCCCCAGGAACCCCACGCACTTTGACCCCTCGATCTTGATCGAGAGGTCGGAGAGGGCCGTGAAGGTCCCGTACTGCTTCGTGAGGGACACGGTTTCGATTGACGGAGGCATGATCCACCCACCCCGGCGCGCGACGAGCGCCCCGTCGCCGGGAAATCCGGTCGCTATTCAAAGGTTTCCGGATATCGCAAGGTGTGTTTCGCCTTTCGCTGGGCGGGGGGCCGCCGGCGATCGGCCGCCGCTGGGGCGTGCTGGACCCATTGGCGCGCGTGGGATTTCGCCGATCTGGAAAATCCTCTTGAGGGCGACCCTAAGGGCCGCTACGCTTGAGCGTCCGGACCCCGCCGCGGTGGACCACGGTTGCCGGCAAGGCCCGAAGAACCGCGTTGCGGATTGCAAAAGCCGCTGGATTCCGGTAGTGCGCGTGCCGCCCGAGGCGCGCGGAACGCTTCGCGATGTAGGCGCTCTGCGGTCGACGAATGTCCTCGTAGCGGCGAAGCGCGTCTTGGAGGCCTTCCGGGGCAACTCCCCGAAGCATGCGGGCGAGGACTGCCGCATCGATGATGGCCTGGCACGCGCCCTGCCCGAGGTCGGGCGTCATCAGGTGCGCGGCGTCGCCAAGGAGCGTGACGCGGCCCCTTCCCCACGCTCGGTCGGGCGGCCGCACGCGGATGTCGTTGCGCAGGATCTTCTCGGGAGGCGTCGAGCGCATGAGCGCCGGGCTCGCCCCCCACCACCCGTTGAAGCGGGACGCGATCGACTCCGCCCGGGCCTCCTCGGGGTCGGTTCCGCCCTCAGGAGAAAGTGCTGAAGCCCACCACCCCCACCGGCCTTTCCCAAGGTAGCCGTAACCGGTGCGCCGACCGAGGCCCCAGATCTCAAGCGAAGTCCCCTGGTCATTCGGAATGTCCAACAGGGAGACCCCCTGCCATGCACAGTACCCCACGTACTTCGCGCGCGCGGGCCCGAGGAGGGATCGGCGCACGATGGACCCGATGCCGTCGGCCCCGACGAGCGCCGCAAAACCCTCGTGCTCCCCGGATGAAGTCTGCACGGCCACCTCGCCTCCCCGTTCCTCGAAGCCGGTGACGCCTTCGCCGAAGCGGACCCGCTCGGCTCCAGCCGCGTCGAAAAGCAGCGCGCGCAGGTCGCTGCGTTCGACGTTCATGTTCGGGAAGCCGAGGCCCTTGACCAGCACCGTTTCCGGGACGGAGGCAAGCAGGCGCCCCCGATACGTTCGCAGCTCGCCCGTCACGCGCGCTTGCCCGATCTCGCGAAAGCGCTCCGCAAGCCCCATTTCGTTCAGTGCCACGAGGGCATTCGCGCCGATCAGGAAGGCGGAGCCGGCGGGGGCAAGCGCCGCCTCCTTCTCGAACACGACGGAGTCGATGCCCACGTGGGCGAGGGCCGCCGCGGTTGCAAGCCCTCCGACTCCGCCGCCGGCGATGGCGATGGGGGACGATTGAGGCACAAAGGCCACGATGTGTGCTGCCCACATCAGCCCTTTGGGCGATGGTGGGGCGAAAATCCGCGCCCCCACCGCGCGCTGGCCACGAGCCGCTCATGCGCGGCTCAGGGCGGAGGCCCTATCTCTCCCGCATGCTCTTGCAGTTCGGGGAAAAGGAACGCTCCATTGCCCAAACGAATCGAGGGTCGGCCACGCGCCGCCCGAGCAGGCCGATTTCTTCGTCGAGGCGGTCGTGCGTGTAAACGCTGGCTGGCTCATTCGCGACTACGTCGAGTTCCTTCCGACCGCGGGAAGGTGCGGAGACTGTGGCGCTGAGGCCTTCGACGACGAGGAGCGCCCGCTTGGCCCCTCGGGTGGATAGCGCCTTACGAGCACCCCATCGAGTTCCCGCAGTTGATGCACTTGTAGCAGGTCCCGTTGCGCACGGTCGTGTGCCCGCACTGGTCGCAGGGCGGCGCGTCGCCCATGAGCTGCGCGAGCGCTTCGTCCATGGTCTGGGCGCCCGAGGAATCCCCGATCGTGTCCGTGTACGAGTCGAGCGGCTTCTCCTTCGGGGGGGCGCTCACGAAGAGGCTCCCTTCGGGGCCGGCGGATGGCGGCAGCGCCCCGTTTGCGCCCTTGTCCTCGTCGACGGTCTTCGGCTTGAGGTGCACGAAATCCGTCCGCCCCAGGTACTCCATGCCAAGCACGCGGAAGATGAAGTCCGGGATGCTCGTGGCGACCTTGACATTCGGGTGGTCCGTCATCCCCTGCGGCTCGAACCGCGTGAAGGTGAACGAGTTCACGTACTTCTCGAGCGGCACGCCGTACTGGAGGCCGATGGACACCGAGATGGCGAAGCAGTTCATGAGCGAACGGTAGGCCGCGCCTTCCTTGTACATGTCCACGAAGATCTCGCCGAGCCTGCCGTTGTCGTATTCGCCGGTGCGCACGAACACCTTGTGGCCGCCGACCGAAGTCTCGATCGTGAACCCGTGGCGCTTGGGGGGCAGGCTCTCGCGGTCGCCGCGCGCGATGGCGTGGCGCAGCGCGATCGCTGTGAGCGCCGCTTCGGCGTCGGCCTTCGAGGTCGGTGCTTCCTTCGCGTCGCCGGCCACCTTGTCCTTGACGTTCTTCGTGTTGAGCGGCTGCGAGTGCTTCGAGCCGTCGCGGTAGAGGGCGACGGCCTTCAGCCCGAGGCGCCAGGACTCGATGTACAGCTTCTCGACGGCCTCGACGGTGATCTCCTGCGGGAGGTTCACGGTCTTCGAGATCGCGCCCGAGATGAACGGCTGGACCGCCGCCATCATGCGGACATGGCCCATCGGGTCGATGAACCGCGAGCCGTTGCCGCACTTGTTCGCGCAGTCGAAGGCCGCAATGTGCTCGCTCTTCACGTGAGGCGCGCCCTCGACGGTCTGGGCGCCGCCGATGTAGGTCTGCGCCTCCTGGATCTGCCTTGGCGTGATGCCCTTGCCCCCAAGCGACTTCGGGTTGACCGACGGCGTATAGTCGTCCAGCGACCCGCGGTCGCGGATGTACTTCTCGGCCTCGCCGATGTCGCGCTCGTTGAACCCGAGCAGCAGGAGCGACTTCGGGTTGATGTGCGGGGCGCCGTCGAGCGTCGAGTGCCCGAGGATGTGCTTGATGATGTCGTCGATCTGGCGCTGCGTGTAGCCAAGGGCCCTGAGCGCGCGCGGGATCGACTGGTTCACGATCTTGAAGTGGCCGCCGCCCGCGAGCTTCTTCCACTTGACGAGCGAGAAGTCTGGCTCAACCCCGGTCGTGTCGCAGTCCATCAGCAAGCCGATCGTGCCCGTAGGCGCGATGACCGTGGCCTGCGCGTTGCGGAAGCCGTAGACCTCGCCGAGGCGGACGACGTCGTCCCAGTCCTCGTGCGCGGCCTTGAGCAGGTCGGGCGGGCACTCGCGCTCGCTGATTTGGTGAGCGGCGGCGCGGTGCTGCTTCATGACACGCATGAAGGGCTCCTTGTTCTTCGCGTAGCCCGGGAAGGGCCCGACGACGTCGGCAATTTCGGAGGATACGCGGTACGCGTGGCCAGTGAGGACTGCAGTGATCGCGCCGGCGATCGCGCGCCCCTTGTCCGAGTCGTAGGGGATGCCGAGCACCATCAGCATCGTGCCGAGGTTGGCGTAGCCAAGCCCGAGCGGGCGGAAGTCGTGCGAGTTCTGGCCGATGCGCTGCGTCGGGTACGACGAGAGGTCGACCGCGATCTCCTGGGCGGTGATGAGCACGCGGATGGCGTGCCGATACCCCTCGATGTCGAACTTGCCTTCCTCGGAGAGGAATTTCATCAGGTTGATCGACGACAGGTTGCACGCCGAGTCGTCGAGGAACATGTATTCGGAGCACGGGTTCGAGGCGTTGATTCGGTCGGTGTTCGAGCACGGGTGCCATCGGTTGACGTTGTCGTCGTACTGGACGCCGGGGTCGGCGCAGGCCCACGCCGCCTTGGCGATCTGGGTCATCAGTTCGCGGGCCTTGTAGGTCTTGGCGACCTCACCGTTCGTGCGGAAGCGGGTCTGCCACTCGCCGTCGTGCAGGACGGCCTCCATGAACGCATCGGAGATGCGCACGGAGTTGTTGGAATTCTGGCCGGAGACCGTCTGGTAGGCCTCGCCGTTGAAGTTCGAATCGTAGCCGGCCTGGATGAGCGCCCAGACCTTCTCCTCTTCCTTCATTTTCCAGTTGATGAACGTCTCAATGTCGGGGTGGTCCATGTCGAGGATGACCATCTTTGCGGCGCGCCGCGTCGTGCCGCCGGACTTCGTCGCCCCGGCGCCGGTGTCGAGCACCTTGAGGAAGGACATGAGGCCGGACGAGGTGCCGCCGCCCGAGAGCTTCTCGTCGCGCGCGCGTATCTTCGAGAAATTCGTGCCCGTGCCCGAGCCGTACTTGAAAATCCGGGCTTCGGCCTTGACCAGGTCGAAGATCGACATGAGGTCGTCGCCGACCGCCTGGATGAAGCACGCGCTGCACTGGGGGCGCGAGTAGGCGTCCTCGGTTTGCTCGACGGCGCCCTTCGAGAAGTTCCACGCCCAGTTGCCGCCCTGGCCCTTGATGCCGTAGTCGTGCGACAGGCCGCAGTTGAACCAGACGGGCGAGTTGAACGCGCCCTTCTGCGTCACGAGGATATGGGAGAGCTCGTCCTCGAAGGCGTCGGCCGACGACTTGGAGTCGAAGTAGCCGTTGGCTTCGCCGAAGGTGCGCATCGTGTGCGCGATGCGGTGGACGACCTGACGGAGGGACCGCTCGTGCCCGATCCCGGGGACGCCCGCGCGCCGGAAGTACTTGGACGCGAGGATGTCGGTCGCAAGCTGCGACCAGCTCGCGGGGACTTCGATGTCCTTCACTTCGAACACGACTTTGCCGTCGGGCTCCACGATCTTCGAGGAGCGCGTTTCGTACGCGACCTCGTCCATCGGGTTCACCCCGGCCCTGGTCCACACTCGTGGGATCCATACGCCCTTGCCACTCTGGCCGGGCTGCCTTCCGTCCGCGTTCTTGAGCCCTTCCGCAATGTCACCGAGCTTTGCTCCAACTACCATAGGCATCCCCCACTTTTTCTTCACATGACTTGATGGCTTCCTTCACTTTGTCTTGTTTTCTCGGTCAAAGGCCTGGATTTCCCGCACGAACTGGTCGAGGTCATCGAACCTTTTGTAGACCGACGCGAAGCGGATGAAGGCGACCTTGTCCAGGTCTTTGAGCCGCCTTGCGACGGCTTCCCCCACATCGCTCGAGTCTACTTCGGTTGATTCCCTCGTCCGGATCTCGCGTTCCACCGCTTCTACGAGTTTTTCGATCGCTTCGGGCTTTACGGGCCGCTGGCGGCAGGCGGTCATCACTCCTCGCAGGATTTTGCTCCTGTCGAAGGGTTCGATCGCGCCGTCGCGTTTGCGGACGTAGATGGGGGCGGAGGTGACGCGTTCGTACGTCGTGAAGCGCTTGCGGCACGAGCCGCACTCGCGCCGCCGTCGGACGGCAGAGCCGTCGTCGGCGGTGCGAGACTCCACGACCCTGCTGTGGCGTGCGCCACAGTAGGGACAGCGCATCCCCTACCCCATCTATGGTGTAATGACCCGCATTACACCGCAATCCCTGGTGTAAGGGTGGATTGTATATAAGCTCTTTGAGCGTTCCCCCGGGCCCGACGTCTGGACAGCAACGCTTCCTGTGGAAGGTGGAGGGGAAGGGCAGCTTTTCGAGCCGTTTTGCGGGGGGCATCGCAACATGAAGCGGCCCTTCGGGCTTGAAACGCACAGCGCGACTCATGATGAGACGGTCGTGCGCGAGCGGGTCGTGCCACGCTTCAGGCAGCTCCGCGCGCACTTATTGCTGCCCCTCCGACGTGCGCCTCGCTGCAAGAGCCGCCCGTTTCTACGATGACAGGCGTTGGACGGACAACGGTGGGCCGCCCTCAAAGCGCAGGACTCCGGACCGCGAGTCTTCGATCGTGAGGGGCACCATCACGCCCCATTCTCGCTTGGTTGGAGTGTAACGTATGCGATTGCCCGCCCGAGGATGTTCCCCTCTCGATCCCTGAGATGAACGCCGGCGATCACAGAGCGTGCCACCGCCGCATTCGTTAGATCATCGCCCACGTAGCGGGGAACCATCGTCAGCACACACTTGGCAATCTCGTCGTTTGGGGCCAATTCGATACTGCACTCGTAACCCCGCAAATCCCCCCCTTCGTCGGGAACGTTCTTTTGAACCGCGCAGACGAGCTGGGCCACGCCTTCCAGTAACCCTCCTGAGTTGAACTCGTCGATGGACACGATGACCTTCTTCCCTACGAAATTCACGGGGTTCATGTTTTCGCTACAACCCCAGGGCCACTACGTTTAGGATCCTGATCCTTGGAGATCCGGGGGATTCTGAGGACGTATGAACCTTTCTGGGGGATTCTGAGGACGTATGAACCTTTCTCCCTCCATCGATTGTCCACCACTTAGCGCACCACACCGCAAGATTCGAATCCGAGAAAGGTGTCGAATCCCCCGGGGCCGGCTAGAGCCCCGGGGATGAGTTGCGCATGGATTCGACAAACACAAAACACGCGGGGCAGGAAATCAATCTTGGGGATGCGGACGACCTCGACGGCCTCTTGGAGACCGTTGAAAGCGTTCTCGGCGCGGGGCCCGGCGAGCCCGTTGACCTCGCCGAATTCCTCGCTCTGCTGGACGTCGACGAGCTCGTCGACGTGATGCATGCGTTCTACCGCAAGCCATGGAAGTGCCCGTTCCCGATGGACGCCCTTTGCCGTCTCCTCGTGTGGGTCGGCGTTAAGCGCCACCGATTTCTCACCGAGGCCCACCGCGAATTCGTTTGCCGCGCCGGACTCGCCGAGCTCCTTGGATTCGATCGCGCGTGGCTTCCGCAGTACAAGACCCTGTGGGAACTCGTGAACCGGCGGCTCGGCGCGCCCGGCCTCGACGCGCTCGCGCGAGCCGGGTTGCGTGCCGTTGTCAAGGTCGCGCGCAACCTCGGAGTTCGGGTCGGCGAGACCTCGCTGCACGACTCGACGATGCTCGAAGGTTCGGCCAAGGATGAGGAAGCCGCGTACAACGACTACTACGAGGCCACCGGCTACAAGTGGCACAACACGCGCTGCGCGGAGACGGGCCTTCCCGTCGCATGGACCGTGACGCCTGCCACGACGCACGACCAACGGCAGTTTGCGCCGAACCTGCAGCGCGCGGCGGAGGACGGGGTCCGGTTCCGCCGCGTCATCGCAGATGGCGCCTACGACGCCCGCGAGAACTACGCACTCGTCGCGTTCGGCTACCACGCGGAGTTCCTCACGGACATCCGCGACAACGCGGTCGAGGACGCGATGTGGACAGCGAAGCGGCTGCGCGCGTACTACCACAAGCACTGGAAGAAGGAGTGGTTCGAGCGGCGCGCGACGTTCCACCGGATGCTCGAGTTGCTCGTCGAGCAGAAGGGCGCGTTCGACCAGGTCGGCGGCTACCTCCGCACCGTCGCGATGCGACGGGCGGCGCGCGATCCGCGCGTGTCGAAGGCCTACCACGTGAGGAGCCGAATCGAGGGAAATCACGGTCTCGAAAAGCGGCACGGCGAGGTCCGGTGGGCCGAATCCAAGGGCCTATCGAAACGGAAGGTTCAGGTTGCGCTCGTCGTCCTCGGGGAAGTTTCGCTGGCCCTGACGAGGCTGCAGCACGGATTCACGCATGACTTGAGCCGCTTCGTTCATCTCGTATGAAGAGGTTTCTGAGGTGGCGGTCACACAAGGAGATAACGTTGGTGGGACCTCAGAAAGACCCCTCGGGAGTCAACCGCAAGTGGATGAACCACAGAAAATGCAAACACATTTGGGCGAACTCGTCCTCCGGTTGGAATGAGCTCGACAACCTCTTGCTGATGATTTCCGGATCTTCGGAATAAT
>JBGPJF010000035.1:0-23549 GCA_041485285.1 Thermoplasmata archaeon | reverse complement strand
TGACGGCTTGGGCGGAAGGCGGATTGGCCGGACCCCTACGCGAGCTTGAGGAAGTTCACGCCGAGGTTCAAGTGACCCTGGCGGCTCGCCCCGTCAAAGGGCGGAAAGAGAGGAGCCAGGTCCGTAGGCGAATCTTCGACTCATCCTTACGAATCGCGCGGCCTCGTCGTCGCGGAGTGCCCCAAAACGAATCGAGCGGCCGTCTTTCGTGGCGATGGAAAACCAGTGGCCTGCGATCGTTTTCTCCTCGGGTTCAATCGAAACGACTTCGGAACGCCCCAGAACTTCAGCCGCTCCGCGGGTCGCGACTTGGACGCGGTCCTCATGAAAAACCATCGTCACAGCGGCGCGGCTGAGGGCTATGAACGACCACAGCCCGAGCACGAAGTTGATCGCGCCAATCAGGATCCTAAAAACACCCCCAAGGCTCCCACCCAGGAGCGTTAGGAACTCATATGGGAGGAACCCCAGGCCGAACAGGGTTGCCGCCAGTGAAAGAACGCGAGGATTGACGGTTGGCAGGGCTTCGAAGCGTTCGGGGGAGGCAACCGCTTCGCGCCGATCCGGCGCGGGTTCACGGTGGGCGGCTCTGAACGCTTCTCCATCGGGCAAGGCCAGCGCCGTCGGAGGCGCGGGGCCACTCATCCTCGGCTGTGCAGCAGTGACGATCCGATAACCTCCCGCAGGATTTCGCTCGTTCCTTCATAGACGCGCAGCGCGCGAATCTCTCTGTGCATCTGCGCGCTAACGGAGTCGCGCATGGCCGCCGATGCGCCGTGCACCTGGAGCGCCTTGTCGACCAACTTCTGCGCCGTCTCCGCCGCGAATTGCTTCGCCTCGGCGGCCTCGACGGTGACGCGCTGTTGTCCTTGATCTTTGGGCCACGACAAGTAGCGAAGGGGTAGCCCGGCGACCCGAACCGCAACGTGCCCGATGGCGACAATCTAACGCCACCCCAGTGCTGCTCGCGCAGAAGTCAAGGGCGACTCGACGGGAGGAACCACGCCATTGGCGGTTCGGGGCTCATCGACGGCCAGCTGATTGGGGAACCGGACCTTGGCGGTCCGCGCTGCAAGGTTCGGCCGCGGGCGAATTCTTCCGCTGCCTCTGGCTATTAGAGGGCCTACGGTTAGCGGTCGAGCGGCGGGGTTACCGAAAGGCATATCGGGCGGGCATCAATATCGAAGGGCTGGAGAATCCAAAATGCGTCGCACAAGGTCTCTGCTAATGGTAGCAATGCTGGTCGCGAGCTCTTTGACTGCCCTTCTGATCGGGCAGCCGGCGATCGCGAACATGCCCACGACCCACACCCAATCCACCGTGGCGGACTACAAGTACCAATTCGACACTTCAGGGTGGAATTGTGGGGGGGCGAACCCGAGCCCCAAATGCAAATCATACATTGAATGGTGGTACTTCAAGATCGGCGAGATCGACGGAATGACACCGAACGCGTGGGACAAAGTGAGCGAGAATTATTTCATCACCATCATGGTGGTGAATCCGTTCTTTGACGACCAAGCGGATGGAGAAAGCAACGGGGAGCCCAGCACTGGAGTTTACGTAGCGCTTGGAATCATGGTCGGTGAAACGCGGCGGACGTTCATCGAAAAGCATGACCTCGAGCTGTTCTCGCACGGCACCGGCGAGACCGACGTTTGGATGTGTCCGGACGGCCAGGCGAACTGCGCAAAATCCGCGTCGCACAATTACATCGAGACGGATTCAACGACCAACGCCAGCAAGGTGAAGACCACGGTCAAGATTGAGATCGACACGGATCAGGGAGCTTTGGTCGAGTCGTCTGCCCGTCACCGCGTTCAAACTTACGAATTGCCTTATGAGTATGGGGACGAAGACAAGGTCGAGTTCGAGCTGAATTTTGAGCGTGACACGACGGTGTCCCCCCCGGACGTCGGTCTGAACGCTGGAAACATTTTCCAAAGCGGAACTAGCATCAATCCGTTCGTTGACGCGGTCGTCTGGTAAATCGATTCGAAGACTCAGACTCCCACCAGGTTCATCCAAACCAATGACGGCGGTCGGGTCACGACTCTGAATTTCGACACCGACAGGTTCCACGTTTATGCTGACAAAGGGGTGGGGGCGGGGATGCCTCCCGGTTGGATTTGGGGCGCTGCCTCCTTTTTCGACGTCAATGCAGGGAGCCCTCCAACGCTCGGGACCAGAAACGCGGTCTTGTACGTGGGGGGTGGGAGGAGCGCGGACGAATCTACATGGACGGGGACCTTCTTCCTCCAATACAAAAATCCCAGGACCTCGAACACCGAGTACTTTTTCAGAAGCGGGCTCTCCACTAGCTCAAACTTCCAAACGGAGGTCTGCAACGTGCAGGCCCCCGCGAAGCGGATGGATTATCTGGATCGCGATGGTTTTTGGAAGGTCGCACTCTCATGGACAGAGATCTTCCGCCCGGATAACGACCCCGGGGCGGGGATATGCTCTTTCGACCTCTCCCTGGATAACGTCGATGATTGCACACAAGCCGCCGTTGGAAGTAGTCGCGCGATGGCAAAATTCGCCACGACCGAAAATGCGATCCTCCATTTGCCAATCCCATTTGCAAAGATGGACTACGCACCCGTTGGACAGAACGCTTCTAACGAGGAAGGGGACACCGTTCACAATTTCGAGGCCCTCGAAGCATCGGCCGATCTCACCATACAGTATTGCAAGGACGAAGGGGGATCCGTTTACAAATGGCATTACGAGAGGCCGCCCGGCGCTTCGACCGAAGAAAGCACTTGGGCGGCCGGGTGGCCGCTCCACTCACGGATTGCAACCTTTGAATGGAGCATGTTCCACGGGAGAAACCCCGATCCGGAGGTCATGGCTCTCCGACCAACGTCGCAGCCGAGCGGGACCAGCAGCTTCGACATTGACTTCAGCACCAAGAACATAGGGGGGGCGCCGGCACCAGGGGTAACGGTAGCGTTGAAGCACTACGAGTTCCTGGCCGGAACGCAGCAGTGGGGGTGGGACACGGAAGTGGACCCTGCCGCGGGCGTCCAACTGAAGGAAGGCGCGTGGGCCAACGGAGACGATGTCCTCGCGGGTGCAACCTACACCTACACCCCAACGGCCGGCCGAAATAGCTTGGGGATCACAGGGCGGAACGCTGGTTCGATGATCATCAGCGACGGGCACGGCGGGCAGGGCGCGCAGACCTCTAGCGCAACGATTGCAGACCTGTTCAAGCTTTGCGATGCTTGGAAAAGCGTCGCGGCAACGTCGGCCGCCCAGGATCGATCGGACAACAATGAGGCATTGACACTCGCATGTTCATTGGAGAGCGGGGTCGTTGGCATTGCGGTGAACTCTGCTTCCATCCAGACAGCGAATGGTCAAAGGTCAGCAGCCCCGGTGTTCCCGGGCGGCAGCAGCGAACTCGCTCTTGGTTTCGATCCGGAGGAGGTCTCTACCTATGAGCTGAGGCAGCAGATCTCCCAGGCCGACTATCTTGGCCGAGACATCACGGGCATGGACGTATCCTTCACCTACTCGCGAGATGACACGGGGTACTCCGAAGACGGGGATGTCTACCTCCCGGCCCTCTATTCCTATGACCAGAATTCCGAGAGCGGGATTGCGCTGTGGAAGGATACCGCCGAATTGGGACATGATGGCACAATCAGTGAACGCGTTGCGGGCTCCAGCGGATGTTACGACGCAAACCAAAACAGCTACCTACGCAAGATGGTCGACCTCAACGGGGCCTCTTCGGCATCAATGTCTTTCTGGCTTTGGATGGACGTCCAGAACGCGGCCGACTATCTAGCGGTCGAGGTCTCGGAAGACGAGCAATCCTGGACCACCCTCGAGACCCTTTCCTTGGACGCTTCACTCGAGGAAGAAGGTGCGGGGCAATGGGAACAGCGCGTATACGACCTGGGGAGCGCCGTCGGCGGTATGCGCTATGTTCAACTCCGATTCGTATCGGACGCGGCGACGTGCGGTGAAGGGGTGTTTGTTGACCAATGGGCAGTGGCGGTCGGAGGAGGCGATACAAGCGACGCAGACTTCGAACTGGGCGACTACGACACGAACATTGTGGCCGTCGGCAGCGGCGCGATATCAACGGTCGAATCAGAGGAGGGCTACCCAAGCACCGCGCTGTACACTTCGTTCGGCGCTCAGATCCCCGCGGGCCTCCACCTTTCAGACCTCCGTTTCGCGGCTGAAATGCCTGGCGACACGCTCGTGCATCTCCAGGTGCGCGTGGGCTCGACGGCAGAGGAAATGCTGCAATCGGACTGGGTTGGACCTGATGGCACTCAGGACTCATACTTCGATTGTCCCTGCTGGAGATCCCTTAGCGCGGTCGCGGACGGCTCCGACCGTTGGATCCAATACCAAGTTGAATTCCTCTCTTGGGACGAAGGCCTCACGGGAACCGTTTTCGAAGTGGAGTGGTTGGCGCTTAGCGGGAATACGGAGGGGCCCCCGAAATAGGCGGCCGGGGCCGCGCGTTTGCATCCATGCAAGGCGACCCGCAAACGGCTTTCGATGGCCCCCTATTGCCTAGGAAGGCGTTGTGCCTCGTCCGCTTTAGGGTGGCTCCGACGCCACGCTAAGAGGGCCACCCCAAAGACGGCAAAGGAAACCAAAGCGGCGGGAAGAAGCCAGTTGTAGCCCTGTGGGGGGGCCGCGACCGTCACTTCTAGCAGGGTGCTGTTCGAGTTCCCCGAAGCGTCGCGCGCTGTGATGTTGACGACGTATGTCCCGGGAGCCGAGTACCCGTGCATCGCATTTTTGCCGGCTTGGGACTCCCCATCCCCGAAGTCCCACACCACGGACACGGGTCCCGAAAGATCTTCGGCGATGGCAGAGAACGAAACTCGCTGGCCAACCGCCACACCAAGGGGTCGTTCGCCGCCGGCTGGTTCGGTAACCAGAATCGAAGGGGCCCTGGTGTCGACTACCTTGAGCGCAAATGTGGATGACCGGCCGTTGCCCGCTGCATCCGCAACCGTGACCGTGACGGCCAGATTTGCCACCCTAAGAAACCGATGCACTATACGCAGGCCCGCAACGGGAGCTGACCCGTCGTCAAAGTCCCAGACGGCACTTAGCGGGGTCGAGGAATCCGTTGAGCGAGAACAATCGAAGACCCCCTCCTCGCCAAGTTCCACCGCCCTCGGCACATCGAGCTCGACGTCCGGGACGGTTTGGTCCAGGGCATGCACCTCGAAGGGCCCCGACGCGACATTCCCGCTCGCGTCGGTCGCTGTCAGGGTGCCGCGGTAAACTCCGGGAGCCTCGAAGAGGACCACGACATAGACCCCACCAAGGTTCAAGGGACCAGATCCATTGTCAATTTGCCATGAGAAGGATGCTCCGTTGGGAAACCCTGGGTCATTGTCAGTTACATTCTCTCCCCCGAGCCGGGCGGGCGCTCCGGCCTTTACTTGGAAGGTGCCGACCGCACTCACGTCGGGAGGGGTTGTGTCGATCACAACCAGAAGCCCCGTTGCATTCGCGCAGTTGCCTGCTTGATCGCAGGCAACGATCGTAAGGTTGTAGCGGCCAGGCTCCGCTAACAGGCTCGCAAACGACCATCCATTCCTGTCCAACAGGGTCGCGCCGGAGATTGACAGCACCCACCGAATGGACCCGCTGTTGCTGAATTCCGGATCGTCGTCGGTGACCGCGGAAGCGTTTACCCCAAACGGCACATCCTCATTCACAACCAGGGTGTCTCGGGCCCCCATCCTCGGCGGGAGAACATCGCGAGCCACAAAGGGAATCTGGGAGCTGTTCGTGTTCCCGGTCAAGTCGCTTAGTGTGCAGGTGACCTGATACGCGCCAGGGAATGGCGGAATCCAACTAAAGGTGGTGCTGTTATTGGCTCCTGCGACAAGCACCCCTGAGGCGTTGCGCGCCGCCCAAGACGTCACGGGCGGCCCCGACAGGGACGGATCGTTATCCGTGGAATCCTGGGACGAGAACTGCGCTGCAGTGCCTGCATCCGCGTAGGCAGGACCCGCGCACACCGCGGCCGGGGGCGTGCTATCCACGGCCCGGAATGGGACGACCATCATGGACGTTAGGTTTGCTAGGTTGGTGGCCCTTATCGTTATCAAAACGATTCCGGGCGTGGGAAACACGAGCGTTGCCTCGTGACCGGCGGCTTCGATCACAGCGGCGTCGCCACCGACGGTCCACGTGAGCCGGAGCCTTCCGAGCAGGTCATCGAGGTCGGCGCTCACGTTCA
The DNA here is from genome assembly GCA_041485285.1 of Thermoplasmata archaeon. GTDB lineage: Archaea > Thermoplasmatota > DTKX01 > DTKX01 > DATEUP01 > DATEUP01. The sequence continues at coordinate 17,314 of JBGPJF010000035.1, read as the reverse complement.
CGGAGGCGTCCTCCGGGCCCGAGAGCGGCACGAGCCCCGCAAGGCCCGGGGGGGTGTTCCAAAACGCGAGCATTGCGGGATAATTGTCCGTCTCTCCGGAGCTCCCCGGGACATCTATCGGAAGGTCCCCGATGCCATTTGCGTCCGAGTCCGTCAGATTCGCGGGAAACCAGAAATTCCCAACTCCCCCCGAACTCCAGGCGCTGGTTGAGCCGCCATTCGATTTTGCGCCGGCCGCGCAGCCGACAAAATTATTCCCCCATGCTGTGAATTGATCCACGGAGTCGAGGCTTACACTGTACCCGGTGCCGTTTACGATAGTTGAGCCGTGCAATTGGAGATTGACGCTAGCCATCGCCAAGACCCCCGTCCCGCCGGCCACTATGGTGACGTTTTCCAGCAACACATCTTGGGTTGTTTCGAGGTACACGCCCAGCGGACTTGCATCGATCCAGACGTTTTCGATGCGCAAGCCCTGGGTGTTTCGGAAGTAAAGGGCCTGACTGGAGCCCGCTCCAATGAAGCCGTCCAACAGTAATACCGTCGCCGCAACGTTGGCCTGGACGGCACGCCCTGAAACCGCCTCAATCCGGAATCCATGGATCGTAACTCCCGTGCTCGAGTTGCCCAGGGACACACCCGCCCTCTCGATCATTAATTGCCATAGCGTCACATTAGTGACGCCCATGATCGAACTCGGACTGGAACCGTTGAGGCGGAGGTCGACACACGAGGTATTCGAAGCGCGGTCAAGGTTGAGCGCCCCCCCCGCGGTTGCAACGGCGCGGATGCCCGAAAGCACGACTCCCGTGGAGTTCGCAATCCTAACGCCGTCGGTCCCGGCCACCGTGGACGAGCCGCTCCAATTCAGGTTCGTCGCATTCGTAAAAGTGGCAGCGGCCCCAGCGGACTGAATCCAGATGTCGCCGAGTGAAATGTTCGGAGTGTCAATAGTTCGAAGGCCCGTTACGCCAGCACCTGAGATGTTAATGTCCATGAGCGTCAGTCGGTTGCACCCAGAACACTCGACTCCCACACGGGCCTTGTCAATTACTGCGCCGGCAAGCGACACCGTCGCCCCTAGACGGCCTTGGATTCCCGCCCAATCGGGCGTTGTGGCGTTCGGTGCCAATCCGAACGAAACCGGGCCCGAGGGGGCCAATGCCCGGAGCGTCCCATCAACAAGGATGGCGAAGTCTCCGGTCGCCTCAACCGAGACATTCGCTTGGACGTCAAGAACGCCGCTAGGGCCGATCGTGAGGTTCCCGATTAGGACGTACGGGCTCCCCGACGCCGTCCATGTCGCGACCGTGTCGATTGGCTGGTCGCCGACGATGGTGAACGCGATGGCCGTCCCGGGAAAACCCCACCACACCGCAATTCCCGCCAGAAATCCCGCGCCAAGCAGGACAAAGCGTAGATAGGGATTCATAAGGGGAACTCCACCGCCCGGGCATTGGCTGTTCGCCTGCGCCTCGCCCTTCTAGACGGAACCAGCGGACTCGCCACCTTGAAATGCCTTTCGCCCCGGTTTATGCCCGTGAAGCCCACCCGATTGACGAGCGCTCGCCCACGGTCCGGGGTCGTTTGTCTGGAGGCTCGGCCCTATGGACGGTCGTGGAGGAGTTTTGACCCAATGACTTGGCGCAGGATCTCGCTCGTGCCCTCGTACACCCGCAGCGCACGAATCTCCCGGTACATCTGCGCGGTCAGCGAATCGCGCACCGCCCCGGACGCGCCGTGAACCTGCAGCGCCAGATCAACGAGATTCTGCGCCGTCTCCGTAGCGAACAGCTTCGCCTCCGCGGCCTCGACCGTTACACGCTCTTTGCCTTGGTCCTTCAGCCACGCCGCCCGGTAAGTCAAGAGTCTCGCCGCTCGCAGCGAAACCGCCCCGTCGGCGAGCATCCACCGTATCCCTTGGTGCTGCCCGATGGGCTGACCGAAGGTCTTGCGCGACTTGGCCCGCGCGACGGCCTCATCGAGCGCCCGCCTTCCAACGCCGCATGCCGCCGCCGCAACGGTCGGCCGCAGCGAATCGAGCGTCCGCATCGCCGTGTAGAAGCCGTCGTTTTCTTTCCCAAGCAGGTCGTCGTGGCTGAGCCTGACGTCCTTGAACTTCAGCGTCCCAATCGGCAGGTTCGCGAGCATCTGCTGAGGCTCGACCTTGAACCCGCGCTTGCCCGCGCGCACGAGAAACGCGCTGATCCCGCGGTGGCCAAGGTCTGGCTTGGTCTTCGCGAAGACCGTGTAGATGTCCGCGATCCCCGCGTTGCTGATGAATGTCTTCGTGCCGGTGAGCGACCAACCGTTTTTCGTTTTCTTGGCGCGTGTCGTGATCGCGGCGACATCGCTGCCCGCATCCGGTTCCGTCAGCGCGAACGCCGTGACGACCTTGCCGGTTGCAGCCTTCGGCAGCCACTCCCGCTTCTGCTCCTCGGAACCCGCGATCGCAATCGGCAGGGCGCCCAGCCCCTGCACGGCAAAGGCGGAGTGGGACACGGCGCTCGCATAGGCGATGCCCTCGCGCGCGGCGACCATCGCGCGGTGGTCGATGGCGGGCGACGCCCCCCCGTAGGACTTCGGAACCAGCAACTTGAGGAGGCCCTCCCGCGCTAGGATGGCGACGGCCTTGCGCGAGGCGAAGTCCCGGTCGGTTTCGGCCAGACGGTTTAGGGGCTCGAGCTTCTTGAGGGCCATTGCCCGGCTCTGCCTCAGGAGGCGGTCGTGCCGCGGCTCGAAGAAGGGTGCGCCCGAGTCGTCTGCCGCCCCCACCGCCTCACCTCAAGGGTTTCCCCCGAACTTGGGGGGCCTCTTCGCTTGGAATGCGTCGAAGGCCTCTTGAAAGTCGGGGTGCGTCATGAGGTCAGCCTGGAGTCTTGCGTCCTGCATCAGGGCCTCGTGCAGGGAAACGCGCAACTGGCCGTTGATCGCCTGTTTGCTTGCCGGAAGTCCCAGAACCGGCCCGGCCGCGATGTTCTTCGCGAGCGCCCGCGCCTGGGCGAGAAGGTCTTGAGCCGGGACGACCCGGTTGTAGAGTCCCCAAAGCTCGGCGGTCTTCGCGTCGATGAAATCGCCCGTAAGGAGTAGCTCCGAGGCCCTTCCGAGACCGATGATCCTCGGCAGCAGGAACGACGCCCCCATGTCAGCCGAGGAAAGCCCGGCCTTCACAAACAGGAACGCAATCTTCGCATCCGGCGTCGCGATGCGGATGTCGGAAGCCACGGCAAGGGCGGCGCCCGCCCCGGCGACCGTGCCGTTCAGCGCCGCCACGATGGGCTGCGGGCACCCCCGCATGTTTTCGACCACATCGCAGGTCATCTCCGTGAATTCGCCCAGCTCGTGGCGGTCCATTTCCAGGAGCTTCCCGATGATCTCATTCACATCGCCGCCGCTCGAGAACGCTCGCCCTTCGCCCGTGAGCACCACCGCACGGATGTCCTTGCGCGACTGGAACGACTTGAACAGGTCGCGCAGGCCCGCATAGATCTCGAAGGTGATCGCGTTCAGGCGCTCAGGCCGCGCCAGCGTGATCTCGGCAATCCCCGCTTCCTCGCGGTATTTCATTCCCGTCGGCACCTTGTCGTGGTGCGCCCGCACTTTGGCGGCTTTTTGGCGAAGCCCGCTCATCGATCTCACCCCAACGCGGCCACCGCGCGGATCTCGAGCAGCGTCCCCGGCTCAAACAGGTCCGTGACTTCCACCATCGTGATCGCCGGGTAGTGCCCACCCATCACGCGCCTCCACCCCTGGCCAATCTCTTTCCTCGCCTTGCGGTAAGCGTTCATGTCCTTGACGAAAACGACCATTTCGACGATGGAGTTGGGCGAGCCGCCTTCTTCACGGACGACTTCCACAACGTTCCGCAGGGCCTTCTCGAATTGGGCCGCCAAGCCCTCTTCAACCGTCCAGGTGCCATCTCCCTTCGGGGACCCGCCAATTTGTCCAGCAATATGTAGCGTGTTCCCGTGGCGCACGCCGTGCGAATACCCGATGGCGGGGCCGAGCCCCTTCGGGTTGACTTTCTTGATGTCTACCACTGGACTGCGCCCCCGTCGACCGTGATGGCTTGCCCGTTGATGTTCCCTGCGGCCTCTTGGCAGAGGAAGGTGACTACGTGGGCCACTTCCTCGGGCTTTGTGAGTCGTCCCTGGGGGCTGAACCCCTCGAACCTCTTCCGCATTTCGTGTTCGCTCTGGCCCGTTCGCTCCGCCGCCATCTTGATGTTCGTGTCCGTGAGCGGCGTGTCGACATAGCCCGGGCACACCGCGTTCACGGTGATCCCCTTGTCCGCGAATTCCGCCGCCAGCGCGCGGGAAAGCCCGACGACCGCGTGCTTGCTCGCCGTGTAGGCGGCGGTGTAGGGCACGCCGATCTTGCCGGCGACGCTCGCGACAACGACGACTCTTCCCCACTTCTTGGCGAGCATCGCGGGAAGCGCGATCTGCGCGGCGTGGAAGGTGCCGTGGAGGTTCACTTGCATGTGGTCGTCGAGGCTCTGGAGCGTTGCCTTGAGGAATGGCGCGCTCTGGGCCCAACCCGCATTGCTCACGAGAATGTCGGGGGCGCCAAGGGTCTGCGAAACTTCCTTGTAGGCCTTGGCAACCTGCGAAGAATCGGTTACGTCGCATGCGCAAGCATACGAGCGGGCCCCGAGCGCCTGGCACTCGTCAGCGACGGCGTTGATCTCCGGCGCGGTGCGAGCGCTTATGCCAACGGCGCAGCCCTCGCGTGCGAGGGCGAGCGCGCAGGCCCGGCCAATGCCGCGGCCGCCGCCGGTGACCCAGGCGATGCGGCCGGGGAGACTCATCGGTTCTTGAATGGTAAGAGCCCGTATAAGGGGCACGGTGAAACACTGGCGGGGGTTAGATTCGGTAGGCGCTGTCGTGGTGAGAGAGCGCCACGAGTCTGACCACCTGCTCGGCCTCAAGGGCCTGGAAAATCAACACATAAGACCCCCCAACATGAACTCGCCGAAACCCAGTAAGCGGCGCCCGCAAAGGCTTGTAGTGGAGCGGGTTGAGCAGTACCGGTTCGATCTTGCGGTCCACCGCCCGCCGGAATCCCGCGTTTCAACCGCACAGCTTCGCATATTCCCGCTCAAACTCGGGGAGGAGGATTAGGGACCACGCCATCGCGTTCACCGCAGGATCTCGTCGACCGACCGGACCTTACGGCCGACACCCTTGCTGCGCCTCAGGATCTCCTCAACAAACTCCGGCCGGAAAGCGGGGTCGAGAATCTTCTCCTCGTATTCCTCCACGATTCGTTCGATCGCTTCAGACTTTCCCTTGAGCCCATCCCTGGCTTTGACGACGTTCACGATCCGGTTCGCGTGGTCCGATAGTTCGACGACCGCCTTTGGCATAATCTCAGGTTACTCTGTGCTATTCGATGAAATAAGATTGTCGAACAGGGCCCCGCCAGGGCGATGGTAGCGCCTCGACGCTCTTGCGCTGGTCCCGGGAACGCGCCACCCGTCCTCAATATCTACTCCCAAGGGAATCCTCGGGCAAGGAAAGGCCATGCCGCCCATCTCCCCTGAATCAACGGCTCCCCCCAAGGACGCCCCCGTTGTGCGCAGCGAGCGCCGCGTCGCGTACAACGGGATCAACCACATCGCAATGGCAACCAACCACATGGAGAAGACCGTCCGCTTCTACCGCGACCTCCTCGGCTTCCGCCTCGCCGCCGCCATGGGCGAGCCCGGCTTTCGCCACTACTTCTTCGAGATCGACGAACACAACGCGATCGGGTTCTTCGAGTGGCCCGACGTCGAAGAGCCGCCCCGCAAGCCGCACGGCGCGCCGGTCGTCGGCCCCTTCGGCTTCGACCACCTCGCGTTCGGCGTGAAGACGCACGACGACCTTTGGCTCATCAAGGACAAGCTCGACGCCGCGGGGTTCGAAGTCTCGGATGCCGTTGACCACGGCATCTGCCACTCCATCTACACGTTTGATCCGAACGGGATTGCGATTGAATTCGCCGTGAACGTCCGCGGGAGGCCCTCGAAGATCGCGGTCAACGACAAGTCGCCCCTGCCGGTGGCCCTCGAGGGTGCCGAACCCCAGCCCGGCAAGTGGCCCGCGGTCAAGCGTCCGACGCCCAAATCGGAGCGCATCGTGCACCCCGGCGTCGGGTCCGACCTCAAGTTCGACGCGTGAGGGGGCCGCTACGCATGGCCGACCCCGAACCCCTCTATTACGAGGAGGTCCCCGGCAAATCCAGGGAGGCGCCGCTCCTTGTCCTGCTCCACGGCCGCGGCGCCGACGAGAACGACTTACCCCCCATCGTTGACTATGTCGCGCGCGGGTGGAACGCGGTCTCTATCCGCGCGCCCATCGAATTCCAGGGGGGCGGGTACGCGTGGTACCACTTCCTCCAAGGCGGCGGCCCGGACGAGACGACCCTAGCCGCCGGAATCCGCAAGCTCGAAGCGACGCTCGTGGACATCCGCGAGACCTACGCAACATCGCCCACGGTTTACCTCGGCTTCTCGCAGGGCGCGCTGATGGCCCTCGTGTTGTCGACGCTGCGCCTGCCGGGGCTCGTTGGAGCCGCGGCGCTTTCCGGCTACCTGCCCAAGGACGACTTGCTGCCGGCGCCGCTGTCGCGCGTCAAGGGGCTCCCCGTTTTTCAGTCGCACGCCCCCAACGACTTCATGCTCCCCTTCGCGTGGGCCGAGGCCACGCGGGACCGGCTGGTCAAGGCGGGCGCCGACATGACCTGGATCGAGCACGCGTCGGGGCACACGATCCCGCTTGATTCGATGGAGCGGCTATCCACATGGCTCTCCCGGACGTCGACCCACTGAGCGGCGCCGCCGCGCGAGCCAGGGCGACCCGCGGTGTCGGTTGTCCCCAATGACTATATTCAATGAATGCATTGGCTATATTGGTCAGAATGGGCTCCAAGAATGTCGTGCTGCGCGACGAGGCCTACGAATTCCTCAAAGGCGAGAAGCGGCCGGGGGAGACCTTTAGCGACGTCGTCCTGCGCCTGCGCGGCGCAGCCGCTCCCCTTACGAGCTTCGCTGGCGCCTGGAAGGACATGCCGCGCAAGGACCTCGCGCGCATTCGCTCTGCAATCCGGACGGGCCGTGAGTTGGATCGCCGCCGCATGGACCAGCTCCTCGGCGGTGACAAGCCATGAGCGCGCGGTGTCTGGATTCCTGCTTCTTGGTCGATCTGCTCGCCGCCGACCCGGCGGCCGTGAAAAAGGCCGCCGAGCTCGAGGCATCGGGGGAGAGGCTCTCCATTGCGGCTCCCGCGGCGACGGAGGTGCTCATGGGCGCCCATTTCCGAGGCGGCGTCTATCTGCGGAAGGCCTTGGAACTGCTCGGCGGACTTGACCTCCTTCCCGCCGATTCGCCGGTGGTCGGGGATGCAGGTGAGCTCGGTGCCGAATTGATGCGCCGAGGCGTCAGGGCCGGGGCCGTGGACCTCCTCATTGCCGCTAGCGCCCGCGTTCACCGCAAGGTTTTGCTCACGCGGGACACCGCGTTCATCCGCGTTCCGGGTCTGGCGGTCGAGACTTACTAGCAGGCGCAACCTGTCCCAAGGGCTGGCGGTTCCGGCGCCCCTGGACCGCGCCAGGTAGCCCCCCATTTTCCTATCCCTCGTGCCGAACGACTTCATGCTCCCCTTCGCCTGGCCAGAGGCTTCGCGCCATTGATTGGTTACAGCGGCGCGGACTTGACCTGGATCGAGCACTCGTCGGGGCACACGATCCCGCTTGATTCAATGGAGCGGCTCGCCACTTGGTTGGCGCGCGTGGCAAACCCTTAAGGGGCCGACTTTGGCAGTTTCTCTATCTCCGGCCGACCTGCAGTGCCTTCCACCTCTGATGTTGTCGGCGCTGGTTCCTGGCCTTCAACAGGAAGGACACCATCAACAGCCCGAACAAAACCAAGAGCACACCGGCCATGAAAAGGTTCTCGATCTTCGGCCAAGGCTTAGCCCCCGTCAAGGGCCAAATGAAATTCACGGTTGCCACCACGTAAACGAGGAACCCAACCGCAAACGCGAGGATCAGTAGGAGCCACCAGGGGGTCGGACCCGGTTTTCCGGGGGTGGCCTGAATGGTTTCTGGAGGGGGGGCCGACATCGCGTCCACCCCGCCTTCAGGCAACGATCTCGAGTTTGCGCCGAGCGCCCGTCGCATCATAACCTCTCCATGTCCCCGGCGTGAAGGGGAAGCCGATGATGATGTGCGTCGTGCCGTGCTTGCCAAACAATTGCAGGTCCGCATCCGACGGATTGTAATTCCCCGAAGGGTGCGAGTGCACCGACCCAACGATCTCGGGATCCGGCGGCAAGTTGTAGAAGCTCATCAGGGCCGAGGTGTGGCCGGAAATCGTCCCCGGCACGAAGACGAGCTCGTAGATCACGCCGTCCCTCGCGCGCATCGTCGCCGCGAACTCGTGGGGCATCGCGTTCTTTGCGGCCCCAATGACGGTTTCGAGCACGTCCCGCCGGATCGAGTGCGCGGATTGGCCGAACGCCATCTTCGCCCGGGCCGTCGACCGGCCCCGCCCAAGGGCGAAGGCCGATGTCGGCGGGACCTTCGCGAGCTCCTCGCCCTTGTTGACCTTGAGGCGGACCATCACTGCCTCTCCTACTGCGAAATCGAGTGCTTTTCGTGGAGACGCCGGTAAAAGTCCCGCGAAAAGCGCAGGAACACGGCGTCACGCGGCGCGCGGGCCACCGTCAGCGTGTCGCGCGCGGTGAAAGGCTGTTCGACCTGCCCGTCGAGCACGAGTTTCGCGCCTCGGTCGGCGACCATCCGCACGTGCATCTCGGCGTCCGCGGGGCACACGATCGGCCTGGAATTGAGCGTGAACGGCGCGATCGGCGAAAGCACGAAGGCCTGCACATCGGGGTCAATGATCGGCCCGCCCACCGAGAGGTTGTAGGAGGTAGACCCCGTGGGAGTGGCCACGATCAGCCCATCCGCGCGGATCCGCTCGACCATCGACTCCCCCCGCGTCACTTCGAAGTGGATCATCTTCGAGACCGTCGAGGTGTGGAGCACCACTTCGTTCAGGCACGCCGGGAGACGGGTCCCGTTCAGGTTGGGCTGGAGGCGCATCCGCCGATCCTCCACAAAGTCGCCCTTCAGTACGCGCGCAAGCGATGCTTCGGCGCTTGCAAGGGGGGCCTCAGCGAGGAAGCCCATGATCCCGGCGTTTACCGAGAACACGGGCGCCTTGTTCTGTTGGAGCACGCGCAGGATCGTCCCGTCGCCTCCGAGGGTCACGATGAGGTCCACGTTCATTGCCGCGACCGGCTCGCAGTGGGCCTTCGGGAAAAGGGCGGACGCCTGCTCGTCCACGACGACATCGAGGCCCGCCCGCTCCATCTGCCGCACCAGCGCGTGGCCGTGGTCGACGAGCCCCTTCGTGTAGGCTTTCATCACGAGCCCGGCGCGCTTGAAGCGGCGCCTCGATCGCCTCGCGCTCACACGCTCACCCGCCTCGCGTGGTGGTGCAGGCCCTGCGCAGCGGCCTGCGAGGCGCGGATGTGCTCGTGGATCCGCAGCGCGAGCTCGGCACTGCCGGTCGCGGTGACATCGCGCCTGGCGCTCATGTTCAGCGGCATGTCGAGCACCGCTCCCGCGTAGTCGTGCAGCTCGCCGCCCGCCTCGCGCAAGATCAGCGCGCCGGCAGCAATGTCCGTGCACCGCAGCGGGTTGCCCCATTGGACATACCCATCGAGGGCGCCCGCTGCCACGAGCGAGATCTCCAGGGCGGCGGCGCCAAGGCCGCGTACGCGCCGCGGCATCTTTGCAAGCTCGAAGGCGGCCTCCGGCGCCTCGGGCCCCATGTAGATCGAAATCGTCTCGTAGCCGGCCTTGTAGGGCCGCACCTTGATGGTCGCGCCGTTCAGCGTGGCGCCCTTCCCGCGTTCGGCATGGTACACATCGCCCGTCGCGGCGTTCACCACCACGCCCTCGGACACATCGTGCAGCCGGTCTTTGGCAAGCGCCAAGGACACACAGAAGAAAGGAATCCCCCGGGCCGCATTGTGCGTGCCATCCACCGGGTCGGCCACGAGCAGCTGTCGGCCCTCCAAGTCGACGAACCCGGCCTCCTCGCTTAGCACATTTGCGTCAAGGCCGCCCTGCTGCACCTCCTCGAGCAGCACCTTCTCGGCAAGTTCGTCAATCCATTTCGTCGGCGTGCCGTCGGCCCCCATCCCGACCGTCGCGCCCCACTTGTCGTGTGGGGCCCTCGCTACGGCATCGCGCACGGCGACCGCCATGCGCACAAGCTCCGACTCCACCGGCCCGCCTCGCCCTTGCGAACCGCTGCGCGGCGTTAAACCCATTGAGGCGCAGCGCGCGCGAATGGAGTCCCTCTCGGCCTCCACCTATCTTTATAAGGGGCTCCCGCTTTGCGCGGGCGATCGCGTATGTCGTGGACCCAGGCCGAAGTTCGCGAGCTGCGCGAAGGCGGCTACATCGTCGTCGACGACGAGCCCTGCAAGATCCTCTCGATCCAAATGTCCAAACCGGGGAAGCACGGCGAAGCGAAGGCCCGCATGGACGTCATGGGGATCTTCGACCAACGCAAGCGGTCCGTCGTTCACCCCGTCACCCACAAGGTGCAGGTGCCGATGATCGACAAGCGCAAGGGGCAGATCATCTCGATCACCGCCGACCACGCGCAGATCATGGACTCCGAGACCTACGAGATGATGGAACTCGCCATCGAAGCGGAGTGGAAGGACAAAGTCAAGGCCGGCCAGGACTGCATGTACATGAGCGTCCTTGGCAAGGTCAAGCTCATGCAGGTTTCCGGCGTGACATAGCGCCGGCCGCGCCTTCTCGACACCGCGGTTCGGGCGGCGCGCAAACTCGTCAATCGAGCGTGCACCCTCGCGCCAAGCGGCTCACAGCCACTTGTTCTCGGCCGCGCACCACCATCGGTTCTGCTGCGCGTACCAGGTGAGCGGCTTGCCGCAGCCCGGGCAGTTCTGCGTCGCGGCCGGCTGGGCCACCGGCTGTTGCATCATCGGTTGCGGGGCGTACCCGATCGGTTGGCCAGGCATGGCCGCGACCATTCCGCCGGGCATCATCACCGCCGCTCCGGCAGCCGGCGCCATTAGGTCCCTCGAGCCGCAGAACGGGCACTTCGGTTTGTGCGTGAGGAGGTAGTAGATGATGCCTCCAAGCAGCGTGATGAGCAAGAGGATGATGAGCACCCCCAAACTGTAGCCCTTGACGGTCTCCACGTTCCGCTGGTCCCTCGGACAAAACATGATCGGCATCGCGTTCCACTCCCGTTTTCCTGAGGCAGTTTCCTGCCCAGTCGCCTCCTCAAACGAACCGACGGCTTATGAAACCTTCCGGGGGCGCGCTCGCGGGCCGGTTTGGCGTTTCCGCCTTTCCAGTCGCTCAAGTGGGGGCGCTCTCGCGGGGTCATCGAAGGCGCAGGCGGGTTTCTAGCCGCTAGAGCCACTTGTTTTCGGCGGCGCACCACCACCGGTTGTGCTCCGGGTACCACACGATCGTCTTGCCGCAGCCCGGGCAGTTCTGCGTGGCGGCCGGCGGGGGCATTGGCTGCTGCATCATCGGTTGGGGCATGTAGGGCTGGCCGGGCATCGCCACCATCATGCCGGGCGCAATCATGAGCGGGCCGGTAGCGAGAGGCGCCATTAATTCGTGTGACCCGCAGAAGGGGCACTTGTCCCTGTAGGTCAAAAAGAAGTAAATGAGGCCCCCAATGACGAAGGTGACGATGAGCAGGACAATGAGAAGGACGAGGTTGTAGCCCTGGGCCGCCTCGACATTCCGGTTGTCGCGGGGGCAATACATCATCGCCATGGCCTGGCCTCCGAAGTCCGGGCGCAAGCGCGCGCCCGAGCGCCTTCCAAGTTGGCGCCCCGGATAAGAAGCCTTTCAGGCGCCATCGCGCCTCGGCGCGCCAGCGCTTCGCGCTTCCAAACGCTCAAGTGGCCGAGCGGTTTCCTCCCCCTGCGGCAGGTGGTGCGATGGGCGAACACCGGACCTTTGCCGATGCCAACGCCCAGCTGAAGGACGCGCGCTATTCGATCCTCGGAGTCCCCTACGACGCCACCACCTCGTTCCGTCCCGGCGCGCGGTTCGGCCCCGACGCGATCCGCCAGGCGAGCTACAATTTCGAGACCTGGGCAAACGAGTGGAACGTCGATTTGGCGGAGGTGCCCGTCCACGACTTCGGCAACATCGGCGAGTACCACCACCCCGAGGAGATGCTCGCCGACCTCGAGTCCGACGTGCGCGAGATGGTCGAGGCGGGCGCCTTCCCGATCGTGCTTGGCGGCGAGCACTCGCTCGCCCCCGGCGTGTTCCGGGTGCTGGCCCAGAAGCACAAAGGTCTCCAGTGCCTGTACATCGACGCGCACCTCGACTTCCGCCCCGAATACCTCGGGACGCCGAACTCGCACGCGTGTGCGGCCCGGCGCATCGCAGACATCTGCGGCGCGAAGAGCATCTACCAATTCGCAATCCGTTCGATCGAGAAGAACGAATACAAGGATGCGAAGGCGCTCGGCCTCCGGTGGGCCTACGCGCGTGAGATCCACCAGCACGGCATCCAGTGGGCGATCACCGGGGCCGAGAAGGCGCTCGGGCCGAAGGGGCCGCTGTATCTCAGCATCGACATGGACGGTCACGACCCGTCGATTGCGCCGGGGGTTGGGACGCCTGAGCCGTTCGGGATATCCGACCACGACGTGAAGGCCGTCATCGACCACTTCGCGCCGCGGCTTGTTGGGTTCGATGTCAATGAGACCTGCCCGCCTTTTGACAACGGGAACACCAGCGCGCTGGCCGCACGCGAGGTGCGCGAGGTGATCGCCGTGCGCGAGGCGAAACTGGGGAAGGGGCGGAAGTAGCGGCGGTTGAGCCGTATGGCGTCCTACTTCGAACGACACCGGCTCGATGCATTTGCTGGGTCCACCGAGCGGATGCGCCAGGAACTCGACGCCTCGTCAGCCCACGCGCTCCTCGACATTGGCGGAGGGACCGGCGCGGTTGTGGAGGCCGTCGCCGGCGGTTGTCCTCGCGTGGTGGTCCTCGAACCCCACGAGCGTCGACGGCGGTCGGGGGCCAAGCGCAGGCCCCAATTCGAATTTGTGGCGGGAACCGCCGAACGAATTCCTTTCCCTGATGCAACGTTCGATCGGGCGATCGCGAGCGTCTCCCTCCACCATTTTCACGATGTGGGCGCGGCGCTCGCGGAGATCCGCAGGGTCCTCGCCCCAGGCGGGAGGCTCGTCATCTTCGAGTTTGATCCGCGGGGAAAGCAGGGGCGGTTCTTGCACCGGTTTGCGGGGCACGTTTCGTTGGTAACCTCGGAGGAATTGGCGGCCAAGTTGAGGGCGGCGGGATTCTCAGCGGTGGAAACGTTTGCGTCAAGCCCCGGGTATGTGCTCAGGGGCACCCGACCCTCATCAAGCGCGTGCGTACAGGCCGATCAATTCGGCGGTCCCCAAGATTAGGCCTTCCATGGCACCCTGCAACTGCTGTTTCGTTGCTCCCGGCCCCAACGAAAGCTCTTCGCCGAGCGCATAGAGCTTGAAGAAGTACCGGTGCGCCTTGCCAAGCGGCGGACAAGGTCCCCCATACCCGATCTTTTTCCAGCTGTTCGTCCCCTGCCGCGAATGGTCGGGCAGCGTGGGCGTTTGAGGCACACCTTCGGGGAGCCCCGTCGAGACGCCAGGAACCGCGTAGATTACCCAGTGAATCCACGTACCCATCGGCGCGTCGGGGTCGCAGATAAGAGCGAACGATTGCGTGCCGAAGGGCGCGTCGTGCCACGTGAGGAGCGGCGACTGGTCGGCCCCGTCGCAGGTGTGCTTGCGAGGGACCGTTCCCCGTGAGGCGAATGCGGGACTCTCGATGCGGAAAGCCACGGCTCGAACCCCCCCATTTTAGGAGGGCAGTCAGGACTATCAAACTTCACCTTGCCGAGAGGCTCTGCCAGAGGTACCAGGTGCCCACGGTCCGATAGGGGTGCCACGGTTCGGGGAGCTTGCGCAGGCGCTCGGGTTTCGGGAGTACCCGCATCTTGTACTCGATCTGGACCGCACGCCTGAACCCGTAATCATCGACCGGCAGGACATCCGGGCGGCCGAGCGTGAACATGAGCACCATCTCGGCCGTCCATCGCCCGACGCCCCGCACCTGCGTCAGGTGCTCGACGACGGCCTCGTCACTGAGCGCCTTCACCTTGCGCAGTTTGAGCGTGCCGTCCTCCACCTTCAGCGACAAGTCGCGCAGGTACGACAGCTTCTGAGGGGAGATCCCCGCGCCCCGGATTGCCGCGTCCCTCGTGGCCGCGATGTCGGCCGCCGTCGGGAAGCGCTTCCCCGGGTAGAGCCCTTTGAACTTGCGGTAGATCGAGCCCGCCGCGCTCCCGTTCAACTGCTGGTAGATGATCGCACGAACCAGCGCGTGGAAGACATCGGGCCGCTGCTCCGGGTCGAGCTTGCACGGGCCGACCCGCTCGATGACCCGGCGCATCACGGGGTCTGCGGCCCTCAGGTGCCGGACGGCAGCGCGGTGGGTGGGCATCGTCCGTGACAATGCCCCCTGTTGGGAAAAGCGTATCGCGAACGGCAAAGAGTGGGTTGCCGGTACGGGACACTTCTTCTACGTGCGATGGGTAGGAAACGAAGAGGCGTTCAGTGGCCCGGTCCCCCACCATCAAGGCCGCCCTTCGAGGTGGACGGCGCCTGATCTCATGGCACGCCCGCGCGCGCCCCAAGACCTTCCGAATGTTCTTGCTGCAGTTCCTGGCCTTCTCCGCTTTGCTTTTCGTGGTGGGGGCTTGGGTCCTCTTCTTGTTCGGCTATTATTTGAGGCAAGATGTCTGGAGCACCTGGTATGCCCTCGAAACATGGGTCACCACCGTTTTCGTCATGCTTTGGGCCCCCGACCGGAAACACCGCGGTTCATTCCGCGAACGCGTTCAGCAGGAATGGCTGCGCGTGCAAGCACGGCGCGCGCGCTGACCGTGGCCGGTTTGGGGCCAAGATGGCGCGCTGCTATTTCCGACCGCGCCGCCCCGCGGGGGCGGTGCGCGCCACCTTGTACCTGCTCTGGACAAGGCCGCCCTTGAACCGCCGCGTCCAAGCGTGCCTCAGCGTGACCGACCGACCGAGCGGGCCGAACAAGGGGATCCCCTCACCGAGGATAACCGGCACGCGTGTCATGACGATCTCATCAATCAATCCGGCCTCAAGGAACGCGGTGATCGTTTGGCCGCCATCGACGTAGAGGCGGCGCAGCCCGCGGTTGGATAGAATGTCGACAATCCGCGCGGGGGTGCCGGACATGACTTCAACCGACGTCTCCAGCCTCTTCGGGATTCGGATCGGCCGGCGCGTCAAGACGACGACGGGTTTTTTCCCGTAAGGCCAGCCTCCAAACGATAGCACCTTCTCGAAGCTCTTGCGCCCCATCACAATCGCATCGATGCGGCCCATAAACGCGCCGTACCCGTAGTCCTCGGAGTCGCTTTCCCCAGGCACGGGTAGCCAATCCAAGTCCCCGTTTTCGCGGGCAATGAAACCGTCGAGGCTCGTCGCGATGAAGACGGAGGCCTTGGGGCCTCGGGGCGTTTGGCGGGCGCGGCCCTTGGCAGCCCCAGGCGTGCGCTCAACCCCGCTGCCGTGCTAGAATTTTTGGCCGCACTCTGGGCAGAATTTCGCGCCGAGCTGCGCCCCTGCCCCGCACTTCGGGCACTTGGCCATCCCGAGCGTCGCGCCGCAGTTTGCGCAAAACTTGCCCGTGCCCGCCGGCCGCCCGCACTGCGGGCAAGCCGTCTGCTGGTCCGTGATCTCGCCAGTGAAGACTGTGGTCTGGGCCGCCTTTTGATGGATGTCGGACACCATCTTGTTCGCACGCGCCGAGGCGATCTCCACCGCTTGCCGCGGGGCCTCGCGCACGCACAGCCCCGCCCGTTCGTTCCAGTCGTTGTGGCAGACCCAGTTCGTGCACTTGGGGCACCGGATGAAACTCCCCTTGACCTCCTCCTGCGCCTTGAAGAACTGCTCCTCGTGTTCGCGCTGCCACTGCGGGCTCATCCCATGGAACCGCTCGCCAAGGACATTTGTCCCTGTACTCACGGCCATCCCCGTCTTGTAGGTCCCGGCCATCTGCGTGGCCGCGCCCGCGACTTTGCCAAACCCGCTCAGGAACTTCCCCTTCTTGTAGGTCGTCGAGGCCATGAAGGTCGACTTGTAGCCCTCGTTGCAGATGTTGCAGTTGAACGTAAACTGGAATCCCGCTTCCGTGCTGTTGTCCGAGTAGTTGTCGGTGAATGCCTTCAAAGTCATGGGCTGTCCCCCCTTCGGGACGTGCCAGGCCCCCCTTAAAGGATTCTATGGGGCGTTCACCCTACCATCGGGTCGGGGCCCGCAGCGCCCGGCCGCCGCGGCAATCCGGCGTCCGCCTCGGCGAGGTTTGCAAGTGCACTTGCCACACGCCGGGCGATAACAGCAATCTCCACCAAACCATCAACGGCGCGCTGCATCATCTCCGGTCCGAATACGGCCGCAACCAGCCTCTGCTCGATCATTACTCCCACGAGGGTAGACTCGCCGTCGAAAGGCTCTTCGAAGATCGAGCCGACGGTGCGCCCATCTGAGCAGAGTCGCTCCAGGTTCCGCTGAAGACGGCGCCTGCCGGCGATCGACAAGCCGCGGATGCGGCCAATTTCCTCGGCGTTCAACTGCAAAAGCCAGCAAAGCCGAATGAAGCTGGCCTCGTTGACCGCGATGACCTCAATTCGGCCCCGCTGAATCAGCAGGGCAGGCCGGGGCTCCGCCCCGGTGATCGAGACCCGCGCAGTCCTTACCTGCCACCCAACATCCCGACAGGCCGTTTCGATGGCATCGAGCAAGGTTCACTTTCCTTCGCAGATCTCCGCCATTACCTGCTCAGGCGTTTTTTCGGCGTCTGCGAGCGCTTCATCGAGGAGAGACCAGTCGATTCGGATCCAGTTCACGTGGGAACTGGGCCGGAACGGGACGCTCGACGAGGCGATCTCCGCCAATCGGTTACGCATCGCAACCGCTACGGCCATCTTCGCCACTCCTATTTGCGCCTTTTCGCCGAGGGTCGGCTAGAACAGGAGCCCGCTTCCCAGGAAGACCGTCACAAACAGGGCCATCGCGACCGGGACATCCCGGGCAAGCCCCCGTCCGAAGTCGGAAGCGACGCGGTCGGAGGTGAGCCTTGCGGCGAACCAGTCGGCCACAGCGACTTCGAGGCAGAGGTAAAGGGCAATGATGAGCGCAAAAGTGTTGGAACCGTCCGGCCCGAC